>NZ_CZAQ01000026.1 GCF_001404695.1 Collinsella aerofaciens | reverse complement strand
CCGTTCTGGGCGCGCCTCAATCGTAGCCCGAGACGGTCCCGGGCTGACAATTTCGACTGTAATGGACGTTCTTAAACGACTAGTCGCTGGGGACAGCCTTCGCGAAAAATCTGCAAGGACTGTCCCCCACTGTCGGCAGAAAAGGAACGTCCCCATCTGCCGGATTAAGCGAGGCTCTCCAGCACGCGACGGAGCTCCTGCTGGACGGCGTGGTCGCGGTTACAACCCACCACGCAATCGGCCACCGCCTTAAGCGCGGGGCGCGCGTTTTCCATCGCGCAGCCCGTGCCGACAAAGCGAATGATCTCGTAGTCGTTCATCGAGTCGCCAAACGCCATGACCTCGTCGCGACCAATGCCGTAATGCTCCGCGAGCTGCGCGATACCCGAGGCCTTGGACACACCAGGCTGCATGGCATCGATCCACGCGTTGCCCGAAGGCGCAAAAGTAAAGAGCTGACCAAGTTCGCGCTGTAGCACGTACGCACTGTCCATAACCGCACTGTCGTCGCAAAAAATACTCGCTTTGATGATATTTACGCTGGGATCGGGCAGCTCCCAAATACGCTCGGCATTGGGAAGGTCCTTATCGACCTCACGCACGAACTTGCACTCGTCATCGAGCAGGAAGGACTTGGTTCGGTCAAAGAGCGCAAGATGCAGATTGGGAAACGTCCTGACGGCTTGAGCGAGCCTTCGAATCGCCAGGTGGGAATACACCTCACGGTCTACCATCTTACCGTCGGCATAGACCTGGGCGCCGTTAGCGGCGACAAAGTCCATCTTGTCGCGAACGGGCGCAAAGAACTCGCACAGGCGATCGTAGCGACGACCTGACGATGCGGCGAAATGCACGCCATGCTCGTGTAGCGCCAGAATCAGTTCGTAGGTCTCGGGAGGCACCTGGCCGTTTTCGTCAAGCAGTGTGCCGTCCATATCGGATGCAATCAGTTTAAACATAGAAAAACTCCCTTCGGGCTTGTTGGAATCGAACGTGTATCCGATTCCAACGTACCCAAAGGGAGCTCAAATAAGACTCCGCGGGCGTAAACGTTACAAGGACCTGGCAAATAGCTCACACATGCCAGAGGTCCCACAATCGCAGCGTCAGGCGATACGCCAAAGAGTGTCCCCAACGACTAGTCGTTTAAGAACGTCCCCGATGACTAGTCGGCGTAGGTGAAGGTTGTAACGTCGAACATGCCCTCGGGGCGGATGCGGAGCGTCGGGATGACCGGCAGGGGCAGGAAGATGATGCCCATGATGGGGTCGAGCGGCGGCTCAATACCCATGGCGCGCGCCTTGGCCATAAAGTCGTCGTGCTGCGCCGCGACGTCTTCGGCAGTGCCTTCGCTCATCAGGCCGCCGAGCGCCAGCGGAATACGAGCCACGACCTCGCCGTTGCGCACCAGCACGTGACCGCCCTGGCCCACGGCCTCGACAGCAGCCATCATATCGGCGGCGTTGTCGCCCACCACGCACACGTTGTGCGAGTCGTGGCCGATCGTCGAGGCGATAGCGCCGCCTGTGATGGTAAAGCCGCGCACCCAGCCGCGACCGATGTGCTTGCCGACAAGACCCAGGCCCGCAGGACCATCGCCGTCGGCGCCCTCGGCCTGTAGCGACACGCCGCGGCCGTGGCGCTCGATCAGCATAATGCGGCGCAGGCCCTCGGCGCTCTCGGGGCGAGCCATACCCGTGATGGCCTTACCCGGCACTACGTCAATCACGGCCTCGCCCGGCTTAAAGGCATAGTCGAACACGTCGAGCGAAAGCTTCGGCAGTTTGACAGAGGCGCGCAGCTCATCGGCAAGGGCCGCGACCTCGGCCATCTCGGGCGCAACCTCGCCCACAAAGGCGCCGTCCTGCGCCACCAGAGCACCGGCGGCATAAACACGATGCGGAGCCTTGGCAAACGTCAGATCATCGAGCAACAGCAGGTCGGCACGCTTGCCCGGGGCAATCGCACCACGCAGCTCGTGCGGGTCGCGGCAGCCGTGATCTAGCCCAAACGCCTCAGCCGTGGAAAGGGACGCCATAGAGATGGCGACCACCGGGTCGACGCCGGCCTCGATGGCCACGCGGCAGGCGTTGTCGATCATGCCGGTCGAAAGCGCGTCGGAGGGAGCGCGGTCGTCGGTCGCAAAGCAGCAGCGACGGGCGCGGGCGGGGTTTTCCAGCAGCATCGGCGACAGGTTGGCCAGGTCATGGCTGCACGTGCCCTCACGCAGCATCACATACATGCCGCGGGACAGTTTATCGAGCGCCTCCTCGGGAATCGTCGACTCGTGGTCGGCGATAATACCCGCCGCGGCATAGGCGTTGAGGTCCTTGCCGGCAACGAGCGGCGCGTGGCCGTCAACCTGCTTGGACGGCGTCTGGTTGGCAGCATCGATGCGAGCACAGGTCTCGGGGTCGGCCATAAAGACGCCCGGCAGGTTCATCATTTCGCCCAGACCAAAAACGTCGCCCGGATGCTCGGCAAAAAACTCCTGCATATCGGCGGCGGTAATCACGGCACCGGCCTGCTCGTCGGGCAGCGCGGGCACGCACGAAGGCATCATGTACTTGATGGAGATGGGCGCGCGGCGGCCGTCCTCAATCATAAAGCGCAAGCCGTCGAGACCGGCAACATTGGCAATCTCGTGGCTGTCGGCAATGGCGGTGGTGGTACCGCGCGTCGCCGCCATGCGCGCATACTCGGCGGGGCGGATGTTCGAGGACTCAATGTGCAGATGCCCGTCAATAAAACCGGGAGCGAGATAGCGACCCTGGCAGTCGATGACCTCAGTTGCCTCGTAGGTGCCAGCGGCATCGTCGCGACCATCGTAGAGCACGCCGACGATCACACCGTCCTTGACGGCAACGCTGCCGGGCGCCACACGCTGACCATACACGTCGACGATCTGCGCATTGGTAAACAGCGCGTCGACGGGCACGCGCCCCTCGGCAGCATCGATCACAGATCTCATGACCTCAACGGACATACATACTCCTTTAACCGTAGAAAACAGCTGCGGAGCGGACAGGCCTTCACCGCAGCAAACCAATAGCCATTGTATGCCCAAACGATGGGTCGGGAATACACCCCCCCTCCGCTTAACGGCACCGCCAAATGATCCCTCCGTCCCCAAGGGATCGTCGTAACCAAAAAGGCCGCAGTCGGGATTCCCGGCTGCGGCCTTATTGCACTTGTGAGGTCAACTCGCTCGTTAGACTAACTTAAAGCCCTTGCGCTTGCCCACGGAGAGGGTGTCGCCCAGCTTGAGGGCGCTCGGATCGATGTTATAGCTCTTGGGAGCCACAGCCTTGCCGTTGATCTTGACGCCGCCGCCGTCGATGTCGCGGCGGGCCTGACCGGCGCTGGCCGAAAGGCCCAGGTCCTTGAGCAGGCCAGCGAGGTAAATCTGGCCCTCGTCGTTGACGGTCAGCTCAACGTGCTTCTCGGGGAAGTCGGCAAGCTGGCCCTCCTTGAACACACGGTCGAACTCGGCCTGGGCCTCGTCGCCGGCGCCGGCGCCGTGGTAGGTGTCGCACAGGTCGCGGCCTAGAGCGCGCTTGAGCTCGTAGGGGTCGGCGGAACCGTCGGCCAGGGCGGCATCGATCTTGTCGACCTCGGCCGGGGTGAGCGAACTGGCCAGACGATAGTACTTGCCAATCATCTCGTCGGGGATGGACATGGTCTTGCCGAACATATCCTTGGGAGCGTCGGTCAGGCCGATGTAGTTGCCATAGGACTTGGACATCTTGCGCACGCCGTCGGTGCCCTCGAGCAGCGGCATGGTGAGCGCAATCTGCGGCTCCATGCCCATCTTCTCCATGAGCTCGCGGCCGGCGAGCAGGTTGAAGAGCTGGTCGGTGCCGCCCATCTCGACGTCGGCCTTGATCTGAACGGAGTCGAAGGCCTGCATCACGGGGTACAGAAACTCGTGCAGGGCGATCGGCGTCTGGGACTGGTAGCGCTTGGTAAAGTCGTCGCGCTCAAGGATGCGAGCGACGGTGAACTTGGAGCACACCTGCAGCAGGCCGGCCAGGTCCATCGAAAGGATCCAGTCGCCGTTGTGCACGATGGTGGTCTTCTCGGGGTCCAGAATCTTCATGGCCTGGCTCACGTAGGTCTCGGCGTTGGCCTCGATCTGCTCCTGCGAAAGCTGCGGACGCGTGGAGTTCTTGCCCGAGGGGTCGCCGATCAGCGCGGTGCCGTTGCCGATGATGAGGGTGACGTTGTGGCCCAGGTCCTGGAACTGACGCATCTTGCGCAGGGGCACGGCATGGCCCAGGTGCAGGTCGGGGCTGGTGGGATCGACGCCGAGCTTGATGTTGAGGGGCTCGCCCTTCTCAAGCTTCTTGCGAAGGTCGGCCTCGGGGACGATCTGCGCTGCACCCGAGGTGATGATACGCATTTGCTCGTCAACAGACAGCATTGGGTATCCTCCTTTTGCTATAGCACCCTCACCGGATACGGCGGTGCTGGAAGTTCATAAACTCTCTTATGATAACCAAAACGGCGCGGCCGAACACCTACGACAGGAAAATCCTCGTCCTGCCGCACGCGTCGATAACGACCGGCAAACGCGTGCCGTCACGTTCGACCAAAAAGCGCTCCCGCTGACGGCGCGAGCAGTCACGGCAACGGACCTGCCCCGTTGCATCCGTGGCGCAGGCGCCCTCGGCAGTCAGCAAGCAGTGCTCGCACACCATGAGCTCGGGACGGTCGGCATCGACAGGCCCCAAGACACCGGGGCAAGCGGCAAGCTCGGCAACACGCTCCGCATCATTGCCGAGCAACTCGGCCGACAAGTACACCCGCCCCGCACCGAGTCCGCGCAGCCAGGTAAGCGTGGCCCGATTGGCACAGAACACCGGCGCCGCCACGTCAAACGTTGTGCCCAGCTCGCGGGCCATCGCCACTTGTCCCAGATTGCGGCAGACGACGCGCCCGGCACGCTGCATAAGCGCCCGAGTCCGCTCGGCGTCGCCCGCGCGGCACACTTCGTCGAGCACCACCGTTGTATCGGACAGATCTCGCTCATCGCGCGGACCCACATCCATCAGCTCCCAGGCAAAGACCATACGAGCAAAATCCTCGCGCTTTGCCGGCCCCGCCGACCCCGCCAACTCCGTCGACGCACCGCCATCCACCGCAACGTCCTCAAAGGGCAGCACCTCAACGGCGCGCGCAACGGGCGCAATCGCATCCGCCTCGGCCCGCATGCGCTCCAACACCGCCGCTGTCTGATCCAACACGCCGGCGCTGCGAATCAGGTATACCTCGCAGCCCGTGTCCACCTTACGCTTGCAATGCACGACGACGCGCTTCCCCGCTGCGGCATCCACCGGGCAGGGCACCTGCGGCCAGCGCTTAGGCACATCGAGACGCGCGTCGACACCCGGATAAAACCGAATCTCGAGCGTGTCACCCGCCGCCACGGCGGAGTCGAGCTCAACGGTCACCTCTTCGTGGCCCACAGCGACCAAGCGCCCCACGCGCACGCCCTGGTTAATCGCACGCTCAAAGCTCATCAGCTCGGCACCCGAACGCCCTCGCAGGTACGCATCGGTAAACCCACGGTTAAACGACCTTCCCAGCTCGCGCTCAAGCTCTTCCACGGCACCGGGGTCCCACGCGCCGTCGCACAGCATATCGAGTGCCCGGCGCCACACCCGCACCACGTTGAATACGTAATCGGGGTTCTTCATGCGCCCCTCGATCTTGAGCGACGCCACGCCGGCATCTACAAGCTCAGGCAGATGTGCAATACCCAGATAGTCGCGCGGGCACAGCAGGCGATCTCCCTCGACGGCGACAACGCTCTGTCCCGCCTCGTCCACCAGGTCGTACGCCAGACGGCACGGCTGCGTGCAGTCGCCGCGCATCGCCGAGCGCCCACGCCGCAGGGCCGAGAACTCGCACGCCCCCGAATAGCCGATGCAAATCGCACCGTGGCAGAATACCTCGATGGGCACGCCCGTGGCACATAGCGCCGCAATCTCGTCGACCGTCAGCTCGCGCGCCGTCGTCACGCGCACGACCCCCAACTCATCGGCGGCAAGCCGCACGGCGCCTTCGCTATGAGCGCCCGCCTGCGTAGACAGGTGAATCTCGACCCCGGGAATCGCCGCGCTCAGCGCGCAGGCCAACCCGGCATCGGCCACAATCAGAGCATCGGCGCCCAGCTCCAGTGCATGAGCTCCCAACGCCACCGCGTCGGACAACTCATCGTCAAACACGAACACGTTGAGCGTCACGTACACACGCACGCCATGGGCATGCGCCACGGCGCAGCCGCGCGCAAACTCGTCATCCGTAAAGCCATGGGCGCTCACACGGGCGTTAAAGCCGCCCAACCCCGCATAGATGGCATCGGCGCCCGCGGCGATGGCCGCAAGCATCTGGTCGAGTCCGCCCGCCGGCGCCAGCAACTCGGGCAGCGCCGCACCGGCAGCATCCAATCCAGTCTCGTATTGTCCGCTCGGCCCCATCGCCCGAATCGCCATCGGCAAACTCCTTACCAAGGTATGCATTCACTCTGAAAAATGCCGTCTTCCAGCATACACGAGGCCTCGCGCGCCCCGTTTGGTTTATCGTGTAATAACTTATGTCCATCCTGCCCCGACGGCACATCCACCGTCCGGCACGACATACCTGGAGGTCAATATATGGGTCCTCGCCAACGACAGGGACACAGCCGTTCAAAGACGCACGCCCTGCCCATAATCCTGCTCTCGTTTTTGGGCTTTCTGCTGATTGCGGGCGTGGCGTTTGGCATCGGCATGGTCGGTAACGTCAACCGCTGGCTGTCCGATCTGCCCGACTACACCGACGCCAACGCGTATCTGGTGAGCGAGCCCACCGAGATCGTCGACTGCAACGGCAACAAGATCGCGAGATTCTACACGCAAAACCGCAAGTCCATCACCAAGGACGAGGTCTCCCCCTACGTCCTGCAGGGCACCGTTGACGTCGAGGACGAGCGCTTCTACGAGCACGGCGGTATCGACCTGTGGGGTATCGCGCGTGCTGCGGTGGCAACCCTCGGCGGCGGGCACGAAGGCGCCTCGACTATCACCCAGCAGCTGGTGCGCAACACCATCCTGCAGGAGGAGCAGTTCGACTCGACCATTGAGCGTAAGGTGCGCGAGGCCTACATCGCCATCAAGATGGAGGACATGTACTCCAAAGACGAGATCCTCATGATGTACCTCAACACCATCTATTACGGCCACGGCGCCTACGGCATCGAGGCCGCGGCCGAGACCTATCTGTCCAAGAGCGCCGCCGA
Source organism: Collinsella aerofaciens (assembly GCF_001404695.1). Classification (GTDB taxonomy): domain Bacteria; phylum Actinomycetota; class Coriobacteriia; order Coriobacteriales; family Coriobacteriaceae; genus Collinsella; species Collinsella aerofaciens_E. The sequence goes on along the minus strand of NZ_CZAQ01000026.1, from coordinate 27,065 downwards.
CCTCACCCTGAGCGAAGCCGCACTGCTGATCGGCCTTCCCAACTCGCCCTCGCAGTACGACCCCACGGTCAACCCCGACCTGGCGCTGTCCCGTCGCAACAAGGTCCTCGACAACATGTTGCGCCTGGGCCACATCACCCAGGAGGAGCACGATGCCGCACAGGCCGAGCCCATCACCCTCAATGTGACCGAAATCTCGGGCAGCGGCGTCGACGTATACTCGCAGCCCTACTTTGTCTCCTACGTCAAGCAGCTGCTGGATCAGGAGTTCTCGACCGACGTGCTCTTTAAGGGCGGCCTGACCGTCAAGACCACCATCGACCCCACGATGCAGCAGGTGGCAGAGAATGCCGTCCGCGAGCAGCTCGACACGCTCTCGCTTGACGGCCTGGACATGGGCATGGTCGTCGTCGACCCCAAGACCGGCTACATCAAGTGCATGGTGGGCGGCTACGACTACAACGCCGACGAGAACCACGTAAACCATGCCACGGCCAAGCGTCCCGTCGGCTCCACCTTTAAGGCCTTTACGCTGGCAACTGCCATCCAAAACGGCATGAACCCCAACGTCACCCTCAACTGCAACTCGCCGCTCAAGGCCAAGGGCACCACGACCGAGGTCCAAAACTACGCCAACCAGAGCTATGGCAACATCACGCTTAAGCAGGCGACGGCATACTCCTCCAACACCGGCTACATCCAGGTGGCAGAAGCCGTCGGCAACAGCAAGATCATCTCGCTCGTCAAAAAGCTCGGCATCGACCCCGCCAAGGACAACATCGAGGACGTTCCCGTCATGACCCTCGGCACCGGCTCGATCTCGCCGCTCGAGATGGCCGCCGCCTACGCGACGTTTGCCAACGGCGGCTACTATCGCCAGCCGATCGCCATCACCGAGATTGACTCTCGTACCGGTTCGGTACTGTACCAGCACACCGACAATCCCTCACAGGTGCTTACCGAGGGCGAGGCCGCCGCGGTCACCGATGTTCTGTCCGGCGTCATGAAGGGCAGCGGTACGGGTGCTGCCGGCGCCCTGAGTGTCAACCAGCCCTATGCCGGCAAGACGGGCACCACCGACAACACCACCAACCTGTGGTTCTGCGGCTATACCCCGCAGCTGGCGTGCGCCCTGTGGACCGGCTATTCCGCGGGCGAGATCCCCATCCAAAAGTACGGCACGGACCTGCTGGGCGACAGCACCAACCTGCCTGTCTTTAAGCGGTTTATGAACACCGTTCTGACCGGTACCGAGCGCGAGGAGTTTGCGACCGGAACGGCGCCCACCTACAAGAACAACAGCGTCTGGAAGTTCTACGGCACCAACAACACCAAGAAGTCGGAGAACGACGACAAGGACAAGGACGAGAACGAGGACGAAGAGGAAACCACCACAACGACTACCACGACGACCACGACCACCGAGACCACGGGCGGCGACACCACCGGCGGCACCGGTACGACCGGTGGCTCGACGGGCGGCTCCACTGGTGGTTCGACCGGCGGCGATGGCGGCACGCCTACGCCTACGCCCACTCCCGACCCCTCGCCCACGCCTGACGATACGGTCGGCTAAGAAGTACGCGACTAAAGCCAACAAGGCCCCGAGCAGCTTATTGAACTGCTCGGGGCCTTTTAGTTTGAAGCGACCTGGTGGGCGGTCTTTATACCGGCAAACAAAAAGGGGTACCGACCAACGTCGACACCCCTTACAAGCCACTATGTCAGCGCACACAATGCCGAGCGCACGACCCGCACGCCTACTTGCGAGAATTGCTCAGCTTATTGATCAGCGCCTCGAGACGCTCGCCGTCCTCGGCCGTCTGGGCAATAACCAAAATCGTATCGTTGCCGGCAAGCGAGCCAAGCACATCGGGCAACTCTGCCGCATCAACGGCGGCGGCGATGCCGGAAGCCGTGCCAGGCTGAGCCTTGATCATAACCAGATTATCGGTACGCAGAACGCCCGTTACGAGCTCGGAAACCATACGTTGCAGGTGCAGGTCCTCTGCCAGAACATAGATGCCCTCAGGGAGCTTACGCAGCCCCATATCGGCAATATCGCGAGAGACAGTCGCCTGCGTGCAATCAAAGCCCATAGCACGGAGCTCATCGACCAGCATGCGCTGCGTGCGGACATCCTTATTGCGCACAATATCTCTAATGGCATCCTGGCGCCCATTGCGTTTTTTAGCCATACAAACCCTCTCTCCAAAAGATGGCGGAGACAATCAATCAGTGATTGAATAGTTTAACGCTATTTGAAGGCTTTTGTGTATAAGAACGCATTTCGAAACAATTCTATGCAAGTTTGTTTCGTAATGAGCCGTTTAGGCGGGTTTTGCGCCCGTCCGGTTAAGAAAAGCTGCCAGATGCGTACACATCACGCAGCGCGCGGGCTTAGCGCTGGCGATCGGCCCAAACAACAGACCGAGTCCCCGATGGTTGTCCTTGAGCGCGGCGACCATCTGACGGGTTCGAGGCGCCTCGAGCATATCACGCATGCGGGCGGAACGCTCGATTGACGACACCCCATGCGGGCTCAGACACAAATTCTCGATGCAGGCGACCAGTCCGGCAAAGTAGAACTTTTGGCTTGCCAGCTTGAGCCGACCACCGCCATCTGCTTCCGAGAGTGAGTCCGCAAGCTCGTCGAGCGCTCGGGTGTCATCGGCTACCCTAGCATACATGGTGGGATCAAAGGCATCTGTAAGCTTAGGCGCCACCGCGTGGAAACAAGCGTCGCCGCATCCGGAGACACGCTGCGCCCGCGAGAGCGCGCATGCCATAAACCCAACTGTGCGAAACGCCTTGTCGCACAAAAGGCATGCCTCAAACAGCGGACGGCTATACATCACGCCAGAGACTTGAGCAACCAAGCCGCCTAAAATCAACTGAGGCAGCCCGGCCACCATCGAAGATTTGCTATCAATGGAAATATGAGTAGCATCCAAGACGCGCGAATGGCGCTCTCGATGTGCATCATAGCGGTCGAGCGACACCGTGGGGACCACTATGTCTGCCGCAGTATCGCACGCGATATCGACCATCTTGGAAAGGGATTGCGGAGCAAACCACTCATCGGCGTTCATGGCGATGATTTGAGAGCCGCGCGAGGCAGCAAAACCGGCACGAAGACACGCGCCGCGCGTCGCGTCCTCGACGTCAATCAAATCAATATGGATGTCCCTGTCGGCAGCAACTTGAAGCGAATGGCGCACACCGGGCGCAGTATCGCGACAGACAACGACAATCTGCAAATCGTAGAGGTCTTGGTTCTGGATACTCTCGAGCGCACGCATCGCATAGCTGGGCGAACCTTCTACCACAAGGATCACCGAAAGTCGCGGATGCGAGCCACGTCGAACCAAATTATCCGTCCTCTCGACAGCAATGAATCAAACCGTGGTTCATGGTACACCCCGGCAATAAAAGCAATGAGACACCGGTTGCATTGCACGCCAAGAACAGATGTTGCACACGCGCAGCCCACAGATGACAGGTGTCGACGCACGACACGTCGAGCCCTACCCTAGTCGAGCACGACAAGCTCGGCGGGATCGTAATCCACGCCCATAAACGTAAGGCCGCAGGCAGGAGCCGTGGGGCCCGCAGCGGTGCGGTCGCAAGCATCGATAACCTCGCGCATCCACTCGGGTTCACGGCGATGCATGCCAATCTCGACAAGCGTGCCCACGATCGTACGGACCATCGAATGCAGAAACGCATTGCCCTCGATGGTGAACGTCAGGATGTCCTCGCCAAACGCAACCTCATGGCCAAATTCGGCACGCATCACGCAGCGATGCGTGGGCTTGCCAACGGCCGAAGCGACCTTGCAAAAGCTTTTAAAGTCCTGCTCGCCCAGCAGTGCGGGGCAGGCAGCAGACATAGCCTCAACATCCAAGGGATAGCGATGCCACCACACGGCACCGCGGGACAGCACAGGGCGCGCATCTCGATCGGCAATGCGGTATGTATACGTACGGGAACGCGCGTCAAAACGCGCAGAAAAGCCTTTACGGGCCTTGTAGACCTCGTTAATGGCGATATCTTTGGGCAGCAGGGCATCCATAGCCCGCAGCCACCTACGGCGCGTACAAGCGAGCTCAGCGTCCGTTACGGGCACGCTGATGTACTGAGCCACGGCATGCACGCCGGCATCGGTACGCCCAGCGCACGTCAGATCGACCGGGCGGCGAAGCAGCGTCTCGATGGCTCGACGTAGCTCACCCGCAACCGTCGTCTGTCCCGGCTGCTCGGCAAATCCGCTATACGACGAGCCATCATAGGCCACGCGAAATACGAGTGTGGCGTCAAGCTCGGAAATCGAATTGAAATCAAACGGCGCGGTCATGGGCGCTCCCAACAAACAAGCAACGGTATCGCGACAAAAAAAGAGGGGTACGCGAACGTACCCCTCGAATATAGCCTATGCAGACGGAATGTCTACTCAGCGGTCTCCTCGGCAGCAGTCTCCTCGACAGCCTCGACCTTCTTGGGAGCAGCGGCCTTCTTGGGGGCCGGAGCAGCCTTCTTGGCCTTAGGCGTGCAAGGCTCGGTGACGAGCTCCATGATAACGATGGGAGCGTTATCGCCCTTACGGTTACCGAGCTTCATGATGCGGGTGTAACCGCCGTTGCGGTCCTGCCACATGCCCTGAGCAGCCTTGTCGAAGATCTCGGCAACGAGCTGCTTATCGCCGAGCTTGGCGATAGCCAGACGACGAGAGTGCAGGTCGCCCTTCTTGGCCCAGGTGATGATCGGATCGACGACCGAACGCAGCGCCTTAGCGCGGGTCTCGGTGGTCTTGATGCGGTCGTTCTCGAAGAGGGCCTTAGCAAGGCTCTTCTTCATGGCCTTGGTGTGGCTCGCATCGGTGCCGAGCTTCAGGCCCTTCTTAACGTTGTGACGCATGGTCTAGTTTCTCCTCAAATATGCGAAGCATTAAGCCTTCAGGCTCAGGCCCATGGACTCAAGCTTGTCCTTCACTTCCTCGATCGACTTAACACCGAAGTTACGGATGTTGAGCAGATCGTTCTCCGAGAACTCAACGAGCTGACGGACCGAGTGAATGCTGGCGCGCTTAAGGCAGTTGTAGGAACGGACAGAAAGGTCCAGATCCTCAATCTGCTTGTCCAGCTCGGCGTTGTCGTTGGTGACCTCGGGAGCGAAGATCGAAGCCTCCTCCTCGACCTCGGGGGTCTCGGCAAGGTTCATAAAGGCAGCCATATGCTGGTTGATGATATTGGCAGCCTGGACCACGGCGTCGCGCGGGGCGATGGAGCCGTTGGTCTCGATCTCGAGGACAAGGCGGTCGTAGTCGGTGTGCTGACCGACACGGCAAGCCTCAACGAGCTTGGCGCAACGGGAAACCGGCGAGTACAGCGAGTCGACGTGGATCACACCGATGGGATCGTTGTCGCGCTTGTTGGCCTCGCCAGAAACATAGCCGCGGCCATAGCCGATGCGCATGCTCATGGTGAGATGGCCACCCTCGGTGAGCGTAGCGATGTGCTGCTCGGGGTTGACCAGCTCAAACTCGGACGGAATAAAGAAGTCCGCACCGGTGACCTCGCAGGGGCCGTCAACCGAGATGGTGGCGGTCGCCTCGTCGGTCGTGCCGAGAGCCCTGAAGACAAGACCCTTGACATTCAGGACGATGTCGGTGACATCCTCGACCATGTTAGGGATGGTCATGAACTCGTGCTGCGCACCATCGATCTGAATAGCCTCGACGGCGGCACCCTCGAGCGAGGACAGAAGAACGCGACGAAGGGAGTTACCCAGCGTATCGCCGTAACCACGCTCGAGCGGCTCGACGGAGACACGAGCAGACGTCTCGTTGATCTCTTCGACCTGAACCTGAGGCCTAATGAATTCTGACATGTATTACCTCCAGCCTCAGCAGCCCGGATGGACTACTTAGAGTAGAGCTCGACGATGAGCTGCTCGTTGATATCACCGCTGATCTGCTCACGCGTCGGCAGAGCGAGCACGTTACCAGACAGCTTCTCGATATCGACCTCGAGCCAGCCAGGGACCTCAAAGCGCTCGGAGGAAATCAGGGCCTCCTTGATGGGGAGGAGGTCACGGAACTTCTCGCCGACAGCGACGACGTCGCCGGCCTTGACGCGGTAGGACGGGATGTCCACGCGCTTGCCGTTCACGGTGAAGTGACCGTGACGGACGGACTGACGAGCCTCTTTGCGGGTACGGGCGAAGCCAAGACGGAAGACGACGTTGTCGAGGCGAGACTCAAGGATGATCATGAGGTTCTCACCGGTGACGCCGTTCATCTTGCGGGCCTTGTTGAAGTAGCCGTGGAACTGCTTCTCCAGAACGCCATAGATGAACTTGACCTTCTGCTTCTCGCGCAGCTGCATGCCGTACTCAGATTCCTTGCGACGGCGCTTGGGCTGACGGATAGATTCCTTCTTGCTGCTGTAACCGAGCTCAGCGGGATCGATCCCGAGCTGACGGCAGCGCTTAAGAACAGGAGTCCTGTCGATTGCCATATTGATACGATCCTTTCAGTTACACGCGGCGACGCTTCTTGGGGCGGCAGCCGTTGTGCGGGATGGGGGTCTTGTCCTGGATGCTCGAGACCTCGAGGCCAGCAGCCTGGAGGGAGCGGATGGCGGTCTCACGACCGGAGCCGGGGCCCTTGACGAAGACGGAAACCTTCTTCATACCGTGCTCCATGGCCTGCTTGGCAGCAGCCTCGGCAGCCATCTGGGCAGCGAACGGCGTGGACTTACGGGAGCCCTTAAAGCCCACCTGGCCAGCCGACTTCCAGGAAATGACGTTGCCCTGGGGATCGGTGATCGAAACGATCGTGTTGTTGAACGTAGAACGAATGTGAGCCTGGCCCACGGAAATGTTCTTACGGTCCGCGCGCTTCAGACGGGCAGCGCGAACGTTCTTCTTAGCAGTAGCCATCTATCTAGCGCTCCTTATTTCTTCTTCTTAGCACCGATCTGACGCTTCGGGCCCTTGCGGGTACGAGCGTTAGTGTGGGTGCGCTGGCCGCGGACCGGGAGGCCCTTGCGGTGACGAAGGCCGCGGTTGCAGCCGATGTCCATAAGGCGCTTGACGTTCTGGTTGCGCTCACGGCGGAGGTCGCCCTCAACCATGATCTGGTTCTTATCGATATAATCGCGGATGGCGTTAACCTCATCCTCGGTGAGGTCCTTAACGCGCGTATCCACGTTAACGTTGCACTCGACGCAGATCTTCGTCGCAGTGGTGCGGCCGATGCCGTAAATGTAGGTCAGACCGATCTCAACGCGCTTCTCACGCGGGAGGTCGACACCATTAATACGGGCCAACGTAGTCTCCTCTCTTAACCCTGACGCTGCTTATGACGGGGGTTCTCGCAAATAACGAGGACCTTGCCATGGCGCCTAATGATTTTGCACTTATCGCACATCTTCTTGACCGAAGGACGTACCTTCATCGTTCTTCCTTTCGGTAGCGCTCAAACTACTTCCCTACTATCCACTCGCCCAGCCGCAGGCGTTTAAAACTATGGCTGGTCTTCACACACAATCCGACCGTAGGTTGAGCTAAGCCTGCAGTCGGAAATGGAGTGCGTGTATGCGTGCCGCTATTTGTAGCGATAGGTGATGCGGCCGCGGGTCAGGTCGTACGGGGAAAGCTCCACGACAACCCTGTCACCGGGGAGAATACGGATGTAATTCATTCGGATCTTGCCAGAAATGTTGCACAGAACCGAATGACCGTTCTCGAGCTCGACCTTAAACATGGCGTTGGGCAGCGGTTCCTTTACCGTACCCTCGAGCTCAATTGCGTCTTCCTTCTTCACAAGCAATCATCTTTCTCTAGAAAACGACAGCGATTGAGTATTCTACAACACGTATGCACGCATCGTAATAACTTCGTAATGGCTCCACAACTAAATGGAACTTGTTACATTTCTCCGCCTTGGAGCGAACACCAAGCACCCTGCGCATCCGTGGTGAGAATCACCGGACCGTCATTGGTAATGGCGACGGTGTTCTCGTAGTGCGCGGCGGGCAGGTGGTCGTTGGTCGTAACAATCCAACCGTCGGAGCCCGTGCTCACATGGTTGGAACCCATCGTAACCATCGGCTCGATGGCAATGACCATGCCGGCCTGGAGGCGAACGCCCCTCCCCTTCTTTCCATAATTAGGAACGTTGGGGTCCTCATGCATCACGCGGCCAATGCCATGGCCCACATAGTCACGAAGCACGCCGTAACCGTGAGACTCGGCGAGGGACTGAACGGAATAACCAACATCCCCGATATGGTTACCGGGAACAGCCTGCTCGATGGCAGCCTTAAGGCAATCGCGCGTCACCTCGCACAGGGCCTTGGCCTCGGGCGTAGGGGTGCCGACGAAAAACGTCCAAGCGTTATCGCCAACCCAACCGTCGACAACGGCTCCCGTATCGATGGAGATGATATCGCCATCGCGCAGGATCATATCGGGGTTGGGAATACCGTGGACCACGGCATCGTTGATCGATGCGCAAATGGTTCCGGGGAACCCGCCGTAACCCTTAAAGGCCGGGGTGCCGCCATGCATGCGGATAATCTGCTCCGCGAGCTGATCGAGCTCAAAGGTCGAAACACCAGGGCGAACCATGGCCCCAACGTGGCGGAGCGCCATCTTAGATAGCGCTCCTGCCTTCTTCATCTGCTCGATTTGCGTTGCAGACTTAATCTTGATCATAGACCGAGAGCCTCTTTGACATCCCCGTACACGGTCTCGCGAGCCTGGTCACCGTTGACCGATTTGAGCAGACCCTGGCCACGATAGTAGTCGACGAGCGGGCTCGTGGACTTCTCGTAGACGTCGAGACGGTTCTTGATGGTCTCGGGCTTGTCGTCGTCGCGCTGATACATCTCGCCGGCGCACTTGGGGCAGGTAGCATCGGCAGCGGTGCCGGTGTAACCGCAGGCGCGGCAGGTGCGACGCGAAGACAGACGATCGATGATGACCTCGGGGGCCACGTCGACCAGAAGGGCGCAGTCGATCTCGCGACCCATGGCGGAGAGCTCGGAATCGAGTGTCACGGCCTGGGCGGTGTTGCGCGGGAAGCCGTCGAGGATGAAGCCCTGCTGGGCGTCATCGGCGGCAAGGCGCTCCTTGACAAGGTCGATCACGAGCTGGTCGGGAACGAGCTCGCCAGCGTCCATGTACTTCTTAGCCTGAATACCAAGCTCGGTGCCACCCTTGACGGCAGCACGCAGCAGGTCGCCCGTGGAAATGTGAGCGACGCCAAACTCGGCGACGAGCTCCTGTGCGACGGTGCCCTTACCGGCACCCGGAGCTCCGAGCAATACGAGGTTCATGAGCAATCCTCCTCTAGCCTATTTAAAGAATCCATCGTAATCATACATCTTGATCTGGCCTTCGAGCTTATCGACCGTGTCGAGCACGACGCCGACCATGATGAGGATGGACGTGCCGCCAAATGCCTGGATCAGCTGGTTACCCGTGAAGGAGAAGATGATCGAAGGCACGATGGCGATGAGCGCCAAAAAGACAGCGCTGGGAAGCGTGATCTTATTGAGCGCGTTCTTGATGTAGGCCGCGGTAGCCCTACCCGGACGCACGCCCGGAATAAAGCCGCCCTGCTTCTTAAGGTTGTCGGCCGTGTCATCGGGGTTGAACACCATGGAGGTGTAGAAGTACGCGAAGAACACGATGAGGACAACGTTAAGCACCCAGTTGAGCCAACCGGTCGAAAGCGCGGAGGCAACTGCCTGAATCCAGCCGATGCCGGGGAAGAACACGGCAATCTGAGCCGGGAAGTACAGCAGCGCCGAAGCGAAGATGATCGGCACGACACCCGCGGTGTTGACCTTGATGGGCAGATAGGTGGTCTGGCCACCCATCATGCGACGGCCCACGACGCGTTTGGCGTAGGAGACCGGGATGCGGCGCTGGCCGCGCTCAAGGAAAACAATCAGCGGGATAACCAGCAGGATGATGGCGCAGATGATCACCATGGTGATGATGCCACCGGCATTGCCCTCGGTGCTGGAGAAGATCGCCTGCGGCAGACCAGCCATGATGTTCGCAAAGATGATCAGCGACATGCCATTGCCGATACCGCGCTGGGTGATGAGCTCACCAATCCACATGATCAGCATGGCGCCCGCGGTGAGCGTACCGACGATCATGAGGTCGAAGATGATCTCGGGAGCGCCGGCGCCATTGAAGCTGATGCCGAAGCTCTTAAAGAGGAAGAGGTAACCCACGGAGTTGAGGATTGCCAGAGCCAAGGTGAGGTAACGCGAATACTGCGTAATCTTGGTCTGACCGACCTCGCCCTCGCGGGCAAGCTCATGCAGGGAAGGCACAACGGCCTGGAGCATCTGGAGGATGATCGAGCTGGTGATGTAAGGCATGATGCCCAGCGAAAACACCGACACATAGCTCAACGCGCCGCCAGAGAAAAGATTCAGGAGGGCCATAGCACCTGCGGCGACCGAATTGTTATCGGTCGAGAAAAGGCCCAGCATCCCCTGGAAGGGAATGCCGGGCACAGGAACGTGCGCACCAATGCGGTACACGACGAGCATAGCTATGGTAAAAAGAATCTTTTCGCGCAATTCTTTGATGCGGAAAGCATTCTTAAGACCATTTAGCACGGCAGCTCGACCTTTCCGCCGGCGGCCTCGATCTTGGCCTGCGCAGAAGCGCTGACCTTGTCGACCTTGACCGTGAACTTCTTGGTGAGCTCACCATTGCCGAGCACCTTGACGGGCTCGAACTCGCTCTTGGTGATGCGAGCGGCCTTAAGAGCGGCACCGTCGATCACAGCGCCGTCCTCGAACTTACGCTCGAGACGCTCAACGTTAACAGCGGTGTACTCGATACGACGGGGATTGCGGAAGCCCGGAAGCTTGGGCAGGCGCATAGCCAGCGGAGTCTGGCCACCCTCGAAGCCGGCACCCTTGGTGCCGCCAGAGCGAGAGCCCTGGCCCTTCTGACCGCGGCCAGAAGTGGTGCCGTGACCCGAAGAATTGCCACGGCCGACGCGCTTGCGGTTCTTGGTGGAACCGGGCGCGGGAGTAAGATCGTGAAGCTGCATTTGCTACTCCTCTACAATCTCGACAAGGTGCTTGACCTTGAAGATCATGCCGCGGACGGACTCGTTGTCAGCAATCTCGCGAACCTCGCGGATCCTGTGGAGACCGAGGGCACGGACAGTACGGACCTGGTCCTGCTTGCAACCGTTGGTGCTGCGGACCTGCTTGATCTTGATGGTGTCAGCCATGCTTAGTTCTCCTTACCGACGAACATCTCGGAGACCGTCAGGCCACGGCGAGCCGCGACGTCCTCAGGGCTGGAGAGCTCCTTGAGGCCCTCGACGGCAGCCTTGATGATGTTGAGGCCGTTGTCGGTACCGAGGGACTTGGACAGGACGTTCTTGATGCCAGCAAGCTCGAAGAGGGGACGCACAGCGCCGCCGGCGATAACGCCGGTACCCTCGACAGCGGGCTTGATGATGATGCGGCCGGCACCAAAGTGGCCGAGAACCTCGTGCGGGATGGTGCCCTGCTCGGTCACCGGCACGTGGAACATGTTCTTCTTGGCATCGAGAGACGCCTTGGAGATGGCCAGGGGCACCTCAGCGGACTTGCCCATGCCAACGCCGACGTTGCCCTTGCCGTCGCCAACGACGACGAGAGCGACGAGGCTCATGCGACGACCACCCTTGACGGTCTTCGACACGCGGTTGATGTAAACGACGCGCTCCTCGAACTCGGAGGCCTCGCGCTGCTGCTTCTGATTACGAGCCATGTGCTACATACCTCCTAGAACTCGAGACCGGCGGCACGAGCACCGTCGGCGAGGGCCTTGACGCGGCCATGGTAGATACGGCCACCGCGATCGAAGGCGACCTTGGTGATGCCGGCCTCGATGGCACGCTTGCCAACGAGCTGACCGACCTTCTCCGCGGCCTCCTTGTTCGAGGTGTGGGTGCCCTTGAACTCGGCCTCGAGGGTCGAGGCAGAGACGAGCGTCAGGCTGGAGCCCTTGCTGTCGTCGATGATCTGGGCATAGATGTTGGCGTTAGTACGGGTCACGCGAAGACGCGGACGCTCGGCGGTACCCGAGACCTTGCCGCGAACACGACGCTGACGACGCTTGAGGCCTTCCAGCTTCGCCTTATGCTTGTTCATACGTAAACTCCTAAAAAGGTTGATCTTGCCAGCACCTGACGGGGTGCTGGTCTTATGCGAGTGAGTCGGTTACGACTACTTGGCGGCCTTACCCAGCTTGCGGCGGATGTGCTCGCCAACGTAGTGGATACCCTTGCCCTTGTAAGGCTCGGGAGGACGATGGCCGCGGATCTCAGCGGCGATCTGACCGACCTGCTGCTTGTTGATACCCTTGACGTTCACGTGGGTGTTGTCGGGAACCTCGAAGGTGATGCCCTCGGGAGCCTCGACGATCACGGGGTGCGAGAAGCCCAGGGAGAACTCGAGGTTCTTGCCCTTCTGCTGCACGCGGTAACCGACGCCGGCGAGCTCGAGCTTCTTCTCGAAGCCCTCGGAAACGCCGACAACCATGTTGTGGATGAGGGCGCGGGTGAGGCCGTGGCGGGCACGGGTCTCACGCTCGTCGTCGGGACGGGAAACGGTGAGGACGTTGTCCTCGACGTTGATAGCGAGCTTCTCAAAGACATCGAGCTCGAGCTGGCCCTTGGGGCCCTTGACGACAACGTTGTTGCCGTTGACTGCCACTTCGACTCCGGCGGGAATCTGGACAGGCTTATTACCGATACGAGACACGGTGATCTCCTTTCCTTCTACCTACCGAGCGAATTACCAGACGTAAGCGATGATCTCGCCGCCGACGTTGTGCTTGCGAGCATCGCGGTCGGTCATGACGCCATGGCTGGTGGAAATAATGGCGGTACCAAGGCCACCGCGGACGCGGGGCATGTCGGCAACGCCGGTGTACTTACGCAGGCCCGGCTTGGAAATGCGGCGGATGCCGTTGATGACCTTAGCCTTCTTGGGACCATACTTAAGCGTGATGTGCAGAGTCTTCTGGGGAACGGTGTCCTCGACATCGTAGCCCTCGATGTAGCCCTCCTCGTGCAGAACACGAGCGATCTCGACGAGCTTCTTGCTGCTCGGCATGGAGACCGTGGCCTTGTTCACAGAGTTAGCGTTACGGATGCGCGTAAGCATATCTGCGATCGGGTCTGTAAGGTTCATACAGATTCTCCTTCGTTCTTGATGAACACGTGCTCTTGGTTCTTCGCCGCCCTTAACGGCAAAGCCTTTTTAGCGCGTTTTCCCTGTTCCAAACTGATGCTTGAAACGCTGGTAGTGACTTACCAGCTGGCCTTCTTAACGCCGGGAAGCTCGCCCTTGAGTGCAAGCTCGCGGAAGCAGACACGGCACAGGCCGAACTTGCGGTACACAGAGTGCGGACGGCCGCAGCGCTGGCAGCGCGTGTACTCACGAGTAGAGAACTTCTGCTTGCGATTGCACTTGACGATCATCGATGTCTTAGCCACTTATATCCTCCTCACATAGAGTATTGTTCGCCCCAAGCGCCGCCCCCTTGTGGGAACGGCGCTTATAGGGCAGGTGAACCTATTTCTTGAACGGGAAACCGAAGGCGTCCAGAAGGGCCTTGGCCTCCTCATCGGTGTTGGCGGTGGTCACGAAAGTGATGTCCATACCACGCTGGTGATCGACGGAATCGAAGTCGATCTCGGGGAAGATGAGCTGCTCGGTAACGCCCATGGAGAAGTTACCACGGCCGTCGAAGCTCTTGGCGGAGATGCCGCGGAAGTCGCGGATACGGGGGATCGCGACGGAGGTCAGACGATCGAAGAACTCCCACATACGGTCGCCACGCAGGGTAACCTTGCAGCCGATCGGCATACCAGCGCGCAGGCGGAAGGTAGCGATGGACTTGCGGGCACGGGTGATCATCGGCTGCTGACCGGTGATGGCGCGCAGGTCGCGCACGGCACCGTCGATGGCCTTGGAATCGGTAGCGGCCTCGCCGACACCCATGTTCACGACGATCTTCTCAAACTTGGGGATCATCATGACGTTCTCGTACTGGAACTTGTCCTGAAGCTGCTGCTTGACCTCGTTGTTGTACTTGGTCTTCAGACGCGGCACATACTTCTCTTCTGCCATTGTTCACTCCTTCTTGGGGTTTTAAGCACGGGGCGTGGCCACGATGGGTTGTCCTCGTGCCTCCTGGCTGCATCCGCGCCGCTCATGGCATTTCGCGGTTTGGACTCGACGCAGCAGGAGCCGACAAAACAATCGGTACTATACGCGCATTGGGTGCGTATTTCCAGAAAAACCTCGTCTGCCTGCACAACTCCACAACTCCCCCGCACAAATGGGTCCCAAAAAGCAGTTGCGGTGAAATACGGACTGTTTAAGCCTGTTAAGCCGCCAAACAGTCCGTATTTCACCGCAACTTATTGATGGGGATGAGACTATCGCTTGCGGGGGACGAGTTTGGTGCGGCGCAGGTGGATCATCTCGGCGGCGATGGAGATGGCAATCTCCTCGGGGTCCTCGGCCTCGATGGCGACTCCGATCGGCAGGTGCAGCTCGTCGATTTGCTCCTGCGTAAAGCCCTCCTGCTCCAGGCGGGCGCGCACAAAGGCCGTCTTGCGGCGCGAGCCCAAGCAGCCCAGATAGGCGGGTTTGGCGCGCATGGCCTGAATCACCACGTCGATATCGGACTTGTGACCCGCCGTGGCGACTACCACCAGGTCGCGCGGGCCGATGGGGCACAGCTCGCTCAGGTTCTTGTAATCAACCAGACGACGGTCGTAGACACCGGACACCCATTCGGGGGTCAGTGTGCCGGGGCGGTCGTCGCAAGCCACGACGGCAAAGCCCGCCGCCGTGAGCACCCGCGCCGTCGCTGCGCCCACGTGGCCGCAGCCAAAGATATAGGTCAGGCCCTCGGGGCAGAGCGTCTCGATGTGCGCCGCGGGAATCTCGGAGGCCGCGTTGGTGTAGGTGACCTTACTCCCCTCCTCCACCAGCGAAAGCCCGGGACAGCCGTCAATGGTATGGCGCGATGCCTCGCCATGGTACTCAGCCACATCGCCCTCGAGCGCGCTTGCGATAAACGGCTCAAAGTCAATGACGAAGTCGCCGATGCGTCGATACGCCAGCACATTGGCAATCTCCTGGAACAACGGTGCCTTGGTCGCGTCCAGGTGCAGATAGCACAGGCAGATAGCTCCGCCGCAAATCATGCCGGTATCGGAGTTCTCGCCGCCCATGGCGTAGCGGACCAGACGCGATTTACCCCCGGCCAGCAGCTCGCGCGCCTCGTCCAGCGCAAAGAGCTCAATCTTGCCGCCGCCGATAGTGCCCGCCTGGCTGCCATCGGCAAAGACAGTCATCCATGCGCCCACACCGCGCGGGGACGACCCCGCCGTACCGGCCACTACCACCAGCTCGCACGTCTCGCCAGCACGCAGGGCGGCAAGCGCCGCATTCACCACATCGAGCTTTTCCATTGCCGCCTTCTATCCTCTAAAGACATCGGTGAGCATAGCAAGCGCCTCGAGCACGCCGCCGCCGACCGATGTCGCCTTGTCCGAAATATAGTTGATATAGTTGGCGTCGCCGCGCGGATCGACATCGGCGCATTTAAAGCCCTCAGTCACCCGCACGCCGTTCGCCAAAAGCCCGCGCAGACAGCCATCGATCTGCGTGCACATGGGCGTATCGCCCGCGTAGCCAATCACGTCTCCGGCACTCACGATGTCGCCGATTGCGCGGTCGGACCGAAACACGCCGGCGGCGGGGCTGTGGATAACACGTTCCTTGCCATAGCCGGCGATGACAGCCGGCACGCCCGTGTTGGGCTGGGGCGAACCTTGGGTAATGACACGGCCGAGAAAATGCCCGCGCATGGTCTCGACCACGGCGTCGCAGTCAACCGGCGCGGTAAAGCCCGGCCCCACAGCGATGACGGCAGGCGCCATGTCGCGCGTGGTGCCCAAGTTGCGCTTAGCCAAAATCGCGTCGACCACAGCCGCGGGTTTAAGCTCATCGAGCATCTTGGCCTGAGGGTCCACCACAACGGCGACGTCTCCCGCCTCGGTAATCTCAAGCGCCTCAGCCGGCGTCTGCGCCAAGCAAGCGCGAATGCCTTCGACCTCGACCTCGCCCAGGCGAATGGCCTCGCAAAAACAGATTGTGCGGCGGATGCACGTGGGAACCGCGATATCGGCCATAACGACCGAAACGCCGGCGCGCACCAAGCGAGCGGCGACGCCCGTGGCGATATCGCCGGCGCCGCGAACATAAACGAGCATTCCCGGGGCACCTCCCTGTGCTACGGTTTGAGCAGAGCAAAAGCGGTTCGGCCGCTACTCTGATGATTATTTATTATCACAGTATTATACGGCGGTGAACAGATGGAAACGACGAGCGGAAACCTTGCCTCCGCGCTCAAGATCGAGCCGGGCATTACCGCGATTATCGGCAGCGGCGGCAAGTCGACGCTGCTGAAGACGCTGGGTCTCGAGCTCATGCGCACTGGCGGCCGCGTGCTCCTCTGTACCACCACACACATGTTTCCCGTCGCCGGCGTGCCATGGGACGGGTCGAGCCGTCGCCTGGACGCCGCGCCTTGGAAGCCGGGGACCCTACATGTTCCCGGCTGCACCTGCGAGGCATGCGCGGGACTTGCCCGCGGAAGCATCTGCCAGGCGGGTGTTTTGGACCCGGAGACAGGCAAGCTCTCCGCTCCCGCCGAGCCACTCGACGAGCTGGCGCAGCGCTTTGACTATGTGTTGGCCGAGGCAGATGGTAGCAAGCGACTCCCGCTCAAGGCGCATGCCGCCTGGGAGCCGGTAATTCCCGCCGCCACGGCAAACGTTGTCTGGGTCGTCGGCGCCTCGGGGCTGGGCAAGCCCATCGCCGAGGTTGTCCACCGCCCCGAGCTCTTCTGCGAGCGCTGTGGCTGCGAGCCCACCGACGCTGCCACCCCAGAGCGCGTCGCCCAGGTGCTCAATGCCGAGCTGCAGATGCTGAACCTCAACAATGCCCGTATCATGCTCAACCAAGTCGACACGCTTGCCGGTCCAACGATGGCAGATCGCTTCGAGGCCGCCCTCGGCCGCTCCCTCATCGCCACCAACCTCAAGGGGTAGCTAAAAGAGCCCCGTCCCAAATTAGCTACCCCGGCATCCTTGCTGTTAGCGGGGGACGTAGCGACCGGGCTGGGCTCCGGTGGGCTCGCCGTCGCGCGCGGCCAGCACGCCGTTCACAAACACAGCCTTGGCGCGGCCGTGCGCCTCAAAGCCCTCGAGTGGCGTGTAGTCCACGGCCTGATGCTGCGTCGCGGCACTGATTGTCCAACGCGCCTTGGGATCCCACACGCACACGTCGGCATCGGCACCCTCGGCAAGACAGCCCTTGCGCGGATACATGCCAAAAACGCGCGCCGGATTCTCGCTCATCAGGCGGCACAGATCCTCGGGGCCCAGCTGTCCCTCAAAGCTCGTAGCGATCGCGACGGGACGATGCTCCACACCGGGTCCACCGTTGGGAATCGCGCGGAAGTCGTCACGCCCACGGTCCTTTTGCCCGTGCAGGTTAAAGCTGCAATGATCGGTCGCAATAGTATCGATCTCGCCAGCCACAAGCGCCTCGCGCAGCGCGGCACGGTCGCCGGCATGGCGCAGCGGCGGGCTCATCACGTACTTGGCGCCCGCAAAGCCGTCCTCGCCCTGCTCCAGATAGCAGGTGTTGTCGAGCATCAGATACTGAGGGCATGTCTCGACATAGATATTCTTCTGCCCGCGCGCTTTGGCAGCGCGAATGGCCTCGAGCCCCAGCTTGGTCGAAAGGTGCACCACGTTGACCGGAGCGTCCCCGGCCAAGTGCGCCAGATACAGCAGGCGGCTCACGGCCTCGGCCTCACACACGTCCGGACGGCTGAGCGCATGGCCCTCGGGCCCGTGGATACCCTGCTCAAACACGCGCTTCTGCAGTTCATTCACCAGCGTACCGTTCTCGCAATGCACGCACAGTATGCCGCCAATACGCTTGAGCTCCTCCAGCACCTCGAGTGTCTCGGCATCGTCCAGGCGCAGATGATCGTAGGCAAAGTAGGTCTTGAACGACGATACGCCTGCCTCGCGCATGGCCGAGAGGTCGGCGCGATTGCGCTCGTTCCACTCGGCGAGTGCCATATGAAAGGCGTAGTTGGCCGTGCAGGTTCCGTCAGCGCGGCGATGCCACTCGGCCAAGGCATCGGGCATGGTCACGCCGCGATCGGCCGTCGCGTAGTCCACAATGGTCGTCGTGCCGCCGCAGGCAGCCGCGCGCGTGCCGGTCTCAAAGCTATCGGCTGTCCAATCCATGCCGGTCCAGCACTGCATGTGCGTGTGCCCATCGATAAAGCCCGGGAACACCCAGCAGCCCGCAGCATCCTCGACGGTATCGCCCTCGGCCGGCTCAATCGCCGCGGCAATCCGCACGATCTTATCGCCATCCATGGCAAGATCGGCGCGGTGAAGCCCCTGGGGCGTCACGAGCGCGCCGTTTTTGATGATGATCATAATTGCTCCTTATTGATTGATGCAGTTGGCCACGCGATCAAAATACGAGCAGGCGGCGATATGCTCCGTTATGCGTCGCCGTCCCTTGACGGTATCGACGTCCCACAGCTCGTAGGCACGCGCCTCGACCAGCACCACGTCGGTACGGTCCTTGAGGATCG
Source organism: Collinsella aerofaciens (assembly GCF_001404695.1). Taxonomy (GTDB): domain Bacteria; phylum Actinomycetota; class Coriobacteriia; order Coriobacteriales; family Coriobacteriaceae; genus Collinsella; species Collinsella aerofaciens_E. The sequence continues at coordinate 8,318 of NZ_CZAQ01000026.1, read as the reverse complement.
AACCGCCGCCGTCCTTACCCTCAAGACACATAAGTGCATCGAACAGTTCCGCCGGAAAGAGCACCGGGCTCGAAGGCTCACCGTTGCACGCAAGACGCACCGGATGCTTGCGGCCATGCTCGTCAAATGCACGAACCATAGCCTCAAAAGAATCCGGACTCACGAGCGGCTGGTCGCCCGGCAAAAAGAGGCAGCCTTTCCAGTTGCGTGCGACCCCCCACGAAAGGCCCGCACGGACGCTTTCGCTGCGCAACTCGCCATCGTGCAGCACGCACGGGCAATGCTTGTCCTCGCAAATCTGGGCAACCTCGGGCCAACGCGTCGAAACCACAACGTCAAAGCCCCGGGGAACCGAATCGATAGTCCGGGCAATCAGCGGCTTGCCATAGATGTCGGCGAGCATCTTGTTGGAGCCAAACCGCTTGCCCTCGCCCGAAGCCATAATGACGCAACCAAGTTTCATGGCGATACCTCCCCTGAAACCATCGTACCCATAACTCGCGTCGCGGGGCATCTACATCGAAAGCGCTTATCCCGCACGCCCACGATGCAAAAAGGGGCACCCCGCCGGTTGGCAGAGCGCCCCCTTTACATGGCTTACCTCAACCCAGCTTTAGGCCTGGAACCAACGGGCGGTGTTGCGCTCGTCGAGGGCCTTGAGGGTAGCGGCGGGATCGGCAACCTTCTGCAGGAACATCATGGCTGCGATGGCGTACGGCTTGTAGCTGGCCTCCTTGTACATGCCCACGCGGTGCATGTCGAAGACGTCGGCGTTGACCTCGCCGTGCTCGCAAGAGACACCGGAGATGTCGGCGGGCAGCGGGTGCATAAAGATGGTGTCCTGGCCGTTGGCGGTCTTCTCCATGAGCTCGGTCGTGGAGCACCAATCCTGATGAGTGGCGTTCTGGGCGAGCAGCTCCTTCTCGAGCGCTGCGATGCCGGCGTCGTCGCCCTCGGCGTACAGGTTGGTACGCTTCTCCATGGCGGCAAACGGAGCCCAGCTCTTGGGGATCACGATGTCGGCGCCCTCGAAGGCCTCGGCCATGGTGTTGACCTGCTTAAAGGTGGTGCCGGACTCGGCGGCGTAGCCCTTAGCGCGCTCGACGACCTCGGGCATGAGGTCGTAGCCCTCGGGGTGGGCCAGGGTGACGTCCATGCCAAAGCGGGGCAGCAGGCTGATCAGCGACTGCGGGCAGGACAGCGGCTTGCCGTAAGAGGGCGAGTAGGCCCAGGTAACGGCAACCTTCTTGCCCTTGAGGTTCTCGAGGCCGCCAAACTCGTTGATGAGGTAGAGCATGTCGGCAGAGGACTGCGTGGGGTGGTCGGAATCGGACTGCAGGGAGATGAGCGTGGGACGGTGATCCAGAACGCCATCCTCGTAGGCCTGCTGGACAGACTCGGAGACCTCGGCCATGTAGGCGTCGCCCTTGCCGATGTACATGTCGTCGCGGATGCCGATGACGTCGGCCATGAAGGAGATCATGGTAGCGGTCTCGCGGACGGTCTCGCCGTGAGCGATCTGGGACTTCTTCTCGTCCAGGTCCTGCAGCTCAAGGCCGAGCAGGTTGGCGGCCTTAGAGAAGGAGAAGCGCGTACGGGTGGAGTTGTCGCGGAACAGAGAGACGGCCAGACCCGAGTCGAAGATCTTGGACGAAACGTTGTTCTCGCGCAGCTCGCGCAGGGCGTCGGCGACGATGTAGAGCGCCTTGAGCTCATCGGTGGTCTTGTCCCAGGTGTGCAGGAAGTCGCTGCCGTACATACCCTTAAAATCGAGGCCGTTCAGCTGCTCGACGAGCTCGGTAAACTTAGCGTCCATGTAAATATCCTTTCCAAAGATGAAACGATCGCAATGAGTAGATGTGCTCCGGCATGCGCGTGTGGCTAGAACATGCAGAGCGCTATGACGAGGACCCGCTACCGTTGAGGAAGCATGGGAGATAACGACCGCGGGCCCCAAGTCAACAGGGGGTGCCGGGGACACGAGCGGCCCCCGGCTCAACAAGATCAAGGAATGGGACTAGTCGATCTTGTTGTTGGTCAGACCGGCGCGGAACACGGTGGCGTCGCCATCGGCCTGGCTCGGATCGTAGAGGTTCAGGGCAGCCACATACATGGCGGCAGCGGTGACCAGGTCGTCCTTGTAGGTGACCTCGTTGGGAGCGTGAGCCTGAGACTCGGCACCCGGGCCAAAGCCAACGCAGGGGATGCCATAGCGGCCCTGGATGGAGACGCAGTTCGTGGAGAAGGTCCACTTGTCGCACAGCGGGCGACCGGTGCGCTTGTCCATGCTGGGCTCGCAGCCGATGCGCTCGTCACCGAACATGGCCTTGTGGGCGTCGACGAGGGCCTTGACGTGCGGAGCGGTCTCCTTGTTGATCCACGTGGGGAAGTAAGCCTCGGTCTCGTAGACCTCGCCGGTCCAGGACGGACGGTCGTACATGTACATGGAGACCTTCACGTCGTCGCCGTACTTCTTGGCGGCCGGCAGGTTGCGGATCTCGTCCAGGCAGGACTCCCAGGTCTCGCCGGCGGTCATACGACGGTCGATGGAGATGGCGCAGGAGTCAGCGACAGCGCAGCGGCTGGGGCTGGTGTAGAAGATCTGGCTGACGGTGCAGGTGCCGCGGCCCAGGAAGCGAGCGTCCTCAAAGTGCTCGGGGTTGTACTTGGGGTCGAGCATCTTGACGAGGCCCTTGATGTCGGTCGACTCGTCGCAGCCGTTGTTGTTGAGGGCGCGGACGTCGGCGATGATGTCGGCCATCTTGTAGATGGCGTTATCGCCGCGGTCGGGAGCGGAACCGTGGCAGGAGGTGCCGTGAACATCGACGCGGATCTCCATGCGGCCGCGGTGACCGCGATAGATGCCGCCGTCGGTGGGCTCAGTGGAAATGACGAACTCGGGCTTAATGCCGTCCTTGTTGTAGATGTACTGCCAGCACATGCCGTCGCAGTCCTCTTCCTGGACGGTGCCGACGACCATAATCTTGTAGCCCTCGGGGATGAGGCCCATGTCCTTCATCATCTTGGCAGCGTAGGTAGCGGAAGCCATGCCGCCCTCCTGGTCAGAACCGCCGCGGCCGTAGATGATCTCGTCGGTCTCGTAGCCCTCATAGGGATCGGCATCCCAGTTCTCGATGTTGCCGATGCCGACGGTGTCGATGTGAGAGTCGATAGCGATGATCTTGTCGCCCTCGCCCATAAAGCCCATAACGTTGCCCAGGCCGTCGACCTTGACCTCGTCATAGCCAAGGCTCTCCATCTCGGCCTTGATGCAGGCAACAACCTCACCCTCCTCGCAAGACTCAGAGGGGTGAGAGATCATGGCGCGCAGGAAGCGAGTCATATCAGCACGATGAGACTCAGCAGCAGCCTTGATAGCGTCGAAATCGAGTTCTTTAGCCATAACAGTCAACCTTTCTACAAGGGTTTACCTACAGGTAGATATTTCAGATAGATCACTTGTGCCAAGCGGCGTGAGGTTGAGCACCCCACAAGCAAGTAACCATAGGAGGCGGACGGAGGACTTTGCTCCGTCGCGAGTTCCGCACGAGCCGGAGAGCACTTAATGTGCTCTCTGTGCGAGCAGGACTGTCCGAGCAGGGAGTAAAGTCCTCCGGCTGCCTCCGGACAGGTCAGTCTGCTAGCAGGTCGGATACTCGCCCTCCCAGACGATGCGACGGTACTGATCCGGATCGGTGTCGCCCTCGGTGGAGAAGCAGAGCACGGAGCTCGTCTTGTCCAGGCCGATGAGCTCCTTGAGCTCGGCGTACTCGGGATCGAGCATAAGGGTCTCGACCAGACCGGTGGTCACGGCGCCGGACTCGCCGGAGATAACGCGCGGGTCGCCCTTCTCGGGAGCGCCCAGGGTGCGCATGCCGCGAGCGGTGACCCAGTCGGGGCAGGACACGAAGGCGGTGGTGTGGTTGCGCAGGATATCCCAACCCAGGATGTTGGGCTCGCCGCAGCACAGGCCGGCCATGATGGAGGGCATGTCGCCGTCCACGATGCGCGGATCGCCGTCGCCGGCGGCAGCGCCCTTGTACAGGCAGGCGGCAGGCGCGCACTCGACCACGACGAAGGTGGGCGGGTTATCGGGATACAGGTTGGTGAAGTAGCCCACCACGGCGCCGGCGAGCGAGCCCACGCCAGCCTGGACAAAGACGTGCGTCGGGCGGTTGATGGCCATCTCGCGCAGCTGCTCGGCAGCCTCGGAAGCCATGGTGCCGTAGCCCTCCATGATCCAGGACGGGATCTTCTCGTAGCCCTCCCAGGCGGTATCCTGAACGATGACGCCGCGCTCGCAGGCGTCGGCCTCGGCGGCGGCCATGCGCACGCACTCGTCGTAGTTGACCTCTTCGATGGTCACCGTGGCGCCCTCGGCGGCGATGTTATCAAAGCGGGGCTTGGTGGAACCCTTGGGCATGTGCACGACGGCCTTCTGGCCCAGCTTGTTGGCAGCCCATGCCACGCCGCGGCCATGGTTGCCGTCGGTGGCGGTAAAGAAGGTGGCCTGACCAAAGTCCTTGGCAAGCTGATCGGAGGTCAGGTAATCGAAGGTGCACTCGGCAACGTCCTTGCCGGTCTCGTCGGCAATGTAGTTGGCCATGGCAAACGAACCGCCCAGAACCTTAAAGGCGTTGAGGCCAAAGCGATAGCTCTCGTCCTTAACGCACAGGTTGGAAAGGCCCAGGCGCGCAGCCTGACCATCCAGGCGGGCAAGCGGAGTGACGGTGTACTGAGGGAACGACTGGTGGAAGGCGCGGGCCTTCTTCACGTGGTCGAGGCTCATGATTCCCAAGTGCTTGTCATCGCTCTTGGGCATCGTGTTGCCCGCCCACTGGATCTTATCGGCCATACGGTGAACTCCTTAAGTCCTCTCTTGCCGGCCCCCGCATACGCGTTTCAGCCCATTCCCATTCATGCGACTGAACTTTTATGTGGATGCCAAACAAAAAGTTTGTTAGCACTGTTCTATCACACTTTTTGATTGGTAAACCTAACAAATTGTTTGTTGCCGTAATCGGTACCTTTTCGCCGCCGAACGGTCACATAACGCAGCGACGCTTTCGTTATTTGCGAACAAGTGTGGTTTATGGCAAAGTGTGCCCAAACTAATTTTTAGGAAGGCACCCATGACCCCCGCACAGATTGAGTTTTATAAGCGCCTTGCACACGGCCTGGCGCTCCAATTTGGCCCCAACTGCGAAGTCGTCGTCCACGATCTGGAGACCGAGGACGTGGACCACTCCATCGTGGTGATCGAAAACGGCCACGTCAGCGGGCGCAAACTGGGTGACGGCCCCAGCCATATTGTGTTTGAGTCCATGCACGAGGGCACCACCGACGTGCACGACCGCGAGCCGTACCTCACCAAAACCACCGACGGCAAGCTGCTCAAGTCCTCGACCATCTTTATCCGCAACGACGAGGGCAAGCCCGTCGGCATTTTGGGCATCAACTTTGACATTACGCTTATGAAGGCTTTTGAGCGTTCGCTCGACGCCTTTACCGGCACCGGCGGCACGGGCTATACCGAGCCCGAGCCCATTACCAAGAACATCGGTGACCTGCTCGAGGACCTGCTGCACGAGTGCGAGCAGTTTGTGGGCAAGCCCGCGGCACTTATGACCAAAGATGAGCGCATTCGCGCCATCGGCTACCTCGACCGTCGCGGCGCCTTCCTCATTTCCAAGTCGAGCGAGCGCGCCTGCGAGTTCTTTGGCATCTCCAAGTACAGCTTCTATAGCTACCTCAATGAGGCCAAGGCGGCGACAGGCGACAAGTAGGCACTCGCCTGGATTGCCCCTCCCCTTTGGGCGCGAGTTCTGGAAAGCACGAATCCAAGACCGAGCCGCTTGGGAAGTTCCATATAATCGATGTCATTAGTATTTCGAAAGGGTGGAACAGAATGGCGTTGAGCAAGGCATCATGCACCGGTCGCGGATTGATTCCGGCAATTGGTGGACATGTGCACCGCATGTTCGATGAGGGTGAAGACGACCTGTTTTCGCTGAGCCTTGACGACGTGATGGATGATCGCCCGTGGACCGCCGACGAACTCATGGGTGGCGGGGCTCGCCCGTCAAGCCCCAATCCCGCACTTGCGCCTAAGCCCGCATCTGCGCCGACTCCTGCGCAGTCGCCTGTTTCGACGCCCGCGCCTACACCCGCACCCACTTCGGCGCCCACACCCGCTCCCCGCCCCGCAAGCGACCCGTCCGAGACGGCGGCATTTCTCGCTGCAGCGACGCAGGGCAAATCGGCCGACAGCACCGTTATGTACAACGCCCAGCAGTTGCCCGTTCCTGCGGCACGCAAGCCTCCGGTCACAAGGCTCGATGAGCCCGTTGCCCATCAGGTTGCCTACGATTCCTGGGCTGCAGCCGATCTGGATGAGACCTCTACCGGCATGCCGGCGCTCGACGTTCCAGTTAACCCGCTTTTTGCCGCCAACACGAGCGCCGCGGACTATGAGGGCGGTGCGGCATATTCCGATTATTCCGATGGCTATGCTGGCACCGATCGCATCGAGACCGAGGATTATGGCACCGCATCGAGCGATTATCTCAACGATCCGTACGCTGCCACGCCTGCACCGGAATATGACCCGGAGGCCGCGTCCGCGCCGGCGTATACCAAAAGCACGGGCGAAGAGCGCTTCGCCGATTATTACGCCGAGGAAAAGGCACTGCATTTCTCGGAATTTCCGCAGGCAGTCAAGGTTGCCTTTATCGCCATTGTCATTGCCCTGCTCGGCGTCATTGCGTTTGAGGGATTCCGTCTGTTCTCCGGCCCCACCCAAGCGGAGTCGGAGACCCAGCAAAAAGAGAACGATGACGAGTACCTGGACATCAACACCCTCAAGGGCGACCCCAACGACGGAGACGACGAGTAGCGAGAGCTGAAGGCGGCCGCAGGATCCCGCATCCAGCACCGGCTTCTAAGTGCTGTCTTGTTATCCAGCTACACTTTTCCGGATAATTTGCCTATCGAATTTGACACTTTTCCGTACTTTTAAACGGCTGATTTCGACACTTTTCCGGATGAAAGCCGAATAATCACTTGGGAAACCAACGCCATCCGCGCGTCATTTCGCGGATGGCGTTGATTTCTGTCCGTACACGTTGATAGACTCCATCGTGCCCGCAAGGAGCGGGCGTGTTTTATCCAGAGTCGGGGTAGAGAGTTGGCTCCACGATCCCGACGCCAACCGGCCAAGAGGCACGGTGGCCCTGCCAACATCGATGAAAGGAGTCCGTATGGACAATTTCTCTGTGCGCAGTGAGCGCAACTTCCACAACCTGATCGTCAAGCCAAAACGAATGCATCTTCTAGACGAGCCGAGCGGCTACACCTCGGCTTTGGTGAAGAGCAGCCTCTCCCACCAGATGCGTTTTACGGTGCAAAAGCTCGAGGAAGAGCCCTGTGCTGCTGGCAACCCACATGTTCTGCAGATCAAGCTACTCGGAGACGACTCGCGCGAGCCGTCCAACTGGAAGCTCTTCGCCGACGGCGCATGCATCGCGAACGGTTCAGGAGAATTTGCCCGTGAATGCTTCTGCGAGGGAGCCGAGGTGTTCCTGGACCTGTGCGGCGACGCCGTACGCGCGGCCGAGCTGCGTCAGTGGAGCCAAAGGGAGTACGAGCTGCTGAGTGCCGTGCGCGGGATTGCAATGATTTAGAAACAGAGCGGTGGCGTTATCGAACTGTCGACGCCGCCGCCTCCCCAACGCCCGTCGTGCTCAACGATCAGATCGACCTCAAGGCCCTTCTCATCTCGGAAATAATGAACACTGTTGTCGACACCGCCGTAGGTGGAAAGGAACACGCGCACGTCGCGCAGGATGAGATTCTCAAAGAGCATCCCCAGCGTTTGCATATCGCCAAGCAGCCGCTCAGGGGTAGCCCCCAGCAACGCCGCCGCAAGTGACGGGTCACAGAAGTAGCGCTTGGGGCGCACGCGAACGCGGGCCTTCGAGCGCACATACTGGCCTGCTCTCTCGCGCAAGCTCGTCCGAAAACCCAAGGTTTGCAGGTCACCGCTCCTGCAGCGCCAGCGGGCGACGTCATCCTGCGAAATTACGCCATTCTCAATGCAGTTTTTACGCCGTTTTCATTGTAGGTTTTACGCTCGGCATCCTTGGCGCGGCGCTTGCTCAACCACCGGACCAGCGAATTGCCCGGATTCTGGGACGTGCTTTCCGCTCCAGGATCGCGTGCGCGGACGTGGTGTAAGAGTGCCTTGAGGTCCGTCGCTGTGAACTCCAATGCTACTCCTTCTTGAGACCGTGCTTCTCGACTATCTCGTCCACGATCTC
>NZ_CZAQ01000025.1 GCF_001404695.1 Collinsella aerofaciens | reverse complement strand
CGGCGGCCCGTTCTGGGCGCGCCTCAATCGTAGCCCGAGACGGTCCCGGGCTGACAATTTCGACTGTAATGGACGTTCTTGTTTGACTAGTCATTTAAGAACGTCCCCAATGACTAGTTCCGTTTGCGGGGGAGGCGTGGGACAATACCGAGCGAATGTGATTGGGCGTCTGGGAAAAGAGGTCGCGATGAACAAGTTGAGGACGCTTGCTGACGTGTTGCGCCAGGCTGGCTTTGCGCGCATCACGGGCCTGTTTCTCGTCTTCTATCTGCTGTGCTCGACGGCCGTCTGGCTGTCCGAGCCCACGACCCTCACGTTTGGCGACGGCCTCTGGTTTAGCTTTGAGACCGTATCGACGATCGGCTTCGGTGATATCCCGGCCGAGACGCCGGTTGCCCGCGCTATCACCGTCGTTTTGAGCGTCATCAGCATCTTCTACATCGCCATGCTCACGGGCGTGGCGGTGAACTACTGCAACACGCTCATCAAGATGCGTCAAAAGGACACCATGGCGCGCTTTATGGACGATCTCGAGCATTTGGAAGAGCTCGATCGTGACGAGCTCGCCGACCTGTCGCGCCGTGTGCGCGAATATCGCCGACGCCAACGCTAGAACGGGCGACGCGCGTCACGACGAGGGGGACTGAATATGAATATCACGGTATACCTGGGCGCGAGCGTCGGCAACGACCCGGCGTTTCTGCCTGCAGTGCGAGAGCTCGGCACGTGGATTGGCTCCAACGGCCACGCGCTGGTATACGGCGGCTCCAAGTCGGGCCTGATGGGCGCGCTTGCCGATAGCGTGCTCGATGCTGGCGGGCATGTGACGGGCGTTGAGCCGAGCTTTTTTATCGAGGCAGAGTTTCAACACGACGGTATTGACGACCTCATCGTGACGAGTGATATGGCCGAGCGTAAGGCCAAGATGATCGAGCTCGGCGACGCGTTCATCGCCTTCCCGGGCGGTACGGGCACGCTCGAGGAGATTGCCGAGGTCATGTCCGCCGTGTCGTTGGGGCACTTGAGTGCGCCGTGCATTCTGTACAACCTGGATGGGTACTACAACGACCTTAAGTCGCTGCTCGGGCGCATGATTGATAAAGGACTTTCGAGCCCGCAGCGCCAGCACGGCATCTACTTTGCCGACGATTTGCGCGAGATTGCCTCGATTATTAATGGATGAGTCTTGAGCCTGCCCCACTATGACTCCCAATGGTGCCGTTTGCGGTGCAGACGGTTGGCTCGTTCGGGCAACGCTCGCTCTACAATAAAACGTATCTTTGTCGATTTTGACCACGGGAGGACCCGATGGATAACCTTGCCAAACCCACAAACCGCGCGCTGTTTTTGGTCAGCGTTGCCGTGACCGGTGCACTCGCGGGTGCTGCAGTCTGGCTATTCTTCTTTGCGATGGAGCACGGCATTGATTATTTGTGGACCGAGGCCCCGCATATGCTGGGTGTCTCTTCGCCCGAACTCGCCAGCGGTCCGTTTGGCTTTTTGCCGTACCCGTTTTTTGTCTGCCTGCTGGGCGGCTTGGTGATTGGCCTGTACGAAAAGATGACGGGCGCCAAGACCGACGACCTCAACCAGGTCATGACCAAGGTTAAGCAAGACGGGCGCTACCCGTACGACAACCTGGGCAAGCTTTCGCTCGCGGCATTGCTGCCGCTGCTGTTTGGCGGAAGCATTGGACCGGAGGCCGGCCTGACCGGCGTTATCGCCGGTCTGTGCAGCTGGGTCGGCGACCGCATGCGTCGCTTTGGCGCCGAGTTTAGGGAGCTCACGTTGCTGGGCACCCAGGCTGCCCTGACGGCGCTCTTTACCGCGCCCGTCTTTGGCTTTGTGGCGCCGCTTGCCGGTAGCACCGACGGCCAGGGTGAAGACGCCGACGATGAGTCCGCGTCCGGCGAGATCACCATCAAGCTGCCCAAGGCGCAAAAGACGGTGGTCTACGGTATTGCGATTGCCGGCGGTCTGGGCACCTACCTGCTGCTTGGACAGCTTGTGGGCGGCGGCATGGGCATGCCCAGGTTCGAGTCCGCCGAGGTGGGCAACCTAGAGCTTACCTGGCTCGTCCCTCTGTCGTTGATCGGCACCGTCTGCGGCTGGCTGTACTTTGTCTCTGAGCATGCAAGCGAGGCACTGTCCCATGCAATAGGGGAGCGTCCTGTCGTCAAGGCCATGCTGGCCGGTCTGGCACTCGCCATCTGTGGCACGGTCCTGCCCTATACCATGTTTGCCGGCGAGACCCAGGCCGACGTGCTCATGGAAACCTATCTGACCATTCCCGCTGGCGTGCTTATCGCGACCGGTCTTGTTAAGGCCATGCTGACGCCCGCCCTCATCAACCTTGGTTGGCGCGGCGGTCACTTCTTCCCGGTTATCTTCTCGGGCGTAAGCCTGGGCTATGGCCTTGCCATCCTCACCGGCGCAGATCCGGTCTTTTGCGTCGCCGTCTGCACGGCATCGACGATGGGTGCGCTCATGCGCCAGCCGGTCATGGTCGTGGGCCTGCTGCTCATGTGCTTCCCACTCAAGGGTATCGTCTGCATGATCATCGCCGCCGTCATCGCCGCCGGCATTCCACTGCCCAAGCCGCTGCGCAAGTAGTACAGTGGCGCACGCCGGGGACATGCCCTTTGCCACGGATTTGCGGGGAGGGGGGCGATCGCGTCCTTCGCGGATTGAGACTCGTGTGGCTACAGATCGCGTACTCGATAAACCTTGGTGCTGACGGTGCAGCTGATTGCGCATAGTGCGAGCACCAGTACGGCAATTCCTGCACACAGACAGCCAAGGACGGCAGGATCGGGATTCGCCCCGGCAATCGACATGAGCCAGTTGCTGATGGGGTTGGAGGAGCTCAGCGCTGCCATGGTAAGGCATCCGAGTAGGGCAAACAGGCCAACGGATAGGCGCAGTGCCTCCATGTGTCCAAATCGGAAGAACAGCGGCTGTGCCAAGAACACCATCATGAGGGAGATGAGCATCGATGCTGCCGAGGCAATTGCGATCTCAAAGATGGTTTGTCCTGTCGAGGCCACGCCCGCGCTGTTGAAGAACGGAAGGGCGATGATGTTCAAAAGCACGGCGGCGCAGGCCATGATGGCCGAGAAGACAACGATGCACAGGTAGCGTGCGCAAATTATGTCTTTGCGCGTGAGAGGCAGCGTTGCCCGATAACGCTCCCATCCGTTTTGATTGTCGAAGCCGGCCAGCGAGCTCATGACCATGATGGGCGACATGGCGCTGACCGCGCAGGCGCCGGCGCTCATGCCGGAATCGCCATCCGACGCGTTGGCAAGGGTTAGCACGACGAAGATGAACAGGCCGACGCCCGCGATGCTCGGGGTGAGCGTGCGAACGATGGCGAGCTCGGACATAAAGGCGCGTTTCATTTCGAAGCCCCTTTCAGCATGAGGCGCAGATAGTCATCAATGGTTGCCCGATCGCAGGGAATCTCTGGGAAGGCCTCGAGCGTTTCGCGACGGTTGGGCACGAGCACGTCCACGCTATAGGCGTGGTGGACGGCACGGGCGCCTTCGACGCAAGCCATAAGCTCGGCGGCCTGTGCTTGGGTACAGTGGGCGATGCCGACGCGGTCGGTAATGTCCTCGCGCGGCAGGTCAAAAATAATCGAGCCGTTATCGATGCAGATGACGCGGTCGGCGGCGCGATCGAGGTCGGACGTAATATGGCTCGAGAGCAGCACGCTGTGCAGGCCGTCGGAAACAAAGGCGAGCAGCTCATCGAGCAGCTCCTCGCGTGCCATGGGATCGAGGCCCGCGGTGGCTTCGTCCAAAACGAGCAGCTTGGCCTGGTGGCTGAGCGCGCAGGCAAGCTGCAGTTTCATGCCCATGCCGCGGGAGAGGTCCTTGACCTTTGTCTTGGGATCGAGGCCAAATCGGTCGATGAATCCGGCGAACGTTTTGCGGTCCCACGTGGGGTACGCCGGGCCTACGAGTGCCTCGATCTGGCCCACCTTGAGCGTTGAAGGGAAAGGACACGTGTCCAGCACGAGACCGACACGGGTGCGCAAGCAGCGCTGCGCTTCACCGGGTGCGTCGGCGCCACAGCGCTGCCCAAACAGGTGCACCTCGCCGGCATCGAGTTTGATAAGCCCGAGCGCGGCTCGAATCGTCGTTGTTTTGCCAGCGCCATTTGCGCCCACAAAGCCAACGATCTGGCCAGGCTCCACGGCAAGCGTGACGTCACGCAGCGAAAAACGGTCGCTCACACGGCGTGAAATGCCTTTGAGTTCTAAAAGGTTTTGCATGGTATAGCCTTTCTTGCAGATGGCTACTGCATGGTTTCGGGGGCTACCAGGTCGAGCATTTCGTGCAGCTTGTCGCGCGTGACGCCCAAGGCTTCGGCTTGGCTTGCCGCTTTCGCAAGCAGCTCTTCGATATGGCAGAGCTGGTTTTCGCGCAAGAGCTCCTGGTTGCCCTCGGCGACAAAACAGCCCTTGCCCTGCACGGTGCAGATAAACCCGAGCTGCTCCAGGTCGGCGTAGGCGCGCTTGGTGGTGATGACGCTCACGCCAAGATCGCTCGCGAGCGCACGGATGCTGGGGAGTTTGGCTCCCGCAGCGAGCGTGCCCGAAAGGATCTGAGCTTTGACCTGCGAGGCTATTTGCTCGTAGATGGGTTTATCGCTCGAATTGGATAGGATGATGTCCACAGCGGCTCCTTAGCTGATGGGCTACACGTGTATATAACCGGTAAGCACAGTATATATACACTATGCACAGTTATGCAAGAGGCAAATACGGATTGGGCCGGCTGCCTAGGCCCCAACTGATGAATTTGTCCTGATAGGCGCCCTAGAGCGGGATTTCGCGGCTACAATAGTGCGGTTACAACGACGTAATGCACTCAATGCAAGAAAGGATCCGCATGGCAAGCCTGTCGGATGAAATCTCGTCGCGCCGCACATTCGCGATCATCAGCCACCCGGACGCCGGTAAGACCACACTTACCGAGAAGCTGCTGCTCTATACCGGCAGCATCCAGACTGCCGGCTCGGTCAAGGGCAAGAGCTCGGCCAAGCATGCCGTCTCGGACTGGATGGACATCGAGAAGGAGCGCGGTATTTCCGTTACTTCCTCGGTGCTGCAGTTCACCTACAACGGCGCCTGCGTCAACATCCTCGATACCCCCGGCCACCAGGACTTCTCGGAGGATACCTACCGTACCCTTATGGCCGCCGACGCTGCTGTTATGGTCATCGACGGCGCCAAGGGCGTCGAGGCCCAGACCAAAAAGCTCTTTAAGGTCTGTACGCTGCGCCACATTCCCATCTTCACCTTTGTGAACAAGCTCGACCACGAGGCTCGCGATCCGTTTGAGCTCATGGAAGAGATCGAGAACGTCCTGGGCATCAATACGTATCCCATGAACTGGCCGATCGGCAGCGGCCGCAACTTCCGCGGCGTGTTCGATCGTCAGACCCGTCGCGTCATTGCCTTCGAGGGCGACGGCCACGCCAACGCCACCAAGAAGGTCGCCGAGGTCGAGGCCGAGCTGGGCGACCCTGCCATGGATGAGCTCATCGGCGAGGAGAACCATAAGAACCTGATGGACGACATCGAGCTGCTCGATGGCGCTGGCGACGAGCTCGACTTGGATGCTGTGGCCTGCGGCAAGCTGAGCCCGGCGTTCTTTGGCTCGGCGCTCACCAACTTTGGCGTGGAGCCCTTCCTCAAGGAGTTCCTGCGTCTGGCCCCGACGCCGCGCGCCTATACCGATACGCTCACCAGCGAGCCGGTCGATCCCTGCCGCGACGACTTTAGCGGCTTTGTGTTTAAGATCCAGGCCAACATGGACAAGAACCACCGCGACCGCATCGCCTTTGTGCGCATTTGCTCGGGCAAGTTCGAGCGCGGCATGGACGCCTTCCACGTGCAGGGCAACCGCAAGCTTAAGCTTGCTACTGGCACCTCGATGATGGCCGATGACCGTGCGATTGTTGACGAGGCGTACGCGGGCGATATCGTGGGCCTGTTCGATCCGGGTATCTTTAGCATCGGCGACACTGTGTGCTCTGGCAAGCGCCACGTGCAGTATCCGCAGATCCCGACGTTTGCCCCCGAGATGTTCGCTCGCATTACGCAGGTCGACACGCTCAAGCGCAAGCAGTTCGTCAAGGGCATGGAGGAGCTTGCCCAAGAGGGTGCTATCCAGATCTTCCGCGAACTGGGTGCCGGCATGGAAAGCGTCATCGTGGGCGTGGTCGGCGTGCTGCAGTTTGAGGTGCTCGAGCGCCGCCTCAAGGCCGAATACCGTGTTGAGGTTCGTCGCCAGCCGTTGCCCTATACCGATATCCGCTGGATCCAGAACGACCCCGACACTATTGATATCCCGGGCCTTTCGCTCACGCGCGACACCCTGCGTGTCGAGGACATGCGCGGCGGTAAGCTGCTGCTGTTCACGAGCCCGTGGAACGTGGATTGGGCAACCGACCACAACCCCGACCTTATCCTGTCGGAGTTTGGCAACGTAGCGTTTTAACGCATCGGCGCGGTGGCCCTGCGGGGCTGCCGCGCCGATTGCTTGCCTGATGCCGCGCGAGCGGCTATCATACCCACCGTCGTCTCAAGACCGGGGCGTCCGAGCAGTTCGGGTCCGATATCCTGCTCGTTAAACCTAAAACCAAAGGAGTACATAATGATCAAGAAGGTCATGGAGGACTACAAGGTCCTGCTGCGGAGCATTCCCGCGGCAACGGTTTCTCTGTTTTTCGTGAGCGTCATCATGATGAACCTGCTGGCCAACAAAGAGCTCATCAGCCTGCCATATCTGGCGCTCGACTGTGGCTTTGTGGTGAGCTGGGTTTCGTTTTTGTGCCAGGACATGATCTGCAAGCGCTTTGGCGCCAAGGCATCCATCAAAATCTCTATCCTCGCGCTGCTGGTCAACCTGGCCGTGAGTCTGTGCTTTTGGGCATGCTCGCTCACGCCCGGCATGTGGGGCGCCTACTACGACACGGGCATGATCGAGGTCAACACTGCCCTTAACGCCACCATCGGCGGCACCTGGTACGTGGTGCTGGGCTCTTCGCTGGCAATGCTCGTTTCTGCCGTGGTTAACTCCACGCTCAACCAGTCGCTCGGCCGCATGCTCAAAAAGAATAACTTTGCGAGCTTTGCCTTCCGCTCCTATGTGTCCACGGGTGTTGGCCAGTTTATCGACAACTTGGTCTTTGCCATTGTGGTGAGCCACACGTTCTTTGGTTGGACCTGGGTGCAGGTCCTTATGTGCTCGCTGACCGGCGCTGTTGCCGAGCTGCTGTGCGAGGTTTTCCTGAGCCCCGTGGGCTACAAGGTCGTGCGCGGCTGGGAGCGCGAGAATGTGGGCTCCGAGTACCTCGAGCGCCACGCAACCGCCTAAGGAGCAAGTATGCGGGTTTTGATCACGGGTGCTTCGGGCGGTATCGGAGCCGCATGCGTGCAACGATTTTTGGACGAGGGCCACGAGGTCGTGGGCTTTGATTTGCTACCGGCGGCGATCAAACACGAGCGCTACCGCCATCTGATCGTTGATGTTCGCAAGCCGGACGCGTTTCCAGGCGACCTTGAACCCCAGGTAATCGTGAACGTTGCCGGTACGCAGGATTCGGCCGATGACATCGCCGCCAACCTGTGTGGCACCATCAACGTGACCGAGCGCTACGCCTTTGTGGGGGAGGGGCTTGCCGCCAAGCCGGCGCCGGCAATCAAATCCGTGGTCAATGTGGGGTCGGCGAGCGGGCATACGGGATCGGAGTTTCCCGCCTATGCCGCCAGCAAGGGTGGCGTTATCGCCTATACCAAAAACCTTGCAAACCGCCTGGCACCGCAGGCCATCGCCAACAGTGTGGACCCGGGCGGCGTTATCACGCCGCTCAACCGTTGCGTGATGGAAGACGAACACCTGTGGAACCAGATTATGGAGCTCACGCCGCTTAAACGCTGGGCCACCGCCCAAGAGATCGCCGAGTGGATCTACTTTGTGGGCGTAACCAACCGGTTTATGACCGGGCAGAGCTTGCTGATCGATGGCGGCGAGGCCGGCCGCACACAATTTATTTGGCCCGAATAGGAAACGCGCCCGATGGAAAGCCGTCGGGCGCGTTTTTGATGTCTCGATTTTTAGTCGAGGCAAGTCCAGTTGACGGGGGTCGAGCCATGCTGTTCGAGTAGCCGATTGGCTGCCGAGAAGGGGCGCGACCCCATAAAGGCGGGGAGTTCTGCCGTGGCACGGTTAGCTGAAAGCGGCGAGGGGTGTGTGGAGGCCAAGCAGAACTTGTCGGTTGCCTTGCCCGCGCCGGTCGCGGCGAGCTTGCCCTCGACCATCTGCTGGGCAAAGCGGCCCCATGCCAAAAAGACTACCGGCTGGGGCAGCTGGCAGCAGCGCTCGATAACGTAGTCGGTCAGCGTGCTCCAGCCCAGCTTGGCGTGCGAATTGGCGGCATGCTCACGCACGGTGAGCGTGGTGTTGAGGAGCAGGACGCCCTGTTGCGCCCAGGGGGTTAGGTCTCCCGTGGCGGGGATGGAGCAGCCTAGGTCGGCGTTGAGTTCCTTATAGATGTTGCGCAGGCTCGGCGGCAGTTTGGTTTGCGTCGCGGGAACCGAGAACGACAGTCCCATGGCCTGGTTGGGTCCGTGATAGGGGTCTTGGCCCAAGATGACAACTTTGACCTGGTCTGCCGGCGTGTAGGCGAGGGCATTGAGGATGTCGTCTTGTACCGGGTAGATAGTCTGCACGGCACGCAAAAGGGCGATGCGCTCGAGCAGCTGGTCCGTCGTGTCACGTACCGGCTGCGGCGCATCGCCCAACCAAGTTGCTATGTTGCGGTCGCGGGTTGCGGTGTCCATGGGGCTCCTTTATGGCAGATGCTGTGTTGGCATCTATTGTAAAGGCGTACCGGAGACCTTTATGCCGCGGCTGTATGAAGAGTGTGGCCTACGAGACGTGCTCGGGCGCTCCTGCCATGTGAGCGTGTACTTGCGAACGAAGGCGCGGGAGCTCGACGGTTGCCACCATGACGCCGGTGAGGATGAGGGCGGCGCCAAAGAAGGCGATGGGGCTTAGGACCTCGCCGACCAGGAAGAACGAGAAGACGGCGGAGCAGACCGGCTCGAGCGAGAAGGCAAAGCCGGTGGTCTCGGCGGGCACGTGGGGCTGCACGAGCGTCTGGGTGATAAAGCCGTAGGCAGAGCAGATGAGTGCGAGTGCGACGACAACGACGATCTCGTTGGGCGTGCTGGGAAGCGTGAAGCCGCCAAAGGTGCACGCGGCGATGCCCGAGAACAGACCGCCGAAGCCCAGCTGCCAAACGCCCAGGGCCAGCGGGTCGACTTCTTCGACAAAGCGCTTGGCGATAATGATGTGTCCGGCGTAGACAAAGGCGGATAACAGCATGATGAGCGCGCCCGGGTTCAGGCTGGTAAAGTCGGCGCCCGAGAGCAGCAACATGCCGCAGGTGACGATGGCGGTGCCGACGAGCACCTTGCGCTCGGGGGCACGACGCAGCAGGGCCGCATTGGCAAACGGCACGATCACGACCGTCAGGCTCTGCAAAAAGCCGGCGGTGGAGGCGGAGGTAAGGCTGGAGCCCAGGCACATGCAGGTGAGCTCGGTTGCCATAATGGCGCCGATGATGGCGGCGCGAACCATCAGGTCACGGTTGATGCGCAGTGCGTGCTTGTGGAAGAGCACAAGACAAGCCGCAAAGGCGATGATGCAGCGCAGCGCAACGATGCTCGTGGCGTTCATGCTGTCCATGCCGATCTTCATGAGGGGGTACGAAAAGCCCCATGCGATGGGAACGGAAAATGAGAGCGCGATTGCTTTTTTGCGATCCATGGGACTCCTTTTGTTACAGAACGGTTTCGCAAAAAGGATTCTGCTCCCAGATGTGGATGTAGTAAAGCGAATGTATCTTCAGTATGATTAAGAGATATTAATGTAGGTAGAAAAAGCCCTGGCAAAACGTTTTACAGCTACATCGATGTGGAGGCACGATGGCATCGCGGTATCAGATTGTTTGTATGGTGGTCGATCGCGGCAGTCTTAAGGGCGCGGCCGACGAGCTGGGCTATACGCAAAGTGCGGTGAGCCAGGCCGTCAAGGCGCTCGAGCGCGAGCTGGGTACCACGCTTATCGAGCGCGGCAAGCAGGGCGTGTCGCTTACGCGCGACGGTAAGCAGTACCTGCCGTATCTGCGACAGATCGTAACTGCCGAGGCCGAGCTTGAGGGCAAGCGTCAGGAGTTACTGGGACTCTCCTCGACTGATATTCGTATCGCGACGTTTACTAACGTGAGCCGCACCGTATTGCCGCGCGTGATTCGCGACTTTGGGGCTCTGCATCCTGGCGTACGCTTTACCCTCAAGCAGGGCGATTACACGCGCAACGCTCAATGGGTGCACGACGGCGTGGTGGATTTTTGCTTTACGGCGCGCGGGTTTACCGCAGGGCTCGAGAAGCGCGTGGTTTATCACGACGAGTTGGTGGCATTGTTGCCGACCGCGCATCCGCTGACGGCAAAGGAAAAGGTTACGCTTGCCGACCTGGCGTCCGAGCCGTTTGTGCTGCTGGATGAGGGCGAACAGAGCCTGGTGCTCGATGCATTCGCGGCGCATGGGCTGTCACCACACGTGACGAGTGAAGTCACCGACGACTACACCATCATGGCGATGGTGGAAGAGGGCCTGGGCGTAAGTATGCTGTATCGCCGTACCGTCGAGGGTATGCGGGCCGATATTCGCGTACGTCCCATCGTGCATGCTCCCTCGCGCGACGTGGTGGCAGCTTGGCGCAGCTGGGACACCATGCCTATCGCCACGAGGCGTTTTATCGACTACATGAGCTCGCATATTGTCAATTAATGACTGGCGTGGCGTTGAGTGCGGTGTTTAGCGGGCCGTCGCTTTGGCTTGGGCGGCGCGATAGGTGCGTGCCGGGTGGCAGAGTAGTACCGCCACGACCATAAAGAATGCCGTGGTGCCCAGGCTGATGGGATAGACCATCATGATGTTCGCAAAGGTGCGGAAGTGCGGGAACACGCAGAACACCCAATAGAAGCGGATGCCGCAGACGCAGATCATGGTGATGAGGGCGGGCATAAGCGAGATGCCAAAGCCGCGTAGGTAACCGGACATGTTTTCGTAGAACATGCTAAAGGCGTATGCCGGGAAGATCGAGCACACGCGGATATAGCCGATCGAGACGATGTTGGGATCGCTGTTAAAGAGCGCCAGGATCTCGCGCCCCAGACCGACGATGATGACGATGGTGGTGAGCGCGACGATGCCGCCTTCGACCAGGCAGACCTTGAGCGTCTTAGTGCAACGGTCGATCTGGCGGGCACCGTGGTTTTGCCCCACAAAGGTGGTGCAGGCCTGGCTAAAGCTGTTGAGCAGGTTGTAGCACACGTACTCCAGGCTCATGGCAGCGCTGGATGCCGCCATGACCTCGGTGCCCAAGCTGTTGATGGCGGACTGGATGATGATATTGGCGACGGCAAAGACGGCGCTTTGGATACCGGCGGGCAGGCCAATCTTGACGATGCGCTTGAGGGCAACGGGATCGATTGCCAGGTCGCGCGGGGTGACATGGACGACGGAGTCGGTCTTGAGCAGGCGGATAAAGAGTGTGGCGGCGCTGACGGTGTAGGCGATGGCGGTGGCGATGGCGACGCCCGCGACGCCCCAGTGGAGTACGGGGACAAAGATGAGGTCCAGGCCAATGTTGAGGACGGTGGACACGGCAAGCGCCTGCAGCGGCATGCGGGTGATGCCGACGGAGCGGAAGATCGCGGCCTCAAAGTTGTAGAGCAAGATCGAGGGCATGCTGAGCAAAAAGACGCGCAGGTAGAGCGAGGCGAGTGGCATGGTTTCGGCAGGGACGTTGAGCGCGGCGAGCATGGGCTCGGCAAAGATCTCGCCCAGCACGATGACGACAAAGCCCACGAGTGCCATTAAAATCGAGGTATGGACGGCGCGTTTGACCATGTTCTGATCGTTGCGACCGATAGCGTTGGCGATGACCACGTTGGAGCCAAGCGACATGCCAATAAACAGGTTGAGCATAAGACTGGTAAGCGGAACGTTGGAGCCGACCGCTGCCATGGCGAGGGTTCCCTGGTCGCCCGAGAAGTTACCGATGATGACGGTGGCGATGAGGTTCGACAACTGCTCCAAGATGCTCGTGGCGGCTACGGGGAAGGCGAACAGGGGAATATTGCGCCACAGCGAGCCGGTGGTCATGTCAATGTGCTTAGATGCGGTGTCTGCCATACGCTCTCAATCTCTAATATGCTCTTTCGTGCTTATTTGCGCAGATGATGATACTCCTAATCGACTAGTCGGCACTTAGGCACGGGTAGTCTTTTTGGGACGGGGCTTTTTTAGCTGTCCTATGTCAAATGCGGCCTCATGCTTCGAAGGCTTCGGACGGGGTAGCTAAAAAAGCCCCGTCCCAAAAAGACTACCCAATGACTAGGTGGGGAAGGCGTGCGACAATGGTGGGCGTTGTGTTGTCCGCGCTAAGGAGTTGCCATGTTGTTGTGTCCCGTTTGCCATGAACCGTTGGTGGACGACGAACGCGGTGCTGCATGCGCGGGCGGACACCGATTTGACCGTGCGCGCGAGGGCTATCTCTATCTGCTGCGCTCGTCCAAGAGCGGTGACTCCATGGGTGATCCCAAGTCGCAGGCGCGCAGCCGTCGTGACTTTCTGAACCGTGGATACTACGCGCCGTTGCGCGATGCGATGGTCGAGCTGGTGCGCAAGCAGGTGTCTGGGCGCGCGGCGTCTGCAGGCGTCCCCATGACCTTGCTCGATATTTGCTGCGGCGAGGGCTACTACACCAGCGCCATGGGTGCGGTGCCGGACGTGGATGCTTACGGTTTCGACCTGGGCAAGGAGATGGTGCGCCTGGCCGCCAAGCGCGGCGATGCGACCTACTTTGTGGCCAATATGAAGGACATCCCCGTGGCCGATGGCGCCTTCGATATGGTGACCGAGCTCTTCGCTCCCTTTAACGAGCGTGAGTTTGCCCGCGTGCTGGCGCCCGGGGGTTCGCTCTACACCGTGGTGCCGGGTGCCCGTCATCTGTTTGGGCTCAAGGAGGTGCTCTACGACACGCCATATCTCAACGACGAGAAGCTGCCGAAGACCACCGAGCTCAAGCTGGTCGGGACACAGCGGGTGTCTGCGAACATTACGCTCCAGACGCAGGCCGATATCGAGGCGGTGTTCCAGATGACACCGTACTACTACCGCACGCGCCCCGCCGACAAAGAGCGCCTGGCAAACTTGGACACCCTTCAAACCGACATCGACTTCATCATCGCCGAATACCGCCACTAACCTACCAAAAAGGGACAGGTTTATTTTGGCAGGTTTTATCTGGGCAAATGCAAAGGGCCGACCGCGGAGATGTGCGATCGGCCCTTTTTAGTTGCTTGGCTGCAGAGGCTATGAGAAGCGAGCGCTTACAGGCGGTCCTTGTTCTCGGCCTTGACGGCGTGCGCCTGCTGAACAAAGAACAGGTCGTAGACCACGATGACAAAGGCGCCGATATTGACGGCGCTGCCGCCGAGTGCGGGAAGCGTGAGCACGGCCTGCGCAATCGTGGCGAGTGCGGCAACGATGCCGAGCTTAAACGCGCCATCCACCTGCGAGGGCTTGTTGGCGCCCTTGATGCCCGCAACACCTGCGGCGAGATCGATGAGGCCCTTGGCGATAATCACGGCCGCGGCGAGCATGGCGTTCGACCCGTACGTGGAATCGAGGTTGCCACTGGCGATGCCGACGCCGGCGATGACGAGGCTGGCGATGCCCAAAACAAAGTAGACGAGGGCAAGGATTTTGAGAGTCTTACGAGCGGAGCTCATGGCTGGTCCTTTCGATACGAGTACGCCAACCTGGCGCACCCCATGTGCTGCACATATGGTGAAGCACATTGTAGTTCAACGCGGCGATGCGTGCGTTTGAAAGCGTCTCTTGCCTGTACGGTCCAACCTTTCAAAAGGGAAAGCTGGACGTAAGCCAAATCGATGGCAGCTCATGTGCGGCGCTGAGATGATGGGGCCGTAACAAGGAGCTGATCTCAAGGAGGAACCATGATGTACGGAGTAAGGCAAGTGCGTGAGCCGCGGTCGTTGGGAAGGCGCATGGGTGATTCTGTGATCGCTGCCGTGTGCACGGTATTGATGGCGGTGCTTTGCATTGGGATGCTGTGGACCATGTCGCATGTGGGACAATAACGGACGGTTGGGTGCCGACATAAACGGCGCCCATGTATTCGTTTTCTTTGCTAAGGAGTGTCCATGGGCGTCGTCGATCCCTTTTCTGTTGCTCGGGCGGCAGGGCTCGAGTTAACCAAGACACCCAAAGGCCTCACGCTCACCGATGGCTCGATGGAGTTGCGAGCCGATTTTGCCCGCATGCTCCCACGGCTCAAGCAGGGCCGCTTGCAACAGGAGCTGCTGGTGAAGGCCGCGCGTGCAAAAGGCATCGAACAACCATGGGCGATTGATGCCACGGCAGGCTTTGGCGAGGATTCGCTGCTGCTGGCGGCCGCGGGCTTTACCGTCGATCTGTATGAACAGGATTGCGTGATCGCGGCGCTCCTCAAGGATGCCTTGGATCGCGCGGCAGATGATCCGGCGCTTGCGGCTGCCGTGGCGCGCATGCGCTTGCATGCGGGCGAGGACAGCATTGCCGGCCTTCGCCATGTAACTGAGCTGATCGAGCGGGGCGAGTTCGCGGCTCCCGATGTGGTATATCTGGACCCCATGTTTCCCGAGCGCACCAAGAGCGCGGCGGTGAAAAAGAAGTTCCAACTTTTGCACCATTTGGAACAGCCGTGTGCCGATGAGGAGACGCTGGTCGAAGCTGCGCTTGCGGTGCGGCCGCGCAAGGTCGTTATCAAACGGCCGGTGAAGGGGCCGCTGCTTGCCGGCGTCAAGCCGAGCTATCAACTTGCGGGCAAGGCCGTTCGTTACGATGTTTTGGTGCCGCCGCGCCCGTAGCTTGCGCACAATGGCTGGCGTCCCGTCAACACCGTGCCGATGCGAGGTCTATTTCCAAGGGTGCGACGTCAGGTGCCAGCCGCCACAGTATTCGCATTTGTAGCAGGCCAAACCACGCCGTCCGCGGTTTTCGCAGTCGGCCATAACGGCCTCGGCCTCGGCGCGTGTGTCGTACCGGTTTTTGCGCTCGCACGACTTATAGCGCCAAGCCTCATCGCGCTCGGCGTCCAGGGCGTCGCGGCGCTCGCCCTCGCGCGCAAACAGGTCGCTCATATCGCCGCCGGTGGCAGCGCCCAAAAACTCGCTTTTGGCCTTTGACCAGGCGGCTCGCTTCTTGCTCCCCATCTGCTTCGCACCCTCTCCAAACGTTGGTATCATTGCTCAATCAAAGTGATACCAATAAACGTGAGGTCGCCGCGTGATGATCAGAAAAACCCTCGATACCGACATTCCCGTCGTCATGGCTATCTATGACGCGGCCCGCGCCTTTATGCGCGCACATGGCAACGCCACGCAGTGGCCCGAGGGCACGCCTTCGGCCGAGCAGCTGGCTGCCGATATTGCCGCTGATGGCAGTTACGTGTGCGAAGTCGACGGTCGCGTGGTGGCGACGTTTGCCCTTTTGCCGGGGCCGGACGAGTGCTATGACGTCATTGAGGACGGGCAATGGCGTAGCGACACTCCGTATGCCGTACTGCACCGCGTGGCGTCCGACGGCACCGTGCACGGTATCGCGGCTGCGATGTTTGCCTTTGCCAAGGAACGCGCCGACCATCTGCGTATCGACACGCACGAGGATAACTTGCCCATGCAGGGCGCCATCGCCAAGGCCGGGTTTAAGCGCGCCGGTATCGTATATGTGTCGGACGGTACGCCGCGCGTCGCGTTTGATTGGCTGCGCGAGGCGTAGGAGCCAAGGCACGTATCATCACCCAGCTCAAATAAAAAATGGCCCCGAGTGGGGCCATTTTTGGTAAAACGCGTCGTTGTGGGACTCGCATTGTTACCGCCCCAGATGAGACCGGGCGGGCAAAAGGGGAGGTGCCGGCTTTCGCAAGGCGCGAACCTACGAAAATCGCCGCGCGGCAACGCGGGGCGATGAGCTCGGTCGGGGGATAGGGCCCGCTTCGCCCGCCGGCTCGTAAATTGTATCATCCAGTGTGAAACGAGAACGCCCGTTGCCGCGTGCGATGGGCTTGCAATAAGGGGAGAGCCATGTCGAAGCAAGCGGTCGTTGGAATCTTGGCGCATGTCGATGCCGGCAAGACCACGCTGGCCGAGGCCATGCTGTTCAACGCGGGTCGCATTCGCAAGCGCGGCCGCGTGGACGATGGCGATTCGCACCTGGATACGAACGAGATCGAGCGCGAGCGCGGTATCACGATCTTCTCGTCGCAGGCCGTGCTCGACCATAGCGATACCCACGTCATGCTCGTGGATGCACCGGGGCATGTCGATTTTTCTGCCGAGGCGGAGCGCACATTGCGCGCGCTCGACTATGCGATTTTGATTGTGGGCGCCAACGATGGCGTGCAGGGACACACCGAAACCCTGTGGCACCTGCTTGCGCGCTATGACATCCCGACGTTCATCTATATCAACAAAATCGACCTGGAGCATCCCGGCCGCGATGTTTTGCTGGCGCAGCTTGGGCAGCGTCTTTCCGAGGGCTGCCTGGATGCCGGCGAACTGCTGGCGGGCGGCGCCAATCAGGAGGACGCTGCCGCGTTGGACGAGGCGGCGCTCGAGGAGTTTTTTGAAGCGGGTGAGCTTTCTGTCGCAACGCTGTCGCGCATGGTTGCCGAGCGCAAGCTCTTTCCCTGCTTTGCCGGCTCGGCGCTCAAGGACCAAGGCGTGGACGAGCTGTTGGATGGCATATGCGCGCTGATGCGTGAACAGGCGTGGCCCCCGGAGTTTGCCGCGCGCGTCTATCGTGTCAGCCGCGGAGATCGCGGCGAGCGTTTGGCTTGGGTTAAAGTGACCGGCGGCACGCTGCACGCCAAGCAGATGATTGACGGACGTTCCGGTGCCGAGGCATGGGAGCAGAAGGTCGATCAGTTGCGCATCTATAACGGCGAGAAGTATGAGCTTGCGCAAGAAGTTGCTGCTGGCGGTATTTGTGCCGCGACGGGTCTTGCGCACGTTCGCCCAGGGGACGCCCTGGGCGCGGAGCCCGCGGGCGATGCGCCCGTTATTGCGCCAGTCCTCACCTATACGGTGCTGCCGGGCGAACATGACGTCCATACGGTGTTCAAAGCATTGACTGAGTTGGCGGACGAAGATCCCATGCTCGGCGTAAGCTGGAATACGCATCTTGAGCAGATTCATTTGCAGCTGATGGGCGCCGTGCAACTCGAGGTCGTGCAGCGGGTGTTGGCCGATCGCTTTGGCTTTTCGATTGCGTTTGAGTCCGGCGGCATTCTCTATAAGGAGACGATCTCGCAGCCGGTCGAGGGTGTGGGCCACTTTGAGCCGCTGCGCCACTATGCCGAGGTACATCTGCGCCTGGAGCCGTTGCCAGCAGGTTCGGGCGTGCAGTTTGGCACCGTGACCTCGACCGACGAGCTCGATCTTAACTGGCAGCGTTTGGCACTCACCAACGCCATGGAGCGCGATCACCTGGGCGTGCTGACCGGCTCGCCCATCACCGATGTGCGCATTACGCTCACGGGCGGCCGCGCGCATGCCAAACACACCGAGGGCGGCGATTTTCGCCAGGCCACGTACCGCGCGATTCGCCAGGGTTTGATGCAGGCGCGCGAGGCCGGCGCAGACGTGTTGCTGGAGCCGTGGTACCACTTTGAGCTCGAGGTGCCGGGGGAGTGCGTGGGCCGGGCGCTCTCGGATGCCACGCGCATGGGTGCCGAGTACGAGCCGCCGGCAATGGCGGGCGAGAGGGCGAAGCTTGTGGGTCGCGTGCCGGCATCCGAGGTGCAGGATTATGCGCTGGAGGTAGCTGCCTACACGAGCGGTCGCGGACATCTGTACCTGGAGTTCGCCGGTTATGCGGCTTGCCATGATGCCGAGCGCGTCATCGAGGCGGCCGCCTATGAGCCCGAGGCCGATCTGCCCAACACGCCCGACTCGGTCTTTTGCGCCCACGGCGCCGGCTACACGGTCAAATGGTACGACGTGCCCGCCGCGGCGCACGTAAAGGTCGATCCCGCCACCTTCCGCCCCTGGCGAGCAGCCGACGCCGAGTTTTTCGGCCACATGTGACAAAGGGGCAGTCCCTTTGTCACATGCTATTGGTATAACTCGGTACAAGTTGGTATAACTATTACCAGGGTTTGCCAATCCGAGGAGGCCGACATGAATCCAAATCCCTTTAAGCCAACGGCAGGCAAGCGGCCTCCGATGCTCATCGGTCGAGAGTCGGTCATCGAAGATTTCGAGGAAGGGCTCGATAACGGCGCCGGAGCGCCGGGTAGGCTCATGCTCATTACGGGAAACCGCGGCTGCGGCAAAACGGTTCTCCTGCGAGAGCTGCAACGTCTAGCCAGCGAGCGCGGATGGGCGGTTATCTCCGATTCTGCTTCGCTTGGCTTGTGCGATCGCCTGGCCGACGCGCTTCGCTCGAATAAACCCGTTGTGACGTCAATGGAGTTTGGGCCGTCGTTTGGTCGGATGTCGGTCGAGGCGGCTCGGGCAAAGGGCGAGACGCTACGGGGGCTGGTCAACGAGCGCCTCAAGAAGCTCGGTCCAGGCAAGGGCATCCTGTTTGCGATTGACGAGGCGCAATCTGCGTCAATCGAGGAACTGGCGGCTCTTGCCGTTCTCTATCAGCAGGTGCTCGGAGATCAGGATGCTACGGGCCTGCCCGATAGCGACCAGCGCGGTCTTGCGCTGGTATTTGCCGGCTTGCCCAGTATGGTTGACGACCTGCTCGAAGAGCCGAGCGTGACGTTTTTGCGCCGTGCTCAGCAGCGTACGCTGGGGGCGATTTCTTTGCCCAAGGTGCGCGATTCATATGTCCAGACGGTCAAGGACGCCGGTCTTTACGTTGATGCGGAGACGGCGGACCTTGCGGCGTGCAAGAGTATGGGGCATCCCTACATGGTCCAGCTGGTGGGATATTACATGTGGCGCTCTGCTGTCCGGCGTGGCTCGCAGATCATCGAAAGGCGCGATGTCGAGGCTGGCCATGCGGACGCCGTCTCCGAGTTCTATGAAGCGGTCGACGCGCCCCTGTATTACGGACTGCGCAGCCCACAGCGCCTCTTTATCGAGGCCATGGCTGCTGACGAGGGTGAGCAGACGCGCATGGCGGATATCATTGAGCGCTGCGACCGCACCCAGAGCTGGGCGAGTAAATATCGCGCAAGCTTGATTCGCGAGCGCGTCATCGAGGCTGCCGGATACGGCCTCGTCAGGTTTACCGTGCCCATGCTGGGCGCGTACATTCGCGATCGAGTTTTATGGCACGAGTGATGTGAAAAGGGACGGTCCCTTTGTCACATTCGATCAACGGGAAGGGGAACGATGACGGTGTCGCAACAACCAAGTGCTATTGAGGTACGTGGCGCGCGCGTCCATAACCTTAAGGACATCGATATCGATATCCCGCTGGGAAGGCTCGTGGGTATTGCCGGCGTGTCGGGGTCGGGCAAGAGTTCGCTGGCGCTGGGGGTTCTTTATGCCGAGGGCTCGCGCCGTTACCTGGAGGCGCTCAGCACCTATACCCGCCGACGGCTCACCCAGGCCGAGCACGCTCAGGTGGATGAAGTGCTGCACGTGCCGGCGGCGCTCGCGTTGCATCAGCGCCCTAGTGTGCCAGGCGTACGCTCGACCTTTGGCACCATGACCGAGCTCAACAACAGTCTGCGTTTGCTCTTTAGCCGCTGTGCCCATCACGTGTGCCCACATTGCGGGGCGCGTGTGGAGCCGAGCCTTAACGTGGCCGCAGGCCTGTCGCTCACGTGTTCGACATGCGGCCGCGAGTTCTACGCGCCGAGTGCCGAGGATTTGGCTTTCAATAGCGGCGGTGCATGCCCCACCTGTGGCGGTACCGGTGTCATGCGCGAGGTGGACGAAGCGAGCCTGGTGCCCGACGAGTCCAAGACCATCAACGAAGGCGCGGTGCTTCCCTGGGGCACGCTCATGTGGGACTTGATGAAGCAGGTAGCCGGCGAGATGGGTGTGCGTACCGATGTGCCGTTTAACCAGCTCACACCTCAAGAGCGCGACATCGTGTTCCACGGTCCGGCGGTTAAGAAGCATATTCTCTACGTTCCCAAAAACGGCGAGGGCGCCACGCCGCTCGACTTTACCTATTACAACGCCGTCTATACCGTTGAGAATGCGCTCGCCAAGGTTAAGGACGATAAGGGACTAAAGCGCGTGGCTCGCTTTTTGCGCGAGGGCCCGTGCCGTGACTGCGGCGGCACGCGTCTCTCCGAGGTTGCGCGCCAGCCCCAGGTGCGCGGTATCAATCTGGCGCAGGCCGCGGCCATGACGTTGGGTGAGGCGATTGAGTGGGTGCGCGGGGTGCCCGCATCCTTGCCGGCCGAGATGCAGCCCATGGCGACGGATATCTGCGATTCGTTTTTGAGCACGGCCCGTCGACTGGTCGATCTGGGCCTCGATTACCTCTCGCTCGACCGCGCCGGTGCTACGCTCTCCACGGGTGAGCGCCAGCGTGTGCAGCTCGCCCGCGTGGTGCGCAACCGATCGACGGGCGTGCTTTATGTGCTGGACGAGCCTTCGATTGGCTTGCATCCTGCCAATGTCGACGGCTTGGTGGGCGTAATGCGCGATCTGGTGGATGACGGCAACACCGTGGTTGTTGTCGACCACGATACGCGCGTACTAGCGGAAGCCGACTATCTGGTTGAGATGGGCCCCGTTGCCGGAGCAGGCGGCGGTAATGTGATTGCCACTGGCACGGTGGACGAGGTCGAACAATCGCAGGGCAGCCGCATCGCCCCGTTTTTGCGCGCAGAGTCCAAGCGCTTGCGCCCGCAGGTGTCCGACGAGGAAATGTTCGACCGGGGCCATATCCGCATGGCGACCGATGCCATCCATACCGTCAAGCCGCTCGAAGTCGATATACCGCGCGGTCGCTTGGTCGCGGTGACGGGCGTTTCGGGTTCGGGTAAGACGACGTTGGTACTCGAGACGCTCATTCCGGCACTCAAGGCGCAGGCAGCCGGCGAGCGCCTGCCGGGGCACGTGCGTTGGGTCGATGCCGAGGGCATTGCCCGTGCAAATCTGATTGACGCTACGCCTATCGGCGCCAACGTGCGCTCGACGGTGGCGACTTATGCCGACATCCATGATGAGCTGCGTCGCGCCTTCGCCCGTACGCCCGAGGCCAAGGCAGCCGGCTACAAGGCGGGCGCATTTAGCTACAACACTGGCGCCTTGCGCTGCCCTACGTGCGATGGCACGGGCTCGATATCGCTCGACGTGCAGTTCTTGCCCGACGTCGAGATCGTCTGTCCGACATGTCGCGGCTCACGTTATGCAGACGCGGCTTCGCATATCCATCGCGAGGGCAAGGACGGGAGTCTGCTTACGTTGCCGCAGCTCATGGATATGAGTGTGGACGAGGCCCTCGACGCCACGGTGGGTCTCAAGAAAGTTCAGGCGCGCTTACAGACCTTACACGACTTGGGCTTGGGCTATCTCACGCTCGGTGAGCCCACGCCGGCGCTCTCGGGCGGCGAGGCGCAGCGTCTTAAGCTTGCGAGCGAGATGGGCCGCGTGCAGGATGATGCCGTATTCGTATTCGATGAGCCCACGATCGGCCTGCATCCGCTCGATGTTCAGGTGTTGCTGAGTGTATTTGACGGCCTCGTTGCCAAAGGCGCCACAGTTGTCGTGATCGAGCACGACCTCGACCTTATCCGTAACGCCGATTACGTGATCGACATGGGCCCAGGAGGTGGCGACGCGGGCGGGCAAATCGTCTGCGCCGGCACGCCGGGTGACATCGCGGCCTGCTCATCAAGCATTACCGGCCGCTACCTCTAGCCGAATGTGACAAAGGAACAGTCCCTTTGTCACATCCGATGCCTATTTCACGCATTGAGCGGCGAGATAGTCGCGGAAGAACGGTAATTCAAAAGCGACGATTCCGCGCCCGCGTTCTCCAATGATGCCGGCGTCTATCATACGGCGTCGGTAGCGGGAGACCTGTTGCGGCGAACGCTTAAGGCGTTCGACAAGGTCAGCGGTGGTGGACTCTTCCTCGTCATCGAGCATGGCGATGAGAAATCGCTTGTCCTCTGCGGTGAGTTCCCGATAGGTTGCCGCGAGGATTCGGTCGTCCATCTCGTCGCGCGCGATTTTGATTCCCAGGTCAAAGTCGTGTGACGAGATTTCCTTCGAATCGCTTGTGAGATCCCAGGCACGGTAGCCTACGAGTTGCAATAGGAAGGGAAAACCAGAGATCGAGCGAACGGCTCTATCGATTCCCTCAGCATCTGCCAGGCGATCGTTTTCCTGAATTGTGCGAATCAAGGCCTCGCGCACGTCATAGTCGGCAATGCGACCCAAATGATATTGTTGGGCGCGGCGAAGGAACGAGACCGTCTTGTGGTTCAGTAGCGTCGATACGTTGTTGGGAAGTCCTGCCATGAGCAGGGCGACGCGTTTCCCATCGGTCACAAAGTGCTGATACGTCGCTGCGAGCTGAATCATCTCGTCGAGTGTCGGGTCCACCTCGTCAACCGTGACGAGCAGACCGGTGCCCGCCTCGTTGAGCTGGTCGATGATGTCGCTCATGCGATAACGCCATGTTGAGGCATCGTGAACGCGATTGACCTCGATGCTGCCGAGCGGTGCAATTCCGAGACCGGTGACTTCGAAGTTGTTAGACGGGTCGATAAGATGGCCGGCAGCACGTTTCGCCCCGAACTCGATTTCCTCAAGCATTCCCGGGAGCGCGGTCGTCTTTACGGCAATCCAGCCGTGGGATTCCGCCCTTGTCGCAAGCGACGACATGAGAGCGGTTTTACCGGTTCCACGCGCGCCTGAGAAGATCGAGGTCAACTCTGGGCGCCTGCGCTGGCTCAAGAAGGCACGGTCCAAATCCCGAATAATCTGCTGTCTGCCAGCGAGATGGGCAGGAACCTCGCCAAAGCTAGGGGTAAACGGGTTTTCGAGGTATTCCACAATGCCCTCCTTTCACACCGCCGTTTAACTTCATTTTATTCTAGTTAATTTCAGTTAAAAACGATTAATTTTATTTCAAAGTATCAGGTTGGCGTCGCGCGTTATCGAAGTGGTGCTTGAATAACTTACGTTGGAGCCCGAAAATGGGTTCAACCCATTCGCGAAATTTGCACGCCCTATTGTGAGTGGGCTCTCAAATGAGCTGATGCCGCCATCGTGCGGCTGATGGGGGCAATCATGAAAAACAGAATCTATGGGTATGCTCGAGTTTCGTCAACAGATCAGAACCTGGATCGCCAACTGGATGCGCTGGAGCGGTTTCCGGTCCAAACGAATTTGATCTACGCTGACAAAGCGAGCGGAAAGGACTTCAGGCGTCCTCAGTACCAGCGTCTTCTTCGTCGTCTGCGCGAAGGGGACGTTCTGGTGATTAAGAGTATCGACCGATTAGGCCGCGACTACCGGGAGGTTCTCGATGAATGGCGTCGCATAACGATGGACAAACGCGTTGCCATCGTGGTACTCGATATGCCATTGCTTGATACACGCGAACAGCCCAATGGGATTACGGGGACTTTTATTGCCGACCTAGTGCTTCAGGTTTTGAGCTATGTGGCTCAGGTGGAGCGCGAAAACATAAAGCAGCGCCAGGCGGAGGGTATCGCGTCGGCGCGTCTGCGGGGTGTGAGATTTGGGAGACCGACGCTCGAACGTCCGGATAGCTACCGCGATGTCATCAAATCATTCGAAGGAGGTGAGGTTACGAGGCAAGAGGCCGCAATGCTTTTGAACGTCAGCGCATCGACGTTTGATCGTTGGAGACGGGCGGACGCGAACGGATATGACCGTTCGCCGTCTGTCCGTCCTCTTTAACTAGACATTTTGACGAGGGGAGTTTATTGCACGGAGTCCACTCCTTCCCTCGATGTTTATCCAGTTCACGCCCTGGAACCAAATAGTGCCACCGCGTTGCCAATTCGTCTGCTTTTTGACGAGGGGGCTAGATATCGTGTTTTGTATTTAAAGGAGGACAAGATGAAAAGGCATTATGGGATGGCTGCGGCGATCTCGCTATTTGCGACGGTGCTCTGTGGGGCACTTCTGCTGAGCGGCTGTTCGCAGGTTGAGAAGAAAAACGATGGGCCTGATTATGCCGATGAACGTGCAATGGCCGTGATTGCTCAAGGCTATCAAAAGCGGTCGGATTACCTTGAATCACTGGGAGAGGATGCTGATCTGGGCTCGAATAAAGTGCGAAAAGAGGCAATTAAAACCGAGATCGATAACGACAAAGAACTCAAAAAGGCGTCATTTAAAGACACTAAGATGCAAGAAGACGTCATTGCCTATCTCAATCTGCTTGATAATCAGCTTGATGTTGTCAAGAAGTATGCGGAATCGGATCCCAAGTATTACGACGAATGGGAAAAGGCCTATGACGCACGATCTGCACAGCTTAAGAAACTGGTTGATCGGTATGACTTGACGGTCGATGATGAGTATCGAGATGCGTTTGACGAGCTGATCAAGAACGGTAGGACCGTGGAGGAGAAGACGCATAATGATGAGGTTATCAATGGCCTGCTCTCATCGGCGACCTTTGAGAAAAGTGACGACGGCTACGGCCTCTATACGTACACCGCAATCGTCGAAAACACCTCTGACATATCGTTCGAAAACGTTTTTCTAAATGTTGCTCTTTACGATGCCGATGGTGTAAGGGCGGAAGAATGCTACGCAGATACATCCGCCTGGGCGCCTGGCGAGAAGGTGAAGTTTGAGGTAATGAGTGAGGTAGACGCTTCGAGGGTCGCGCCGACAGTATCGAATTACAGCATCAAGGAATAATTCGCGGGAATTGGAAAGAATGCGCGACCGTTTTCTCCGAACGGTCGCGTTTTGCATTAAGCCGTTGACAGAATGATTCGTGCCGTCATGTACACGATGGAAGATGATGGAGAAGTCGGGCCCATAAAAGAAAGGCGAAGCAGGATGACAAGAACAAACTTGTTTACAACAATAACGCAAAAGCTAATCTTTGGCGGTTTGCTGGCTGTTACGGCCGTGGCGACTGCCGGGTGTATCTGGTTGTATTTGACACGTAATCCTACAACGATCACCGATGATTCGATTCGCGAGGAGATCGCGCCGGTCGTAAAGCTTGTGACGTACGAATATAACTTTACGCAGCTGCTCTCAATCGATGAAGCGGGGAATCCGCTTGGGTGGGAAAACCCCCTTACGTCTAAGCGATATGTCGCAACGATTGACGGCAAGGCTGATATCGGGATCGATGCCGATAAAATGAAGATTGAAATCAAGCGGGTTGATATGAACGACGAGAACTCAGAGGTCAAGAGCGTAAAGGTTACATTGCCTCACTCGGAAATTACCTCTTTCTCAACAGACCCCAATACATTGAAGAAATATGTTGAGGACAATGGTTTTCTGAACTGGAATCAAGTAAGTACGGACGATCTGAACGGTTTGTTGAAAAAGGCGAAGAAAGAGCAGACCAAGAAGGTCGAAGAGAGCGATATGCTCAAAGAATCTGATGATAGAGCCAGCGGATTGATCGAAAAACAGGTCAAAGCCCTATGCGGCGACGATGTCGATATTAACGTTACGTTTAAGTAAGGGTGAATGGTGTGTCCGATAAACGACAACAGTTTGGTGAGGCGGAGCACGAAAAGCAGCAGAAGCCCGGTGTCGGTTCTTCTTCGCTGGAGAACATAATGTTTGGAGTATTAAATGGCGCGCAAAACGCCATTATGGGTGTGGTCAAGGAGACCCAAAAGAAATCGAGTGAATTGGCGGACGCCGCTAGCCCGTTGGCGGATAATGCGCTTAAAGGTATTACTGACTTTGCAAATGGGATTGCTTCTGCAACTGCAGCCGCGGTGAATGAACGCTACAGCGCAAAGCGACAAGAGCAACTCGGCCTGCCATCGACGCTCGTTGACGATAACGGTGATTGGGTGTTGCCCGATCCGTTGCTGACCAATCAAGAGCTTGCCGAGCTTGAGGTATTGACCGAGCAATACGAAAAGATGGTAGCGCCTTCAAAGCTCAAGCAGCTGACCGATATGGCTGGGCTAAAGATACCGGAGAATCTTCGCACTGCCGTTGGAGATGCGGTCGATGAGCTTACAAGTGAGATTCAGCAACAAGAGCTATATGCACAGGTTATGAAGCAGGTCGTCGATGGTTTCAAAGCTATCGAGGAGCAAGCTGCCAAGTACAGCGTTACTGAGGCTCAGATTGTTGAGGCCGCAAATACTACGCTTGAAGGCGTTACTATCCGTTCGATTGACGAGTTATTCATGCTTCGCAGTTTTGACGTCGCGAGGATTGCGGCAGGTGAGAACGGTAGACACTTGCTGCTTGCGGCGACCGAG
Organism: Collinsella aerofaciens; assembly: GCF_001404695.1. Lineage (GTDB taxonomy): Bacteria > Actinomycetota > Coriobacteriia > Coriobacteriales > Coriobacteriaceae > Collinsella > Collinsella aerofaciens_E. Next base: position 10,364 of record NZ_CZAQ01000025.1, on the reverse strand, counting down.
GGTGCGGTGACAGGTGCTCCTGGGTTTGCCGGTTTGCCCTTCAATATCGTATTCAGCATGTTTCTCTATTATCGCGCGGTGCAGTCGGTTGCCATGATGTACGGATTTAACGTTAAAGAGGATCCGGCTGAAATGGTCATTGCGGGCGATGTGTTTTCAAACGCGATGGCTCCGTCGGCAGGCTCTGCTGATGGCATGGCTGTCACAATCGGTAAAGTAATGCTTGTAGCCGAGATGGAGGGTGTGAAGCAGACGGTCAAGAAAGGCTGGACGGCAATGGCGGCACGGGGCGGCGCGGCTATGCTTGTCACGCAGATTCGCGCCCTTGCTAATGCCGCTGCACGTAAGGCACTCGAGAATGCCGGCAAGAAGTCGCTCGAGAATAGTGTTTTCAAAAACGTACTCGAACAAATTGGCAGGAATATCACTCAAAAATCCCTCGGCAAGGCCATTCCCGTGTTTGGCGGCGTTGTCGGCGCCTTGTTTGATGTCTCGCAGATGAATCGTGTTTTGCAATATGCCAACATCTTCTACCATAAGCGGTTCATCATTGAAAAACAGGAGCGTATTGCAATACTTGTCGGTATGGAGACGGCCTCTGTGAACGGTGAGGTTGAGGCTTGCGATGCAGAAGGATAACCGACCGTGTTCTTCGATGACGGAGAACTTTGGCGGCGTTTGGTGCAAATCGGTATAGGTAGGGGTGCGGACCTAATTGCGTGACAAAGGGACAGTCCCTTTGTCACATTCCCGGAAAGCCTGTTTGGCGCAGGGCCTCGTAGAGGACGATGGCGGCGCTGTTGGAGAGGTTGAGTGCGCTGATGCGGTAGTCGTCCGGATTGACGAAGTTGCCGCAGATGTCCTGTTGAAGGATAGCCTCGTGGCTGTCCTCGGTATGTCCGAGCGATTCCTCGTGGGCTTCCCAAGCCTCGGCGTTATCGAGCGAGTCGCAATCGCGCAGCATAGGGATGCGCTCGCAGCGCTCGGGCGCCGCGGCGAGCAGTGGCTCGGGAATGCCCGAGCTCTCGCTGCCAAAGACCAAGTAGTCGCCGTCGTGGTAGGTACTCTGCGCATAGGTGCGGCGTGCCTTTTTGGTCAGCAGATGTAGGCGCTCGTCGGCAGGGGAGAGACCGTTGCGTGCAAGGAAATCCTCCCAGCCGGCATAGGTCGTCACGTCCAAGTTTTGCCAGTAGCCCAGGCCGGCGCGACGTACCGTTTTGTCGTCGAGCGAGAAGCCCAGCGGCTCCACCAGATGCAGGCGGGCGCCGGTGACCACGCAGGTACGGCCGATATTGCCCGTATTGGCCGGAATCTCGGGCGCATACAGCACAATGTTGAACATGAATCTCCTTGGCTCAGAACGAAAAACCACCACGAAGAGCACCTTCGTGGTGGTTTGGCGGTTACATAGGCGGAAAAATGCCCGCTTGGATAAACCTAGGCGCGGTGCCAGTCGGTCAGGCAGGCATCGAGGGAGGCGATGAGCGCATCCTTGTCCATGTGACGGCCGATGATGCACAGGCTCGTCATGCGGTCGCCCGTCTCGTCGTCCCAAATCTGCATGATCTCGGGGTTCTCGTCGATGATCTTCTGCTTCTCGCCCTCGGGCGCCGAATCGACAAACAGGCCGTTCTCCATCAGGCGCATCTGGTGGCCGGCCTGCTCGAACATGTAGCACATGTCCGGATCGCCGGTCTGCCACAGCGGACCCTTGACGCGGATGACCTCGTCGGGCCACTCCTGCTCAACAAAATCGGTGAACTTCTGCAGGTCAAACGGCTTGCGGCGCGAGTACACAAAGGTCTCGATGTCGTACTCGAGCACCTCGGGGTCGTCGTGCTCCTCGGGATGCTCCATGGCCTCGATCCAGGCGGCGGAGTTGTAGGCGCGCATAAAGTCGAAGCGGTCGGTGTCGAGCAGCTCCTCCATGGGGACCTCGCCGTTTTGGGCCTCGACAATCACGGCGTCCTTCTGCAGGCTGCGCACGATAGCCTTGAGCTCGGCGATCTGCTCAGGGCTCACGGTATCGGTCTTGTTGAGGATCAGCGTGGAGCAGAACTCGATCTGCTGGATGAGCAGGCTCTCGATGTCGTCCTCGTCGATATCCTCGGCCAACAGGTCGCGGCCGCCGTTGAACTCGTCGTACATGCGGGCGCAATCGACCACAGCCACGATGTTGTCGAGTGCAAGCTTGGGCTGGCCGCCCACCTTGGCCTCGTCGCAGAAGCTCGAGATGGTGTAGGCGATGGGGATAGGCTCACAGATACCCGAGGCCTCGATGATGATGTAGTCGAACTTGCCCGAATCGGCGATGCCCTGCAGCTGGTTGGCAAGGTCGTCCGAAAGCGTGCAGCAGATGCAGCCGTTGGTGAGCGGGATGAGGTCGTCGGTCTCGGAAAGGCCGCCGTCGGCGATGAGGCTGGCGTCGACGTTGATCTCGCCGATATCGTTGACGATCACGGCGGCGCGGATGCCGCCGTCGTTAGCGAGGATGTGGTTGAGCAGTGTGGTCTTGCCGGCACCGAGGTATCCGGTAAGCATGATGATCTTCACGGGTTTGTTGGGCATATGCCCTCCTTTGTTAGACATGGCTTACAGTTGAATCTTATGCTAAACGCCTGCTCTTATACCCACGCGCCGGCAAATAACACAGGCTACTCCCAGGCTCCCCATACATCGGGGCAATAACCGACGGTGGCCTTTTTGCCGTTGCGCACGATGGGCTCGGCTAGAACCTGCTGGTTCTCGAGCAACTTGTCGAAGCGCTGGCTAGGGGTGAGGTGCTGGATGAGCGCGAGCGTCTCCTCGTCCTTGGCTTTGGGGTTGAGCAGCTTGTCGATGCCGCCGACCGCCTGCATCACGCTCGTGAGCTCGCCTTTGCTCATCTCCTTTTCCTTAAGGTCAATAAACTGCACCTTAATGCGGCGCTCCTTAAAATAGCGCTGGGCCTTCTTGGTGTCGAACGACTTTTTGGTGCCGAAGATTTGCACGTTCATAGTATGTTCCGCCGTTCTACCTGATAAAGTTGGTGCGCTCGCGATCGGCCTCGGGGGCTTCGATGCCGGCAGCCTTGCCCGCCTCGATGCAACGCAGGAGCCAGACCATGTTTTTGCCGATGTTTCGCATGGTGGCCAGACCCTCGGCATCTCCATCGGCCTCGCCGGGCACGCAGCCAAACACGTTGTTCCAGTACGTGGACGCTACCACAGGCATCTGGTTGATGGTGAAGTACTTATTGAGCACGTCGAAGGTCGTCGACGTACCGCCGCGACGGGCGACGGCGACGGCAGCGCCCGGCTTGTGTGCAAAAGCTTTGCTACCGGCATAGAATACGCGATCGAGTGCCGAGAGAATGCGGCCGCTGGGGTGCGCGTAGTAGACAGGCGAGCCAAAGACAAAGCCGTCGGCCTGTTCGGCGGCAGCGATCAGCTCGTTGACCACGTCGTCGTCAAAGGTGCAGCGACCGCCCAGCTTGCCACACTGGCCGCAACCGATGCAATCGCGAATAGGCTTGGCGCCCAGCTGAAACATCTCGGTATCGATGCCCTCGACGTTGAGCTGCTCGGCGACCTCGGCGAGTGCGCGGGCCGTGTTGCCGTTTGCCTTGGGGCTGCCATTGACCAAAAGAACCTTCATCACAAACTCCCTCTGCTGTCGGTGACTTCTGCAGAGGATTATCGCACGAGCGGGCAGATGGCGTGGGGCACGATGCCGGCCCCGAGGGCCCACGGCAGGCACGCTCACCAGGTACGAGCGGGATACGGTCCAGAGGATGTTGGAGTGCGGGGCCTCGTGCGAGCAGATTGTAAGGGGTCTGGGCGGGTCGCCCTCGATGGCGAGCTTTGAGGCCTTGGAAGGCGGGCTGCTGCGGCGGCTATGGTTTATACTAAGGCGGTTGCTATCGAGTAATTCATACTTGGTTTGATTCGATTGTGAATGCGTAACTAGGATGGAAAGCAAAGGAAACTCTATGGAAACAGAGGATGCTGTTTGCTTGATGACTTCGATTGCCTTGATTGTCCTTTCAATCCAATACCGAAGAGGAAGATGGCTCTGCTCAATTGCTGGATATGATGTCACAAAAAGGGAGAGCGAGATTGATATACGCCCTTACGCAAAGCTGATTTCTTCTGTGACGTTATGGATGGGGCTGCTGTTTTTCTTGTGGGCGGTAGAGGACTGGGTACGCGATTGGAATACCAGCGTTTTTGAAGTTTTGGTTCTACTTCTGTTCAGCTTGGCCTCTTTGTCGTTCGTGCGGCTCGTTAGGTTTGTTTTTATGAGGCGATAGCCAGCGGAAGTGGCTGGACGACAAAATGGACCAATGCAGCCAATTGTCAATAGAATTTGATAGGCTTGGCTTAACAGATTTACTCGAGGGCATATCCGTGGCGGGGGATAGGTTCTATCTTGTTGAGCACTTATTTGCATCAGGCAAAGTAAACCAAGAGTATCGAAACGGTGCCCCCGGGCCCCGGGAGGGACTGCGGGGACGTTCGGCTAACTGCGGGTACGACCTATTTGCCCAATGTGTTCGGTTGAGATCGGAAATTAACCATCATGCGCCCCATAACGCTAGTCCAGCTTGGTGCCCGGTACTTGTGGTGCCTCTTCAAGTAGCGCTTTGAGCTCGTTCAAAATGGAAACGGGCTGTCGGTCGACGGCATCTAGATGAAGTGTGGCCACACGAATGGGCGGCTGATATTCAAATGAGCCAAAGAGTACGGGCGACCCCAAGAACCGCTCGATTTCTTCTGCGATCGCGTCGGTCTCTTCGGGATCAAGGTCATCGAAAAGCGCCACGAACATCGGTCCGGTCGAGCGGAACAGACGGCCCTTGCCGCGCGAACAGTCCATGAGGCAGGCGGCACTTTCTGCCAAAACGCGGTCGCCCGCATCAAAGCCAAAGCGGGCATTGACCTTGGCGATGTCGTCGATTTTGATGGCGACCAGGCCTGCCTTGCGCGCCACGCGACGCATTTCGCCAATGGCGTTGACCAGGGCGTGGATATCGCCCAGGCCGGTCACGGAATCGGTCGTATCCGCCAAGCTTCGGTTGATGATAATGCCCACATACATGTTGGGCTCGGTTTCGGTGCTATCCAAGCGGTAGCCCGTACACTCGCACAGCGCATATTTACCAGCGGTATTCATGACGCGATACTGCATGTAATGGAAGTGCCACGCGCCGTTTACCACCATATCGAGCTCGCTGCGCACGTTGTCGCGGTCCTCGGGGTGAACGCGGGCGAGCCACATATCGAGCGAGTTATAGGGATGCTGGGAGGGCAGGTCAAAATCGCGCACGGCATTAATCGACCATTGCGATTCGCCGGTATCGAGGTTAAGGATAAACGGATAGCGCGTCTCGGAGCTCATGGAGATCGCTTGGAACACCCGGTCGTTGCAGGGAGGCTGATCGGCGATCGGGCGCATGGATGCGTCGTTTTCCTTCGGCTGCTGCACACGGTGCATGAGCTTGTAGCGATACATTTTGCGGTCGGCGTCCATGGTCATCTGGCGACGCGTATCGCCAGCGAGTGGGTCGACGCGCGAGCAGCCAAAGCTAAAGCTAGCGATCATGGGCGCTTTGCCGCCCGATGTTGCCTCGATAAGGTCGGTGCGCGTCCGCTCCAGGCGCTGCTCGAGTTCGGCTTCATCTGTCGTGGGGGATACGAGTACAAATTCGTCTCCACCGATACGGAACAGCAGGTCATTGGGTTCCATTGTCTCGGTGAGTGCACGGCAGATGCTCAGGATGTAGCGATTGCCCTCGGTGTGGCCAAACGTATCGTTGCAATGCTTAAGGCGATCGATATCGATATAAGCGCAGGTGAAGGGGGTGCCTTTGTGCCAAAGCAGCTCGGCATAACGGTGGAGTCCAGCACGGTTGCCAAGATTGGTGAGCGAATCGATATAGGCGCCGCGCTCAAGCAGCTCGCGTTCTTGCTGCAGGATGGCAAATGTCTTCTGTAGCTGCTCGCCGATGGCGCACAGCTCCGTGGGCAGCGCGGCAACATCGAGCTCGGCGGTCGAGACCCCGTTCGCAAGTCGCTGAAGATAGGCAATGATCGATTGCTCGCCCAGGCGATACGACTCGTTCATGATGGATAACCTCCTTGGGCACAACAGTGGTTTGCATCATATCCCCAATTCGGTTTGGATTGGGGGCATAAGTTAGCCAATGGGGACAAGCGCCCCTTCGGCGGTATCGTTTTGCGCGCGAGCGTATCAGTTTTTGTTACCGCCATCGAGCAATGCCTCAAAATCCTTTGCCTGCATGGGGCGGTAGTAGAGGAAGCCCTGAGCGTAGTGGGCACCCATTTGGAGCAGCATGTTCGCCTGCTCGTTTGTCTCGACGCCTTCGATTACAACGGGCAGATGGAGCGATTGCGCCATCTCGAGCATTGATGAAACGATTTGCGCGCTACGGCTTTGATCGCGGTCGGTGGGCACAAACGTGCGATCAAGCTTGATGACGTCGACGTTGACGTTCTTGAGCATCGCGAGCGTAGACTGGCCGGTGCCAAAATCGTCCATGTAGGTCGAGAAACCGCGAGTGTGTAGGTCGGCCGTCAGCTTATCCACGGCCTCGGACTCTCCCGTATAAGCCGTCTCGGTGATCTCAATGCGCATGAGCTCGGGCGGTAGGTTGTATTGGGCGGCAAGCGCCCCCATATGCTCGGCGACGTCGCAGGCAAGGATATCCACGCGCGACACATTGAGCGAGATCGGAACTACGCGCAGCCCTCGATCGATGCACTCACGCAGCCACGAGGCGACGCCCTGCCAAACATATTTGTCGAGCGTCACCACAAAACCGCTTTCCTCGAGAGCGGGGATAAAGGTGGTAGGTGAAATGAGGGAGCCATCCTTGTCAATCCAGCGTGTGAGCGCCTCGGCGCCAACGATCTCGCCGGTTTCCATGTCGACCTGGGGCTGCAAGTAGTAGGTAATGCGGCCGTTTGAGAGCGCATACTGGAATTCGGTCAGCGTGCGGTGGAACGCGATTTCGTGTTCGTATTCCTCGGGGCGGAAAATGGCAATGCGCTCCTTAAAGTCGTTTTTTGCGCGCCGATTGGTAAACATGGCCTTGGCCTGCGCATCGATGGTGATTTCCTCGTTGGAGTCGATGGGGTAGACGCCCATGGACGGCCAGAAGCCCACGCCGTCATCATGCTTGGCCACGGCCTGGCGAATGCGGCTATAGATCTGATGGACGGTGTCGTGCTTAAAGGGGATGAGTACGCAAAAATCGTCTTGGCCCCAGTACCCTGCGACGCCCATGGCGGCATTCTCGATGTCCTTGAGAACCGTGCCCACATCGGCGAGTACGCGGTCGCCCTCGGCCTGTCCGTGCCATTCGTTGAACAGTCGCATGTGCCCCATATCGACGGTGGCGATACACCAGGCGCCGTTGCGCCTTGTCTCGAGAAATTCGTTGGCGCGGCGCATAAACTCGCTGGGTCGATAGAGACCCGTGAGCGGATCGATGCGTTCGGCGATGGCGCTTTTGCGCTCCACCTCGGGTATGGGGAGGCTGTCGTTGGGAACAAGCCCGCCGGCCGTGCGAATGCGACGGTCGAGTTCGCCTAAAACGGCGGCCGTTTGATTGGTCAGGTGCTCGTAAAAGGCCGGAACGACAAGACAGACGGGGGTAATAGTGTCGCCCGCGATTCGAACGGGAGCGAAAACGGCCTCTTTGAGATGTTGGATCAGTTGCTCGAATGCTTCGTGATCCAAATTGTTGCTAAGCACGACGAACTGGGCGTTGCGTGAACGGAAGACGCGACTCCTGCCGCGAGTAATCGACAGCATGCGGCCTGCGTATTCGGCGAGCATGTTGTCGACGGCCTCGGCCCCGTAGAGCTCGTTGAGCTTTGCCGTGCCGCGAACGCGCACTGCTATAAGCCCCGTCTCGCAACGGTCGCGACGGCAGGCATCGATAGCGTTGATCAGCGTGCGCTGCGTTCCGAGACCCGTGGCGGCGTCGACGGTCTCGGCAAGCGAGTGGTTGACGAGCTCGCCGACATAGAGCGAGGGGACATTTCCGTCGCCGTCGATACGAAACCCGCGAGCACGGCCGAGGATGTAATCGCCGGCGGCATTGCGCACGCGGTACTGCATGACGTGACGATGTTTGGAGCCGTCATAGATTTGGTCGATGTCGTTGGTATAGGCCTCAAGGTCATCGGGATGGACACGCGTTTTCCAATAATCGTGACAGTTGTCTATATGCTCCGAAGGAAGACCAAGATCGCGCAAGGCGCCTTGTGACCAAAGGGTTCGATGTTTGTCCAAGTTCTCGATAAAGAAATAGCGGCCTTCGTTGAGCATCGAAAGGGCGTCGAAAATTCGATCGCTTATTTCGAAGTCGTCGGTGTGGGCTTGTGCGATATTGCGTCGATCAAGGTGCACGGCATGACGTAGCTTGTAGTCGTACATGCGATGGTCGGCATCGTTCGTCAAGCGATTGGGGGCTTCGCCCAGGGCGGGGTCGGCGTGTGCCACTCCGTAGCTAAACGAGTGAGGCATCTCGGCATCGTTGTTTTTGAGCAGGACCGTTCGGCAGCGTTCCAGACGTTCGGCGAGGTCGTCCTCGGTTGCAATCGTAGACAGGATGGCAAACTCGTCGCCTCCCAGACGAAACGCCGCTTCGTCCACCTCCATATACAGCTTGAGATAGAGGCTTACCTGCAAAATATAGCGGTTGCCCTCGTCATGGCCAAAGACGTCGTTGCAGTGCTTGAGATTGTCGATATCGATGTACGCCATGGTAACGGGGGTGTCCTGCTCCCAGAGCTCCTCGAGGGAACGGGCAAAGCCGCCGCGGTTGCCAAGCCCGGTAAGCTGGTCGGTAAAGGCGGTCCTGACCAGATCCTCCTGACGCTTGAGAAGGTCGCGGACGGTCTTTTCGAGCGTTTCAGTGTAATTGCTGGGGGTATCCATGCTGTAGGCGGCTTTCTGGGGTCGGGGCGGATTGCGTCGGGCGAGCTCGTTGTGCACACGCGTTGTTGCTCAACGCCTCGCGTGTTTCCAAGCCCCCGCCTTGCTGCGTCGTTGGGTTTATTTGTCGGCTGACGTTCGTTGCTGATAACTACTGAGTAGTATAAACAAGTGTATGGAATTATGTAGGGGTGCCCATGTTGCGGGCGGCCATTATTCGCCATTATTCGCCAAACGGTAACGCGACGATGTTCGATGAAAATGCGACTGAGGCGATATATGTTGACGGGTATACTTGTTTCGTTTTAAAACGCAGGAACGGAGATGGTCGCATGGCACAGCCAGATACGACGCCCACGGTGGGGCTTGCGCTCGAGGGAGGCGGCTACCGCGGTATGTATACGGCGGGCGTGCTCGACGTATGGATGGAGTGCGGCCTGACCTGTGACCATATGGTGGGCGTCTCGGCGGGCGCGGCGTTTGGCTACAACTTTAAATCGCGCCAGATTGGTCGTGCCATTCGCTACAACAAGGCCTATTGCGCCGATAAGCGCTATGCGGGTGTAGCAAGCTGGCTGCGAACCGGCGATATGTTCAATGCAGATTTTGCCTATCACGAGGTGCCCATCGAGCGCGATCCCATCGACCTGGAGACATATCGTGCCTGCCCCATGCGGTTTACGTGCGTGTGTACCGATATCGAGACGGGCAAGGCCGTCTATCACGATCTGCCGTATGGCGACGAGCGCGATATCGAGTGGATTCGGGCGTCGTCTGCTATTCCCGTGGCAACGCGTCCTGTCGCCATTGAGGGGCATAAATATCTGGATGGCGGCGTGGCCGATTCCATTCCCAGTGCTTGGCTGTTTGCGCAGGGGTATGACCGCAATATTGTGGTACTCACGCAGCCGGCGGGCTTTGTGAAGCAGCCCAACAGCGTGATGCCCATGCTGCGGCGCGTGTTCCGTCACTACCCGGAGTTTGTGGCGGCGCTTGAGCATCGGCATGAGGCCTACAATGCCACGCTTGATGACCTGGCACGTCGCGAGGCTGCCGGCGAGGTCTTTGTGGTGCGGCCGAGCGAATCGGTAAAGGTGCCGTCGCTGTGCCGCGAGCCCGATGAGCTTGAGCGTATCTATCAGATTGGCCGCCACGATGCGGAGGCGTCTTTGTCCGCGCTGGAAACGTATCTGGCGGGGTAGGACAAGCTGCCGCGGACTCGGCGGAAAGCGCGTCCCAGAATGAGCGCTCAGAACGGGCTACAGTTTCCCAAACGGTGGGGTTTCGGAAAGTTCGTCCCGGAATATGCGTTCAGACTGGGATGCGGGGGACCTCGGACGTTTTTCCGGACCATGTCCCGGCGCTATGCCGCATGGTACCTCTCCTCGCGATACTCCCTAATGGTCTTCCATCCTAGG
>NZ_CZAQ01000024.1:35592-37946 GCF_001404695.1 Collinsella aerofaciens | reverse complement strand
CTTCTTGCCCGCCTCGTAGACGTTCCTGCCGTCCTCGAGGTAGCCCTCCTGGTCGAAGTGCATGATCTCGATCTTCTCGGTCTCCTTCATTCCCGCTCCTTTCACGAGCAGTTTGAATTGTCACACGGCCCGGACGGGCTTGCCGTCCCGCCGCACCGCCTAACCTTGTGGTCATCTTGGCCCCAAGCTCAACAATTCAAAGGTTCTTAATACCAGTGAACGATTACAGGTTAGCCGTTTTTAATACCGATTTTTCGATTTCATCCTCCTCTCTCGGTAGACGGTCAGTTTTTGCCGCCCATCGGTCAAGCGACATATGGCCATAAAAGACGAGCGCCCTGCCGTACACAAGGACGCTCTGAACACTAATAGTTGTAGGTATATCCGCCGGCATCGCCGCGGGTAAAAGACTTGGCACACTCGATAACCTGTCCACTCGAGTCATAGGTCAGGCATTCCAGCACGAGGGCCAGGTCGCCCGGCTCAAGATCGAGCAAACTCGCATCGCGTGCGCCCAGCGCCTCAATATCGAGCTTCTCAATCGATTTATCTGGCTTTCGGCCCAACATGTCATAGGTCTCATACAGGCTGAAAACCGATATGTCCACGTCTTCGATGCCAGGGAACAGCAGACACGGGATCAGCGTCATCTCGATCGACACGGGTTCACCATCAATGCAGTTAAGACGGCGCACCGAGTAGAGCAGATCGTCCTCGCCGATACCAAACAAGTCGGCATAATACGGGCCGGCATAGCGTTTGGAGCGCGCCAGGATGCGCACCGACGGCGTCGCGCCCGAAGCTAAAACCGACTGACGGAAGCCGCCCTTGCGAGCGTGCTCGTCAAACCACTTGTGCCCCACAAAGGCGCCCTTGCCCTGCACGCGACGAATCTGGCCACTTTTGACCAGCTCATCCATGGCGCTGCGGATGGTCAGGCGCGTCGTGCCAAACTCCTCGGCCAGCTCATTTTCGGACGGAATCATCGAGCCCGTCGGATAGTCACCGCGCTCGATTCGCTCCGCAATGCAGCGGCGAATTTGCTTGTAAACCGGCAAGTCTTCTACTGCCTCAGCCATTCGACACCCACCTTCGTCGCAACGCCGTCTGCCTCACCGTTATCGGCAAATCGATACTTGGTCGGCAGGGTCACGGACTTGCAATACTCGACAAAGCCATCGTTCTCATCGCGCTCGTGCGAAGCCTTATAAAACACCGGGGCGCCCTCCTGGGCATCCAGCAACTTGGCCTCGTCGGCGTTCAGACGGCTGATGGAAATATGCTCCTTGCCGTGCGACACGCGGACATTCCCCTCTTTGAGCAAAACGTCGTAGAGGCTCTCCTGCTCGAAATCGTGATCGGGAAGCGAGGGACACAAAGACAGATTGACGTATGCCGTCTCGATCGACGCCGGGGAACCATTGACCACGCGCACGCGCCGAATGCAGAAGAGCGGCATGCCCAGCTCGATTTGGGCCTTTTGGGCCAGGTCGATATCGGCGTACACGACCTTGGAGCATACCAGGCGTGCGGTTGACTTTGAGCCGACCCTCTCCACCGCCTGCGTATAGTTCCACGTTTCCTGAAAGATGTTCAGCGGCTTGGGCGGGCACACATAGGTGCCCGAACCGCGGCGGCTTTCCAAGGTTCCGCACGAAATGAGACGCGTGATCGCAGCGCGCAACGCCGTGCGGGACACGCCCAGCTCTTCACAGAGCACGCGCTCGGCGGGCAGCCGGTCGCCACCCTGCAGGTCATAATGTTTGATATACCAAAGAATGCCCTCAAAGGCGCGATCTTTGGGCGGAATCGCATATGGTTCACTCGACATGGGTAAGGCTCCTCGACCGCTTGATGCTGCGGGCATCATTGCTCCGAACGCCCCATGGCGTCGAAGGCTTCTTTGATCTGTTCCGCAACGTTCCGATACGACCGATATAGGCCGCAGTCTCGCTTGACTTCGCCCGCAGTCACAGGAATCTCAAGCTTCGAAATCTCATCCTCGCCGGTTTGCACGGCAACGACGACACCCATACCAAGGCACATGTTACGCTTGGCGGCATTGTTTTTGGTAGCCTGAGCTGGGTTAATCAAAATCTGCTGAGCGAGCTCTCGATTGCTGAGCTGCGGCACATCCTCGGGATTTCCGGTCTCGACAATCTCGCATTGCAGCACATCCGCGTAGTCAAAAATCCTCGGGGTCGCGCCGCGCTGATGCACGGCCCACTTGCGACGCGTGGCATCCTGGTAGATAGCCGGCAAAAACGTAAAGCGCGGCGGGTCCAAAATCGTGTCCGTGATGGTAAACACATCGGGATCAAAGGCATCCTGCGGGTTTTTCTTCTTGAACAGCC
>NZ_CZAQ01000024.1:0-35295 GCF_001404695.1 Collinsella aerofaciens | reverse complement strand
AGGGCCGCCTCCGGGCGGCCCCAGCGCGAGACCGTCCCGGATGCTATTCGTTGTCGCCGGCAGTTAGCTGCGTTGCGGAGAGCGCGCCGTCGGCTGCGGTTGCGGCAGCGGCGTCGGGCCAGACCCAGTCGGTAAAGGCCGGGTGATCGAAGCCCTCGTCGCACGCGAACTCAAAGGCCTCGGTGCGGAAGGCCTCCCACTCATCAATCTGCTCGGCAAACTTAACGGCGTCGACCATGCGCAGCACGTCGGCGGCCAGGGCCCAACGATCCATGTTGTTCAGGCGCAGCATGTCGAACGGCGTGGTCGTGGAGCCCTTCTCCTCGTAGCCGTGGACGCGGAACGCGTCGTGTCCGGGGCGGTTCCAGATCAGGCGGCGAATCGTGCCGGCATAGGCGTGGAACGCGAAGAGCACGGGCTTCTCGCCGCAGCCAAACAGCTCAGCCCAGCGCTCGTCGCTGATGGCTTGGTCGTTCTCGCAGACGTTCTGAATCTTGAGCAGATCGACCACGTTGACGAACCATACCTTGATGCCCAGCTCGCGCAGCATATCGGTTGCAGCCAGAGCCTCGAGCGTCGGCACGTCGCCACACGTGGCGACCACGACGTCGGCCTCGCCGAGCGAGTCGGCGGTCGATGCCCACTCCCAATTTGCGACGCCCTCGGCGAGCTCGGCCTTTGCCTCGTCGACCGTCTGGAAGGTCGGGGCGGGCTGCTTGCCGCAGAAGATGGCGTTGACGCAGTCGGTGGACTGGTAGACGCGCTCGGCCACGGCGAGAGCCATGTTAGCGTCGGCCGGATAGTAAGCGTTCACGATATGCGTGTCGTTGGCCTTGTTGAGCAGCAGGTCGATAAAGCCGGGATCCTGGTGCGAGAAGCCGTTGTGGTCCTGACGCCAAACATGGCTCGACAGCAAAATGTTGAGGCCGCTGATGGGGGCACGCCACGGAATCTCGCGCTTGGTAGCCTCGAGCCACTTGCAGTGCTGGTTGACCATGGAGTCGACCACATGGACAAAGCTCTCGTAGGAGCTCCACACGCCGGAGCGGCCGGTGAGCACATAGGCCTCGAGGAAGCCCTCGCACTGGTGCTCGGACAGCTGCTCGACAACCTTGCCGGAGCCAGCGAGCAGCTCGTCGTTGGCCTCGTCCTCGTAGAAGCCGGCATCCCACTGCTTCTTGGTCACCCTATAAGCGGCCTGCAGGCGGTTGGACGCGGTCTCGTCTGGACCGAAGATGCGGAAGTCGTCCATGTTCTTGGCCAGAACGTCGGCAGTGTACTCACCAAAGACGCGGGCAGCCTCGGTGGAGCCCCAACCATGGCCCTTCTCGGCGACGGGAATCTCGTGGGCGTGGATATCGGGCAGCTCGAGCTCGCGACGCACCTTGCCGCCGTTCGCGTTGGGGTTGGCGCCAATACGCAGCTCGCCGGTCGGCATAAAGGCCGTTACCTCGGGGCGCACCTGGCCCTCGGGCGTAAAGAGCTCCTCGGGCTTGTAGGAGCGCAGCCACTCGCGCAGCACGCGGAAGTGCTCGTGAGTGTCCTTGGCGCTTGCCAGCGGCACCTGATGGGCGCGCCAGGAGTCCTCGGTCTTCTTGCCGTCGATCTGCTTGGGGCAGGTCCAGCCCTTGGGCGTACGGAACACAATCATGGGGTAGGCCGGGCGGACCACGGTCTCGCCCGCGGCAGCCTGGGCCTGCGCGGTGGCCTTGATGTCACAAATCTCGTCAAAGACCTGCTCAAACAGGGCGGCAAAGCGCTCATGGATGCTTGCGTGGCTCTCGTCGTCAAAGCCGGCGATAAAGAAGTGCGGCTTATAGCCCATACCCTCAAAGAACTTGGTGAGCTCTTCGTCGGACACGCGGGCGAGGATGGTGGGGTTGGCGATCTTGTAGCCGTTGAGGTGCAGGATCGGCAGGACGATACCGTCGGTTGCCGGGTTCACGAGCTTGTTGGACTGCCAAGAAGTCGCGAGCGGGCCGGTCTCGGACTCGCCGTCGCCCACCACGGCCACGGCCAGCAGGCTCGGGTTGTCCATGACGGCACCGTAAGCGTGGCTGAGCGTGTAGCCGAGCTCGCCGCCCTCGTGGATGGAGCCGGGCGTCTCGGGCGCAAAGTGGCTCGGGATGCCGCCGGGATAGGAGAACTGGCGGAAGAACTTCTGCAGGCCGGCCTCGTCATTGGTGATGTCGGGGCGGATCTCGCGGTAAGTACCGTCGAGCAGCGACTGGGCGGTGCCGGCGGGGCCACCGTGACCCGGGCCCATCAAGAAAATGGCGTTCTGGTTGTGATCGGCAATAAGGCGGTTGACGTGGCCGAACAGGAAGTTGATGCCAGGCGTGGTGCCCCAGTGACCAACCAGGCGATGCTTGACGTCCGGACGACCGAAGTCGCGCGCCTCGCCAGTCTTATCGTCGACAAAGTCAGCGCGCATCAGCGGGTTGGAGCGAAGGTAGATCTGACCGACGGACAGGTAGTTCGAAGCGCGCCAATACAGATCGACACCCTCGAGCTCGGAAGCCGGCACCTCGTGCCCCAGCTTTTGCCACGGCGTCCCCAGTGTTTTAGCCATTGTTTATGTCCCTTCGCTGCGCGGTCACCCTCCGATACGGCAACCATTCGTTGGGACTAGTATATTTGCTAAAACGTTTTATCATGGTGAAAAAACGTTTTACCATCTCTATCAAACACGCCAATTGGCAAAACGCAACATTCACCTGCGGCATTGCCTGTCACAGATGCTCCACATTCGATCTTCTCGAATTGATAAACATGTTTAGTTGTATTTAGTAAGTTCTAGAACGCTGCCCTTCACAATGAGAGCAGGCTCCAGAACCACTTCTTCGGCACGCCTGCCGCCCTTGCCGGCAAGACGTTTGGACATGCAACCAAAGGCATGCTCGGCAAGCACGCCCGGATCCTGCTCGATCGCGGTCAGCGCCGGCTCAAAGAGAACGTCGGCAGCCGAGTTGTCATAGCTCACCACCGAGATATCGCCCGGGATGCTCTTCCCCATCTCGTGCAAGCGCTTGAGCAAACCGAGGGCGATGTTGTCCGAACTTGCGAACACGGCGGTGGCATCGGTTGCGAGCACCGCCTCCGAGGCCTCGTAGGCACTCGGAATGTAGTACTCGCTCTCGAACTCCAAGCGCGCGTCGATGGGCAGGCCAACCTCGCGCAGCGCGCGTTCATAGCCGGCAAGTCGCTTGCGGCCCGTATTGGAGCGGCGCGCGTTAACCAGGCAGGCGATGCGACGGTGGCCCTGCTCAATCAGATATCGGGTAGCCATGTAGCCACCCATCTCGTGGTCAAACATCACCTTGTCGCACTCGAGCCCCTCAATGGCACGGTCGACCATTACAGCCGGGATGGGCAGGTGGCTGACTTCTTCGCGCAGGGCGCGGTCGTCGGAGAACTCGTCACCTACCACCAGGAAGACGCCATCAACGCCGCGCGTCACCAGCTGGCGCAGCAGCTCCAGATCGTCATCGGCGCTTCCGCCCGAGCTGGTAATAAAAAGCGCGTAGCCGTCCTCGCGGCAGCGCTTTTCCAAGCTGCCGGCGAGCGAGGCGAAAAAGCGGCTCTCGATGTTGGGGACGATAAGGCCCAGGGTGCGCGACTCGCGCATGACCAGGCTGCGCGCGATCTGGTTGGGAACATAGTGGTTGCGCGCCGCAACCTCCTTGATGAGTTTGCGGTTTTCTTCCGAGATGCGACAGGGCCGATTATTGAGAACAAGCGAGACCGACGAAGGGGAAAGCCCCACCTCTTGGGCAATCTGCTTGAGGGTGACTTTGTTGGCCATCTCGCTCCTTCCGGGTTTACGCGCAATCTCTTGAAAGTATAGCGACTGCCCCTCTACCTCGATGATAAACACTTTATCAATCCGGTGGACGGCAGTTTTATCGCCGCCAGCGCACCAAATACATCCGGGTGGGGTATATTGCAATCGATTGATGAGAACGACCACCAAAAGGCGGATATTCGTATGCACGAGAACGACTTTTTTAACGAGGACCTGCTGTGCGCGCTCGCTGGCGTTGCCGGCGAGGACAACGTGTTGATGAGCGAGCCCATGCGCGAGCACACCACGTTTAAGATCGGTGGCCCGGCCGATGTCTTTGTCACGCCCGATACCGAGCAGGGCCTCGTCGCCACGCTTGACACCTGCTATCGCTGTGATCTGCCGCTCACCATCGTGGGCAACGGCTCGGACCTGCTCGTCGGAGACAAGGGCATCCGCGGCGTCGTCGTGGCGCTGGGCGAGGGCCTCTCCGACATTACGGTCGACGGCACGCACGTCACGGCGGCAGCCGGCGCCCTGCTTTCCGATGTCGCCGCGGCAGCAGCCGAGGCCGGCCTCACCGGCATGGAGCCCATCTCGGGCATCCCCGGATCGGTCGGCGGCGCCTGCTACATGAACGCCGGTGCCTATGGTGCCTGCATGGCCGATGTGCTGGAGTCTGTGCGTGTCTACAAGCCCGCCCGCATGTTCGACGACGGCACCCGCGGCAGCGGCAACATCATCGAGTTCGATGTCGATGAGCTCAACCTGGGCTATCGCAAGAGCCGCATTGCCGACGACGGCTTCATCGTTCTTTCGGCCACCTTCAATCTCGCCCCGGGCAACGCCGCGATGATCAAGGCCGACATGGACGACTACCGCCAGCGCCGCGAGGACAAGCAGCCGCTCGACATGCCGAGCGCCGGCTCCACCTTCAAGCGCCCCGAGGGCTACTTTGCCGGCAAGCTCATCATGGACGCCGGTCTGCGCGGCCATGCCGTCGGCGGTGCGCAGGTAAGCGAGAAGCACTGCGGTTTCATCGTCAACGCCGACCACGCCACCGCCGCCGATGTCGACGAACTCATCCGCCACATCCAAACAACCGTCAAAGACCAATTCGGAGTAGACCTAGAACCCGAAGTCCACCGAGTAGGCGAATTCCTCTAACAAAGAAGGCCCCGAAAGGGGCCTTCGCCATATTTATTCAGATAAACCAGTCCGGTATGTGACGTATTGGACCCGAGAGGTCCATAGCTGCCCGAAAGACATTAGGTTGATCGCAAGTTCCGCACGAGCCGGAGAGCACTTAATGTGCTCTCCGTGCGAGCAGGACTGTCCAAGCAGGCAACCTAATGCCTTTCGGGCAGCCACGGACCAACTTACTTCAAACCGCAGTTACGACAGCACCACGCCGCCAAGCCAGCCCCAACGCACGCCAGAGCCAGTGCCATAGAAGCTAATAAACGAGTCAAGCGACTTAGACGTAATGGCACCCTCGTTGCTCATTACGATGCCGCCGCCAACGTAGATACCCACATGACCGTAGATAAGACCCGGAGCACCCGTGCCGCTGTGCGAGGAGTCGGCCACGATCATGCCCACCTGCAGCGCCGAGCGGTCGGAGCTATAGCACCAGGCGTTAAACATATCGCACGCGTTACCGCCAAAGTAGCCAACGCCGGCGTTGCGGAAGACGTTGGTAACCCACGCTGCGCACCAGTTCTGACCCGGGGAAGGCGTGGAGTAGCACGCGTTGACGACGGCCTGCTGCTTGCCCGATCCGGCATTCTGCTGCGGAGTTCCGGGAGCATACGATCCGCCACCCGAGCTCGAACCGCCCGAGTAGGAATTGTTCTTGTTCGCGGCGGCGGCAGCGGCGGCGGCCTTCCTGGCAGCCTCCTCGGCCTGGGCGGCAGCGAGGATCTCGGAATCGCGCTGAGCCATGAGCTCCTTGACGTCGTCGGAAAGACCGTTCAGCACGGTCTGGACTTCTTGCTGCTTGGCCTGCATATCCTGCATCTGAGCCGTCTGCTGGTCCTTGAGCTTCTCCAAGTCGGCCTTTTGTGCTTCGAGCTCGGTCTTCTGTGCGTCGAGCTCAGCCTGAATCGTCTGGATATCCTCGATGGCATCGCGGTCGCTCTTGTTAATCTTCTCAACGTAATGCGCGTTGGCGACGAGTTCCTCAAACGAGCCTGAGGCCAGCAGCAGCGACAGGATGTTCGTGCCGCCGGACTTGTAGCTGGCGGCAACGCGATCGGAAAGATCGCCGCGTTTCTTTTTGAGCTCGGCCTTCTTCTCGTCAATCTGCGCCTGCGTGTCGTCGATCTGGCCCTGTACGCCCTCGATATCGTTGAGGGTCTGGGCATTCTTGCTGGCCAGCGCCGCGTATTCATTTGCGATGCTGTCGAGCTGGGCCTGAACCTCGTCGAGCTGGGCCTGGGCGGCATTCAGTTTATCGGTGGTTTCTTTGGAAGCCTCCGCCGCATGGGCGCGAGTGGGCAAGCCAAAAAGAACTGCCGCAGAAGCGGCGCCGAACAGGGCCTTGAGGACAGTGCGGCGCGAGAGCTCCTGGGAAAGGATGGGATCGCTGTTTGGTGACATATGTACTCCGTTACATGCTTATTTATATGTCGCTCAACTCATACATATTAGCGTACATATGGCGCGTCCCAACGATTTCCACGAACGGCAGGAAACTGCAAGGTCGACGGCTCGTAAGCAAATGCCAAAGATCAGGTTATGCGTACGCAAGCTCTTGTATGAGTACGTTAACATAATCCTCTGCTTTTCCTGCCGCGTACGTTTTTGGAACAACTGTCTGCGCTATACTCCCCTGAAGAAGTGTTCCTGATTCGATAGGAGACTACATGTCCAAAGCACTCGACCCCAAAGACACCTGCGTCCTCGTTACCGGTGGCGCCGGCTTTATCGGCTCGCACACCGTCGTTCAGCTGCTCGAAGGTGGCTACCAGGTCGTCATCGTCGATGATCTCTCCAACTCCAGCGCCGTCGCCGTCGACCGCGTCAAGACCATCGTGGGCGACGAGGCCGCCAAGAACCTCACCTTCTACGAGGCCAACGTGCTCGACCGCGATGCGATGAACAAGATCTTCGATACCCATCAGATCGACCGCGTCATCCACTTTGCCGGCTTTAAGGCCGTCGGCGAGTCGGTGAGCAAGCCCGTCGAATACTACCACAACAACATCGAGAACACCCTGGTGCTCATCGACATCATGCGCAACCATGGCTGCAAGTCCATCATCTTCTCGAGCTCCTCGACCGTCTATGGCGACCCGGACAACCCGCCCGTCACCGAGGAGGATCCTAAGAAGCCCGCGACCAACCCCTATGGTTGGACTAAGTGGATGATCGAGCAGATCCTTATGGACGTCCACACCGCCGACCCCGAGTGGGACGTCGTGCTGCTCCGTTACTTCAACCCCATCGGCGCTCATCCGTCGGGCCTGATCGGCGAGGACCCCAAGGGCATCCCCAACAACCTGGTGCCCTATGTCGCCCAGGTCGCCGTGGGCAAGCTCGAGGCCGTTCAGGTCTTTGGCAACGACTACCCCACCCCCGACGGCACCGGCGTGCGCGACTACATCCACGTGTGCGATCTGGCCTCTGGCCACGTTGCCGCCCTTAACTGGATGAACGGCAAGACCGGCGTCGAGATCTTTAACCTGGGCACCGGCACCGGCACCTCGGTACTCGAGGTCGTCGCCGCCTTCTCCAAGGCTTGTGGCAAGGAGCTGCCCTACGTGATCCGCGAGCGCCGCGCCGGCGACATCGCCGCCAACTGGTGCGATGCCTCCAAGGCCGAGCGCATGATGGGCTGGAAGGCCCAGTACGACATCGCGGACATGTGCCGCGATAGCTGGAACTGGCAGAGCCACAACCCCAACGGCTTCGCCGACGCCGAGTAGCAAAAACCTACATACCGCTCTTGCCCCGATTTCACGTTGTGAGGTCGGGGCTTTTTTCATGGCATGTAGCCATTCGCCGAAAATCGACCAACTTTTTTATCTTGCCTATACATGTTTAAACAACATGTTTTACAATAGACGTATCGAATCAGAACACCGGAGGCGGACTGCACACTCATTGGCAGGCCGGCCCCACAACAAGAAGGTTGGTGAGCGCATTCATGGAGCGTGCAAGCGGCGTCCTCATGCCCGTCTCATCTCTGCCCGGACCATACGGAATCGGCGGCTTTGGCTGGAATGCCTACGACTTCGTCGATTTTCTCTCCTCGTGCAAACAACATTACTGGCAGATTCTGCCCCTTACGACGACCAGCTATGGCGATTCGCCCTATCAGTCGTTCTCGGCCCGCGCGGGCAACCCCAACTTCATCGACTTTGCCGAGCTTATCGAGGCAGGGTATCTTGAGCAGCGCGATATCGATGGCGTGTATCTGGGATCCGACCCCAGCAATGTCGACTACGGTGCTATCTTTGGCGGCCGCCGTCAGATTCTCGACCGCGCCGCCGAGCGCTTTGCCGCCGATAAGCCGGCCGATTTCGATGACTTTATCCAGGCCAACGAGGACTGGCTCATCCCCTACTGTGAGTTCATGACCGTCAAAGAGGAGTGCGGTCTCAAGGCGTTTTGGGAGTGGCCCGCGGAGCTCCGCACCCGCGGCGAGTCTTCCGCCAAGGTCTGCGCCGACCATCCGGCGCGCATGCTCTACCACCAGATGACGCAGTACTTCTTCGATCGCCAGTGGAGCCGCCTCAAGGCCTATGCCAACGAGCGCGACATTCTCATCATCGGCGACCTGCCCATCTATGTCTCGCGCGACTCCGTCGAGATGTGGGCGACACCTGAGCTCTTTAAGATCGACGCCGCCGGCAATCCCGTGAGCGTCGCCGGCACGCCGCCCGACCAGTTCTCGACCACCGGCCAGTACTGGGGCAACCCCATCTACGACTGGGACGCCATGGAGTCCGACGGCTTCTCCTGGTGGGAGGGCCGCATTCGCGCTGCCCTCGACATGTACGACGTCATCCGCCTGGATCACTTCCGCGGCTTCGAGGCCTATTGGGAGGTGCCGTTCTCCTCGCCCGATTCGTCCTACGGTTCGTGGACGCAGGGTCCCGGCCTCAAGCTCTTCAAAGCGCTCGAGGAAAAGCTCGGCACGCTGCCCATCATCGCCGAGGACTTGGGCTTCCTCACTCCCGGTGTCATCGACATGCGCGACAACTCGGGCTTCCCTGGCATGAAGATCCTGCAGTTTGCCTTTGAGGGCACCAACTCGTACTACCTGCCGCACAACTACATTGCCAACACCGTCGCCTACGTGGGCACCCACGACAACGAAACGGCGCGTGGTTGGTTTGAGGGAACGGCCACCCCGCGTCAGCGCGAGCAGGCAGCCCTGTACGCCCATCAGCAGGCCGGCGAACCCATGGCAGATGCACTCAATCGCACCATCGCCGCCAGCGTAAGCGACACGTGCATCTACACCATGCAGGACCTGCTCAACTTGGGCAATGAGGCGCGCATCAACACCCCTGCCACGCTGGGCGGCAACTGGACCTGGCGCATGCTCGACGGCGCCATCACCCGCGAGCTTGAGCACAAACTCACCGACTGGACCGAAACCTACTTCCGCATCCCGTCGGAAGCTGAAATCGAGCTTCCTCAATAGGAGCTACCGCGCCCGACCCCTCCCCACCGTGCGGACGCGCTTGCTTTTCCCGCGCGAGGCCACCCCAATCCCCTCGCACGGGCTTCTTATGAATTGCAGACATGAAACAACCCATCACAGGAGGAAACATGCCCCAAATAAACCTCATGGAACTCGCCGAGCAGTCTTTTGGCACCTCGCTCGAGCAGCTCGACGACCGTCGCATTTACAAGCTGCTGGTCAAGCTCGTGCAGGAGCGCTCTTCCGCCTGCCCGCTCAACAATGGCAAGAAAAAGCTCTACTACATCTCTGCCGAGTTTTTGATTGGCAAGCTGCTCATCAACAACATGATCGACCTTGGCATCTACGACGAGGTTAAGGATCAGCTCACTGCCGCCGGTCACGACCTCAACAAGATCGAGGAGTTTGAGGTCGAGCCGTCGCTGGGCAACGGCGGCCTGGGCCGTCTGGCCGCATGCTTCCTGGATTCCATCGCCACGCTGGGCCTTACCGGAGACGGTGTGGGCCTCAACTACCATTACGGCCTGTTCCGCCAGCGCTTTGTCGATAAGCAGCAGAAGGCCGTCCCCGATGAGTGGCTTGGCGAGCAGGACATCCTGGTCGATGACGACCGCTCCTACACCGTTGAGTTTGACGATTTTGCCGTCACCTCCAAGCTCGTCAACATCGATGTGCCTGGTTACGGCCAGCCCACCAAGAACCGCCTGCGCCTGTTTGACCTGGCAAGTGTCGACGATGGCCTGGTCCCCGGCAGCTCCATCGACTTCGATAAGACCGAGATCGCCAAGAACCTCACCCTGTTCCTCTATCCGGATGATTCCGACGAGCAGGGCCGTCTGCTTCGCATCTACCAGGAGTACTTCATGGTGAGCAACGCTGCCCAGCTCCTGATCGACGAGGCTGTCGAGCGCGGCAGTAACCTGCACGATCTGGCCGACTACGCCGTGGTCCAGATTAACGATACGCATCCCACCATGGTCATTCCCGAGCTCGTTCGCTTGCTCACCACCGAGCATGGCATCGAGTTTGACGAGGCCGTGACCATCGTACGCTCCATGGTCGCCTACACTAACCACACGATTCTTGCCGAGGCCCTCGAGAAGTGGCCGCTCGCCAGCCTGCAGAAGGTCTCCCCTGCCATCGCCGACATTATCGTCAAGCTCGATGAGATTGCGAAGGCCGAGCACGATGACCCGCGCGTCGCCATCATCGACGAATACAACACCGTTCACATGGCCCACATGGACATCCACTTTGGCTTCTCCATCAACGGCGTAGCCGCCCTCCACACCAAGATCCTGGAGGACACCGAGCTTCATCCGTTCTACGAGATCTATCCCGAGAAGTTCTCCAACAAGACCAACGGCATCACCTTCCGCCGCTGGATCCATGGTGCCAACCCCGCGCTCGCCAGCCTGCTCGACGATGTGATCGGCACCGATTGGCGCAGCACCGGCAATCTGAGCAAGCTCGCCGAATTCGCCGACGACAAGGACGTTCTTGAGCGCCTGGCTGCCACCAAAGTCGAGGCCAAGAGCATCATGCGCCAGTTCATGGCGCTCGAGCAGGGCGCGACCATTCCCTCCAACGCCATCATCGATGTTCAGGTCAAGCGCATCCACGAGTACAAGCGCCAGCAGATGCTCGCGCTCTACATCATCTGGAAGTATCTCGACATCAAGAACGGCAACAAGCCCGCTCACCCCGTCACCATCATCTTTGGCGGCAAGGCGGCACCTGCCTACACCATCGCCCAGGACATCATTCACCTGATCCTGACGCTGTCGCAGTGGATTGCAAACGACCCCGACGTGGCTCCCTACCTGCAGGTTGTCATGATCGAGAACTATAACGTCACCGCCGCCGAGCGCGTGATCCCCGCCGCTGACATCTCCGAGCAGATCAGCCTGGCCTCCAAGGAGGCAAGCGGCACCTCCAACATGAAGTTCATGCTCAACGGCGCCCTAACCCTGTGCACGCTCGACGGTGCCAACGTGGAGATTGCCGAGCTCGTGGGCGACGAGAACATCTACACCTTTGGCGCCTCGTCCAAGCAGGTCGAGCAGCTCTACGCCGACGGCACCTACGATGCCGGCGCACTCTACCGCAAGCCCGGCATCAAACTGCTGGTGGACTTCATCACCAACCCCGCCTTTATGGCGACCGGCAACGCGGAGCGCCTGCAGCGTCTGCACGACGACATCAAGGGCAAGGACTGGTTCATGGCCCTACTCGACATTGAGGAGTACATCCAGACCAAGGAGCGCGTGCTGGCCGACTACGAGGACCAGGACGCTTGGATGCGCAAGGCGCTCATCAATATCGCCAACGCCGGCACCTTCTCGTCCGACCGTACGATCTCCCAGTACAACGACGAGATCTGGCACCTGAGCTAGCTCATTCCCCTTACCCATCCTCTTGAGAAACGGAGTCGTGGCAACACGGCTCCGTTTTTTGTGCCCGCACGTTACCCTGTGATCCAACTCGGCCAAACAATCTCGATCCGTAGCAATTACTCAACCAAAACGGTCCCAGCCGTTACAGATTGAGACATACCGGCCCCTCCCCTCGGGTTTATCTCAATCTGTAACATCTAGCAGGTGAAATTCGCCTTTGGTGTTACAGATTTAGATGAAATGGTTAGCTCAGCGGAACCGTCTCGATCTGTAACATCTAACGTCCGAAATCGGCCCTATCCGTTACAGATCGAGACAAACGACCGGTCAGACAGTCCCAACACAAAGAAAGGCTCCCCTCTCGCCCAGTGGACGGGAGGGGAGCCTTATATGTGACCGCGGCAAAAGGATGGCAAAGCCGCAGTCGCCCAAAGGAAGGGCCTGGTTGCACCGGGCCTAGATAAGGTTCTTGCCAGAGACCTTATCGAAGAGGTGGGTCGCGTTCTTCTCAAACTTGAACCAGATGGGGTCGCCCGCCTTGAGCGCGCCCTTGGCCTCGAGGTCGACGACGGGAATGATCAGGACAAACTGGCCGTCGGGAGCAGTCACGTGGACATGCTCGGTCGAGCCCATGAGCTCGGTCACCTCGACGGTGCCCTGGAGCGCACCCTCCTCGTCCTTGTCGGCAAGCAGGATCTGCTCGGGACGCACGCCGGCCGTGATCTCCTTCACGTCGCCGCCGTCCCAGTTGAGAGCAAGCTGAGCGCAGGTCTCGGGGGCGAGCGCCACGTTCATATCCTCGGTCTTGACCGTAAAGCCGTTGCCCGAGCGCACCAGCTGGGCATCGAAGAAGTTCATCTGCGGCACGCCGATAAAGCCGGCGACGAAGATGTTCGCGGGATGGTTGAAGACCTCCTGCGGGGTGGCGATCTGCTGGACGACGCCGTCCTTCATGACCACGATGCGATCGCCGAGGGTCATAGCCTCGGTCTGGTCGTGGGTAACGTAGATGAAGGTGCCCTTGATCTCGTGACGCAGCTTAATGAGCTCGGCGCGCATCTGGTTACGCAGCTTGGCATCCAGGTTGGACAGGGGCTCGTCCATCAGGAAGACCTTGGGGTCACGCACGATGGCGCGGCCGATGGCGACACGCTGACGCTGGCCGCCGGAGAGTGCCTTGGGCTTACGGTCAAGGTACTCGGTAATACCCAGGATCTCGGCAGCGGAGCGAACCTTGCGGTCGATCTCGTCCTTGGGGACCTTCTTGAGCTCAAGCGTAAACGCCATGTTCTCGTACACCGTCATATTGGGGTACAGAGCATAGCTCTGGAACACCATGGCGATATCGCGGTCCTTGGGCGCCACGTCGTTGACGCGCTTGCCGTCGATGAGCACGTCGCCCGAAGTGATGTCCTCCAGGCCAGCGACCATGCGCATCGTCGTGGACTTACCGCAGCCAGAGGGGCCAACGAGGACGATGAACTCCTGGTCGTGAACGGTGAGGTTGAAGTCCTCTACAGCGAGCACACCGTCCTCGGTAACCTTGAGGTTGTGCTTCTTCTCCTCGGTCTTCTTCTTTTTGCCAAAGAAGCCCTTCTTTTTGGACTCGTTGTTGGGATACACCTTCTGAACATGTTTGAGAACGATCTCGGCCATGTCTCTACCTTTCGATACGCGGCGCCGCGCTGAGGGGCGCCGCCAAAACTTGCAAAACAGTTACGGCATCAGCCCTTGACGGCACCTGCCACCACACCGTCGATGATGTACTTCTGGCAGAAGATGTACATGATGACGATGGGGACAACGACCATCATGATGCAGGCCATCATGGGGCCGAGCTCGACGTGGCCATAGCCGCCGCGGAAGTACTGGATCAAGATAGGAATGGTCTTGTACTTGGTGGAGTCGAGCGTAAGGTAGGGCAGCAGATAGTCGTTCCAGACCCACATGGTCTCAAGGATGCCGACCGAAAGATAGGTGGGCTTCATAATGGGAAGGACGATCTTAAAGAACACCTGGACCGGGTTGCAGCCGTCGATCATGGCCGCTTCCTCAATCTCGAGCGGGATGTTCTTGACGAAGCCGGCGAACATAAAGACCGCGAGGCCCGCGCCAAAACCAAGGTAGATGAAGCAGATGTTAAACGGCGTGTTAAAGCCGATGCGGTCCGCGAGGTTGGACAGCGTGAACATGAGCATCTGGAACGGTACGACCATCGAGAAGACGAACAGGTAATAGAAGAAGTTCGAGATCTTGCTGTTGACGCGCACCACGTACCAAGCGCACATGGAGCAGCACACCAGAATCAGCACGACCGACGTGACCGTGATGATAAGAGAGTACATAAACGCCGAGGCAAAGCCCTGCTCGTTAAGAGCGTGCACGTAGTTTGCGAGGCCGTTGAACGTCTCGGGCGTGAGCAGATCGAACGCCGTGGTGGTGCTGATTGCGGTCGCTTTCTTAAAGGAATTGAGCGCAATCATGAACACGGGGTAGATCCATGCGAGCGACAGAATCGTAAAGAAGATCGAGAGCGCGCGGTTGATAGCCTTATCGCGTTTCATTACTGCTGCACCTCCTTGGACCTCGTGGCCTTAAGCTGGATCATAGAAATAGCGACAACCAGGATGCAGAAGATAACTGCCTTGGCCTGACCGATGCCCTGCCATGCGATGCCAGCACGCGAATAGAACGTGTTGTAGATGTTCAGGGCGAGCATCTCGGTGGAGTGCGCCGGGGCGCCACCGGTAAGGGCGAGGTTCTGGTCGAACAGCTTAAAGCCGTTGGTGATGGACAGGAACAGGCAGATGGTGATGGTCGGCATCAGGTTGGGGATCTTAACCTTCCAAAACGTCTGCCATGCCGTAGCGCCATCGACCTTGGCGGCCTCGATGTAGTCAGACGGAATGGACTGCAGACCGGCGATGTAGATGATCATCATGTAGCCGACCTGTTGCCACAGGGTCAGGATGATAAGGCCCCAGAAGCCAGCGGCGGAGTTGAGGGCGATAAGCTGGGCACCCACGTTGGAGAGCAGGCAGTTGATCAGAATCTGCCAAATGTAACCCAGTACAATGCCGCCAATCAGGTTAGGCATAAAGAAAATCGTACGGAAGATGTTGGTGCCCTTGAGCGCCTTGCGAGTGAGCGCCTGCGCAATGGCCAGCGCGATCACGTTGATGAGCACCGTCGACAGGAAGGCAAACGCCACGGTAAAGAAGAACGACGTGGAGAACTGCGGATCGGACAGCGCGCGCACGTAGTTCTCGATACCGACAAAGTGCGCGTTATTGATGGTAATAAACTGGCAGAACGAGAGATAGAAACCCTGGATAAAGGGAATCACGAACCCGATCATAAACGCCAGGCACGTGGGCAGCATAAAGAGCGGCCACCAGCGCTTGAGTGCTTTGCCCATAGAAGGGTCCTTTCAATATGCAGGGGGCGGGCAAACCTACGTCTGCCCGCCCCCTGTCGCTAATCAGATAGCTTGGGCAGCAACTGCTTACTCGGAAGCAGCCTTCTCGGTCTTCCAGCCATCGACGAAGGCGTTCTTGACGCCGTCCCACTTGGTGTTGTCGGCAGCATAAGCGATGAGAGCCTGCTTGAGGTTCTTCTTCCACTCCTCGGAGGGGATGTAAACGAAGTCCCAAGCGACGGTCTTCTTGCCGTCCTTGGCCATAGCAACGGCCTGCTGAGAGAAGACGTTGGTGGTCTCCTTAGCGCTCTTGAAC
The DNA here is from genome assembly GCF_001404695.1 of Collinsella aerofaciens. Lineage (GTDB taxonomy): Bacteria > Actinomycetota > Coriobacteriia > Coriobacteriales > Coriobacteriaceae > Collinsella > Collinsella aerofaciens_E. The sequence goes on along the minus strand of NZ_CZAQ01000024.1, from coordinate 19,725 downwards.
GGGGCGGTCAGACCCATCTTGTCAGCGATGATGCTGGTGGCGGTGTCAGAAGTGACGCACCAATACATGAAGTCCTCGGTGGCCTTCTGGGCATCCTCGGAAGCCTGGGAGCTGACGCACCAGTAGTTCTCGCCGCCGGAGCACAGGCCCTGGTTCTCCTCGCCGTCGACGCCGATGTAGATCGGCAGCATGCCGAGCTGGTCGTCGGTCATACCGGCCTTGGTGAGGTCGGCGTAGGCCCAAGAGCCGTTCTGATAGAAGACGGCCTTGCCGGTTGCGAACTCGTTGGTGGCGTCGTCACCGGTCTTGGAGGCGAGCTGCGAAGGATCGCAGGTGGAGTCGGTGATGTACAGGTCGAAGATCTGCTTAAAGTTGTCGAGATACTCGCCCTTGATCTCGTCGTCCTCCTGATTGTGCTCCTTCTCGAACTCGTAGTAGAGCGGGAGGTTGGCGAGGTGCGTGGTGTAGCGCCAGCTGGAGGAGTCATCCATACCGGCGGAAGTGAAGGCACCGTCAACGCCGAGCTCGTCCTTGCGGGCCTGGATGTCATCGGCGCAAGCCTTCAGCTTGTCGAAGGAGTTGATGTCCTCGGCCTTGTAGCCGGCCTTCTCGAGGAGCTCCTTGTTGTAAATGATGCCGTAGCTCTCCTGAACCCAGTCGATACCCAGATCCTTGCCGTCGGACTGCAGCGCCAGGGAGTCGTCGATGAGCTCGCCGCGGAGCTTGGTGTCGGAAAGATCGGCGCAGTAGTCCTTCCAGTTCTTAAGGCCGGTGGGGCCGTTGACCTGGAACAGCGTCGGAGCGGAGCTCTTGGACATCTCGGACTTGAGCTTCTCCTCGTAGGTGTTGGAGGCGGCGGTCACGATCTTGACCTCGACGCCCTTCTCCTTCTTGTACGCCTTGGCGATCTCCTTCCACTCCTTGTCGACCTCGGGCTTGAACTGGAGGAAGTAGACCTCGGCAGCGTCACCAGAAGCAGAGGAGCCAGAGCCGGCAGAACCACCGCAGCCCACGAGGCCCAGACCAAGAACCGCAGCCGCGGAACCAGCAAAGCCCAGGAACTGCCTTCTGCTCATTTCGTTCTTCATTACAATCCACCCTTTCACACCGTGGCGGCACCCTTTGCCGCCGCCTTCGGAGATTGGCTCGGGGACTTTGCCCCTTTTGCTGACTTGTACAATACGCTATTTGGCTAGTTGTTTGAACAAGTATTACTAGAGCGGTAGAAAAACTTCGGTGAACGGTAATTTCGACTTGATACTTGACAAGTTTTGTATAAACAATTATTTGTTATCGAATGCAGAGAAAACGCCCGATCAAGCCGATGCATCGTCGGTTTGACCGGGCGTTTTCGCTTTGAGGGCATGAGTCTCGTCAGGCTGCGAGCTAGCCGGCTATCGCTTGGAATTGACGCGGTAATGGAAGATCTCGGGGTGTGTGCGGGCATGCGTGACCTCGAACAAGATGCCGTCCGAGGTGTACGACTGGCTCTCCATAACGGCGACGCAGTTGTACTTGCCGAGGTCCAGATAGCTGCAGTCTTCATCGTTGGCGAGCTCGACACTCACCGTACGACGGCTCGCCATCACTTTGACGCCGCGCTTGTGCTCCAGATAGCCGTAGATAGAATCCGCCGCGATCTCGGGGGTCAGGCCCTTGGCGATCGACGCCAAAAAGTAGCCATGGTCCACTTGGCGCGCGCTGCCGTTGAGGCTTCGGACACGCACTACGCGAATCAGCTCCTCGCCCACCTTAAAGCCCAGGCGACGTGAGAGTTGCTCAGTGCAAATCAAATGTTCAAAAGACTTGACCTCGGTCGATGCGACGGCATTGTTGCGTTTTGCGAACTCGCCAAACGACTCAACCTCTTCGAGTGCGCCCAGCATGTCGGTTTCGCCCTTAAGCCAAATAACGCGCACGCCCTTACCGTGTATAGGCTGCACAAACATCTGGTCGGCCAGCATGCTCAAGGCGCGTCGAACGGTATTGCGCGTGCAGCCAAACTCCGCGGTCAGCTCGGCTTCGGTTGGCAGCATCTCCTGAAACGCATAGGTCCCGTTGATGATGCGCGAACGGATCTCGCGGTAGATTCCTTCGTAAATCGCTTTTGGCATGATTTCACCTCTAATGAATATGTATGGCTAGGCACGATAGCATTTCTTAAAGTTGTTTAAACCGATTATCGGTAAAGCACGGATTATTTACCGTCGACGGTTCCCCCGAAACCCAAATCGGACCGAATCAAAACCGTCAATGCGGCAAGCAGCCAGTCCTCTACAATGAGTTCATTGTTTAAACGTTCTTGCTCGCACAGCATGTTGCATCCGAAAGGCATATTATGCTGCAGAAAATCCAACGTTTTGGCGGAGCCATGTTCGCGCCCGCCATGTTGTTTTCTATATCAGGCCTCATGGTCGGCATCTCCGCCCTCGCAACGACCGTGGATATCGTCGGCGACCTCGCCGTATACGGAACCCCCTGGTACGTTTTCTGGACTATCATTCAGCGCGGCTCGTGGACGGTCTTTAAGCGCCTTCCACTCCTTTTTGCCGTAGCGCTGCCTATCGGCCTTGCCCAAAAGCAACCGGCACGCTGCTGCCTCGAGGCGCTCGTAGCCTATTTTGCCTACTGTTTCTTTTTGAGCGAGATCATTAAGCTGAGCGGAGACAACCTTGGGCTTAAGTACCCGTCGTTTTTGACCTCCGCTAGCGGCATCACCGTCATCGACGGCATCAAGACGCTCGACACCGGCATTATCGGCCCGCTGGCGGTGTCGGCAACCGTCGTCGCGATCCATGACCGCTTCTACGATGCCAAGGTTCCCGATTGGCTCGGCACCTTCTCGGGTTCCTCGCTGGTCTACCTCATCAGCTTTTTTGCCGTGTTTGCCCTTGCCGCCATCTCGGCCGCCATCGTGCCTTTCGCATACGCTGTGACCGAAACGCTGCGCCACGCACTTGCGGGCGTCGGCCCCTTCGGCGTGGGCATCTTTGTGTTTTTGGAGCGAGCGCTCGAGCCCATGGGGCTGCACCATCTGCTCTATATGCCCATCTATTACGACAATCTGGTCATTCACGACGGTATTTACGCCACGTGGACCAACCTGCTCCCCATTCTCTCCCATAGCACGCGCCCTTTAAATGAACTTGCGCCCTGGGCAGGTTTTACCGCCACCGGCTGGGGCAAGCTCTTTGGCCTTCCCGCCATCGCGGCAGCATTCTATTTCACCGCCAAACCCGAACGCCGCGCCGGCCTTAAGGTCATCCTTTTGCCCGCCATCGTCGCCTCGGTGGTCTGCGGCGTCACCGAGCCGCTCGAGTTTCTCTTTATGTTCACCTATCCCGGACTCTTTTTGCTCTACGCCGTCCTGTCCTCCTGCCTTGCCATGACCATGAACTTCTTTGGCATCGTCGGCATCTTCTCGGGCGGTCTCATGGAAATGACGGCCTTCAACTTCATCCCACTCATGCGAATGCATGCCGGCTCCTACCTTTTGGCGCTCGGTATCGGTCTTGCCTTTAGCCTCATCTTTTTTGTTAGTTTTCGAGCACTCATCTTGGTCTATGACCTTAAGACGCCGGGCCGCGAGGATCATGTCTCCAATCGCGCGGCAATCGATCGTTTAACGGGAAGCGGCTTTGCCAAAGAGCAATCTCCCAATGGCGAGGTCAGTATTCAATCCGATCAAGATCACGTCCTCGCCGAGCGGGTAATTCAGCTTTTAGGTGGCGTTGGCAATATCGTGGGCGCAACCAACTGCGCCACGCGCCTGCGCGTCGAGGTCGCAGACCCTTCCATCGTTGCAGATAATGCGTCGTTTGTCGCGGTGGGCGCCAAGGGCCTCATCATTACGGGCAAGACCGCCCAGGTGATTATTGGCATCTCCGTTCCCCGCGTTAAAGAGCATTTTGACCAGATCATGGGCCTCGAGCCGGGATTTGTGCCCACCACCTCGGCCTCCCCTGCCGCCAGCGCAGCCCATAAGCGCGGCGATATCTGCTTCTTCGATATCGACGGAACACTCGCCTGGCAAGACCCTCGAGTGGCACAAGAGCTTCCCAAGAGCGAGCGTGACCTGTCCCCTTATCCCAACGAGGCGGTCTCGCAGGCCATCCGCGATTTCGTTGCAAACGGCAACATGGCCTTTATCTGCACAGGACGCACCCTCAGCTGCATCCACCCCAAACTTCTTGAGCTGCCCTGGACCGGCATCGTCTGTCTTGCGGGCGGTTACGCCGAGATCGACGGACACGCAATTCGCGATCTGTCGATGACGCCCAGTATGCTGCAGCGTCTTGCCCCCTACCTTGAGCAATCGGGCGAGGTCATCCGCTTTGAGGGCCTCAACGGCGTCGTGCGCATGAGTGCCGATGCCCCCGATGCTCCCGGATACGCGCGCACCCTGGGCGACGCAGTCACGCAGCTGCAACATTACAGTGTCTACAAGATCTTGATGTCTACATCGCTCGCCAACCACATCGCTCAAGATAAGGCACTTGAGCCGCTGCTGTGCTTTAACGAGCTCGAACTCGAGGTAACCGAAATCTCGCCCCGCGAATGCACGAAGCGCGGGGGCATCCAGTCTGTACTCGACGCCCTCGATCCCCACCACGGAACCGTGTACGGCATCGGCGACGCCAGCAATGACGTCTCGCTGATGAACGCCGTCGATGTCGGTATCGCCATGGGCAATGCGCCAGACTATCTCAAAAAGCGCGCCGACTACATCACCGACTCGGTCGACAAAGATGGCGTCGTCAAGGCGCTCGAGCACTTTAGGCTTATATAAGCAGCCGGCACGCGCACGCGTCCCGTTTCTCCAAATCGCCAAAACAGACGCGCCGGCAACTCCAATGTGGCAATATGGTATCTGCACACCGCAACGATGTAACCCAAGAAAGAATGCGAGAACCCGTGTCCAGTCCGTTTACCAGCTTTTTAGCCCAGCACTTTGACCAGATTAACGACTATCTGGCCACGTTCTTTGACGGACAGGCGACCTCTGCCGATATCGAGCGCTACCTGTATGCGCCGCTCTCGGCTTTTACGGCCAACGCCGGCAAGCGCCACCGCCCGCTTATCTGTATGCTCGCCGCAACCGCAGTGGGCGGCAGCTTTGAGAGCGCCCGCAGCGCCGCGGCAGCCATCGAGCATTTCCAGTCGGGCGCGCTGATCCACGACGACATCGCCGACAACGGACAGCTTCGTCGCGGCAAGCCTTGCATGCACCTTACCGAGGGCACGGGCCTTGCCATCAATTGTGGCGACCTGGCGCTCACCATGGTCACCAAGACGGTTCTCGACGACCCTACGCTTGAGTCCGACGTGAAGCTGCGCGTGCTCCACGAGCTTACCGAGATGATCGTCCGCACCATCGAGGGTCAAGCACTCGACCTGGGTTGGGTCCGTGACGGGCGCTTTGATATCTCGGTTGATGACTACCTGGACATGGCAACGCACAAGACCGCGTTTTACAGCGGAGCCACGCCGCTTGCCGCCGGAGCCATTATCGGCGGCGGCAGCGATAAGCAAATCGAAGCGCTGCGCGCCTTTGGCCTGCACACGGGCCTTGCCTTTCAGATTCAGGACGACCTGCTCAACCTTGTCGGCACTAAGGAAGCCGCCAACAAGGACTTCCGCACCGACATCACCGAGGGCAAGCGCACGCTTGTCGCCGTACATGCCCTCTCTGATGAGCGCTACCACGACGAGGTCGAGGCGATTCTTTCCTCGGGCACCGATGATCCCGCGCAGCTCGCACGCGCCGTGGAGATCTTCCAAGAGACCGGCTCCATCGATTACGCCCACACTTACGCGCTCGACCTGACCGCTAAGGCCAAAGCGGCCATCGAGAACGTTGAGCTTGATCCGCACGCACGCGAGCTGTTCCTCTCCATGGCAGATTTCTTTGTGGAGCGCCTTAACTAACGGGGGTTATAAAACCTGTCAGCAGCGTATTTTGGCACAACTTGCTACACTGTTGAGTGCATGTTTATGCATCCCTTTGCGTTGTCTATCCGACAGACGCTCAAATAGTACGAATGGTACGCCGAAAGGGGTTCGTTCATGGAACCTATTACAACGGGCATGCAAGGAGCAGCCGTCGAGGACGTGCAGTCTCGTCTCCTGCAGCTCGGCTACACGATTGATGCCGCCGAAGTCACCGACAAGTACTTTGGAGCCACCACTGAGCAGGCCGTCAGCACCTTCAGGCTCGACAGCGGCCTTGCTGCCGGTCATGCCGTCGATATCCCCTGCTGGAGCGCCCTTGTAGACGCTTCGTATAAGCTGGGCGACCGCACTCTCTATCTGCGCATGCCCAATTTCCATGGCGCCGATGTGCAGGCCCTGCAGCGCGCTCTCAACGTTTTGGGCTTTGCCTGTGGCGAAGACGACGGCTACTTTGGTCCGCATACCGAGGCCGCCCTGCAGCAGTTCCAGGAAAATGTCGGCCTGTTTGCCGACGGCATGGCCTTCCAGGACACCTACGCCTACATCAACCGCCTGCACCATGTGTGGGAGGGCAAGCCCTCGGTCACCGAAGCCGAGTCCCGCATCGGTTTTGCTCGCGCCGCCAACGTGCTCGAGCGCTTCCAGATTGCCGTTATCGGCGAGGACCCCATCGCACGCTGTGTTGCGTCGCGCATGTGGAATATCGCCACGGCAACGACCGACAACAGCGGCATGATGCTCTGCGACTCCGAGGTCCCAACCGACGTTGACCTGGTGCTCGAGATTGCAAGCGACGAGCTGCCCGCCGACGCCGCACCGCGCGCCACGATTGCCCTCGCCGAGTGCCACAACCTGGCCCAGCGCATCCGCACTGCCAATGTCGCCGCGCAGCAGAAGCCGGCTCGCATTCGCATTGAGCTCACGGGCATGACGCGCTACAACGGCACCTTCACGGCCAGCGACGCGCAGACACTCGCCGTACGCCTGCTCGATGGCGTTTGCGATGCCCTCGCAGATTAGGTAAACTAAACGAGTTGCTTTTGGGCAACACTACACATTGGGACGTAGTTCAACGGTAGAACTCCGGTTTTTGGTGCCGGCTGTTGGGGGTTCGAATCCCTCCGTCCCAGCCAAAGAAACAAGCCTCTCGAACGCATAGCCGATCGGGAGGCTTTTCTTGTGAGCAAGCGGAGGGATTCGAACCCGTAAGGGTGCAGAGCTGAGGAAACGCGAAGTGTTTTCCAGCGCAGCACGCAAGGAGCGAAGCGACGCAGCGGGGCGCGGCCGCCGAAAAGGCGGACGCGGAATCCCTCCGCCCCGTATCAGCCGAGAGTGCCTCGCATCAAGAAATATCAGCCCCGTTCCGAAAAGCGAGCCGTAATCTACAAAATGACGTGTGGCCCCGACGGGCCGGGCATTAAGTTTGTCGCGAGTTCCGCACGCAGAGAAGGCCACATGACCTCGATGTTTTGGACGTGACAGCGAGAGGGGCCCTGGCATGGCAAGGTGACGTGAAACAAGGCGGCGCTGACCTTCTGGTCGCGCCGCCGAAGTTGAACGTCAGATTGCCGTGCCAGGGTCCCTCGCAGCGTCAAGAAGTCCGCCGTTCGGTAGAACGGCGGAATCTAATTGTTCAGCATGCGGTCGAAGCTTCCCGAGTCGCCATCCCGATAGTCTGCGGTCATCAGGATCTCCTGCGGAATGCGCCCGCCCTCGCGCAGCACGTTGCGGAACTGCACGCGCGTGACCATGGGCAGATCCTTGATCGTCGCTGCCAGGTTCTGCGGCACGCCCTGGTTGGCAGCCGCGGGCTCGCACTCGCCGCCGGCCTTCACGCGACGCTTATGCTCGGCGAGCATGGCGCGGTACATGCCGGCATGCAGGCGAATCTCAACCACATTGGCATTGCGAGCCTGCTCGACGATGCGCGCGCCCTCGCGATCGATATCGCCCACGTAGTAGACGTAGTTAAAGCGATAGCCAATCTCGGCCAGATAATCATCCAGTGCGTGCGAGACGCTTGCCTTGCAGCCGCCGCCAAAAATCACGCCGCCCACCTTGGTACCAAAGAGCTTGGCATGTTTGCGTCCGCGCAGGAGCTTGACGATCTCGTCATAGGTATCCAGGTTCTCGACCATAATGAACGGCTTGTCGGCACCCAGCGTAAAGAAGCCCGTAAAGTGCACGGGGCGATTGGGGGCGACCTTGATCGCCTGCATGCTGATGCCCTTTTCGGTCATACGTCTGATCAGGCGCTCACCGTGCTTGCCGTCAAAAGCCTTCTCGTCGTTAAAGATCTGGTAGGCACGCTGGCGGCGCGAGGCAACCGGCGTATCGGCACCTCGGTTCTGCTCGATCCAAGCCTGGATGATTGCGATTTCCTCGGCAATCTTGCGGTTGGACATCTCGTTGTGCTGAGTGCGCTGCGGAGCCTTTTTGCCGTCCTTGCCCTCAACCTTTACGATCTGCGTCTGCTGCTCCTTGATCTTAGAGAGCGCCGTGGGCGTAGGGACAACTTTGAGCAGCTGCCTGCCTAAAACGCGGGCAAGGGCAAACGCCGAGACCTCGCCGTGAACGGCCGACTCGGGCTGCCGGGCAGCAGTATCTGCTGCGGCAGACTCCGGCTTCTTCTGAGACTTGCGCTTAGAATCGCCCTGGGAATTGCGCTCGCGCTTCGGCATAGACGCCTGCTTCTGCGGACGATCGGACTTGCTCTCCTTCGCCGGCTGGCGCTTAGGCTGCCCCGAAGAAACTTCGGCCTTCGCATCCTCGTCCTGCGGCGTGGTCCTCTCGGCTGCAGTCTCGGCATGGGAACTGCGGCCCCCACGATGGCGACGGCGGCGAGGCTTGCTCGACGTGCCCTGCTCCGCCTGCTCATCAGTAGGCTGCTGGCCCTTGGCCTCGACATCAACCTCAAGCTGCGGCTCAGCAGGCTTCTGTTCGCGAGCCGCCGGCTCAACGGCCTTCTCGGCCTTCTCGTCCTGAGTGGTCGAAGCTGGCTCGCTCTTCTCCTGATGCCTTACGGGATACGCGCGCCCCGCAAAACCACGTCCGGGACGGCATGAACCCGGAGCCTTCTTGACCGGTTCATCGGACGCGTCAGCAGCCTCGACGGAATCCTGGACCTCGCATGCAATACCTCGCTGCTCGGCCTTAAAGTGGGCACCGCGGCGACGCTTGGGCTCCTGGATCTCAGCATGCTCTTGAGTGCGAGTCGGCTCCTGCATCCCGACGGACTTTTCCTCGACGGTCTCAGCATCCGTCTCACCCTTTTGAGCAACGGCGCGACGGAAGCGCTCCTGCTGGGCGCGGCGCTGCGCATCGCGCTTGCCACCCCCACCAAAACCGCCGCGTCCTGCCTTGGCCGTAAAGGCACGCACGACGTTCTCATCGAGCAACTCATCGGTATCGACATGCTCACGCGGAGCAGCTTCTTCCACAGCAGGCACGTCAGCGGAATCCTCGACGACAAAACCCTCGACGGACTCGGCAGGCTGCTCTTGGGCATCGCGGATCTCGGCATTGATGGTATAGAACGCCGGGCGCCCGTTAATGCCGCTACCCTCGATCTTGGTCACGATCTTTGCCGCGATAAGCTCATCGCGCATCGCCTTGGTGTCGCACTCCTTATCGACGGAGCGGAAAATCTGCGCCAGCGCACTCGACTTAATCTTGAGCGCCTTGCGGCAGAGCAGGTCGTAGGCAACCAGCTTGGCGCGCTCGGCAGAAAGCGACGTCTGGCTGCTCAGGCGCTCGGCCAATGCATCGACATTTTGTTGGTTATCGGAATATACCGTCTTGGCCACGGGGCCCCTTTCATATGCACACATATACGTCCTTATGGTACAACGCGCGAGCCTATCCACGCAAAACATCTGCGAGGACGCCCTTGCATCACCCGTTCTCGCAAGAAAAAAGACCGGGTCCGCGTCGTTGCGGACCCGGTCTTTCCGAGTCATATGGATGGGACGGTCAGTCCATCAAGCTGACTAGGCCTTGACAGCCTCGGCGTCGGCAGGAGCCTCGGCGGCAGCGGCGCGGCCGTACTCGGCCTTGCCCATCTCGGACCACTCGGGCTCCTCGTCGGGCATGGAACCGGCCTCCTTGCCGAAGAACTCCTTGAGACAGTTGACGGCAACGATAAGGCCCAGGACCATCAACAGGACGGCAAAGACGAGCTGCAGGCCCTTGGTGGCGGCGACGGAAACGGCAGCCGTGGTGGCAGTAGCCGGGATGGTGCCGAAGAAGCCAAACTGCTGAACGGCAGTCATGCAGCCCATGGCGCTCTGGACCAGCGAGGTGAAGGTGCAGCAGAGCAGGAAGGCGACGGGCACGTAGAGCATCCAACCCTTGCGGCCAGTGCACTTGCAGAACACGGCGAGGGTGATCATGGTCATACCGCCGAGCAGCTGGTTAGAAGCACCAAAGAGCGGCCAGATGTTGGCATAGCCGCCAAAGGCGAGGGCGAGACCAGGAAGCAGGGTAACGACCGTGGCGAACCAGGGATTGCCGAGGACCTTCATGTAGCCGGCCTTGGACTCGATGGCTAGGGCGTCGTTGGTCTGGGCAAAGAACTCGGAGAACGAGGTACGAGCGATGCGGGCGACGGCATCGAGCGAGGTCAGGGCCAGAGCAGAAACGTTCATAGTCATGAAGACGGTTGCGAGCGTGCCGTCAACGCCGAAAGCCTGCATACCGCGGGAGATGCCGGCGGCGAAGATCTGGAACGGGGTGGAAGCGACGCCGGCGTTAAGGGCGCCGGTACCGGCGGTGTTCATGTCGGAGAACATGATGCCGGCGACGATGATGGCAAGGATGCCGACGAAGGACTCGACGATCATGGCGCCGTAACCGACCTTGACGGCGTCCTGCTCCTTCTCGACCTGCTTGGAGGAGGTGCCGGAAGAAACGAGGCTGTGGAAACCGGAGAGAGCACCGCAAGCGACGGAGACGAACAGGACCGGGAACATCATGCCGGAAGCAGTGGAGAAGCCGGTGAAGACCGGAGCGGTGATAGTGGCCTGACCGTTGACGCCCAGGACGACGATGCCGAGGACAGCGCAGACGATCATGACGATCATCATGATGGAAGTGAGGTAGTCACGCGGGGTCTTGAGCATCTGGATGGGCATAGCGCCAGCGAAGACCAGGTAGACCATGACGACGGCGAACCACTGGAACTTGTCCAGGTAGACCGGGAACTGCATACCGACGGCGAACATGAGAACCATGAGGACCACGCCGGTGACGAACTCGGCAGCGCCGGTGAGGTTGAACTTCTTCTGGGCCCAACCAAAGGCGATAGCGACGAAGGTGAACAGGATGGAGATGGTACCAGCGCAGCCGGCGGCATAGGACTTGGTGAAGTCGATGGCACCGGTAGCAGCACCAGAAGCGTCAACGGCCGGGGTGAACATGAACGTCTTGCAGACCATGTCGGTGAAAGCGGCGATGACGATGATGCAGAACAGCCAGCAGAACAGCAGGAACAGGCGACGGCCGGTCTTGCCGATGTACTTCTCGATGAGCTGGGCCAGGGACTTGCCGTTGTTCTTCATCGAGGCGTACAGGGCGCCAAAGTCGTGGACGGCGCCAAAGAAGATGCCGCCGACGAGGACCCAGAGCACGACGGGCAGCCAGCCAAAGGCCATGGCGACGATCGTACCCGTGACAGGGCCAGCACCGCAGATCGAGCTGAACTGGTGCGAGAACGCGGTGAAGGCGGAGACGGGCGAGAAGCTCTTGCCGTCCTTCATGCGCTTGGCCGGCGTGAGGGCCTCTTTGTCAACGCCCCACTTGTTGGCCAGCCATCGGCCATAGCCCAGATAGCCGCAGGCGAGCACCGTCGCGGCCACAACCATGAGCAAAACTCCGTTCATTACATTTCCTCCTCTAAAAAGAACTTCCTAGACATAAAAAATGAGGGCCGTCGGTTGCGCTCGACGGCCCTCATCTTCATCAGCCGCCCGTTATCGTACGGGCTAGCTGTATGTGCTAACCCGCATCAGATAATTACTACGCTGATAATGTTTAGCTGATGCGTGAACATGTCTAAGAAATCCTCTTCAATCATGATGTGAACGATCCGTGCGTGTTCACATCCCCCAGTGGTTGAAAAGGAGTATGAAACTTTAGTTACCTAAAGTCAACGCAAATATGTAATGAATTTTCAACTTTTTTTGAATTTCTCGGTATAAAACGCCGCTGACCTCGGACTTTACCGAACGACAGTTTTTGCTTGAGAGATGCTCCTCGGGGGCGGGGCGGGCGCCTGCCGCCATATATGAACTTTCCTGCTCAGACAGTCCTGCTCACGACGGAGGCCACATTAAGTGGCCTCCTGTTCGTGCGGAACTCGCGATAAAGTTCATATATGGCGGCAGGCGCCCGCCCCGCCCCCGAGGAGCTCCCATCCCAAATGTGCGGAGCAAAGCTCCGCACACCAACTTTTTCTTTCAGCTAAAGAACGCCGGAAATTCGACGCTGGTTTGTTAACCTTGCCGGACGTTGTCGACGCCAAACCAGCCCAGAAGCTATATCGATACAGAAAGGTCCCCGGACGGAGGGGCCGGATATAAGGTTTATCGCGAGTTCCGCACGCAAAGAAGGCCACTTAATGTGGCCTTCGTCTTGCGCAGGACTGTAGAGCAGGAAACCTTATATCCGGCCCCTCCGTCCGGGGACCGCGCCGTACCAGCTACAGCGTCATGTTCGGATCGGCGTCGACATCGAACGGCGAGATTTCGCCTCGGTCGAATTTACGGCGAGCGACCTCCGCGATCATGGCTGCGTTATCGGTACAGGCAGACAAGGGCGGCACCGTTACGCGAATCCCCTGACGCCCAAGCTTCTTGATCATCATCTCGCGCAGATGCGGGTTGGCCGAGACGCCGCCACCGATGCAGTATTCCTTGCATCCGGTGGCATGCAGGGCGTTTTTGGCCTTCTTGTACTGAACGTCAAAGACGGCTGCCTCAAACGAAGCCGCCAGATCGGGCAGGTGAATCGTGTGCCCGGCCTTGGTCTCCTGTTCAATGTAGAGCGTCACGGCCGTTTTAAGACCCGAAAGCGAGAAACGATAGTCTCCCCTGCTGTTAAGCGCACGGGGGAAGTCAATCGCCTTGGGGTCGCCCGTCTCGGCAAGCTTGGAGATGATGGGGCCACCGGGATAGCCCAGACCCAACGCCTTGGCTACCTTGTCGAAGGCCTCGCCCACAGCATCGTCGAGTGTCTCACCAAGTACCTCGTAGTCACCCCATGCCTTCACGTGCACGAGCATGGTGTGCCCGCCCGAAACAAGCGTGAAGATAAACGGTGGCTTGAGGTCGGGCTGCGCCAACAGGTTGGCAAACAGGTGGCCCTCCAGATGATTGACGCACACGAGCGGCTTGCCGGCAGCATACGCAAAGCCCTTGGCAAAGGCGACGCCCACCACGAGCGCGCCCACCAGGCCCGGACCTTGCGTCACGCCCACGGCGGCAAGCTCGCTGGGGGCAATGGCTCCGCCCTCAAGACCAAGCGATGCTGCGGCATCCTCGAGCGCCGCATCCACGACACTCACAATCACCTCAACGTGTTTGCGCGAGGCGATCTCGGGCACCACGCCGCCAAAGCGGGCGTGAAAATCAATCTGTGTCGACACCTGATTGGCCAGCATATTGCCATCCACATCGATAATCGCCACGGCCGTCTCGTCGCAGGAACTCTCGATAGCGAGCACTAGGCGGCGGCGCTCAATTTCGGCACGCTCCCCCTTGGAGCGCTCAGGCGCAGGCAGCGGCCATACGCGCTGCTCTGCCGCCGTCGGCTCGGGCGAAGCATTGTCGACCGGAAGCACCAGGGGCAGCGGAGCCGTCATGACGATGGCGTCCTTGCCGGCACCATAGTAGCCGCGGCGACGGCCGGCCTCGGTAAAGCCCAGAGCGTTATAAAGCGCGGTCGCTCCCTCGTTACCGTCCTCGACCTCGAGCGAAGCCGTAGTGCAGCCAAGCATCTGGGCATCATAGCTCACGTGCGACAGCAGCTTGCGGGCAATGCCCTCACGGCGATGTGCCGGGTCGACGGCGACATCCAGAATCTGCACATCACCGTCCACGACCATACCGCCGGCAAGGCCCAGCAGCTTGCCGTCGTCGTGTGCCACCCACCAACTACGCGGCGCAGCGACGTCCTCGCCTAGTTCGGACAGGAACATGCCCGGCGTCCACGCCTCGTGTCCGGCACCTTCAAAGCAGGCGGCCTCCAGCGCGCTCGCGCTCTCGGCATCCGCCGCGCCCATGGGACGGAACTGCAGATGACGACCGGCGAGCTCATCAGCAACGCCCGTAATTTCGCTGTGCGCACTTTCGGAAAGGCCAAGACGCTTGCGCTCGTTTTCCTCGGCATCCGAAAGGCGCGTGTAAATCGGCAGGACGCGGGCCGGATCGCCGTCGCCCGCAGCATGCGCAAGGAGCAGGCCCTCGCCCGAAGGCCACCACAGGTCGCGCTCCACGCAGCGGGCGGTCTCCTCCTCACGCAAAAGCTTGCCGTAACGTACCAAGCCGTCGCCCGTCAGCCTAATTTGATCCCAGTCGGTGGCCTCGCGCCACTCATCGAGCGCCAAGGCTGCCTTGACCACGCTCTCACGCTCAAACTGACGCTCGGGGCCTTCGTCCCCCAGCATATACAGCGCCGGGTACACCTCGCCGCGCATGGCGTCGGCAAGAACACCAAGCTTGCCGCGCACGCCAGCCTTCCATGCCGTCCAGGCGCAAGCATCGAGCGTCGACACGCCCAGCAGCGGAACATTGGCACCACGCGCGAGGCCCTTGGCAGTGGAGATGCCGATGCGCACACCCGTAAACGACCCCGGGCCGCGACCGACCACGTAGCAACCAACATCGCTGTGATCCAGACCGGCTTGAGCCAGCACGCCATCAACAGTATTCACGAGCTCAACGTTGGCGTGACGGCGACACATGTGGTCGCCACTCACGAGCTTCGTATCGCCCGTCTGCGCATCAATCCAGCTTGCCGCGCAGGCAAGCATGTCGGTCGAGGTATCGAGCGCCACCACCAGCGCGTTGTCGTTATGCAAGCTCATCTTGTACAGCCTTATCAATCAAATGGGAAAGCTCCATTGCGCGGTCACCGTGCGCCTCGAGCGTTATCGTTCGCACATCACTGTCGCCCTCATCACGCTTGAGCGTCACCGAAAGATACTCATCCGTCAGCTCGTCTTGGAATTGTTCGCCCCATTCCAGCAGGCAAGCACCCTCATAGCCCAGCACATCGAAAATGCCCGTATCCTCGAGCTCGTAGGCATGCTCCAGGCGGTATAGATCAAAGTGAAACAGCGGAATACGACCTTGATCGTGGACGGCCATGAGCGCAAACGTAGGGCTCGTAACCATATGCCCATCGCCCAACCCGCGCGAGACGCCCTTGGTAAAGTGAGTTTTACCCACTCCCAGGCCACCGGTCAGGATGAGCACATCGCCGTCCTCAAGGCACGGTGCAATTAGCTCACCAAAGTACTCCGTATCGGCAGCGCAAGTCGTTTTGTAAGTACCTACCCCCAGGCGCTCCAGGGACATATATGCTCCTTATTATTCCGAGGCGTCCTCTGGCGCGGGATGTCGCTCCAGATAGTCGCCCAGCATCTTAAAGTCTTCCTCCAGCAGCTCCTGCCACGCCGGATTGCGTAGCGCCGCTGCCGGATGGAACGTGGGCATTACCACAAAATGCCCCATCTGGTGGAACCTGCCGCGCAGCTTAGTAATGCCAATCTCGGTCTTAAGCACAAAGTGCGTCGCGGGGTTGCCGAGCGTCACGATAATATCGGGCCAGATGCTTCGAATCTGCTCACGCAAAAACGGCGAGCAAGCCAGCACTTCCTCGGGACGCGGATTGCGGTTTCCCGGCGGGCGACACTTAAGCACGTTGGCAATGTAGACGTCTTCGCGTTTGAGCCCCGCCAGCGACAAAATGCCGTTGAGGTCCTCGCCTGCCGCCCCCACAAAGGGCTCGCCCTGCAAATCCTCATTGCGGCCCGGCGCCTCGCCAATAAACATCACGCGAGCGCGGGGGTTTCCCACGCCAAACACGATGTTATGGCGCGACTGGTAAAGCTGGCAAAGGTGACAATCGCCCAGAACGGTCTCGATCTCCTCGAGTGCGACCTCACGCGGCGCCTGATGGCTATGGCCGGGAATGTGCATGACGCCCATAGCGGCTCCTACACGTAGACCTTGTCGAGACGCATGCCAAAGCCGCAAGCGACCTCGTAATTAATCGTGCCGCGTAGGCGCGCCATCTCGTCCATGGTAATCTCGGCATCTCCATCGCGACCGACAATGATCATCTCGTCACCATACTCGGCCTCGGGAATCTCATGCGCCGGGTTGGACTGAATGGCGACCATAAACTGGTCCATGCAGATGTTGCCCACCTGACGCACACGCTCGCCGCGATACAGCACGTCCATACGATTGGAAAGCGTACGCGAAAGGCCATCGGCATAACCGATCGGAAGGGTGCAGATCTGAACGCGCGTGCGCGGGACGCGGTAGGTAAAGCCGTAGCCCACGCCCTCGCCCATCGCGGGATGCGCCACGCGCGTCACACGCGCGTGGACGCTCATGACGGGATCAAGCTGCATCACACGACCACTCAGCTCACATGGCTGCAGACCATACAAACCGATGCCGGCACGAATCATGTCAAAGTGCATTGAAGAATCGAGCATCGAGGACGGCGTATTGGCACAATGTACGATACCGCATTCAAAACCTGCGTCCTTAATGGCCTGAACGGCCTCGGTAAAGCGCTGACACTGCAGTTTGTAGTCCCAGCCCGAAGGTTCATCGGCCGTGGCGAAGTGCGTAAATACGCCGTCGCACTGAATACCGCGATGGAAATTAATACCGCGGACAAAGTCGAGCACCTGCGTGTAATGTACGCCAATGCGGTTCATGCCCGTCTCGATGGCGAGATGATACTTGCCCACCTTGCCCGCCGCGACGGCACATTCGCCATACGCAAGAGCAAAGTCAGACGTATAGACCGAGGGCATGATATCAAACTCGAGCAACGTCGGAATAGCCTCGATAGGCGGCTCGCTTAGGATGAGGACGGGTTTCGTAATCCCGCCCTGTCGGAGCTCAACGCCCTCGTTAACCGTCGCCACGGCAAACATGTCGGCACCGGCCGAATACATGATCTTGGCGCACTCAACAGCTCCATGACCATAAGCATCGGCCTTGACCACGCAGCACAGGCGCTGACGCGGATTCAGCAAGTTCTTATAGGCCCTCGTGTTGCGACGGAGCGCCCCGCGGTCGATCTCGACCCAGGACCAGCGCGTCAAATCGGCTTTATTCATGATTAGTCATCCGACCCTTCGTCCATGATTCCCAGATCTTCGAGCGCATCCTTTGCCGCCAGCTCCATGGCAGGACCGATCAAGTCGATAAGATCGGTCGCGATGACGCTCTTCTCACCATACTCCGTCGCCGCGGCAAAACCGGCGTAGCTGTGAAGTGCGACGGCGTACGAATACAGCAACTCCCAACGATCCATCTCGTCGCGCATGGTGGCAAGCGTGCCGGCCAAAATACCCGCGAGAACATCACCCGAACCGGCAGTTGCCAGAGAAGCCGGACCCGAGAGCGGCAGCAGCACACGCTCAACGCCACAGATAGCCGTCGTCGGCCCCTTGGCAATGACCACCAGATTGTCGGAGCCTGCAGCCCAGACAACCTTCTGCGCGGCCGCAATCGCGGTACCAAGGTCGTTCACCTCGTCACCGGCAACCAGACGCGAAAGCTCACGATAGTGCGGCGTCATAACCAACGGCTGCTCGCGACGATACATCTCGGGGTTACTATCAATACCGTCAATGGCAATCTTAGCAAGGCAGTTGAGTGCATCGGCGTCCAAAATTAGCGGTACATCAAGCTCGAGCAAGCCCGAAACCACCTGCATAGCGCCGGCAGACGTCGTCATACCGGGACCGCACAGCACGCAGCTGTACTTCTTTGCGATCTCGCACACCGTCATGCGCGCAGCGGCGCCAAAGGAGCCGCGGGAATCAGACGGAATAGCAAAGACCGGAATCGAAGGAAGTGCCATGCGAATGAGATTGGCGCAGGCGTCAGGAGCCGCGACTGCCACGTAACCAGCACCCGCGCGAGCTGCAGACTTGGCCGCCATAATGGCAGCACCAGGATATTGCGCTGATCCGGCGACAATAAGCACGGAGCCACGGGAATACTTATCGATATTCGATGGTAGCGGAGCAAAGTAATCAACTAAGTCACCGGGCTCGACAATCTCGGCGGCGTGGTCGACATCATCGATGACCTCGTCAAGACGGTCGTAAAGATTGCCGCAGATCAAATCGCCGGCATACTCAGGACCATCAGCGCTATACAGACCAATCTTGGGCGCAATCATCGTCACCGTGCGCTCGGCACGAATGCAGTCGTCATCAACAACGCCCGTCTCGGCATTCAGACCCGAGGGGACATCAATGGATACGACACAATCGGCGCATTCATTGACCGTGGGAATCCAGATGGAGAACGGCGCACGCAGATTCCCGTGGAAACCGGTACCAAAAATGGCATCGACAACAACATCGGCCTTATCGATCAAAACCTCGAGTTCGTCACGCGAGGGGCCGACGCAAACGTGTACATCGCGGCCGGCAGTTCGACGAGCAACATGACGTGCCAGAGCAGCAGGAATCTCATCCGGCTCAACCGGAGAAACGATATCCACGTCCACACCCTTGTGGCTCAAGATATCGGCGGCAACCCAACCGTCGCCGCCATTATTACCAAAACCGACCAGAACGAGAACCCGATCGGGATTGAGCTTCAAGACCTCGTTGGCGGCAAACTCACCCGCTAGCTCCATAAGCTCGGCCTTCGAAGTCCCTTCGCGTTCGATGATATCCTCGAGACGAACGACTTCTTCGGTACTCAAAACCGGTTTCATCTATGCTCCTAGCGTATCTTGCGAAGCATCGCCCAAGTGCTCCGTCAATGCTGAATTCTGCAGCTGCTCAAGCTCATCTAAAACAGAGCGAGCCTCTTTAAATGTCTGCGCAACGCGTTTCTTGTTGCTCACCTTTTCTTCCTTAGGCTTAGGTCGAGCATCCTCGGTGATTGCAATGGCATTAGCGACAGCCAAGTCACCCGTAAGGGTAATAGAAAGAGCGACCTCGACAACACCCAAATCCTGGGCGATTTCGAGAGCACGACCAGAAAGCAGAGCCTTCGGTTTGCCGAGTTTATCACGCGTTACCGAAACATCCTTGCGACCCACGCCTTGACTAAAACCCGTGCCGAGAGCTTTAAGTACCGCCTCGCGCGAAGCAAAGCGGCTGGCATAGTGAGCAGCGGGACGCGACGATGCATCACAATACGCACGCTCTTCTTCGGTAAACACACGCCGAGCAAACGACGGCGTCTTTTCAAGAATTGATTTCATGCGGGAAATCTCGACGATATCAACGCCGATACCAGCTTCAGCCATGTTCACCTCCATATCGCACAGACTAAGTTATTGTAGCCCGTTCACAGAAGATGCGACAAACGAGGGTTATAAAACACAGCTACTATGTGAGACAAATTGCCCGAGATACAAAAAAGGGGGAGGCCGCGAGGCCTCCCCCTTCTTCAAGTCATCCGACGGCTCGGTGCCGTCCACCGGTCAGCGGCGCCCTGGCCTCCCACGGGCTGGCCCCGCAGTACTCTCGGCGCGATGGGGCTTAGCTTCCGGGTTCGG
>NZ_CZAQ01000023.1 GCF_001404695.1 Collinsella aerofaciens | reverse complement strand
GGCCGTCGCGAGGAAGCGGCTCAGGGCGATATACGCCGTGATGCGCGACCGGGTGCCCTACCGGGAGTAGCCCCGACGGTTGACAAAACTATAGGAACACCCAATGGCTATGTCACGGATGCGTCAGCGTTTGGTATGCCTGCAATGTGCAGCGCATAAATTCGATGCCGCAGGGCGATGCTGATGCTATAGTTACTGCGGTTAATGAGGGTCAAGAGAAAGGTTACAGGTGAAATCCAAACCTCGACCATACAGTCGATGACCCCATGCAGGTGCTTTTCGCGCATGCACGGGGTGTGAGCGCCGAGCGGCGTGCCGCCCGCGCATGCGTATACATATCCAGAAGCCCCCGGACGCCGCACGCGCGGCCGCGTTCGGAGGAATAATGATGGGGAGCACCATTGAATTATCTGAGTGAGATGCTCAAATTGCCGGTCTTGGATGTCGACGGCGAAAAGCTCGGCGTGGTCAACGATTTTGGTATTGCTACCGGCGAAGTTTTTCCGCACGTGACGTCGCTCGCGTTCCGCGGCCCCGGCAAGACGCCGTTTATGATCAGCTGGCGCAAATGGGTCGACCGTATCGATGAGACGGGCGTGTATCTCAACACGTCTGCCACCAATATTCGCTTCTCGTACCTGCAGCCGACCGAGCTCCTGCTTGCCCGCGACGTGCTCAACAAGCAGATTGTCGACACGCAGGGCATGAAGGTCGTGCGCGTCAACGACATCAAGTTTTCCATGTCGGGCGAAAACCAGCTGCGCCTGCTGGGTGCCGAGGTCGGTGCCCGCGGTCTGCTACGCGCCATCAGCCCCGCGCTCGAGCATATCGTCGAAGGCTTTATGAAGCACCTGGGCAAGCCACTCAGTGAGGACATCATCGCTTGGTCCTACATGGACCTGCTCGACCGCTCGACCAAGAACATTCAGCTCTCGGTGTCGCACAAGACGCTCGGCGAGCTGCACCCTGCCGACATCGCCGACATTATCGAGCAGCTCGACCCGCGCCTACGTGCGCAGGTGTTTGCGCAGCTCGATACCGCCCAGGCCGCCGAGGCCATCTCGGAGTTCGATGACGACGAGCTTATGACCGAGATGCTCGAGGGCCTGTCCGACACGGACGCATCGTCGATGCTGGCCATGATGGACCCGGACGACGCCGCCGACCTGATCGACGAGCTCGATTACGAGAAGGCCGAGAAGCTCCTGCGCCTGATGGGCGTCAAGGAGGAGAAGGCGATTCGTAACCTGCTGGGGTATGAGGACAACACCGCCGGCCGCATCATGACCTCGGAGTTTGTCTCCCTGCCCGCCACGGCAACGGTCGGTGACGCCATCGAGGCGATTCGCGAGCTCGACGAGGACTTCGAGAGCGTCTACTACGTCTATACCGAGGATCCGAGCGGCATGCTGACGGGCGTGCTTTCGCTGCGCACGCTGATCGTGGCCGACCGCGACGCCACGCTGGGCCAGCTCGCCTATCGCGATCTGGTCTACGTGTCGCCCGACGAGGACCAGGAAGACGTGACGGACGAGATGACCAAGTACGACCTGGTTGCCATTCCTGTCTGCGACGAGAACCGTCATATCCTGGGTATCGTGACCTTCGACGATGCCATGGACGTTATCGCCGAGGAGCATCAGGAGGACCTGCAGATCGCCGGTGTCGGCTCGGGCGATAGCGCGTCGGACGACTCGACGAACGTGCTCAGCTGGTTCGTGCATCGCCAGTACTGGGTTGTTGTATGGGGCATCGCGTCGTGCATCATGGCGACCGTGCTGGGGACGGCGCTCGGCTCCGCGCATCTGGTGGTGTTCCCCATGTGCGCCATGCCGCTCGTGCTGCTGGCGGCCTCGCGCATGGTGTCGTTCGTCAAGAACTACTTCCTGGAGTATGACGGTCACGACGACGAACCCAAGCCGTATCTGGGGTTCTTCTTCCAGAGCACGGGCATGGGCCTGATTCTGTCACTCGTGACCTACCTGTGCGCCCAGCTGGTGCGCACCGCCGCGTTCCCCGATGCGCCCATGTTTGAGGAGCAACTCTTTACCGGGTGCTTTAATATCGCTGCCATCATTTGCCTGGTTGGCAACATGAGCGCCGTGATTTACCTGATGGTGCTGTTCTGGCGTGACGAGCATGACCTCAACACGT
The DNA here is from genome assembly GCF_001404695.1 of Collinsella aerofaciens. Classification (GTDB taxonomy): domain Bacteria; phylum Actinomycetota; class Coriobacteriia; order Coriobacteriales; family Coriobacteriaceae; genus Collinsella; species Collinsella aerofaciens_E. The sequence goes on along the minus strand of NZ_CZAQ01000023.1, from coordinate 36,708 downwards.
CGGGCACCGCCATGAACGTTATTGCCGTCATGATCTCGTGTGTGGCGTATTGCATCGCCGCGGTGCTGCTCGCCATGTCAGTCATGGGTTAGGTGGTCGCGTGCAAAATACCAAGCAAAAGTCGGGCACCAAGCAAAAGCTGACCATCGCGGCCATCTTTGGCGCTATGGGTCCCGGTCTGCTGGCGGCGCTTTCGGGCAATGACGCCGGCGGCATTGCAACGTATTCCAGTGCGGGCGCCAGCTATGGCTACAAGATGCTCTGGATGCTTCCCGTCATGACTGTGCTGCTCATCGTGACGCAGGAGACCGCGGCGCGCTGCGGCTGCGTCACGGGTAAGGGCCTGGCATCGCTCATTCGTGAGCGCTTTGGCGTGCGCAAGAGTGTACTTGCTATGGCGGCGCTGTTGATCGCCAACACGGCTGTGACCATTTCGGAGTTCGCGGGTATCGCGAGCGGCCTTGCCCTCTTTGGCGTGCCGGCGAGCATTTCGGTGCCGCTCGTGGCGCTGCTGGTTTGGATGCTTACCATGTCGGGCAGCTTCCAGCGCATCGAGAAGATTCTGCTGCTGGTGAGCTGCGTGTTCGTGACCTATATCGTCGCCGCGTTTATGGCTGGCCCCAACTGGGGTGAGGTCGCGGTCGACCTGGTTGTGCCTAACATTCAAAATGACCCCAGCTACGTGTCGCTCGTGGTCGCAACGATCGGTACCACCATCGCGCCGTGGATGATTTTCTTGGCGCAGAACAACGTGGTCGATAAGAACGCGGGCGAGGACGATATCGTGCTGCAGCGTATTGATACCGTGAGCGGCTCGATCGCTGCTGATATCATTGCGGGCTTCATTATCATCACGACCGGCACGGTATTGTTCCCGGCGGGTATTCAGATTAGCGATGCTGCCGATGCTGCCCGCGCGCTGGAGCCTATTGCGGGTCAGTGGTCCACGGTACTGTTTGCCTCGGGCCTGGTCGCGGCGAGCTTCTTGGCTGCCTGCGTGCTGCCGGGCGTTACGTCGAGCGCTATCTGCGAGGCATTTGGCTGGGAGCGCGGTGCCGACCGCAGCTGGGACGAGGCCCCGGTCTATCGCGGCATCATTACGGCCATCATCGGTATCTCTGCCGTGCTGGTGCTCATGCCCGGCGTCGACCTGTTCCAGATTATGATGACCTCGCAGGTCATCAATGGTGTGCTACTGCCCGTGGTTCTGGTGTTCCAGGTGGTTATCGCCGCCGACCGTCACATTATGGGCGCCAACCGCAACGGCCGCGTATGGAACGTGCTCACGTGGGCGACTATCGGCGTGATTACGGTGCTCACGGTCGTCATGTTTGTCCTGCAGGCGATGGGCTACAGCGCTTAACGCCCACTTTTGCTTCCGAACAGGCCGCAGCGATGGACTGCGGCCTGTTTTTTGCCCGCTATAGGGCATTAGTTATATGGCAGTGGACAAAAAATGCCAAATATGAGTACTGTTGCTAAGTGAATAGCATTTACATCCAAGAAGATAATGGACATAGCCGATAGTATGTTCATTAAAATTGGCTCCAATATGTCTTAAACCAGTCAGGTTGGCTGCTTTAGGGGGTTGTAGGGGTCGCTCGGACGTCATTTTGGGTGGTTTTGCCTGCTACTAAAATGGTAACAGTACTCATATTTGCCCCTTTTTGTCCACGACCCCTTGGAGCCGGCTCGAAAAGAGTGATTTTGGGTTGTTTGCTGCGGGTGTGGGCTTGGAAACAACGTTCGGGGTGGCGAGGCGCCCAGAATTTGGTCGCAAGGAGGGCGTTCCTCGGCTGTGTCAGGAGTGTCCCTGGGTGCCGGCACATAAGGAACGTCCCTAACTGTCGGAGGGGGTGCCTGCCGTGGCGCACCCCTCCGGATGTGGGAAGTTTGCGCTGCAGGTTACTTGTCGGTGCCCAGCTTGTGCGGCTTGAGAGCGAGCGCATTGACGAGCGCGTCGGTGGCAGACTTGACGGCCGCCGGCTGCAGATCGTTGACGTGATCCTCGGGATGCACGGGCAGGTCCTTCTTGACTGCATCGTGGATCAAGTTGAGGTACTCAGTCACGCCAGTGGTCGACAGGTGCGTGCCATCGCCATCGAACAGGTCGTTGCGATTGGCACTGTATCCGTACCAGTCGATAACGCGCACGTTCTTGTAGCGCGTAGCAGCGTTGGCGATGGCCTGGTTGGTAGAGCCAACCCACGGCTGCGGGCTGCGCGTGTTCACAAACACCACAATACGCTTATCTCCTGCATCGGTCATGATGGCGTCGATCTGGTCGTCGGTTACCAAGCCGTTGGTGCCCAGTGCAAAGACCACGATCTTGCCGGCAAGGTTCTGTTGGAGATAGCCCTCAAATGTCGCGCGGCCCGCATCAAACTGGCGGCCCTTTTCGGCATCGATATGGCTGTGCGGGAACACGCCGTCAAAGGAATCAACGGCGCGCAGCGACACGGAGTCACCGATCATCAACAGGTCGTAGGAGCCATCGGGGAAGCCGTCGTTGTCCTTGTCGGTGTCGTCGGCCGCCTGTTGGTCTGTGGGCGCGGTGTTTTTGGCTTCCTTGTTGAGGACTTCGGCGCCCTCACCGCTCAGTGCGGAGGTCTCCGGCACAAAGATCAGGCCGCCCAGTGCAACGACCAACACGACAGCGCAGGCTGCGCAGACAGGGACGTGCGCGCGCACCCAGTTGGCGGGCGCGGTGGTGCCGTCGCGGAACTCGGATACGGTGCGCCCAAAGGCGCCCTTTCTAAACGGCGTCTCGATAAAGCGATATGAACATTCGGCTACGGCGACCACCAACAACACCTGCAAAATGTACTGCCACCACGGCGTATCGTTGATGTTGGCGACCGGGTTCATGAGCAACAGTAGCGGATAGTGCCACAGGTAGATGCTGTACGAGCGCTTGCCAACCCACACGAGCGGCTCGGCGGACAGTGCGCGGGCAACCATTCCCTGGGGCTGCACGCAGGCCGCGATGACCATGAGCGTGAGGATGGAGCATAGCAGCGTGCCGCCGCGATACTGGAACGCGGTGTAGCCGTTGGTGAGCGCGACCATGGCGGCAAGGCCAACCAGACCCACGACGCCCAACACATCGATGGATGCGGGCGAGGACCAAAAGCGCACGAGGGCGCTCGGCTGTGCCGGGACGGTCTCGGCTGCGTTGTCGGCCTTCTCGCCAGGCTTGCCCTCGGCGTTCTTGCCGTGCTTGGCGGCGCCAGCCAGGCGATTGAGCCCCAAACGATGAGCGAGACGCACCGGCGCCAGGTCGCGATCGGGGATAAAGGCCATCCAGGCGCCCAGCAGCAGCGAGAAGACGCGGGTGTCGGTGCCGTAGTACACGCGGCTGGGGTCGGCGGCAGGGTTGTAGAGCACCATCATGGCAAGGGCGGATACCGCTGCGAGTCCCAGGACCATACGGCGCGTGTTGGGTTTGCTCACATGCATGGACACCATGGCAAACAGCAGCGGTGGCCAAACCAGGTAGAATTGTTCCTCGATGGCGAGCGACCAAAAGTGCGTAAGCGGCGAGGGGTCGCCCAGGGCGTTGAAGTACGAAACGTCCTGCATAATCTGCCACCAGTTGTTAAAGAACAGCAGCGACGGCAGAATGTCGGGACGCATCTTGGTGAGCATCACGTGGTTGAAGACGGTGCACAGCGCACAGGTTACAACCACAACGGTCACCACGGCGGGGACCAGGCGACGGATGCGGCGGATCCAGAAGCTCTTGAGGTCGATGCGGCCGGTCTTAGCGACTTCGTTGAGTAGCAGGCGTGTGATCAGATAGCCCGAAAGCACAAAGAAGATCGTGACGCCAAGCAGGCCGCCCTGAGCCCACGTGAGGTTGAGGTGATAGAGCACCACCGCGACGACGGCAAGCGTGCGCAGGCCGTCGAGCGCAGGGATGTAGCGGGACTTGGGGCGAGCAGGCGTCTGCTCCGCGGCGGGAGTGTTGGCGCGGCCAGCGTTGTTGGCAGAAGCGCGATGGGGGCTCGCGGTGCGTCGCGGCTCGTTGGCACGGCGCTCGCCCTTCACGCGTTCGTGCGGCGCCGGCTCGTTGCCCGTGCGGCGTCGACCGCGCGAGCCCGATTGCGAGAATTGTTCCATAAAACATCATCCAATGACGAGAATAATCAGCACGTATTCATTGTAGCTGCCTGCCCCTGTGAATGCTTGCTGCTGGCGCAAGCTCAAGCGCGCGTCCACATCAAAGTGGACTAAAGTTATAGGGGGTGCGAGAGTGCACAATCGTTGGTCGATGGTGGGCGCAAAGCCTGAAGGCGAGGAGGTTTCCATGGCGGATCACAGCATCGTTGCGGTGTTCGGCAGCATGAACATGGACCTTTCGGTGGCGTGCGAGCGCATGCCGCGCGCGGGCGAGACGGTCGATGGCAGCGGTTTTATCACCAACGCCGGCGGTAAGGGAGCCAATCAGGCCGTTGCCGCTGCGCGCATGGGTGCGCGCACGTGCATGATCGGCGCTGTTGGGCGCGATACCTTTGGCGATGCGCTTGTGGCAGGGCTCCAAGATGCCGGCGTGGGCGTTGAGTCCGTGACACGTCTCGACGACGTGGAGACCGGTACTGCGACTATCATTCGCTGTGAGAGCGACAACCGCATCGTGCTGTCGCCGGGCGCCAACCATGCGCTTGCGGGCGAGGACGTTGCCCGCGCACTGAGGCGCTTGGTGGCCGACGAGCTCGACGGCGATGCCAGCGAGATTGCCCCGGCTGCTGGCGGCGTCTTTATCGCCCAGGGCGAATGTGACCTTGCGGCGACGGCCGGGGCGCTTGCTTGCGCTCACGAGCTGGGGTTCTATACGATCTTTAACCCGGCGCCCGCCTGCGACCTGCCGGCAGGAGCGTGGCCAGCGGTCGACCTGGTCTGCCCCAACGAGACCGAGTGCCAGGTACTGACGGGCATTCTGCCCACGGATGATGCGAGTTGCGTCGCCGCGCTCAATGCGCTGCTCGACAAGGGCGCCGGGGCTGCGGTCATCACGTTGGGCGGCGCCGGCTCGGTTACGCTCGGCGATGGCGGTGAGCCGCTGCGCATGCCGGCGCTTTCGAGCGCGGTGGTCGATACGACGGCCGCGGGCGATACGTTTATCGGCGCGTTGGCGGCGGCTCGTCTGGAGGGCCTGCCGCTCTTTGAGTGCATGGCGGCGGGTGCTCGCGCCTCGGCGGTGACGGTGTCGCGCCTGGGCGCTCAGCAATCAATTCCCACGCGTGCGGAAGTCGAGCACAAGTTTGGTTTAGACGGTTTGGATGTAGACGGAGAAGCGGAGTAGAACAATGGCAACCAAGAAGCTGATCCTTGATCTGGATATGGGTGTGGATGATGCGATGGCGCTTGCCTACGCCATCGCGAGCCCCGAGGTGGAGCTCGTCGGCATCACCACGTGCTTTGGCAACGTGCGCGTCGAGCAGTCGGCGCACAACTGCTTGGCGGTGCTCGACCTGTTGGGTCGTCCCGAGGTGCCGGTGTACCTGGGCGCCGATCGTCCCATGAAGGCGACCGAACCCTACACGCCGCCGGCGTCCACCACGCTTATCCACGGCAAGAACGGCATCGGCGGCGCAAGCGTGCCCGCCTCGCCGTACGAGCCGGTGGGCGCGACGTCGGCCGACGGCAATGCGGCGGTCGATTACCTGATTGATGCCGCGCGTACCTATGGTCCCGATCTGGTCTACGTTGCGACCGGCCCGCTCACCAATCTGGCGCTTGCCCTGGAGCGCGATGCGGCGGCGATGATGTCTATCGGCCGCGTGGTCGTGATGGGCGGCGCCCTTACCGTGCCCGGCAACGTGAGCGCGGGCGCCGAGGCCAACATGGCGGGCGACCCCGAGGCTGCCGACGCTGTGTTGCGCTCGGGCCGCAGGCTCACCATGGTGGGCCTGGATGTGACGCACCGCGTGGTGCTCACACGTCGCGACGTTGCCGGCTGGACGGGCTCGGGCACTATGGCTGGCTGCGCGTTTGCGAGCATGGTCGAGCACTATATCGGTTCGTACGAAATGAACGCGCCCTACCTGGGCGGCTGCGCGCTGCACGATCCGCTGGCGGTTGCCGTGGCGATTGATCCCACGCTCGTGGGTGCGCTCGGCTGTAACCTGCGTGTCGACCTGCTGGGCGAGTATCGCGGCCGCACCATCTGCGACGAGCACCGTCTGTCCGATCCAGATAAGAGCGCGCTCGTGGCGCTCACCGTGGACGCCCCACGCTTCCTGTCCGAGTTCAAGGCGCGTATGGCCCGCGTCCTGGGCTAAATGTTTTTCACGCCCCGCCCCAAGTAGTCAATTTGGGACGGGGCTTTTTTAGCTACCGAGCAAATGTGCCCGTTGGGGGAATAGTCGCGTCGCTTCGCTTGACAACAGGCTAAACTAGCTATTAAACATTTACTATTCTGTTTAGATTGAATTTGCGGTCGTTTAGTTGTCGAGTCACGGGGCGGTCAGGCCACGATGCTCGACCGCGACCGCTACTAGGGGGAACAATGGCCAAAGCAAGTGTTCGCGAAATCAGCCGCATCACCGGTTTTTCGCCTGCGACCGTGTCCAACGCGCTTAACCGCAAGCGCAGCGTGAGCGAGGAGACCGCCAAGGTCATCCTGGAGTGCGCGCAGTCGCTCGGCTATCAGCAGTCGACGCAGCTCGAGAGCATCCAGTTTGTGCTCGCGCGCAAGACGGGCGCCATCCTGGACGAGAGCACCTTCCACCCCGCGGTCATCGAGGGCGTGGAGCGCCAGGCGCGTCGCCACGGCATGAGCACGAGCTTTGTCTCGCTCGACTTTAGCGACCTGGACGCCGTGCGCCCGCAGGTCGAGGGCCTGATCGCCGACCCGTCGGCCGCCATCGTGCTGATGGGTACCGAGCTGGGTGAGGAAGACTATGCCTTGTTCGCCAACGCTGCCGCCCACTTGATCGTGCTCGATGGCTGGAGCGATCGTCAGTACTTCGATGCCGTAGTCATTGCCAACACCGACTCGGTGCTGCGCGCCGTGGACTACCTTATCGAGAAGGGTCACAAGCAAATCGGCTATCTGGCAGGCGACCTTCGCATCCGCAACTTTAAGGATCGCGAGCGCGGCTATCGCCAAGCGCTTGAGGATGCGGACCTTGAGGCCAACCCGACATGGCGCGTCACATTGGGCACCACGCTCGAAGGTGCTTATCGCGACATGGGCGCATGGCTCGACAGCGTCTCGCGCGACGACCTGCCGACGGCTTTCTTTGCCGAAAACGACGTGCTCGCCGTAGGCGCCATGCGCGCGCTGAACGAGCACGGCATACGTGTCCCCGAGGATGTCTCAATCATCGGCTTTGACGATCTGTCTTTGGGCGCCTTCTCCAATCCGCCGCTCACCACGGTGCACGTTCCCAAGCACGAGGTGGGCGAGATCGCGGTGCGCCGCCTGGTGGGCAACATCCGCAATCCCAAGAGCTATACCTGCAAGACGGCCGTGTCGACCTATTTTGTCGAGCGCCAAAGCGTGCGTGAGATCTAGGCAAAGGCAACGCTGGGCCGTAGGGAGGCAAAGCTCGCTAAGGCAGCCATACATAACGCTACTAAGAGAGGGTCCTTTGGGCCCTCTTTTTGATGCCCTTGTATGTTCAGTTTGTTTACATACCGTTTAGGCTGATTTCTCTACCGTCTACGGGTATTTCGCGTTAAACTTCTAAACAGTAGAGTAAAACATTTAGTAAACAGAACAAAACGAAACATGCGTCTGTTTACTGAACATGTGATTAGGGGAGGACGTACATGGACAAGATCAAGCTCGGCTTTGTGCCCACGCGCCGCAGTATCTTTAGCGCGCCGGACGCAATCAAGTATCGCGGCCTGACGGCTGATCGCCTGCGCGAGATCGGCGTCGACATCGTGGATATCGACGACATCAATGAAGAGGGCCTGCTGTTCGACGACAGCCATATCGAGCCCATCGTCAAGAAATTCCGCGCCGAGGGCGTCGATGGCATTATGCTGTGCCACGCCAACTTTGGCACCGAGTACGTTTGCGCTCGCCTTGCCCGCGAGCTCGGTCTACCCGTACTGCTGTGGGGTCCGCGCGACGAGCGCCCCGAGCCCGACGGCACACGCCTGCGCGATAGCCAGTGCGGCCTGTTCGCCACCGGCAAGGTCCTGCGCCGCTTCCAGGTTCCCTTCACCTACATGACCAACTGCCGCCTGACCGACCCCGAGTTCGAGCGCGGCGTTTGGGACTTTTTGGCCGTTTGCAACGTGGTCAAGACCTTCAAGCACACCCGCATCCTGCAGATGGCCACCCGTCCGTTCGACTTCTGGTCGACCATGTGCAACGAGGGCGAGCTGCTCGAGAAGTTCAACATCCAGCTTTCGCCTATCCCCATGACCGAACTTGTCCAGGCTGTGCGCGACGCCCAGGCCGACGAGCAGGCCATGGCCGCCATGCTTGCCCACATCAACGACAGCTTTGAGATCTGCATCCCCGAGGACAAGGTCCCCGCGGTCGCCGGTCTTGCCATCGCCATGAAGCGCTTGGTCGAGAAGTATGGCTGCAACGCCGGTGCCATTCAGTGCTGGAACGCTCTGCAGGACGAGCTGGGCATTATGCCCTGCGCCGCCAACGCCATCCTCAACGAGATGGGCATTCCTATCGTATGCGAGACCGATATCCACGGCGCCATCACCGCGCTGATGGTCGAGGCCGCCGACCTGGGCCGTCACCGCGGCATGTTCGCCGACTGGACCGTGCGCCATCCCGATAACGAGAACGGCGAGCTGCTGCAGCATTGCGGCCCCTGGCCCTGCAGCTGCGCGGCCGTCAAGCCCAAGCTCACCTACCCGCTGGCTTTCGATCACCCCGGCGCGCTGACGGCCGAGGCCAAGCACGGCGACCTCACCCTTGCCCGCTTTGACGGTGACAACGGCGAGTACTCGCTGCTACTGGGCAACGCCCGCGGCATCGACGGCCCGGCCGGCATGGGCACCTACCTGTGGGTCGAGGTCGACAACCTCAAGCGCCTCGAGGCCAAGATCGTTGAGGGTCCCTACATCCACCACTGCGTCGCCATTCATGCCAACGTGGTGCCGGTGCTCTACGAGGCGTGCAAGTATATCGGCATCGCCCCCGACCTGTACGACCCCATCGAAGAAGACGTTAAAGCCTACCTGCGAGGAGAGTAGAAATGGCAACTATCGAAGAGCTTGAGTCCCTGCGTTGGGACCTTCGCCGCGATTGCGTCGATATCATCATGGCTGGCGCCGGCGGCCACATCGGCGGCGACATGTCGGTGATCGACGCCCTCATGACCCTCTACGCCAACCACCTCAACATTTCGCCCGAGACCGTCGACGATCCCAATCGCGACCGCTTCGTGCTCTCTAAGGGCCACGCCATGGAGGCTTACTACGTGGTGCTCTGCCACGAGGGCTATCTTGACCTCGACGACGTCAAGGCCCGCTTCTCCAAGTTCGGCAGCCCCTACATCGGCCACCCCAACAACAAGCTCAAGGGCATCGAGATGAACTCGGGCTCGTTGGGTCACGGCCTGCCCGTGGCCGTGGGCATGGCGCTCGCCGGCAAGATGGACGGCCGCGACTACCGCGTCTACACCATCATGGGCGACGGCGAGCTCGCCGAGGGCTCGGTCTGGGAGGGCGCCATGAGCGGCGGCAACTACCAGCTCGATAATCTGTGCGCGCTCGTGGACCGCAACCGCCTGCAGATCAGCGGCAGCACCGAGGACGTCATGAAGCAGGATTCGCAGGAGGAGCGCTGGGCCGCCTTCGGTTGGAACGTGCTGTCCATTCCGGGCAACGACGTCCAGGCCATCGACGCCGCGCTGACGCTGGCCGCCGAGACCAAGGGTAAGCCCACGGTCATCATCCTCAACACGGTGAAGGGCTACGGCTCGCCGGTTATGGAGGACAAGGCCGCCTGGCATCATCACCTGCCCAACGATGAGGAATATGCCCAGATTATCGCCGATTTCGCTGCCCATAAGGAGGCTATCAATGGCTAACAAGATCGCCAACCGCAAGGTTATCTGCGACACGCTGCTCGAGGCCGCCGCAACTGACAAGGACATCGTCGTCCTGTGTTCCGACTCCCGCGGCTCTGCATCGCTCACGCCGTTCTTTGACCAGTATCCCCAGCAGTCCATTGAGGTCGGCATCGCCGAGCAGGACCTGGTGAGCATCGCCGCCGGTATGGCCTCGTGCGGCAAGAAGGCCTGGGCCGCCTCGCCGGCGTCCTTTGTGACCACGCGTTCGTATGAGCAGTGCAAGGTCGACGTTTCGTACTCCAACACCAACGTCAAGCTCATCGGCATCTCGGGCGGCGTGTCCTACGGCGCTTTGGGCATGAGCCATCACTCCGCGCAGGATATCGCCGCCATGAGCGCGATTCCCAACATGCGCGTGTATCTGCCGAGCGACCGCTTCCAGACCGCCGAGCTCGTGCGGGCCCTGGTCGCCGATAACAAACCGGCCTACATCCGCGTGGGCCGCAACCCGGTCGAGGACGTGTACACCGAGGACGAGTGCCCGTTCCAGATGGATCGCGCCACCTGGGTACGCCGCGGCACCGATGTAACGCTCGTCGCTACCGGCGAGATGGTCCGCCATGCCGTGGACGCTGCCGACCTGCTGGCCGAGCAGGGCATCTCGGCAACGGTACTCGACATGTACTGCGTCAAGCCGCTCGACGCCGAGGCCGTGATTGAGGCCGCCGGTGCCACGCGCGCCGTCGTGACCGTCGAGGAGCACAGCCCCTTCGGCGGTCTGGGCTCTATGGTCGCGCAGGTGGTGGGCGAGCATTGCCCGCGTCCGGTCAAGTGTCTCTCCCTGCCCGACGCGCCGGTCATCACTGGCACGAGCCCCGAGGTCTTTGCGCACTACGGTCTGACGGGTGTCGGAATCGCCAAGACCGTTGCCGAGTTCCTGCCCGCAGAGTAACTGGAATGTGACAAAGGGACCGTCCCTTTGTCACATTCGTTTTGAAAGGGGTGGCCATGGGCCGCTACATCATCGGAATCGATCAATCCACGCAGGGCACCAAGGCGCTGCTGGTGGACGAGGGCGGCCATTTGATTCATCGTGCCGACCGTTCGCATCGCCAGATTGTCAACGAGGCCGGCTGGGTGAGCCATGATCCGGCCGAGATTGCCACCAATGTGCTGGCCGTGGCGCGTGCCGTGGTGGAGGAGACCGGGGTCGATCCGGCCGACGTCGCCGGCATCGGCATCTCCAACCAGCGCGAGACCACCGTTGCATGGAACCGCACGACGGGCGAGCCACTGTGCGACGCCGTGGTGTGGCAGTGCGCCCGCGCCCGCGAGCTGTGCGACGAGCTGACCGCGCGCGAGGGTGTGGCCGAGCTGGTGCGCGACACGACGGGTCTGGTGCTCTCGCCCTACTATCCGGCGGGCAAGATGGCCTGGATCCTTGCGAACGTTCCCGCTGCTGCCGAGGCCGCGGCGGCAGGCGAGCTGTGCCTGGGCACCATCGATGCCTGGGTGGTCTGGACGCTCACGGGCGGCGCGGAGTTTCGCTGCGACTGGTCCAATGCCAGCCGCACGCAGCTCTTTGACCTGCGCCGTGGCTGCTGGAGCGAGCCGGTGTGCGAGGCCTTTGGCGTTGACGTGGCCTGCCTGCCGCAGGTGACCGATTCCGATGGACTGTTCGGCACGACGGATCTGGGCGGCTTTTTGCCGGCGCCCGTGCCCATTCACGGCGTGCTGGGCGACAGCCACGCGGCCTTGTTTGCCCAGGGCTGCCATAGCCGCGGCATGGCCAAGGCGACCTATGGCACCGGCAGCTCGGTCATGATGAACGTCGGCGACGAGTTCGTTGCCAGCTCGCACGGGCTTTCGAGCTCGCTCGCATGGCGCATGGACGGCGTGACCGAGTACGTGCTCGAGGGCAACGTGAGCTACGCCGGTGCTGTCAAGACGTGGCTGCGCGACGATCTGGAGCTCATCAATAACCCCGAGGAAGTTACCGACCTGTGCTACGCTGCCAATCCGGCGAGCCGCGTCTACTTTGTGCCGGCGTTTACCGGTTTGGGCGCGCCGCACTGGGCGAGTGACGCCGAGGGCTGCGTCTTTGGCATGACGCGTACCACGGGTCGCGCGGAGTTCGTAAAAGCTGCAGACGAATCGATTGCCTATCAAATCTTTGACGTAATTGACGCAATGGTCGAGGATTCTGGCGCGGCACTTGCCGAGCTTCGCGTTGACGGCGGTCCCACGCGCGACGCGTACCTGATGCAGTTTGAGAGCGACTTGGTTGGCTCGCCCATCCGCATCGCGAGCAATGACGAGATGAGCGGCCTGGGCGCGGCCTGGGCCTGCGGTATTGCGCTGGGCATGTACACGCGCGATGTCGTCGACGTCTACGGCGCCCGCGGCATCGTGGAGCCGTCGATGCCCGCCGACGAGCGCGCCAAAAAGATCGCCGGCTGGCGCCACGCCGTGAAATCAACGATTGCCTACACAGCCTAGAATGGTTTTTCTGGGACGGGGATTAAAAAATCATTGGTCCTCGTCCCAGGTAGTCAATTTGGGACGGGGCTTTTTTGACTGGTATGATTGGTGCGACCATTCGAACCAGCTAAAAGAGCCCGTCCCAATTTGACTATCGAGAGGATCTGCCATGGAGCGCATCGCGAGCTTTTCTGTTGACCATCTGCTGCTTGAGCCCGGCGTGTATGTGAGCCGCATCGACCGCGATCCGGCGACCGGCGCCGCCGTCACCACGTTTGACCTGCGCCTGACCACGCCCAACAAGGAGCCGGTCATGAACACGGCCGAGTGCCACACCATCGAGCACCTGGGCGCGACGTTCCTTCGCAACCATGCCGAGTGGTCGAGCCGCATTGTCTACTTTGGACCCATGGGCTGCCGCACGGGCTTTTACCTCGTCGTGTTTGGTGAGGTGACGAGCGAGGAGATTCTGTCGCTCGTGCGTGAGCTGTTCGAGTTTGTCGCCGGCTTTGAGGGCGATGTCCCCGGTGCCGCTCCCGAGGAGTGCGGTAACTATCTGGACCAGAACCTCCCCATGGCAAACTGGCTCGCACGCCGCTACCTCGACCGCGACCTGGCCGATATCGACGAGAAGCACCTGCATTATCAGCAGGCGTAAGGGCTTTATCGCCTAAAACGCACGGATTGGGCGCCTTCGCTTATGCGGGGGCGCCTTTTTGTTGAGTGGTCAGGACGAGCGTTCAAAATCGCTCATGTTTGTTCTAGAATGTTCGTATAGTCACATTTACGAACAGGAGTGAACATGCATATCTACTCTGTCTCTGATCCCGAGTTCAAGTCCTATGGCCGCGTGTGGGATGACGTTCCGTCCAGCCTGACCGCTCCACTCGTCGAGGCACTCGCGGCTACGCCCATCCCCGAGGGCAGCAAATACGTGGCCTCCGCGCCCGAGCTCGAGCAGGTTGAGGGCGCCGACACGCTCGGCCTGCTCATGTACGGCGGCCGCCCCTTCCAGCTCGGCTGGTGCAACGGCCACAACACACGACTCAACTGTCTGGAGTATCACCGCGCGAGTGAGTTTAACCTGGGCGCCCGCGACTTTATCCTGCTCGTGGCGCATCGCTGGGAGATCGAGGACGGAAAGCTCGATACCGCGTTCGTCAAGGCGTTCCGCGTGCCGGCGGGCAAGGTTGTCGAGGTCTTCAACACCACGCTCCACTACACGCCGTGCATGGTCGATGAAAGCGGCTTCCAGGTGATGGTGGCGCTGCCCGCCGGTACCAACGGTCCGCGCCCCGAGGCCGCAACCGACATGCCTGCCGCCGGTGACAGCTACTGCTACTGGAAGGCCGACAAGTGGGTCCTCTGCCACGCTGACAGCCCCAAGGCAGCCGAAGGCGGCTACGTGGGCCTCATCGGAAAGAACCTCGACATCACCGTGGACTAGAATCTTCTGTCTCAATCTGTAACACCTAGCGGGCTAGATCGTCTCTACCTGTTACAGATTTAGACAAACTGCAGGGGACAGGCCGAACAATCTCAATCTGTAACACCAGGCCCGGTTTTGGCGGCCTAACTGTTACAGATCGAGACAAACGGGCCCCAGCCATCACAAAGGTGACTGTCCCCTTTGCGGTGGCTGGGGCAGGTGGGTATCAAAAAGTGTCAGACGGGGTGGTTGCCGGGCGCCTGCACGCGAAAAGAAGTATCGGCCTGCGCCGTTGCCGTTGAGCGACGCGTTGTTTGCAGGGATACTGAGCCTATGACAACAGCGTGCGAAAGGATTGATGCATGGCTTTCCGTAATGACTTCCTGTGGGGCGGCGCGACGGCTGCCAACCAGTGCGAGGGCGCCTACAACGTGGACGGCCGCGGCCTTGCCAACGTGGACGTGGCTCCGCACGGCCCCGAGCGCTATGCGGTGGTCTCCGGCCAGCGTAAGATGCTCGACTTCGAGGACGGCTATTACTATCCCGCGCAGACCGGCATCGATTTCTACCACCATTACAAGGAGGACATCGCTCTCTTTGCCGAGATGGGCTTTAAGACCTTCCGTATGAGCCTGGCTTGGACCCGCATCTTCCCCAACGGCGACGAGACCGAGCCCAACGAGGCTGGCATGGCCTTCTACGAGGATGTGTTCCGCGAGTGCCAGGCGCACGGCATCGAGCCGCTCGTGACTATCACGCACTTCGACTGCCCGATTCATCTCATCAAGGAGTACGGCGGCTGGCGCAACCGCAAGCTCATCGACTTCTACAAGAATCTCGCGACCACGATCTTTACCCGCTACAAGGGCCTGGTGAAGTACTGGCTCACCTTTAACGAGATCAATATGATCTTGCACCTGCCGTTTATGGGTGCCGGCCTGGTCTTTGAGGAGGGCGAGAACAAGGAGGCCGTCGAGTACCTGGCCGCCCACAACGAGCTCGTCGCCAGCGCTTGGGCAACCAAGATTGCTCACGAGATCGACCCCGAGATCAAGATCGGCTGCATGCTCGCCGCAGGTAGCTACTACCCCTACAGCTGCCGTCCGGGCGATGTACGCCAGGCGCAGCTCGATAACCAGGACAACTACTTCTTCGTCGACGTCCAGAGCCGCGGCTACTACCCGGCCTATGCCGTCAAGAAGCTCGAGCGTCTAGGCATCGATGTGGGCATGACCGAAGAGGATCGCGAGGTCCTGGCCGCCAACACCGTCGACTTCATCAGCTTTAGCTACTATAGCACCCGCTGCTCTGCCGGTGCCGACAACCCCGATGTCGAGCGCACCCAGGGCAACGCCTTCGCCGGCGCCAAGAACCCCTACCTGCAGCAGAGCCAGTGGGGCTGGGCCATCGATCCGCTGGGCTTTCGCATCACCCTCAACGACCTGTACGATCGTTATCAGAAGCCGCTGTTTGTGGTCGAGAACGGCCTGGGCGCCAAGGATGTTGTCGAGGAGGACGGCTCCATCAACGACGACTACCGTATCGACTACCTGCGTCAGCACATCCAGACCATGCGCGACGCGGTGACCGAGGACGGCGTTGACCTGCTGGGCTACACCACCTGGGGCCCGATCGACCTGGTGTCTGCCGGCACGGGCGAGATGTCCAAGCGCTACGGCTTTATCTATGTGGATCGCGACGATGCGGGCAACGGTACCCTCAAGCGTTCCAAAAAGAAGAGCTTCGACTGGTACAAGCATGTCATTGAAACGAATGGTGAGGACCTATCCTAAGGAAGCTGAGACACTCAACTTCATAGCCTCCTAGCCAAGGCGCCCGGCGAGTATGCGCTCTCCGGGCGCCTTGCCGTCTGCGGATTTTGGGACATGCGGCCCGCTTTTTCGACCTATCTGTCGGTACACTAAAGGGACTATGGGTACCCGCGAGCGACATATCGGCCACGCGGCCGCCCGGACCGCGCCGGTTGCGGATCCCAGGGGTGGCAGGCTCTTCGCCATGCCGCGATTCCTTGTTGGCATAACACATCAGGTGTATCGTCATCGCGTCTTTGCTATCGCCGGCGCCATCACCGCGCTGTTCCTCATGCTTTTGGCGGTCTTGCCGGCGCTGTTCGCCTTCGATCCCAAACTTTCTAACGTCGTGCCCGCCTATAGCGAGGTGTCCGAAGAGGTCGTGGATGCGCTCGTCCACTCGAGCTCTCTCCCGCTGCTTGTCGCCGCAATTGTATTTTCGATCTGGGGCGTATCGGTCTATCTGCGCTGTTTGGACTATGTGTTGCGCCGCCGCCTTGTTGCCATCGCCACCATCTGCGCCCTGTGGATGATCGAAGTCATTCTCAAGTACAAGTCGTTCACGCCGTTCTATGCCACCGTGCTGTGGTACCTGTACTACGTGCCCATGACGCTCATTCCGCTGCTCTACCAGTTGTGTGGTCTGCGCCTTGCGGGCCTGGAGCAACACCGTCTGGGTCGCCGCTACTGCGCTGCGCTGTGGATTGTGGCCATCCTGCTTATCGGATTTGTGCTCACCAACGATTTTCACCAGCAGGTCTTCCACTTTGACCGTACAAGCGACACCTGGAGCAACGATTACACGTACGGCTGGGGTTATTTCGTCGTCCTCGTGTGGACGGCCTTTGACTTCGTGGCCTTTTTTATCCTGGTTGGTCGGTCCTCGTCCTTTCGCATCCAGCGTTTCTCGGGCACGGCGGCGCTCGTACTGCTGGGTGGCGCATTCTTTGCCGTCTCGTATGCGTTGCGCGTGCCCTGGGCATGGAGGCTCAACTTTTCGCTCGTCTATTGCGTCCTGTGCGTGGTGGCGATGGAAATCTGTCTCGATTGCGGTGTCATTCCGTCGTATCACGACATCGCCGGCATCTTCGACACCTTGCCGCTCGACCTCAAAGTCCTAACGCGCGACCTGCAGGAGGTCTATGCCACGCCAGTGTCAAAGCCAATGCCGGTAGGCGTGCGCGAGGAGTTGCGGACCCAGGAGCACGGCCGCGCCCATGCCTTTGCCGTGGCGTCCGATCCCAATGTGATGTACCGTGCCTTTCCGCTGCTGGGTGGATCGGCGCTGCTTGCCCAAGACGTGTCGGAGCTCAACGAGCTTAACCGTGAACTGGCACATCGTCGAATGGAGCTGCAGCGTCAAAACGAGCTGCTCGCCGCCGACTACGACCTTAAGACGCATTTGGCAGATCAAGAGGCCGAGACCTTGCTGGTCCAAGACGTGGACCAGGCGCTTGCCCGCGCGCTCGAAGAGATGTACGACCTGCTGGGCTCGCTGCCACCGTTGACCGACGAAGCGTCTTCGCACGAGCGTTACCGCATGCTGCAGCGCGCCAAGATGCTCGTCGCCTATTGCAAGCGCAAGGGGTCGCTCACGTTGGCACAGCACGGGGAGAGCGGTTTTGATCGCGACCGCATTCAGCTCATCGCCAACGAGCTCGCAAGTGACCTGCGCACGATCGATGTCGATTGCGCCTCGATTATCGCCATACGGCGCCCGTTACACGCCAGTACGGTAAGCGCCCTGTACGACTGCGTGTATGACTTTGCGTTTTTTGCCTACACCACCGACCATCCGGCGCTTATGTATCACTTGGGCGACCATGACCGATGCAGTGTCGAGCTGCGCGCCACGCTTTTTTCCAACGATGATGAAGATCTTTCGCAGACGCTCGCTGCGCAAGAGCTCGAAAGCGCTCTGCAAGGGCGCAACGTGGCATACCGCCTTGAGGGCGAGCCCGGCCAGCTGCACATGATCGTCTTGATGCCGAGGGCGGGTGAGTGACGATGCAGATTTCGCTCATTCTTCCCCAAATCGTTGCGCTCGATGTTGTCTTTGCCCTGGCTGCGTGCCTGCAGACGATCCACGTCCCGCTCATCGCATCGCGCCGCTCGTCCTATAACCGTAAGGTGATTTGCGCCTACGAGGCGAGCCTCGTGCTTCACCTGATGATTTCGGCGCTCATCTTGTTCGCGTCGTCTGGCTCGTATCTGGTGGCGCCGCTTGACGTTTGCGCCAGGGCAATGGGCGGAGCGCTGTGGCTCAATGCCGCAATCTTTGCCTATGGCGTGGTGCTTATGGTGCGCTATCGTCGCCCCGTCATGCTGGCCGAACTGTTGCTCGTCGCCGCCGTAACGCCGCCAATGGTTGTTGTTATGGGCTCGGCGTGGACCGTTGTCCTTATCGCGGAAGGAACGTTCTTCCTGTTCCGTTCTATCGCGGCGCTCTTGATGGACGTTCGTAACCGCCAAGAGGATATCACCGCGTTCTCGACGATCGAGACCATCAACGTGATTCCCGTGGGCATCCTGTATCTGGACCCGAGGGGCCGTCCGCTGCTCATGAACCGTTGCATGCGTAAAAACCTGGTGGAGCTTCATATGCCCACCGACCTAGGTGATATGAGCGGTACATGGAACGACCTGCGCAAGCTCAGCATGCAAATGCCCGAAGGCGGTAAGAACCGCGTGCGGATCAACCTGGACCGCTTTGGTGAGGCGCGTGCGGTGGTCGAGGTTTCTCCCGCCGAGATTCGCCTGTTTGTGTGCGATGACGTTATGGTCTCGGGCCGTTCGTTCGAGCGCATAATCGGTCTGGACGTGACAGAGTATGCGCATGCGCATGACCGTCTGGCGCAGGCCAACCACCTGCTTGAGCTTGCGGGCCAAGAGCTCCAGGCCCAGATCGAAGAAGTCAAAAAAGTTGCCGACAATGCGGCCTATCTGCGCATGCGCGCCCGCGTTCACGATGTGATCGGCCAGCGCCTATCAATCCTTCATCGCTATTTGGAGGAGGGGCGCTTGGACGACGAGTCGCTCGAGCAGATCGACCCGCTGCTGCGCTCAATCGCTGCCGATCTGCGCAGCGGGGGCGACACCGAACCGGCAGAGCAACTGGGCGATATCGTCCATGCTTTTGGCCTGGTGAGCGTGCAGATCGATGTTGAGGGTGCGCTGCCTGAGGACGCGCGTGTCGCCGCCGCCTTTTTGCAGATTATCCGCGAGGCCTCGACCAACGCCACCAAGCATGCGCAGGCGCATCGGGTCCATGTGCGCTTGTGGCAGGAGAGGACGGATGCTGACGCCGTCGCGCACATGACGATTTCTAACGACGGGTCCCCGGCCCCCGTATCGTATCGCGAGGGAACGGGAATCCCAGGTATGAGGCATGTCGCGCAAGATCTGGGTGGCAGCCTAGAGGTCCACGCCACCCCGCCCTTTACGCTTACGGTATCCATTCCGCTTAACGCCAACGACACGTCCCAAAGGAGAAGCTCATGATCCGCGTGTTAATTGTCGAAGATCAGGCCATCCTGCGCGAGAGCCTGGCGCGCTCCGTTGGCGACCAGCCCGATATGACCGTCGTTGCCGCGATCGCCGATGCCTCCGAGGCCTTGGGTGTCGCGCTCAAGGAGCGCCCGGACATGATACTGATGGACGTGTGCACCGAACACGATTCAAACGGCATCGTGGCGGCGGCACGCATCAAGGAGCAGCTGCCCGAGTGTCGCATCATTATCATGACAGGCATGCCCGAGATCACCTTTGTCGATCAGGCCCGCGAGGCGGGCGTCGATAGCTTTGTGTACAAGAACGTCGGTATCGACGAGCTGTTCGCCGTGATGCGCTCCACGCTGGCGGGTTACTGCACGTTTCCCAAGCCGCCCGAGAGTATCTTCTCGGGCACGGCGGCCCTCGACGATGTCGAGCTGTCGATCTTGCGCCTTGCCTGCGAGGGTAAAAGCCGCCGCGAGATTGCGGCCGAGCTGTTTATGAGCGAGGGCACCATCAAGCGCCGCATCTCGGAGATCCTGAGCAAGACCGGCTACGACAACATCATGCGCCTGGCCGTGCATGCGGTGACCGAGGGCAGCATCGTTCCCAACATGGAGCGCCCGTAATCGACGCGCTCACCCGTGTTCCGGCGCCGCAAAGACAGGCCGCCCACCGTTTCGCATCTAAAAACGGCGGGCGGCCTGCTTGTATGGGCAGTGCTGTCGGCATAAAGCGGCGGGGCCGCAGGATCATCTCCTGCGGCCCCGTCTGGTGTGCGCGGATGTGTCCGCCAATCCGCGGCTGATGTTACGTGCCGTTACGCGATGGTTGCGCTGTAGGAGGCAACGTCCTCGTAGGAATCGGTCAGGTAGGCGTCGATGCCGATGGTCGTATTGACCAGGTCGTCAAGGCTATCGAGCGTGCCGTTCGAGAACGTGAATTCCTCAGTGGCGTTGGTGCCGGGCATCAGGTGAGCCGAGAACCAGGGTTCCTTCATGGTGCCGTTGACGTTGGTCTTGCCGCTGGGGGCGTAGAAGGTCAGGTCCTTGTCGCTCTTGTTGGTGATGTTGACGACAAAACCGATGTCGCCCCACTCGTCCTTGAACTTCTCGGTGATGGTAATGGTGCACAGGTCGTCATCGGCAACGGTGACGGCGGGGGAGATTTCAGTCTTCTGGACGTCGTCGTCTTCGACGGCCTCGTCGATCTCTTCTTCCTTCTCGGCCGCCTCGCGATCCTTCTTCACCGTGCCGGACAGGTCCTTGTCGGACTTGGTAAAGACAAGATTGCCGTCATCCTCTTCGAGGATGAGCTTGCCGTCCTTGAGCTTCATGTCATGCGACTCGTCTTCGGCGGTGATGGTTACGGTGGTGGCGTCCTTTGCCTCCCATTTAAGGTCGACGACTTCAAGGAACAGGTCGAGGGCACCTGTACCGTCCTCATCGAGAATCAGGACGCAGTGCACACCCCAATCCTCGAGCATCTTCATGTACTCATCGGTCAGTTCTTCGCCCTCCAGGGTTCCACCCGAGAGTTCCCAGCTGCCAACGAAGTTGGCCTTGGGGTCTTTGCCGCCGCCGCTGCAGCCCGTCAGGGCAAAGGCGAGCGCAAGGACGCATGTCAGAAATGCGAGTACGGACTTTTTGAACGTTGTCTTCATGGTGTCCTCCTTTATCGAACGAAACCCATAGAAGCAAATGCGGGGGTGGCGGATCCCCCGCCAATTACCAGATAGAGGGGCTAGGGCCTGGGCGTTCCGCAGTTGCTGCAGAACTTGCCGCCGTTTTCGCTGCCGCAGTTGGGGCAGAACCACTTGGCCGGTGCCGGGGCGGGTGCGGGACTGCCACACTCGGAGCAGAACTTGCCGGTGTTGGTGGCGCCGCAGCTGCAGGTCCATGTGCCGGCCGCGTGGGCAGCGGCAGGAGCCGGTGCGGGGGCGGGTGCCGGAGCCGGCTGCGGGGCGGCCTGCTGCTGTGCCTGGCCGGCGGCGAACAGCTGGCTGGCGTTCATGCCGCCCATGCCACCTGCCATGCCCATGCCCATAAAGCCTGCCATCGCGCCGTTGGGGTTGGCCGCCGCCGCGCGCATCGCGTCGCTCTGGGCGCTGGCAATGTTGGCTGCCGCCATGGTGGGATCGCGCATGACCGCGGCTTTCTGCAGGTCCTTGATCATCTGCTCGTCCTCTTGCGAGGCGGCGATGGAGTTGACGCCAAAGCTCACGATCTCGACGCCGCGCAGATCACGCCAGTCGGCAGAGAGGACCTCGTTGAGCGCGCGGGCGAGCTCGGTGGTGTGGCCGGGGATGGCGCTGTAGCGAATGCCCATCTCCGAGATCCTGGCAAAGGCGGGCTGCAGGGCAGTGAGCAGTTCGGACTTAAGCTGGCTGTCGATCTTGTCGCGCGTGTAGCTGTCGGTCACGTTGCCGCACACGTTGGTGTAGAACAGCAGCGGGTTGGTGATGCGGTACGAGTACTCGCCGTTGCAGCGTACGGAGATGTCAACGTCCAGGCCAATGTTGTTATCGACCACGCGGAAGGGCACGGGCGAGGCGGTACCGTACTTGTTGCCAATGATCTCCTTGGTGTTGATGAAGTAGACGCGCTGGTCTTTGCCCGCGTCGCCGCCAAAGGTAAAGCGGCTGCCGATGTTGGCAAACGTCTCCTTGATGGAGTCGCCCAGGTTGCCACTGAAGACGCTCGGCTCGCTGCCGGTGTCAAAGACAAACTCGCCAGGCTCCAGCGCGATCTCGATGATCTTGCCGTTTTGCACCACGAGCATGCCCTGGCCGTCGTTGACGGCGATGACCGAGCCGTTGGAGATGACGTTGTCCTCGCCGCGCGTGTTGGAGCTACGGCCGCCGGTGCGCTTGCTGCCCTTGCAGGCCAAGACATCAGCGGGCATCGATTCGCAATAGATAAATTCCTTCCACTGGTCGGCCATGACGCCGCCGGCAGCACCCAATCCAGCTTTCAAGAGTCCCATGGTGATCTTCCTTTCTCGTCAAAGGCCGGGCGGTATTGGTCAGAATGGCTAATCGTCCTTGTCGTCCTTCATGACGACGGTGGTCTCGGTGTGGCTGAAGGTGTCGTGCTTCTCGGTCAGGTCGAGCTCGCCACAATACTCATCGGCGTGGGTGGCCTCGTTGGCCGTCTTGAGCTGGCCTACCAGCAGCACGTCTCCGATAATCACGATGATCAGCGGCGCGACGATGTTGATGAGGATGCCCTCGACATCAAAGGCGAAGTAGTCCGGATCGAAGGCGTTCCCGCCCATAAAGAGAATTTGGGAGAGAACAAATCCGATCACAAAGAACAGCACCGAGGCAATGGCGAGCTTGGGCTTGGAGCAGGGAAGCTCGCCGACCATGCGGCCGGTTTGGCCGTTCATGGCAAACAGGTAGCTCTTGCCATTCCACGAGGTGGAAAGCATCCACACGGGGAACAGGGCGTAGTTGCTGTCTTCCCAGGTGTAGTCGAGCTGCTTGCTTTCGACTGTGGCATCGTCATATTCGTCGACGACGGTCTCGCGCAGGGCCGAGATCGTACTTTCTTCCATACGACGCTCGGCGCGCGCTTTGCAGGTCTCGCAATCCTCGTCATAGCGGTTGGCGATGTAGCCGGGCATATAGGCGACCGAGAACGGGCGCAGCGCGTCGTAGTCAAACGGCTCGATGGCATCCATGTGGCCGTCGGGCATCTTGGACGATCCGTCGACGGGCACGCGCTCAAACGAGATATTGCCCTTACGGTAGGCATCGTAGTGGTCGGTGGTCGTGACGGTGCGGTCGGATTCCTCGGTTACGGTCTCGTTGGTCGCGTCAAAGTACACTTCGCCGTCAACGTGGGCGCCGTAGAGCCAAAACGGTACGTAGACGCCTTGGACCTCGTCGATGTGGTTGCCGGTGACAAAGCTCTTGGGCAGTAGGAGCTTGCCCTTGTAGTGTTCCTTGAGCGCGGTCATGACATCGTCGCGTCCGAGCTTAAACGGGATCACCAGATCGGGCGAGAAATCTCCCGAGAGCTGGCCGGGTGCCACGGCGGAGTTGCCGCAGTACGGGCAGGTGGTAACGGCGACAGTGCCATCGGACACGAGCTCGGCGCCGCACGACGAGCAGATGTAGCCGGCGTTTTGGGCCAGCTCCTGCACGGCATCATCGACAGCGGGTTTGGGAGCTGCTGCTGCGGCATCGGCTTTGGCATCGGCCTTGTCCTGGCGCTCGCGATAGAGGGCCTCGACTTCTTCGACTTCAAAACGCGAGTCGCAGTAGTCGCAGACGAGCTTTTGCTCGGCACTGGTAAAGTGAAGGGGGCCGCCACACGCGGGGCACTGATAGTTGACGCTCTCGAAGGCCATGATCGGTCCTTTCCGTGCCGGGTGCTATGCGCCGATAGCGCCGCCGCAGTATTCGCAGCGCCCGCTGGCATCGGGAATGGTGGTCGCACCGCAGAAGGGGCAGGTGACTGCGGTCTTGGGGGCCTTGGCGGCCACGACGCTGTCGCGCGTCTCCTGGCGCAGCTGCACCAGCGCGTCGCGGACCTCGGTTGCCTGGCGCTTGGCCTCGCGGTACTCGATGGAACCGCGCTGGTCGATGGTGGAGTCGTTCACGCGCAGGTTGATCTCGGTAAAGTACGGCGTGTTGACGTGGATGGTCAGATTAAAGTCGTAATCCAGGTCGTAGCGCGGCGGGTTGTAGCTCTCGCGCTCGCCGTCCTTGGTCTCGCGATAGATTTCGGTGCGATGCTCGTCGATATCCATATCGCAGCCGAGTACCTGCGAGAACTCGATGATGTCGGGATTGGCGTCGCGCCAGCGGCTCTGCGAAGTGATGATCAGCAGGCCCGCGTCTTCGTCGAGCATGATGTTGGTGCGCCCGGCAGAAAGCGTGCGCGTGGGATTGAACGACGCCAGGCGCTCGGCATTGGCCTCACGGTAGGCGAGCTGCTCGCGGATATCGTCCGCGGTGCTGGAGCGATAGCCGTGAAAGTAGGGGGAGAGCTTGCCGACGCACTCTTTGCACAGGTAGCCCTCGTTGATTTTGGTCTTGCCGAGAAGTCCCAGCTCGGTACCGCAGATCGCGCACTCTTTCTTCTCGAACATCTTGTCAAAGAAGCCCATGGCTGCCTCCCATCAACTGGTAGCGTGTGTCACTTTTGATGATGGGGGAGTGCGCGATCTTTCACGATACCCAGACGGCTCAACGAGTCTCCACAACTGGGACACATGGCCCATTTTTCCTACTCATTGGGGACGTACTCATTGGGGACGCACTTAAATGAGTGAAACTACTCATTTAAGTACGTCCCCAATGAGTGCCCGCTCGCTCGTTTGGCGCCTGGGGGACACTCTTTGTCGAATGTGGGCGTTGCCCTTGCTACGCCACGGTCACGGCAACCTGGGCGTAGCGGGTGCAGGGGCGCTCGGCGCGCGTCTGCACGGTAAGGGTGAGCACGAAGCGGTCACCGGGCTGCGCGTCGGCGGGCACGATGAAAGCGGTGTCCACCGTGCATTCTTGCCACATCGACAAATCCTGGACGCCTGCATAGCTCGATGGATCTACGGCCACATCCCAATGTGCATCGAAGCCCTTGTCGTCGGGGTCGACGATGGTTGCCGCAAGGGCGACGCGCTCGCCGGCTGCGGCGCTGCGGTCGGCCGTGGCCTCGACAACATGTGCCGGATGCGAGCAGATGGCCGGATCATGGGCGCACCATTGCGCGCGGACGGCAAAGTCTTCCTGATAGGCGCGCAGGTAGGGATTGAGATTGTCGTCTGCGGGCGTGCCGAGGGCGGCAAAACCGGCGGGCGCGCTCGCATCGGGGTGTCCATCAAGAAACATGCGGCCCAGCAGTGTATCGAAGTCGCGGTCGTCGATGCCGCGCAGGCCAAACGGCAGCAGCGGAATATAGGTCATGCTGTCGCCTTCGGCCATAAAGTCGCCGCGCTCAAACTGCACCGCGGGCATACCGTCCAGGCCCCAATCCAGGCGGGCATGCTTGCCAAACTGAAAGCGCTCGGGCTCGTTTTCGTAGACCTTACCATCGCCATAGAACATATAGCGCGCCATGAGGGGGCCGTTGCCCTGCGTGAGATTCTGCTCGGGCCAAGGAGCCTTAAACAGCGGCAGCGTATCGGGCTGAGCTGTTTTGGCGTCGAAATAGTTGCCATACATATAGGGCGTACGCCAAAAGATGAGCTCGGGAAAGAGCTTGCGCCCATGGTCGAGCCACGAGTTATCCTGCCCCACACCATCGGCAACGCCCATCACGCGCACCTTCTGATAGACCCGCTGCTGTACGGCGGGCCACTCGGGCGTGGCGCGATAGCGCTCGGCAATACTCATGAGGGCGCGAACGATCGTGTTCATACCACCCCAGCTGAGCAACCATAACGTACGCGGATCATCATCCAGAATCGCCTGCGCAATTACGCGAGACCCCTCAGTTTCCTCAGTCACATCACCCTCAAAGGCAACATTTCCCACAAACGTACGCTCGATCATCTGGGCAGGCGTGGGAAACGGCGGTTCACCGGCGGCGTCCGCATTTGCCTGCAACTGCGGCCAAGCCTGGGCATATTCATTACTCCAGAGACTCTCAATCCAATGCTCGGGAAACGGCCGATACTCACGAAGCTCGCCGGCTAGCGGATCGGGCTCATGAGGCACAACAGCCCACTCATAAGAGCGCCGCCCTTTGGTCCGCCAATGCGAATTCACCTCGCCGAGCGTATGAACCCCATCCCCAAGAAAGTGATACTGCGAAGCCGTATACACCACAGCCTGAACATCAAGCAAGTTGAGATACAGAGCCAAATGAACAAGTGAGTTCATATCATCGACTTCCATATCAGTGGTAACAATCACCCGAGTCAACTTCTGGGACATAGGAACAGCTCCAATCAAAATCAATTCAGCCAGTTACGCGCAAGGCAAGACAGGACCCATGCCCCCATCGCCACCGACCCGGCGGCCCGCTAGAAGCGGCCGGCCAGGGTCACAGCAACGTCAACGCAGCGGAGACCGGGGTTTAGTCTTGCAAACATTCCGCAGGGGGCATGGGCAGGCGCAGCGCGAAGCGCAAAGCGCCAGCCCATGCATGCCCGAGGACGTTTGCGAGACTAAACCCCGGTCCCCGCGATGGGAGGGCTTAGCGGTCGACCCTGGCCGACCACTCCCAGCAGCCCACCGGCTCGCCGTCGATGAGTACGTTGCCCCCGTCGAAGTCTTGATAACACAGGTCGTTGAATTGGTGGATCCACACGCCGTGGTTGAACGTCTTCTTGGCCGAGCCGTCGGCCTCGCGATACACGCCGGTCAGGTCCTCGACATGGCTAAAGTAGGTGAGGTGCACGTTGGCGCCGGCATCGCGCAGGCGCGCCGTGAGCGGCAGCACGGTCTGTTGCGGTGACACAAGCTCGTCGCCCTTGGAGTGCGTAAACCACAGCGGCGTCTTGGCGAGCGCGGCCACGTCCTCGTCCGTGGCGTTGTACCACGGGGCGCAGCAGGGAAGGCCCGCGGCGAAGAAATCGGGGTAGTCGGCGCACAGGCGCAGGGTCATAAAGCCGCCGTTGGAAAGACCGGCGACCACGATGCGGTCGGTGTCGATGCGGTCGGCATGCTCGGCGACAAACTCGTCGATAAGCGCCTTGAGCACGGGGGAGTAGATGCTCTGGTTGGAGTGACCGAGCTGCTCGACGCCGTTGTCCATCCAAAACGTGGGCGACTGCGGCACGAGCACCCAGGCGAAGCCGCCAAAGTAGCGCTGGATCTGCGCCTGGCTAATGGCTGTGACGCGGTTGCCGATATAGGCACGCGTGGCGCCTTCGCCTTGCGTGGTGCCCTTGCCCTCGCCGGCGCCGTGCAGATACACCACGAGCGGGGCCTTTTGGGGCACAACCGTTGCCTCGGGCGCAAAGGGGTTGAAGCATGCTGAGTCCTCGGCCTTAAAGCTGGGCTCAAAGAAGCCGTATTCGAGCGCGATGCCGTCGACGGCGGTCTTTTGTGTGGCGTTGCTCCAGCCTTTGAGCGCGGGGCAGATATCGCCACGGCAGGTGTCGAAGACCAGGCCGCAGGTGGGATCGTCGCCGTCGTTGCCGGGAAGAGCTGTGAGCTGCGTGATGCGCAGCTGGTCATCGAGCATGCGCGAGCCCATGACGCCGCCTTCGATGGTCTTGGTCAGGCGCTGCTCGGCGACCTCGAGCGCCACATGGGTGCCCACGGCGAGCTTACGTCCGTTCTCGTCGCACGGATATGCGGCGAGAATGTCGATGTAACCCGCGGAGGGCGCGGCATGGTCGGCGCCGCGCTCCTTGCGCATCAGGACCTCGCCCGTGCGCTCGTGACGCTCTACATATATATGGAAGGTGCTTGCGTCGATATCGTTGGCGCGCACGGTGCAGGGCAGGTCGAGTACGACCTTGCTGATCCAGGGGCCAAAGTCGCCCAAGGTGGTGACGGTTGCGTAGGTACACGATTTGAGTTCCATGAGCTGCCTCCCTTGTGCCGCCAACACGAAACATAAGCGGCAATACAATATAAACATGTTTAGTTTAATCCAGAATTGCAGAACAAGCAGATAAACTCGGTAAACGGCAAAACTGAACACGCAATGAACCACTAAACATATGTTTACTAACTTCTAGCAGGGCTTCTGCTGATGAGGTAACAGGTCAGCGAGGTGTTTATCAAAATAAAAGCCCACGTAAAGAGCTATATATGAATAGATGGCCAAAGAGACCATCTTCTGCCATTTAAATACGCTCACCCCCGATTTCCTACCGTTCACCGGACTTCAGACGGCAAAATTGCCACAAATGAGGCGCTCCGTGTAAACTAAAGCCTGTAAACGTTCAGTAAACACCTTGTTTACAAAAGCGTATCCAAGGGTCCGGCAACCGTAAGGGGTTATAGTCGCCGGGCCAAAGGCGTGCTTAAGCCCAAGGGGGCTGGCACACGAAGATATGGGGAGGGGTCCCATGGCAGTAGATAACAAGCAGATTGCCACCGATGTCCTCGAGCTCGTGGGCGGCGCGGAGAATGTTTCCGTTGCCACCAACTGCATGACGCGCCTGCGTCTGACGCTCAAGGATAACAGCAAGGCCGACGTGGAGAAGATCAAGAAGGTCAAGGGTGTTCTGGGTTGCCAGTTCGCCGGCAGCCAGCTCCAGGTCATCATTGGCCAGAACGTGCCCAAGGTGCTCGCCGAGTTCGTCGCCATCTCCGGCGTCAAGCAGGGTGAGGCCGTCAACGAGAACCTCGATGCTCCCAAGGAGAAGTTCGAGCTCAAGAACCTGCCCAACATCATCCTCGACTATCTGTCCGGCTCCATGACCCAGCTCATCCCACTGCTCATGGCTGGCGGTCTGTTCCGCACCATCGCGGCCGTCCTCGGCCCCACCATGCTCGGTGTGCTCTCCGATACCGATCCGACCTATACGTTCCTCTACACCACGCTGTACGAGGCCACGTTCACCTTTATCCCCATCTACCTGGGCTATGCCGCCGCTAAGAAGCTCGGCGCCTCTCCGGTTCTGGGCATGCTCCTCGGCGGCGCTCTCATGGCCCCGTCCGTCGTGAGTGTCGCGACTCAGGAGGGTGGCGGAATCATCTCCGTCTACGGCATCCAGATTGCCGCTGCCAACTACCAGCAGTCCGTCCTGCCGATCATTCTCTCGGTGCCCGTCCTGTACTTTGTTGAGAAGTTCTTTAAGAAGGTCATGCCCGACGTGCTGTCCACGGTCTTCACGCCGTTCTGCACCATGATCGTCACGATCCCCATTGCCTTCATCGTCCTCGCTCCGATCGGCAACGAGATCGGTACGCTGATCGCCAACGCCCTCTTCGGCCTTGCTGACCTTGGCGGCATCGGCATCCTGATCGTCATGGCCATCCTCGGCGCCTTCTGGCAGCTCTTCGTGGTCTGCGGCATGCACATGCCCGTCATCCTGCTCGCTCAGGTTCAGATCATCGCTGCCGGCTACGATCCCTTCGTCTTCGTTTCCACCAACTGCGCTATGGCCGCCGTCTGGGGCTGCGCCTTCGGTGCCTTCCTCAAGATGAAGAACCCCGACGAGAAGTCTCTCGCCATCGGTTACGTCATCTCCGCCATCGCCGGCGGCGTCACCGAGCCCGCGCTCTTCGGTATCCTCATGCGCTTCCGTCGCACTATGCTCGGCATGTTCATCGGCGGTGCCATCGGCGCTGTGTTCTCCGGCCTCATGGGTGTTACCTACTACCTGGCCGGCGGTGCCTCCAACTTCCTAGTCTTCACCAACTACCTGCAGGGTGGACAGATGAACACCGTCTGGGCTATCGTCGGTATGGCAATCTCCTTTGTCATCGCAGCAGCCGTCGTCTTTGCCACTGGCTTCTCCAAGGAGGAGCTCGCCGAGATGGAGGCCTAAGGCCAAGCCATTCGGTCTAAAAAGACCCCTACACGACAGGGCCCCGTCAGGCGTAAGCCCGGCGGGGTCTTTTTTGCAAGGTAGACTGATTGGGGGCGGATGAGATCCGCCCGCGAGGGATTGCCAAGTGCCGAGGGCTTTCGCGCGGGGCTACCGCGAAAGCCCCCGGCGGTTCGCAACTCCTTTGTCAAACGAAAGGACATGCAGATGAGTTTGGGAAAACTGACCGTTAACGGTCGCCAGGATGGCTTCTTGTGCGACGACAAGCCGTTCTTTTGGTTTGCCGATACGTGCTGGAGTGCATTTACGAGCATTGCCGAGGACGACTGGGACTACTATCTGACTCGCCGCGCCGAGCAGGGCATGAACGTGCTGCAGGTCAATACCCTGCCGCAGTGGGACCGCTGCCTGCCCGACCTGGGCATCTGGCCCTACGCGAGCGAGGATGGCGTGCACTTTGACTGGAGCGCGCCCAACCAGGAATACTGGGACCGTGCCCGCCGCATGTGCCAGGCGGCCGTGGAGCACGGCATTCGCCCGGCGCTCGTGCTTATGTGGTGTAACTACGTGCCCGGTACCTGGGGCTCCATGATCGCCGAGCGCACTGGCGCCGAGGTCATGCCGCGTTCCGAGGTGCGCCGCCATGTGGCGCGCGTGGTGGAGAACCTGGGCGAGTTCGACCCCGTCTACGTGGTGACGGGCGACACCGACTTTGCCGGTGACGAGGCGATTGCCTATTACGAGGACGCGCTCGACGAGGTTGTCAAGCGCGCGCCCGAGGCGCTGCGCACCATGCACATCAACCGCGCCAACCGCACCATACCGGCGCAGTATCTGGACCGTTTGGACTTTTACATGTTCCAGCCCGGCCACAACTACGAGGGCCAGCCCGAGGCTTGGCGCTTGCCGCAGGACTTTATCGCCAACTATCCCAAAAAGCCGATGGTCAACTCCGAGCCCTGCTACGAGCAGATGGGCGCGAGCCGCAACGTGTACTGGCGCTTTACCGCGCAGGACTGCCGCGCGAGCGTGTGGTCGAGCATTCTGGCTGGTGCTTCGGCGGGCATCACCTACGGTGCGCACGGCGTTTGGAACTGGCAGACCTCTCAGAGCCGTGGCAGCGTCCTGGGCGAGGGCTTTGACATGCCGTTCCGCTGGCAGGAGTGCCTGCAGTTTGCGGGCGTGTGGGACTTTGGCCTGATCGAGCACGTGCTGCGCGGCCTGGGTGCCACGGCTGGCGACGACGCGGCGGCTGTGGTTCCGGCGCAGGAGCTGCTCGATGACGCGCGCGAGGCCATCCGCGTGGCCCGCGTGGGCGAGCGCGTGGTGGTCTATCTGCCGAGGACCACGGCCGTCAAGCTCAAGCTCGAGGGCGGCGTCACCGCCTGGAATGCTGTGGCGTTTGACCTGGAGACCAAGCGCGTTGCCAACCTGCCGGTTGCGTCCGTCGACGGGGACGGCGAGATCCGCGTGGCCCAACACCCCTTTGAGCACGACGCGCTCCTGGTGGTCTCACCTGCAAAGTAGCGCGCAGCCCCAACATAACCAATGGCAAAAAGGCCCGAGCGCTGTCTCGGGCCTTTTTTATATCGACATAGTCGTTACGGTCGGTGATGGCAATCACGTACCGCCGCTCTTAGCGGTAGCCCTCCCAGAGGGGAAGGGGAAAGAGGATGTCCTCAAACTTGGACCACTCGGCGGGATAGTCGATCTCGTCGGGTCGCGCCACCCAACGGCCTTCCAATCCATACATCGCGGCCAGCGCGCACGAGAGCGCCTCGTTGGCGTCGACCCCTTCGGGAACGCTCCAGTTGCCACCGGGCTCGGGCTCGATAACGCCGCGCGAGCGGTCGTTGAAATACTCATGCAGCGGGCTCTCCGGGCTCATGGCCTCGGTGTTGAGCATCTGGAAGAGCATGACGAGTTCGGGCTGGTTATTGTTTTCTGCCACGATCAGGCGGCAGTATTCGGGAATCTTGGGTCTCTGGTCCTCAAATGCCCCGCCAGGACGAAAGAGGGAGAGGTAATCGTCGCAGGTTGAGCTGCGGTCGTAATAGTGACGGATCACCTCGACCAAAAGCCCGTGCTTGCTGCCCACATAGTGCAGCACGCCCGCCTGGGTGATGCCCACCTCATCGGCTACCGCCTGAAGCGACATGCCGTTAAAGCCTCGCGCGTTGATAAGCCGCACTGCCGCCGAGACGATTTGGTCAAGGCGTTCCTGCGCTGCGGCGCTGCGCTTCTTTGCCGCGGGTGTGGGAGTTTTCTGAGTGTCCATATAAATCGCGCTGCCTTATTTAGGGCGGCTCGAGTATTGCCGCCAAATGCCTTTTGTATACCCCCCATAGCTTACCTCAGCCGTTCAGCGGCTCAAAACAACCGTTTACCGCTCTTATTGCTTACTAAGTACTTAGTAAGCGTACTATACAGGTCATGGAAGTTACTAACTAGTTAGTAAGTAACGCCCAACAGACGCTCGCGAGCGGCCGTACCCCATTCCACGGCCGCCGCATCCAGCGGGTTTGACCCCTTGACCCTTGGTGCACGGGCGCCCTCGCGCATTCCATCACAGAGAGGATCTATCCCATGGCAAATCAAACCGCCGCAGCGATTGACGAGAACGCTATCGCCCCCGACACCGGAAAGCCCATGACCAAAACCGAGACATGGCGCTTTATGATCGGTTTTATTATCTTTGGCGTTATGTGGATGATGTCGGGCACGATCGGCTCCAACGTCTTGTTCCCCGAGCGTTTTAACGGCCTTAATATTGGTCAGCCCGAGGCAATTCTCGCGGCGATGAACTCGGTCGGTTCAATCTTCGCCCTGTTCTCAAATCTCGTTTTCGGCGCGCTTTCCGACCACTGCCACAGCCGCTTTGGCAAGCGCACACCGTTTATCGTTCTCGGCGGTTTTGTCTGCGGCTGTGCTTTCTGGAGCACTTCGGTCGCGACCACACTTCCCATGATCGTCGCCTCCTGGTGCGTGCTGCAGATTGGCCTCAACTGCATGCTTGCCCCTGCTGTTGCCGTGCTTTCCGACCGCATTCCGCTTAACAAGCGCGGCACGCTCTCCGCATTCTATGGCGGCGGTGCAACGGCTGGCCAGTCGATTGGCACCATCATCGGTACGCAGTTCCTCTCCAACCCAGTTCCTGGCTTTATCATCGGCACGGTCTCTTGGCTGCTGACCGGCATCCTCGCCGTCATCATTTGGCCGCGCGAGAAGTCTGCCGCTCTTGACGAGGGCGAGCAGTCTGAGAAGCTCAATCTCAAGTCGCTGCTGCTCATGTTCGTTCCGCCCACCAAGAACTGCCGCGACTTTTATCTGGCGCTCTTTGGCCGCCTGCTCCTCATCTTCGGTTACTTCTGCATCAACGGATATCAGCTCTACATCCTCGAGAAGTACATCGGTCTTCCCGTGGCAGAAGCCGGCGCCGTCCTCTCCTCCATGTCCGTCGTGATCATGGTCGTGTCGCTTGTCGCCTCGCTTACTCCGGCGCTATCTCCGACAAGATCGGCCGTCGCAAGCCCATCATCCTCGTCGCAACGATCATGATGTGCATCGGCATCGCTCTGCCCTGGCTGCTTAAGTCCGTTATCGGCATGTACGGATTCGCGCTGCTGGCCGGACTTGGTTATGGTATTTACTCTTCCGTCGACCAGGCGCTCAATGTCGATGTTCTGCCCGATAAGGAGAACGCCGGCAAGGACCTGGGCATCCTCAACATCGCCAACACCATCGGCCAGATCCTTGGCCCCATCGTGACCTCGGCAATCGTTGTCGCCACCGGCTCCTATTTCATGGCGTTCCCGATCTCCATCGTGCTCATCGCCGTGGGCTATGTGTTCATCATGCTCATCAAGAACGCCAAGTAATCCGTCGCTCTCTTTCCTTCCGTCGGGCAGCGTTCGCGTTGCCCGACGGACTCCGACTATTCAATCGCTTAACTTGGAGGCTTATTATGACCACCGTCGAGCAGTACAAGGTGTTTAAGCTCGAGCTCACGGGCACCGCGGCCGGCAATCCCTATGTCGAGGTCGAGCTGTCGGCACGGTTCGCCCGCGCAGATGGCCAGGACAGCTTTGAGGTCCATGGCTTCTACAAGGGCAATGGCTGCTACCGAATTAACTTTATGCCCGAGAGCGCCGGCGTCTGGAACTACGCGGTGAGTTCCAACGACCCCGAGCTCGATGGTACCGCCGGCTCTTTTGAGGCCGTGCCTGCCACGGGCGACAACCATGGTCGTGTGCTGCTGGCAAAAGACGTGCTTGCCCACGACGCTCCGTTCATTACCGACGAGGATTCCAACTTTGCCTACGAGGATGGAACGCGCTACCTGCCCTTTGGCACCACTTGCTATGCCTGGACCAACCAGGATACGGCCTTGCAGGAGCAGACGCTCGAGACGCTCGCCACCTCTTCGTTCAACAAGATCCGCATGTGTGTCTTTCCCAAGTTCTACGACTATAACGTTGAGGACCCGGCGATGTATGCCTACGAGGGCGAGAAGGGCGATTTCGACCATTACCGCTTCTATGAGCCGTTTTGGGAGAACCTTGAGCACCGCATCGAGCAGCTCGACGAGCTGGGCATCCAGGCGGACCTCATCGTTTTTCATCCGTACGACAAGCCCGAGGACTGGGGCTTCTCTCGTATGACGCGCGAGGAGGATGTTTTCTACCTGACGTATGTCGCCCGCCGCTTCTCGGCATACAAGAACATCTGGTGGAGCCTTGCCAACGAGTGGGATCTTATGCCGTGGAAGCCGGCCGAGGACTGGGATCGCTATGCCCGCATCATCATGGCGAACGACCCGTATGGTCATCTGCGCAGCATCCACAATTGCCGTGAGATCTTTGACCACAGCCATCCGTGGATTACGCATGTGAGCTACCAGAGGTGCGACCTTAAGAACACGGCCGAGGACGTTACCACGCTGCGCGCGCAGTATAACAAGCCGGTTTTGATCGACGAGGTCGGCTATGAGGGCAACATCAACTGGGGTTGGGGCAACCTGACCGCTCAGGAGCTCGTGCGTCGTTTCTGGGAGGGCAGTTTACGTGGCGGTTATGTGACCCACGGTGAGACCTACGTCGACCGCGGACCCAAGCTGTGGTGGGCGCACGGCGGCAAGCTCTACGGCGACTCGCCCGAGCGCATTGGCTTTTGCCGTCGCTACATGGAGGCGCTGCCGGCCGATTTTGACTGGGTGCCCGATGAGGTCGGTATCCTTGACGGTACGTTTACCTGGGATGTCACCTGCATGTCCAACGACCATGGCCGCGGGACTGCCGATGTCCTTATGTACTTTGGATTCAACCGTCCGGCGTATCGTGAGTTTGAGGGCGAGTCGGGCGCTCGATACAGGGTGAGTGTCGTGGACACATGGGGCATGACGGAGGAGGAGCTTCCCGGAACCTTTGAGGGCAAGTTCCGCATCGATCTCCCAAGTAAGCAGTATATGATGCTTCGCCTGACCAAATTAGAGGCGTAAAACAGAGATAATCGGCTCCGGGCGTGACTTGCTGCACGACCACCGCAGGGGGTGTTCCTATAGTTTTGTCAACTGGGAAATGCTCTCCGTGCGACCGAATCGCGGCATGCTGACGCCAAGCCATTAGGCCGGTGGGCTTCAGTCTGCTCGGTGCGTTTCGGCTAGGCTGCGTAAGGCACCCTGTCTCGCATGACCGCGTAGATGACCTTCAGTCTCTTTCGCGCCAGCGCCTTGAGCGCCTTGCCGTGCGACATGCCCCGCTCTCGGCACCTGGTGTAGTAGTCGCCCCATCTCCCCTCTGTCCGGGTAAGGCAGTTGCATGAGAATATGAGCAGGTTCTTCAGCCTCTTGTTGCCTTGGCGCGATGCCGTCACCGAGGAGATCGAGGTTCCCGACTGGCGGTTGCGCGGCGCCAAGCCGCAGTACGACGCGAGCCTGTCGTGACTGGGGAAGTCTTCGATGTCGATGGAGATCGCAAGCTCGGAAGCGGTTTTGGGGCCGATCCCCGGCACCGTCAGGAGGCATCGGTAGGTATCGTCGCCCTCGAGCAGGGCGGAGATCTCCGCCGTGATCGCCTCGATCTCCGCCGAGTTCTCGGATATCCTGCGCGCGAGCAGCCTCACCGCCCGGTCCTCGGCGGCGATGGCCGACGCATCCGGCCTTGTCGAGGAGGCCGTCGAGCGGACGAGGGCCTCGATCTTACCGCGCGCCGCCCCACGCGTGAGCGCCGCCGCCCTGCGGGGCCCGGCGTCGGCCACCGACCAGGCCCCGCCGAGGGATGCCATGAGCCTCAGCTGGGACCCGCCGGACAGGTCGACCAACGCCTCGAAGGCGGGGCACGATTCCAGCAGGATGCTGCGCAGCCGGTTCTTATTCCTAGTGTTCTCGCAGGTCAGGAAGTTCCTCTGGGCGGCCAGCGCCCTCGCCGCCGCGACCGTCGGGCCCGGATCCCCGACCGGCAGGAGCGCGTCGGGGATGCCAAGCGCCGTCTTCGCGATGACCATCGCGTCCCGCTCGTCGGTCTTGGCGTCGCCGGCGAAGAGCCTGGCGGCCCCGTGCGCCGCGAGTCCCGGCAGGTACGCCGCCGACATCCCGGCCGCCCTGGCGCGGGCGAGCGCGAGGGCGCCTATGTTGCGCGACTGGTCGACGACCACGAGCGCATCGGGGAAGCGGCCGAACAGCGAGTCCAGGTCGCCCTCCCTGTTCGCGACGGGGGCGCTCAACAGCACCTCGCCATCTCGAGTCGCGACGCATGCCCAGTGGGACGATTTCCCGACATCGAGCCCGATGACGGCTTCCGGCATTCTAGGTGGTGCCACGGTGTTATCCTCCAATCGGTAGGCCGATCGGAACCCCTCCCTGCGACACCCACATTACCTGGCCGTGGCGCTTGCGCCCGGCAGTTTCCTATCAGTCGTCCGGAGCGGCGAGCGCCCCCGGTGGCAACACCCCCCGGGCCCTCTACGGGGCAGGGGCAGACGGCCATCCGGAGGCGCCCGATCGGCGGCCCCTCGGGGCTTGCCCGTATCGTAGGCAATGCGCCGAATGCTCGCCATCGAAATTTATCGGTGGCCCACTTCAGACTGTAATGGG
>NZ_CZAQ01000022.1 GCF_001404695.1 Collinsella aerofaciens | reverse complement strand
GGCCGTCGCGAGGAAGCGGCTCAGGGCGATATACGCCGTGATGCGCGACCGGGTGCCCTACCGGGAGTAGCCCCGACGGTTGACAAAACTATAGGAACACCCAATGACTGACCGATGTCTTGGCAACGACAGCGAAAACCCGCCAGGGCGAGCAAGGTGCCTTGAAACTAGGCGGCATTGACCTTCTGGTCATGCCGCCGAAGTTGAAAGGCAGATTGCCGCTCTGACGGGTTTGCAGCGTCAAGCCGTTACGCGGTTTGGTAAAACCGCGTAACCAAAGGCGCAGCGTCGACCGGTCCGCCGTTCGTTAGAACGGCGGAACCAACCCTACATGACCATAACGTAGCGCGATCCCACGTAGTACTGCTTACCCATCAGGACCGGCTCGCCATTGGGGCCGGTAAAGCCGGCGCGTAGATTGAGCAGCGGATCGTGCGGGGCGATGCCCAGCTCTGCTGCCTGCTCGGCATTGGCGCGAACGGCCTCGACCGTGCGGTAGCCAACCGAAACAATCGGCGTTCCGCCAACACGCTCGACCTCGGCAAAAATCGACTTGTCCTCAAGATCGGCCGTCAACAGCTCACGGTAGGCGTCAAACGGCACAAAGATGTTCTCCTCAAAGATGGGCTCACCGTCGGCCGTACGCACGCGCTTGATATGCAGCAGCAACGCATCCTTCTGCAGGCCAAAGAACTCCATCTCGTTTTGGCGCGCCGGAACGATCTGGCGATCGACCACATGTGCGCCCGCCTTCATGCCGTTGTCGGCACACAGCGCGGTAAACGTCTGCAGCGTCGAGGCGTGAAACTGGCGATTGATGTGCGGCGTAGAAACAAAAGTGCCGCGGCCCTGCTGCTTAACCAGGTAGCCATCGGAGCACAACTCCTCGACGGCGCGGCGCACCGTAATGCGGCTCACCTCGTACTGCTCGGCTAGCTCAAGCTCGGACGGAATACGCTCCTTGGGTGCATAAACACCTTTCTCGATCGCATCCTTGATTTCGTCGTAAATCTGCTGGTAAAGCGGTGCATTTTTGGGCGCAGGCATATCTAATCACTCTTATCGAAATATCGAAATAACTAATACGTATATAACGTCTAGTTTTATGATACCTCAGTTTGATAAAACGATACACCACATACAGCAAATCCTTACTTGCCGTCGTCCTGCTGTAGGCTGTCCTGTTCACTGAGGCGCGCCTGACGACTCGCTATGCGAGCGGGCTTGTCGGGATCGGGAACGGCCGTGGGCATGGGCTCGTCGACATGACCGCCCCACCAGCCGCCCACAAAGTCGAGCGTGTGAAACACATTGATCACGGCGCCGGGATCAATGTCGCACACTAGCTTGATAATGTCCTGGCTCTCGTAGGTCGAGACAACGGCGTGCAGCAGGTACATCTTTTCGCGGCTGTATCCGCCGATGACCTCGGCGCAGCTAATACCATGCTGAAAATGGTCAACATAGGCGGTCATGACCTCGTCTGCCTTGCGCGTTGTGATCTGCAGCGTCACACGGTCGTAGCGATGATAGAAGCTGTCGATGGTCTTGGTCGAAATAAACTGGAACACTATGGAGTACGCCGCGTTGTCCCAGCCAAACATAAAGCCAAAGATCGCCAGGATAAAGCAGTTGAAACCAAAGATGACACCCCAGATGGTCTTACCCGTGTGGTTGGAGACCCACAGCGCGATAAAGTCGGTGCCGCCGGTTGATGCACCGGACTTGAGCGCAATGGCAGCACCCAGACCCGAGACCACGCCACCAAAAATGATGAGCATGATCTTGTCGCCCAAAAACGGGGCGAAATGAAAGATGTTGAGGAACAGCGATGAGAGCACAACTTGCATCATCGAGAAGATTACGAAACGCTTGCTAATGCCGCTCCAGCATAGGAGCGCCACGGGGATGTTGAGCGCGAGCATACCGAGCGAGATGTCGATGTGAACGCCACCGAGCGAGGTAACGCGATCGAGCAGGACCGCGACGCCGGTAAGGCCGCTCGGAAGCAAGTCGGCGGGCCGAATGAACGCCTGGATCAGAAATGTCTGGAGAACGGCAGAAATGGTGACCGCCACAGCGGTAATAGCGCGGCGGACGATGGTAAGGCGGCCGAGCACGAGCACGCGGTCCGTGAGCTGATCGATGGCGTTCGCCACGTAGGCTCCCTTCGAAGGCAGATGTAATTGTGGGGCATGCCGGCGATTGTAGCATGGAGCGCGAGAGGACGCTTCAATTCACCCTCTCTCGACAACCATCAGAAGGACCGTGAGGCCGCTCAAAAGAAAAACGCCGTGAAGAGAGCGATCCCTTCACGGCGAATTCGGCATTTGCCCAGATAAAACCTGCCAAAATAAACCTGTCCCTAAATGGCAGGTAGGATGTCGGTCAGGTTGTCGATGACAACGTCGGCGGCAGACTGATCGAGGTTGACGCCCTCGTGCGGACGCAGTGCCAGGACGCGCGCGCCGGAGCGCTTGCCGGCCTCGATGCCCAAAGGCGAGTCCTCGATAACCAGGCACTCGGTAGGCTCCACACCCAGCGCCTCCATGGCACGCAGGTAGATCTCGGGGTCGGGCTTAAATGCACTGCACTCGTGACCGCTGATGGTGTAGTCCAGCACGTCGGTGATACCGGCAATCTCCACCAGCTCGTCAATGAGCTCGCGATAGGACGAGCTCGCGATGGCACACTTGACGCCGCGCTCGTGCAGCTCGCGCATCACCGGCTCCGTCTGCTCGTTGAGCAGCTCGGCATACGGAACAGGGTGAACCGGGCTGTAGACCTGCTTGTACTCAACGCGCAAGTGCTCGCGCAGCTCAACATCGTCGGGCACCAGCGACTTCCAGATGGCAGGCTCGTTAGACCCCGAAAGATCGGGGATCTCGTCAAAGTGGAACCCCTTTTCCTCCATAAACGCCACGCGGCGACGGTTGTAGAACCACTCGGTATCGACCAGCACGCCGTCCATATCAAACAGCACTGCCTTGATCATACGCATCTCCTCCCACCTGCCAAAAAGGGACAGGTTTATTTTGGTAGGTTTTATCTGGTGTTTTGCGACGCGACAGACACGCCCCCAAAGCAAAAAGGGGACGGGGCGCAAACCCCATCCCCTCTCAATCAACCCGTAAGGTCTACTTACTTGTGATTAGTAGGAAAGCTTCCACATGTAGCGACGCATGGTCAGCGGGTGCTGACGGGCCTCGGCGATCTGGTTGCCGTACTCGCGCATAACGGCGAGGTGCAGCAGCGGGTTGAAGTAGGTGACGACGCTCGCGGGCACGGCGTCAGCCAGGCCGTAGTCCTTGGAGTCGATCAGAGCGACCTTGGCGCCCATGCGCTCAAGGAAGGTGAGGGCGCGAGCGTCCATCGGACGGGTAGCACCATCGGACATGAAGAAGACGTAGGGCTTACCCTCGGTGGAAACCTCGAACGGGCCGTGGAAGTACTCGCCGGTGTTGTAGGCGGCGGCGTCGATCCACTGCATCTCGGTGAACAGGAAGGCGGCGTGAGAATAAGCCATCTTCTCGGAGGCACCGGAGGCCATGAAGTAGATCATCTTGTCGTCCTTGAAGTCCTCGGCGAACTTCTTGGCGAGCTTCTTGCAGTGCTGAGCGGCGTTCTCGCAGAGATCGAAAACGTTGGTGAGGCCAGTGATCATGTCCTCGTAGTGGTCATAGCCCTCGGTCTGCTGAAGGATCTCGAGAGCAAGAGCGATGGCATAGCCGGGCTTCTCGCACTTGGCAGCGTAGTTGGCGTGGAAGCCGTGGACGATGACGTGGTCGGCGTCGACGGTCAGAGCGGAGCCAGCCTTGTTGGTGAGGGAGACGACCGGGCAGTTGTGCTTCTTGGCGGTCTTGTTGGCCTCGACGGTCTCGGGCGTGGAGCCACCGAGGGAGCAGGTGATCACGAAGGTGTGCTCGTTGACCCAGGAAGGCGTGTCGTAGTTGAACTCGTTAGCGGTGAAGATCTGAACGTTCAGCTTGTCCGTGTTGTTGGCCAGGAAGTACTTGGCGGGGTAAAGGTCGGACATGGAAGCGCCGCAGCCGACGAAGGCGACGCTGCGGATCTCGTGGTTGGACAGGACGTCAGCGACGATCTGCTTAGGGAGGTTAAGGTCGATCTCGTACATCTGACACATTCCTTTCGATTTGTTGCGGCGTCACATTGCCGGACGCTCGCAGGGTTACCGTGGTTAGGACCGAGTCGCCGGCCCGTTGAGGATGTGACAAAGGGACAGTCCCTTTGTCACATTTTGAGAATGGGAACCTGCCTGGGGTATGGGATGCCAGGCAGGCCCCCGGGGGAAAGCGCTGGGTCGCGACTAGGCCAGGATGCCGGCCGCGGAGAGGGCGATGCCGCCCACAATGGCGATCACGAGAAGCCAACCGGTGTTGACGTTCTTCTTGATGAGCCAGTACATAAGGCCGGTGAGGCCGAGGGAGATCATCTGGGGCATCATGCCGTCCAGGATGTCCTGAATCACGACGGTGCCCTCAGCGAACTGCAGCGGGGTGGTGGCGCCGATCAGCGTAGCGATCATGCCGCCCACGGACATAAGACCCACGATGCCGCAGACATACATGAGCTTCTCCATGAGGTCGCCGCCCTGGAGCTTGCTCAGGTACTCGTGGCCACCCTGGTAGCCGATCTTGGCTGCGAACCAAGTGATCAGCACGGAGGGCACGATGGAGATGAGCATGGCCAGGATCGGGCCCATGATGGAGCCCTGCTGAGCCAGCTGAACACCCAGGCCAAAGGCGATAACGCGGATGGTGCCCTGGAAGAAGGAGTCACCGATGCCGGAAAGCGGACCCATGAGGGAGGTCTTGACCGCGTTGATCGAATCGGGATCGAAGTTCTCGGGATCCTTGGCGTACTCCTCCTCCATGGAGGCGGCGAGGCCCAGGACAAAAGCGCTCGTCTGCGGGGTGCAGTTGTAGAACGCCATGTGACGGTGGTAAGCCTCTTTCTTAGCAGCGAGCTGCTTGGGGTCGGACTCATCCGGATAGAGGCGATCGAGCGTGGGAACCATGCCGTAGAGGAAGCCCATGTTCATCTGACGCTCGTAGTTCCAAGAGGCCTGGATGGCCCAGGAGCGCCAGAAGAACTGGCTGACCTTCTTGTTCAGGGACACGTCCTTGGTTGCGGTTGCCATAGTGTGTTCCTCCTTAGTCTTCGTCGTCTTCGAGCGGATCGTAGTCGGAATCGACACCGGCGGCTGCATGGGAACCGTTGAACTTGAAGCCCATGAAGACGACAGCCAGGCACACACCGATCAGAGCGACCGCGATAACGGACAGGTTGAGGTAAGCGGCGAGCAGGAAACCGATGAACAGGAACGGAGTCATACCCTTCTTGATCATCATGGTGAGCAGCAGGGCCAAGCCGTAGGCGGTCATGATCTTGGTCGAAACGTTAAGACCAGTGGACAGCCACTCGGGAACC
The DNA here is from genome assembly GCF_001404695.1 of Collinsella aerofaciens. Taxonomy (GTDB): domain Bacteria; phylum Actinomycetota; class Coriobacteriia; order Coriobacteriales; family Coriobacteriaceae; genus Collinsella; species Collinsella aerofaciens_E. The sequence continues at coordinate 33,430 of NZ_CZAQ01000022.1, read as the reverse complement.
ATGTTGACGATGGCCTGAACCAGGTCGGTGCCAACAAAGACGGCGAGGAAGATCGGCAGGAAGTACATGACGGCGTACAGACCGGAGCCGGCGCAGATGTGCATGCGGTAGGCGGTCTTGAACTTTCCGTTATCGATCGCGCTATCTGCCACATGGGTGAGGGCGGCGATGATGGAACGGAACACGATGCCGAGGAGCTGACCCAGGACGGCGACCGGGATGGCGATCGTCATGGCGGTCTCGGCGGAAGCATCGGTCAGGCACGCAAAGGCAGCGGCCACGATGCCGCCCAGGACCATATCGGGCGGAACGGCGGCGCCGACCTGCACCAGGCCCATGGACACGAGCTCGACGGCGGCACCGACGGCAAGGCCGGTGGGCACATCGCCCAGCAGCAGACCGACGAGCGTAGCGCCAACGAGAGGCTGCTCGAAGTTAAGACGACCGAGCAGGCGGGAGTCCCACATGCAGAACACGCCGACGAGGCCGACGAGCACCGCACTGATGAACGTATTCATACCCTTCTCCTTTCAGTCAGGCAAAAGCCTGGTTGATTACAGCTTGGCGTCGATGTCGACGCTCTGATACGTAGGGGTCTGCTGGACGTAGAGCTTGATGCCCATGTCGAGCAGCTGGTTGACGTCGGCCTTCTGGGTGGCGTCGAGGAAGACGGAGCTGTCCTTGCCGCCGACCTGATCGGCACCGTCGTGGTTGGCGGTGGCGCCCAGGTTGATGGCGTCGAGCTTGTAGCCCTGGCAGAACTGCAGCATCTCGGCCGTGTTGCCAAAGACGAACATGACGCGCTCGCCGAGGGTGTTGAGCTTGTCCATCTTGGCGAGGGCACGCTCGACGGTGAAGACGTTCAGGCGCACGCCCTGGGGCTTGGCCAGCTTAAGAGCGCCCTTCTTGATGTCATCGTTGGCGGCAGCGTTGTCGACGACGATGATGCGCTCGGCCTGAACCTTGGTGGTCCAGGTAAAGACGACCTGGCCGTGCAGCAGACGGTAGTCAAGACGTGCGAGGACGATCTTGGCGGGACCGGAGCTGTGACGGGACGCCTTGGCCTTCTTGGCGGGAGCCGCGGCGGCCTCGACCGGTGCGTTGGGGTTGGTCAGACCGGTGCGGGCCTCGTTGATGAGGGCCGCGAGCTCGGCACCCTTGACGGGGACGGGGCTCATAGCGAGCGTGAGCGCCAGCGGGATGTTGAAACCGCTAACAACCGTGAACTTCGTGCCGTTCTTGGAAAGCTCGACCATGTTGTTGTTGACCGAGCTGCCGAGCATATCGGTCAGCACATAGACGGTGTCGTCCGCGTTAAACGTGGCGATCATGGCGTCCACCTTATTGGTGATGGGCTCCTTGTCGTCACGAGCAAGCGACACGACGTGGACGTTCGACACGTCGCCGAGAACCATCTCGAGCGTGTCTTTGGCGCCTGCGGCCAGGCCGCCATGAGATGCGAGAATGATCTGATTCATCTTGCCTCCTCCTTTTCGTTATGGTCATTATAACGTCTTATACGTTGCGGATATTGATAATTAGTATATAAACCGTTCGCGGGTGAAAAACGACCGTTGGCGGGTTTAACGCAATCGAAACGATGGTCTTGGGTAGGCCGGCGCTGGCTGGATAACCCCAGGTCGGACGCCGCGCGCAACCCCCTATCGCACGAAGTACCAGGGGCTTTCCTGCACGGTGGGCTCCAGCGCAATGCCCGTGCGCTCGCGGAACAGATCCATGTCCTGCGATTTCTCCGTCCACCACGCGTTGGGCTTAAAGGTCATGCTCTCAACGACATGACCGACAAACACACTGTTGCGCAGCTTGGAAAAGTCGGTGTTCATAATCACGATGGACGCGAGCACCAAAACGATGCCCAGAACTTTGATCGCGCCGGCGGGCTCGGCGTAGACACCAATGCCCAGCAGCACGGTGACGACTGTCTCGAATGACATTACGACGGGAACTTTCGACGTCTCGAGCCCCATGGACAGACCCTGCATATATAAGATGTAAGCCACGGCTGTGGGGATGAGTCCAAAGCCAAGGAACAGCAGCAGCAGCTGTGGCGACATTGCCGCGGCGACATCCGGCCACGGAGCCGCGATAGCTGCCATAACCGCACCGCCAAAAACAAAGCCCCAAAACGTGACAGCCAGCGGGTGGACCGTCTTGGTTGCTATCCGGCTAAACACCGCGAGCGACGCACCACAAAGGCCTGCAATCACGCCCGACGTGACGCCCCAAACCGAAAAATGAAAACCGGAAAGGTCGCCATTGGTCACCGCAAGCACACAGCCAACGATGTTAAAGACAATGGCGACGAGCTTGTTGAGGGTCACGTCCTCGCGATAAAGCACGCGGCCGAACATGACGCCAAACACCGGCGAGGTGTAGAGCAGCACCGAGGCCGTGGACATGCCCACCTCGCCCATACACTCGTAATAGCAGGTGTTGGCGACGGCTAAACCGACGATACCGACAAGCGCGCAGGGAACGAGCTCTTTAGGGCTTGCCTTGAACAGCGTCATGGGACCCGAGGCTTTTCCCTCACGAGCACCTCCCTGGCAACCCATAAATGCCAAGACCGGAGCCATCAAGACGGCACCCGACAACAGGCGAAAGGCAGCCATGCTCTGGGACGAAACGCCCATGGCTGAGATGCCGTTTACAAAGATTCCGATGCTGCCCCACATAAGCGCGGCGATCAGCACCAGCACATAGCCCAGATTGCTCCTCTTCAACGCAGCCTCCTCAGTATATTTCCAATATGTTTCATGCTACGTTATAGTCGTTATATACATTTTTCAAGGCACAAATCGGCGAACGGGAAATCTCTCGACACAAGGAGTGTCCCCAACTGCCGGCAGAAAGGGAACGTCCCCAAGTGCCGCTCTAGCAGTTGCAGTGAAATAGTTCTCAAACAGAGGCTTCACGCCCCCAAACAGGAACTATTCCACCGCAACTCATGAGGGGTATTGGGCTGTTAGGCCGCTCTATCCCTTAGTAATCCAGCTTCCACATGTAGCGGCGCGTCATGTAGTCCTTGTGGGTGACGGCGGAGAGCGCACGCATGTAGACGTTGTTGAGGATCGGGGCAAAGATCAGGTGGTTGAAGTACTCGCTCACGCTGTCCTTGATGTCGTTGAGGCCGAGCTCCTTGGCGTCGAGCTGGTAGACGCGCTCACCACCGTACTGGTTGACAAAGCGAATGCCGCGCTCGTCGTTGCAGCGGCTGCGGCCGACGCTGATGAGCTGGAACAGCGAGGTACGCTTGTCCAGGATCTCGAAGGGACCGTGGAAGAAGTCGCAGGTGTTGATGGTGCAGGAGTCGATCTGCAGCATCTCCTGAACGTTGCAGATGCTAAAGACGTAGGCGGCACCAAAGAGCGGACCCTGAGCCATCACGTTGATGCAGGGCTTGTCGGCGTTCTGCTCGGCCCACTTGGCTGCGAGCGGACGGGTGTACTCGACGGCCTTGCGATAGATGGGGTCGACCAAGTCGAAGGCGGCCATAGCGGTCTCGTACTCGGCATAGCCCTCGGTCTGCTGCGTAAGCTCCATGGCGATCATGGTCACGACGGCAGAGTTGGTGCGGCCCATGCAGGACTCGTCGACGGCCAGGCTGTCGTACTGGATCTTGTAGTCGCAGACCTCGGTGAGGCCGGACTCGTCAACATAGATGGCGATGGTGCTGGCGCCGTGGTCCTTGGCGACCTGGGCGGCGACGATGGTCTCCTTGGTGCCGCGCATGGACACGACGACGGCCAGGGTGTTCTCGTTGACGTAGGCAGGCGTGGCGTGCACGAACTCGTTGCTGGTGTAGCTGGAGCTCACGACCTGCGTGGCCTCGTGCTCCATAAAGTACTGGGCAGGATAGTTGCCGCCGTTGGATCCGCCGGCGCCGATCCACACGACGCGCTTGATGCCGCCCTTGTCTGCCTTGTCAGCCAAAACCTGGGAGACGACGTCCTTAACCTGTTCCTGAGTAGTCATCGTGCATCAGCCTTTCTTCTCGTTTGATGCTGTCGATGGCATACAAGTTACATACATGTTTTAACGATGTCGACTAGTTGTATGCTATATTTGTCTTAGAAATTTTGCTGATGCGGTTTTCGATAACTCGTTACCAGCGATTTTATTGTTGTATTGGATACATGCTTGATTAGCCAAGCATACAAGTTAGATACAGGTTGTTCGCATGAGCACTTCGTCAAAAAAGAACTTGGCCCAATACGAGCGTCTGGCGGGTACGCTGCGTGACCGCATCGCCGCCGGCACCTACGCACGCGGAGACAAGCTGCCGTCCGAGATGGAGCTCATGGACGAATCGGCGCTGTCGCGCAGCACCGTGCGCCACGCGCTTAAGGTGTTAGTTGACGAGGGCCTGGTGCGCACCGAGCGCGGACGTGGCACCTTTGTGGCCGACACGCCGGCACTGCATGAGAACAACCTGGTGTTTTCGAGCTACACGGCACAGGTCCAGGGTCAGGGAATGAAGCCCACCACGCGCACGGTGGACTCGGGCTTTACCAAGGCAACGGGCAGCGTGGCCAAGTTCTTTGACGCTACCGTGGGCAGCAAGCTCGTCAAACTTGTCCGCCTGCGCTACCTGGACGATGCGCCGCTGTGTCTGGAGACCACCTATTTGCCGCCAAGCTTTGGGTCGCTCATCGATCGCGATATCAACGGTTCGCTCTACGCCACGCTGCGCCAGGAATTCCATCGCGCGCCGGCACAGGGGCACAAGACCTTTGAGGTGTGCTATGCCTCGCAAAACGAGGCGTTTTTGCTCAACGTTGAGCGTGAGCAGGCGCTGATCTTGATCACCGACTACGTCTACGACACCGACGGCCGCCCGCTCCATGTCTCCAAGCGCATCCAACGCACCGACCGCGCCAAATACACCGAGCCCATCGGCTAACCACCACAAAGGGGACAGGCACCTTCGTGGTGGTTTTAGGCGAGGAGGTCGGGGAACCAGGTTGGTTTGGGCTGGTTGGGCGTGCGCTCGGCCAGGACCAACTCCATCCAACACATGTCGTACCAGCGACCGAACTTTTGAGCGCAGCGGTCGAAGGCACCCACCAGGCGATACCCCATATGGGCATGGAAATCCTGACTGTTGTGCGTTAGATACTCGTCGTCCTTGTCGTGCGGCACGGCGATGAGGGCGCACATGTTGGTGATGCCCATCGCGACCAGGCACTGCTTGAGCGCGTCGTGCAACCTGCGACCCAGTCCGCCGTGGCGCACGTCGCGCGCCAGGTAGATCGATGTCTCGACCGACCAGTCGTACGCCTCGCGGCTGTTGAGCGGACTCACATAGGCATAGCCTACCGGGCGCCCGTCCAGCTCCATCACCAGATACGGATAGCGCTTGAGCGTACGCTCGATGCGCCCGGCGAACTCCTCAACGCTCGGCACCTCGTATTCGCAGGTAATCGCCGTCTGGCGCACATACGGCTCATAGATGGCAAGCAACGCCGGCGCGTCATCGGGCGTCGCCAGGCGAATCGTCGGCTCGGACATCTCGGTCATACAACCCTTCTCCCAAAAGCAAAGGCCGCCCTGCGCCAAACCCAAGCGCAAGGCGGCCCTCGTCATTGCATCAACTTACAGGACGGCAGCCAGCGCGTCGATGTCCTCCTGCGTCGTGGCCCAGCTGGTGCAAAAACGCACCACGGTGCGGGTCTCGTCGTACTTTTCCCAGTACTCGATCGAGGCGTGCTCGCGAATGCGGGCCATATCCTCGTTGGGCAGAATCACGAACTGTTGGTTCGTAGTCGTCTCCAAGAAGAACTCGTAGCCGCGCTCATGCAGCACGCGGCGCAGCGCCTGAGCCGTCTCAATCGCCTGGCGACCGATCTCAAAATACAGGCCATTGGTAAAGAGCGCCTCAAACTGCACGCCCGTCAGGCGGCCCTTGGCCAGCAGCGCGCCGTGCTGCTTAATGCGCGGAATGGGATGCGCCGGAGCGTGCATGCCGCAGAACACCACAGCCTCGCCGCAGAGCGCGCCGCACTTGGTGCCGCCAATGTAGAATACGTCGCACAGCTGCGCCAGCTCGGGCAGGGTAATGTCGCACTCATCGGCCGCCAGCGCATAGGCCAGGCGGGCGCCATCCACAAACAGCGGAATCTCGCGCTTCTGGCACACCGCATGGATTGCCGCGAGCTCAGCCTTGGAGTACAGCGTGCCGTACTCGGTCGACAGGCTCACATACACGGCGCCCGGAAACACCATGTGCTCACAGCTCTCGTTTTCGTAGAACACTTGGATATAGTTTTCGAGATCCTCGGCGTGCATCTTGCCCTCGTAGCCGGGGATGGTGAGCACCTTGTGGCCGCCAAACTCGATGGCGCCCGCCTCGTGGCAGGCAACGTGGCCGGTCTCGGCGGCAACCACGCCCTCGTACGGCGCGAGCAGCATGTCAATCACCGTCGCGTTGGTCTGCGTGCCTCCCACCAGCAAAAATACGTCGGCATCGGGAGCCTGACAGGCCTCGCGAATAAGCTGCTTGGCACGCTCGGTGTGCGCATCGGTGCCGTAGCCAGGCTGCGGCTCCATGTTGGTGTCGACGAGCGCCTGCAGCACCGCCGGATGTGCGCCGTGGGAATAGTCGTTGTTGAACGCGAGCATGGCAATCCTCTCTTACCAGGTATCGGCCAGATGATTCAGGTGGGGCTATTGTACGCCGTGAGGATAGGCAATGCGCGCGGCAAGGCACTCAAGTGCCAACACCAGGGCAAAGCCGCAGCTCACGTCAGTCAAAAAGTGTGCACCGATCACGATACGGCCAAAGGCGACGAGCGCCGCGACCACGGCAGCGACCCAAAAGACCACGCGGCGTCGCGACGGCTTTTCCGTAAAGGCCGCCGCGGGAAGCCCGGCGAGCATAAGGCCGATCGCCGCGTGCGCCGTGTGTCCGCTCGCAAACGACTTAAAGCCGTCCTTGATCACGCCGGCGGCGATATAGCTCCACTTGTCGGGATTGCCAATCACCCACCACGGCTGAAAATTGAGCCCCGGCGTGACCTCGATCACGCGCATGCGCGGGCGCGACCACAGCGGCTTGACGATCACGTTGAGGATGATGGCCTGAGCGACCCACACGGCAAGCACCATCAGCGCCCAGCGTGTGAGCTCGTCGGAGTCGGTGTCGCGCGTGAGGCGATAGGCGATGAGGTTGGCCGCGATGACCAATGCAAACGTCAGAACCAGCTGAACCGCGATGAGTTTGCCGCCAACCTTCAGGGACGAGACGATCTCGTAGCCGGCCAGGCCAACGTTGACGAGGATGCCGAGCACGGCGAGCCATTTGCTCCCCCTGGAGTCGGGACGCACCGCGCGCACGAGCATGACGCCCGCGATACTCGCCGTCAGCTCGAACGGCAGCTCGCCAGCGGCCTCGATAAAGCGACCGTACATGCTGCCGATATTGAAGAGCGCGCTCGAGATCTGATAATCGAAGAAACTGCCCACGCCCAGACAAAGGCACAGGACAACCGCGATCATGGCGACATCTTTCTTATAGATGTATCCGAACATGCTTTCCTTTCGATGAGGTCAGATTGCCCAAATGGGGCGTTTGCAGCGTCGACCCATTAGTCGTCATCGCTGGCGCCCAGCTGCTGCAGCAGCATGAGGGCGGCTGCCACGGGGCCGGTGCCGTCGTTGGCATCGAGACCGCGACCCAGGCCGCTGCCCGCACCGGCGCCCGCCTTATAGGGCACCGACAGCTTGCGGCTCTTGGGGAAGTTCACCGCGCCGTACCGATTCTTAAACTCAAAGGCCACCTTCTTGGGCACGTCGACGCCCAAAAACGTGATGCGTCCGCCGCTGAGCGTGACGCTCTCGAGCCCCAGGCGCTCGCCGCGGATACGGATACGCGCGCGGTTGAACAGGTTGAGTCCCGCCAGCGGCAGCTCACCATGCGCGGCCTCGGTCTCCTCCTGCACCTCGTCGACACTCTCCAGGTCCTCAGCCGCCGCGAGCTTGCGGTACACGAGCACGCGCTGGTCCACCGCCGGCATGTACTCCTCGGACAAGAAGTAGTCGGCCGGCAGGTTGATGCCCACGCTCGCCGCCTCCACGCCGGCATCGTCATCGCCGCGCGCCTCGGCCACGGCCTGGCCCAACATCTGCGTAAACAGGTCAAAGCCCACGCTCGACAGGTTGCCGTGCTGCTCAGCGCCCATCAGCGAACCGGCGCCGCGAATCTCCAGGTCGCGCATGGCGATACGCATGCCGCTGCCCAGGTCCTGGAACTCGGAAAGTGCAGTCAGGCGCGCCGTGGCCTCCTCGGTGAGCGGCAGCTCGCCCGGGAACATAAAGTACGCGTAGGCCTGCGTGGCCGAGCGACCCACACGGCCCTTGAGCTGGTAGAGCTGTGCCAGACCCAGGCGCTGCGAGTCCTCGATGATGAGCGTGTTGGCGGTCGCGTTGTCGATGCCGCTCTCCACGATGGTCGTGGCGATGAGCACATCGATCTTTTTGGTCGCGAACTCGATCATCACGTCCTCGACCTCGCGCGGGCTCATCTTGCCGTGCGCCACGCCCACGCGCGCCTCGGGCGCGGCCTCGTGCACGCGTGCCACAGCGTCATCGATGGTCTTGACGCGGTTGGACACGTAGTACACCTGTCCGCCGCGACCCACCTCCAGGCGAATCGCCGCGCTCACCACGTCGGGGTCGTACTCCCCCACGTGCACGATCACGGGGCGGCGCCCAGTCGGCGGCGTGGTAATCAGGCTCATATCGCGCACGCCGCTCGTGGCCATCTGCATGGTACGCGGGATGGGCGTGGCCGAAAGCGTGAGCACGTCGATCTGCTCGCGCAGGTTCTTGAGCTGCTCCTTGTGCTGCACGCCAAAGCGCTGCTCCTCGTCGATGATCACCAGGCCCAGGTTCTTGGGGTTCACATCGGCCGAAAGCAGGCGATGCGTGCCGATGAGCACATCAATCGTGCCCTCGGCAAACGCCTTGAGTGCGCGCTTTTGCTGCGCCGGCGTGCGAAAGCGGCTGAGCACCTCGACCTCAAGGCCAAACGGGGCAAAGCGTTCAAAGAACGTCTCGTAGTGCTGCTGGGCCAGAATGGTCGTGGGGCAGAGCACCATGACCTGGCGACCGGAATCCACGCACTTAAACGCCGCGCGCAGGGCGACCTCGGTCTTGCCAAAGCCCACGTCTCCGCACAGCAGGCGGTCCATGGGCTTGGGCGCCTCCATATCGGCCTTAATATCGGCGATGGCCTCCAGCTGATCGCGCGTCTCGTCGTAGGGGAAGCTCTGCTCCATCTCGATCTGCTCGGGCGTGTCGGGCGGGCAAGCGATACCGGCAATCGAAGAGCGGCGCGTATACAGATCGACCAGGTCAAACGCCAGCTTTTTGGCGTTCTTGCGCGCCTTGTTGGTGGCACGCGTCCAGTCGGCGGTGTTGAGCCTGGTCAGGCGCGGCTTGTCGCCGTCGGGACCAACGTAGCGCGTAATGCGGTCAACCTGCTCCAGCGGCACGTAGAGCTTGTCGCCGTCGGCATATTCCAGCAAAAAGTAGTCGCGCTCCTTGCCGCCCACTTCCTGGCGCGCGATCTCGCTAAAGAGCGCGATGCCATGCGTTGCATGCACTACGTAGTCGCCTGGCTTAAAGGGGAAGGTGATCTGCGTAATATCGACCTTGCGGCGGCTGCGGGCGCGGTTGGCGTCCATGCGAGCGTTGAGGTCGGCGACCGAGAACACGGCCAAATTGGCGTCGGGGACCACCACGCCCTGCGGCAGGGCGGCATCCACAAAGGTCACGCGTCCGCGCGAGATGGTGGGCACGGCGGCACCGGCGGCAGCCTGGGCCGCGCCCGCCTCGAGCGAGCGGGCGTTGAGCGCGTCGGCCTTACGCTCGTGAATGGAAGCATGGGCCTCCTGGCGTGCGGCACGGTCGGCAGAATCCGCCGTTGCCACGCGTACGCGCTCGCCAATAACGCCGGCGTTTTCGGGCGCGGCCGTCAACGACTCCTCAAAGGTAATGCCCTCGTCGCCAAAGGTGAGCTCCATCGACTCGCGCGCACCGCGGTCGGGAATGGCAAACACGCAGGCATAGCGCTTGCCCACGACTTCCTGAATGCGCGTCATAAATCGATTGTCCGAGCCCGCAATGGCCGGCTGCTCAATCTTGAGCTCTGCCGTAACCGCACCGCCGGCACGAATCAGGCTCACGTAGTTCAGGCGCTGCTGAGCACCAAAGTCGAGCTGTTGGGCGCGCACATACAGACCCTCCAGACGGTCAATCCCCGCCTCGCCGGCACGGGCCTCGATATCCTCGTAGGCGCGCAGGCAGTCATCGAACAGCGAGCGCGGCTCGGACAGGACCACAAGCGCCTTGCCGCTCACGTGCGCCAACGGGCTCACGGTCTGGCCGTACATCACCGGCAAAAAGCGGTCGAGCTCGGGCGTGACGATGCGCGCATCCACCATCTCGAGCAGCGCCGCCAGCTTGCTATCGCTCTGGCTGGCGCGATAGAGCGCCACATGCATGTTATGGACCGCCTCGTCGGTGAGCGCCAACTCGCGGCACGGGAAGATCTCGATACTGTCCTCGTTGCCGATGGTCTGGCCCGTTGAACTCACCATGCGGCGGATGCGGTCGATCTCGTCGCCGAAAAATTCAATGCGCACGGGCGCCTTTTCCTGCGCGGGAAACACCTCGACGGTGTCGCCGTGCACACGGAACAGGCCGGGCGCGTCGGCGGCGCCGGCATTGGTGTAGCCCATGCCCACCAGACGCTGCGGCACCTCGTCAAAGGGAATCTCCTCGCCCACCGCAAAAGTAGTGGACTCCCAGTAGCGACTCTCGACCGGCGGCACGCAGCGCAGCAGTGCACGGGCCGAGGCGACCATGATGCAGTTATCGCCGCGCACGATGCGCCCTAAAGCCTCGCAGCGTTGGGCCACCACGGCGTCGTCGGGCGCCTGCTCACGCCATGGATAGTCTTTGCGCTCGGGAAAGCGGCACACATGCGCCAGACCCACATAGGCGGCCAGGCTGCGCGCGGCGCGATCGGCCGCGTCCTCGCCGCTCACGATATAGACCGTGGGACGCGGGCGGCGCGCAAACTGGGCTGCCGCCATGAGCGTGCGGCCCGACTGCGACACGGCCAGCGTCACGTCCTCGCCGGCATCGAGTCCGGCCTCGACGGTCTGCAGCGCCTCGGCAGTGTAGAGCTGCGCGGCTATACGGTGAATGAGCATGTGGTCCTCCGGCATCGCAACGCCAAAAGCCCGCCGGGGCAGGCTCGGCGGGTCGTACATCAAAACTATTGATTGTCATGGTAGCGCATGGAGAGGACTCCTGCTCAAGGGCAAACCCGGCCCTGCAAAAAACGCCAGACGAAGATGCATTCCGCCCTACCCCGCTACGCGCACGCTGGGGCACAAATCTGCCAGCGGACACTCGTCGCACTTGGGTTTGCGGGCATCGCAGATCTCGCGACCGAAGGTGATCCACTGATGGTTGACCGACTCCCAATACTCGTGCGGCAAAATCTTGAGCAGATCCTGCTCGGTCTTGAGCGGCTCCTTGGCATGCGTCTTGGGACTCAGCATCAGGCGGTGCGCAATGCGGTTGACGTGCGTATCCACCGCGATGCCCTCCACGATGCCGTACCCCACGTTGAGCACGATGTTCGCCGTCTTGCGCCCCACGCCCGGCAGCTTTACAAGCTCCTTCATGTCGGCCGGTACCTCGCCGCCGTAGTCAGCAACGATCATCTGCGCGGCCTCCACGGCATGCTTGGCCTTACTCTTATAAAAGCCGAGTGACTTAATGGTGTCCGCCACGTCAGCCACGCTCCCCCCGGCCATGGCCTCGGGCGTGGGCCACTGGGCAAACAGCCGCGGCGTCACCTTGTTGACCTGCGCGTCGGTCGTTTGCGCCGAGAGTAGCACCGCGATCAGCAGGCGGAAGGGATTCTCGTGGTCCAAAAAGCACTCGACCGGGCCATAGCGACGGTTGAGGCGCTCACACACCTCGATGGCGCGCTCGCGCTTGGCGGCATTGGTCTCGCGTGGCATAACGACTCCTCGGCTCAACGGCACAATAAACTTATGGGCACAATTGTCCCACGTCCGAGACGCTTACGCCTCCAAGAATGCGCCGGTCTGACGGCTCCACAGACTCGCGTACTCGCCACCCGCCTCGACGAGCCGCGCATGCGTGCCGTCCTCGACAATCTCACCATCGGCCAACACCACAATGCGGTCGAGCGCCGCCACGGTGGACAGGCGATGCGCCACCACAATGGAGGTACGTCCATGCATCAGGTTTTCGAGCGCCTCCTGCACCAGCGCCTCGGACTCGCTGTCGAGGGCAGAGGTCGCCTCGTCGAGCACCAGAATCGGCGCGTCGGTGAGGATGGCGCGGGCGATAGCCACGCGCTGACGCTGGCCGCCCGAGAGCTTGACGCCGCGCTCGCCCACCATGGTGTCAAAGCCACGGGGCAAGCGGTCGATAAACTCCAGGGCATTGGCCAGGCGCGCGGCCTCGCAGACCTGCTCGTCGGTGGCGTCGGGGCGGCCGTAGGCGATATTCTCGCGAACGGAGCGATGGAACAGCAGCGCCTCCTGCGGCACGTAGGCAACCTGGCGACGCAGGCTCTGCTGCGTGCAGCGCGAGACGTCTTGGCCGTCCACGAGCACGCGGCCGCCCTGCACGTCGTCCAGGCGCAGCAACAGCTTGGTGAGCGTCGTCTTGCCCGAGCCCGATTTGCCCACCAGGCCCACGCGCTGGCCCGCCGCTACATGAAGCGTCAGGTCATCGAACACCTTCTCGCCCGCCGCAGCGTCACGGTACGCAAAGCTCAGGTGCTCAAAATCAATCGCGCCCTCGGTCACTTTGAGCTCAGAGGCGTCCGGGTCGTCTGCCACCAAACGCGGCTCGTCCAGCACGCGCGTCATCTCGGCCGCATCGCCCAAAGCGCGGTTGATGCGCTGCATCATGGAACTCACGTAGTTCAGGCGCATGGTGAGGTTATAGGTGTAGGTAAAGATCATGACGAGCGAGCCGGCCGAGATGCCAAACCACGCATTGCCGCCCGCCACGAACACACTCACCACGGCCATGGTGATGACGATAAGGCCCGAGGTCGTAAAGTTGCGCTGCATCATGGCGTGCATCGAGACCGTCTCGGCGTCGCGCGCGGCGCGGTCGGCGGTATCGAACAGATCGCGTTCAAAGTCCTCGCGCCCGCAGGTCTTGACGGCCAAGATGTTCGTGACCGCGTCGGAGAGCACGCCCGAGAGCTTGTTCTGCGCGGCGGACGTCGCGGCCGAAAGCGGCATGATGCGCTTGTACATAAGCCAGACAAACGCGATGTAGACGACCATGATGCACACCAGGATCACGGTAAACGTCGGCACCACCGGGGCGAGTGCGGCCACGGTGCAGATGACCGAGGTGATGGTGGGGATGAGCGAATACACCGTCACGTCGACCAGACCGGTGTAGCCGCTCATAAAACGGCTTGTCTGGCTCACAAGCGATCCGCCAAAGCGGCTGGTATGGAATGTCATGGATTGGTTGGAGAGTGTGTCGAAGCACAGGCGCGCCAGGTGATAGTTGCCCGCGATCTCGAGCTTGTAGACGGTGTAGTCCTGCAGCTTGGAGAGGATCTGGCCCACCAGGTTGACGAGCACGAGCGCCAGAATGTAGGGACCGAAGACCTCAAACACCTGGTTACCCGCCACGGGACCGGCTTGAACGCGGTCGACAATGAGGGCCATCACATAGGTATTGGCAAACGTCAGCAAAAAGATGTAGCCCGCCGACGAGAACACCGAGAGAAAGACAATCAGCGGCTGCGTGCGCGTGACATCCCAAAAACGCTGTAGCGTGCGGCGCACGGTGGAGCGTTTGAGCGGGCTGGTGCTTCTCTGAGACATGGGCTTCCTTTCGCGTCTGATAGGGCGAAACGCCATTGTTGCACATTGAAGCGCACTTCAGGCAAGCACGATGCGAAAAGCAGCGGGGCATCCGCGTTTGCGCCGGCGCCCCGCCGTCTTGTTGCAATTAGTCCTCGTCTTCTTGGTCTGTGGGAAAGCCCGCGGGCGTGAGCCCCAAGATCTCATCGGCTTGGTCGGCGTCTTCCAGCGCGTCGATGTCCTTGAGCTTGCGCTCCATGACGTTGGTGCGCGTGGTAATGATGCCCTCGACCGTTTTGCCCGCGGTCTCGATCTGCTGCTGGGCGCGGCGCAGCGCCTTTTGATAGCGCGGCAGCTCGGCCTTGACAGCGGAGAGCACGCGCAGTACATCGTCGGTGCGTTTTTGCAGCTTAAACGTTTGGTAACTCATCTGCAGGCTGTTGAGAATGGCCGCCATGGTGCTAGGGCCGGCAACGTTGACATGATAGTCGCGGCCCAGGGTCTCGATAAGCCCGGGGCGGCTGACGACCTCAGCGTACAGCCCCTCAAACGGAACGAACATGATGCCAAAGTTGGTGGTCACGGGCACGCTCAGATACTTTTCGCAGATGTCCTTTGCCTCACGCTTGACCATAGCGTCAAGCGTCTTGCGCGCGGCGGCGACGGCATCCGCGTCGCCCGACTCCTGGGCATCGAGCAGATGCTCGTACGCGTCGCCCGGGAATTTGGAGTCAATCGGCAGCAGTACGGGGTCGCCCTCGTCTACCGGCAGCTTGACGGCAAACTCAACACGCTCCGAGGCGCCGGGCTTGGTGGCAACGTTTTCCAGATACTGATCGGGTGTGAGGATATCCGCCAGGATCGCGCCCAGCTGCACCTCGCCCAAAATGCCGCGCGCCTTGACGTTACCCAGCACGCGCTTAAGGTCGCCCACGCCAGTGGCGATAGATTGCATGTCGCCCAGGCCCTTGTACACGGCCTCGAGCTGGTCGCTCACCTGCTTAAACGATGCAGACAGACGGTCGTTGAGCGTGCGAGAGAGCTTCTCGTCCACCGTCGCGCGCATCTGATCGAGCTGCACGTTGTTGTCTTTGCGGATGGCGCCCAGCTGAGCATCGACCGTCTCGCGCACCTTGTCCAGGCGATGCTCGATGCCCTCGCGATTGGCGCCGAGCTGTTGGGCCGTCTCACGGCGCAGGTCATCCATCCGGTCACCAGCTTGCGAGAACTCGCGTGCGATGGCCAGGTAACGTTGCTGCTCCACGGCCGCATCGGTCGTCTGCTGCTGCGCGATGGCATTGGCCGTGCGGCGTGTTTCGGCCAGCGCGACGTTCAGGGCATCGAGCGCGTTGTTGGCCTGCTCGAGTGCTGCCAGCGTTTCCGCGCTACTGTCGCCACGCTCCCGCAACTCGGCACGCAGGCTCTTGAGCTGGAGGGCGCAAGCCACAGCAACCCCCACCGCCACCAAGGCGATCACAACAAGCACAATATCAATAGCAGACATAAACTCCGCCCAACAAACCCAATCGAGCACCAATCAAAACCGCGATCAATCTTACCCTGTCAAACGCAGCTCATGTCCAATCGAGCGCAGACAAGTTACCTTTGCGCTATGGGTGCTGGTCCGCTAGCTCTCCCAGCTGGCGCGGATGGTTGCTGCGACATCCCCCAAGCGCTGACCAAGAGCTGCCAAGTGCTGAAGTACCTCATTGGGCGAGGCGCCGTTGAGGATGCACGTGAGGGCATATGAGGCCAAGAAGATTGTCGCGAGCCCCAGCGGAATCAGCACGATCATCGCCAGCGTACGCAGGCGCTGGGCCCAGCGACGGTGACGCGCACGACGTTTATCGAACGCGAGCTCCTGTGCATATGAATCCTGCTGTACGGAATAGGCCTCTGGCGCCGATTCACACCCGGGCACAGCTGCAGGTACAGCAGCGGGCACGACATTTTGCGCAAAGGTCTGGGCTGCCGCCCCTTGCATTTGCATCTCCATGAGTCGTTGCTGCTGACGCAGCATGCGCTCAGCTTGTCGCTGCGGAGTCTCAAGAAACAGATCCATGCTGGCCTCCAAAATCGGAGCATTCGACGCTTACGACCAGCATCCCGCACCGCCATGACCGCGACAACGCAATCGCCGGCAATAGCCACAAAGTTTCTTTTGCTCAAAAGCTGTCGAAAAGCTCAACAACTCCCCTACCAGCACTTTCTCTGAGCTTTTTTCGCCAACAATCTTTTGGCCTTCCACCCTTACGCCAACTGACCAAAATCTAACCAATAGCTTGACGAAAATTGTGGAGACCGGGACCCCACAAAAACGTGCCGCCCCAAAAAGGGGCGGCACACAACCTTTTTTATCAGCTTTTCTGTATCGAGCACGCGACGACCCAACGCCGGAGCGCAAGGCGGGGAAATACCTTTGCCTCGCGCGACTCTGCGAAGCCGTGAGCGAGAGGGAAAGGTATTTCCCCGCCCTGCGCTCCGCAGCAGCCAGC
Organism: Collinsella aerofaciens; assembly: GCF_001404695.1. Lineage (GTDB taxonomy): Bacteria > Actinomycetota > Coriobacteriia > Coriobacteriales > Coriobacteriaceae > Collinsella > Collinsella aerofaciens_E. The sequence continues at coordinate 17,028 of NZ_CZAQ01000022.1, read as the reverse complement.
GCCAAGCGCTAGTAGTTCACCACCTGCTCTTCAAAGTACGCCTTGGGGTGGTTGCACACCGGGCACACCTCAGGCGCCTCGGCACCCACATGCAGGTGCCCGCAGTTCAGGCACTTCCACACCTTTACGCCCTCACGCTCAAACACCTCGCCCGACTCGATGCGCTCGACGAGCTTGTTGTAGCGCTCCTCGTGGGCCTTCTCGACGGCGGCGACACCACGGAACTTTGCGGCAATCTCGGCAAAGCCCTCTTCCTCGGCGGTCTTGGCAAACTCGTCGTACATCGTGGTCCACTCGTAGTTCTCACCCGCGGCGGCATCGCGCAGATTGTCCAGGGTATCGGGGACGGCGCCATCGTGCAGATACTTAAACCACAGTTTGGCGTGCTCGGACTCGTTGCCAGCCGTCTCGGCAAAGATGTTCGAGATCTGAACGTAGCCGTCCTTCTTTGCCTTGGAGGCATAGTAGCGATACTTGGTGTGTGCCTGGGACTCACCGGCAAAAGCGGTCTCGAGGTTCTTCTTGGTTTGGGAATTCTCAAAATCCATAGGTGTACTTCCCTTCAACGCATGCCGCCCGTAGGCTTCGAGCGGCCTCGTCTTTAGGATGCCCTCATGTCGGAAATCTAAACCTTACAATCCTGTTCTTCAGATTTCCACGGGCTAAATGCTCAGCCAGCGATCGCCCTCGGCTCGGCAAAAGCCCTCACGCTCCAGGTCGGCCAGAATGCCCGCGACAAGCTCGCGCTCGACCGGCCCGCGCCCAGCCGCCGCTTCCATATCGTTAACGCCCACCACGGTATCAGCAAGCGTAATCCCCGCCGATTGGCCATCGCGCGCTGCCAGCAACATGCGCACGATATGCGCGCGCTTTTGGCGACGTGAGCCCTCAAACTTTGATTGACGGCTATAGCCCGCCGAGCGCCTGGACGGATTGGGCAACGTCTTTTTTAGATATGCGCCGTAGTCCAGCAACGCGTAATACCACGCGCGCGGCGTGTCGGCATCATCGAGCGGCACGGCAAAGGGAGCGATCTCGTCGGTCGCCGCACCGGGGACCGCCGGACAGGCCGCCTGAATCAGCGGCACCAGCTCGCGGTCGGGAACAGCCGATACATCGGGAAAGAAGTGATGCAGAAAGACCGTGCGCACGTTGGTCTCCAGATACACGCCTGGAAGGTCAAACGCAAACGACCGGATACCTTGCGCCGTTGCCGGGCCAATACCAGGCAGAGCGACCAAGTCACGCGTCTCACGCGGAAACTCACCGTCCCAGTCCTCCACAACGCGCTGAGCGGCCTTGTGGAGCGCCAGAGCGCGTCGGTTGTAGCCCATGCCCTGCCAAGCGTCCAAAACATCGGAAGGCGCGGCTTGGGCAAGCGCCTGCACGGTCGGAAAGCGATCGAGCCACGCCGGCATACGCGTCTCCACGCGTGGCACCTGTGTTTGCTGCAACATGACCTCGGAAAGCCAAATGATGTACGGATCGCGCGTGCGGCGCCACGGAAGGTCGCGATAACGCAGGACCCCTTCCGAACGAATCATCGAACGAAAGGGGTCCTGAATCATATCTATGCTCCTTATGCGGCGCTATTCCTCCCGGCATGTATACGCACAGGTGGCGTACTCGGGAAACGCTTCGCGGTCGGCGAACTTGGGATCGACGGCCGGGAACTGGCGGTGAGCGACGATGTCGCCGAGCGAAACGGAATCGAGGTAGTCGCGCATCAATGCTTGAGCTCCGGCCCACAGGGGATGATAGCAGCACGTGCCCATGCGCGCACAGTCGCCATCGGGTGCGGTGCAATCATTCATAACCATAGGGCCCTGAACGGCCTCGACGACCTGACGAATGGTAACGTCGTCCGGACTGACCTTGAGACGCATGCCACCGTGGACGCCACGCAGGCTCTCCACAATACCGGCCTGGACCAAACCGTGCTGAATCGAGCGGGCAAACGAATACGGGACATTGACCTCTTCGGCAGCGGTGCGAACAGAAAGCAAACACTCCGGATCCTCGGCAAGCATCGCCAGCATACGAAGGGCGTAATCAGTCTTCCTCGATATGTCCATTTTTCCCCTTTCAAGGAATACGAACAGCTCGAACGAGCTCCGGGGCCGAGCTTGTGTCGAGACGCTAAATGACCGCCAGGACATCCAAATGGTAAATCGGATATCCACTGAGTGCCGCGCTTGGAGCGAAATGTATCAGATGCGGCGCACAGTGCAATTTAGTATAACCTAACCCCCTGTCTCGTTGAACAGGTGTTGCGCAACAAAGCTGCTGTTTAGACAGATATGCTTATTGGATTTTACTTGCGTTCCCGAAGGCGCGGAGATTCTGGGCAAAGATGCCTCAGGGCGATCGTTCTATCGAAACAAAGTGTATCAAACGCAAAAAGCCACGTCCGAAGACGTGGCTTTAATTGCGTTGGCGGGAAGTACGGGGCTCGAACCCGCGACCTCCGACGTGACAGGCCGGCGCTCTAACCAAACTGAGCTAACTCCCCAGGCAGACGTTCGCGTTTGTTTCCGCTCGCGTGCGCTGCGGGGATTAGTATACACAGAAGTCTGTCCGGCGCGCAACAACTTTTTTGAAAAAATTTTTCGGTCCCTCCGGGAGGGTCTCCGGGGCTGGGTTGTCTTAGATTCTTGTTGGGACTCTGCCTTTGGCTCAAAGAAAACGGGAGATGCGTTGTGCATCCCCCGTTTTTGTTGCGGTTAGTCCAAGTCAATAAACTTAGTGGTCAGTATCTTGCCGTCTTTGACGAGCATTCTGGCCATGGTGGGGCCTCGGGTGCCTCGGGGGTAGCTGGCGCTGCCCGGGTTGAGGACTAAGCAACGGCCCACTTGGGCTTCTTTGGTTACGTGGGTGTGGCCGTTGATGGCTACGTCCACGGATCCCACCGGAAGGTCTTCGCGGTAGTGGGCTACGGCGAATTTGAGGCCTTCGTAAGTAAAGAGCGCAAGACGGTCTACATCGGGGCCGTAGTCGCGGTAGTAATCGTTGTTGCCCAGTACGGCCCGCACGGGGGCGATGGTGCATAGGTGCTCGTAGTCCATCTCTGACGTAAGGTCGCCGGCGTGGATAATCAGGTCTGCGCCCTCAAGCTCGTCCAGGAGCGCAGGCGATAAATAGCCGTGGGTGTCCGAGATGATGTCGATACGCTTGGCGCTTGCACTGTTCATGGGATCCCTTCCGCATAAAACGATTCGGCAGATACATACAAAAAGGCCCCACGGCTCCGCAGACGATGGGTCTACAGGGCTGCGGGGCCAGTGTGCTAGAGGCTCAGGGCCTTCTTGAGCGGCACGACGCGGCGGCGCGAAACCGGCACGCGTTCGTCGACGCCCGTAATGCCCAGCTGGATGGCGCCCGAGGGCACCGTCTCAACGTCCGTGACGCACGCCAAGTTGACGATATAGCGGCGGTGAACACGGAAGAAGCCAAAATCGCAGAGCTTGGCCTCAAACTGCGCCAGCGAGGTCGTCGACAAAAAGCGATCATCGACGGTATAGATGCAGGAGTAATCGTCCTTGGCCATGATAAAGCGAATGTCGTCCACGGGAATGAGCACCTTGCGGCCGCCCTTTTCCACCGGGATACGCTCGATGGTCACCTTGCTGTCCGTAACCGGCTTGGCGCGTTGCATGACCTTCTCGATCGCGCGATCCAAGCGAGCTTCCTCGACCGGCTTCATCAGATAATCGACGGCATCCACGTCGAATGCCTCGACCGCATGGTCGCTATACGCAGTCACAAACACGATCGCCGGCGGATTTTTGAGCTTATGCAGCGCCTCGGCAAGTTGCAGGCCCGAGGCACCGGGCATCGAGATATCGAGAAACACGACATCCACGCGACTTTCCATAAGCATCTCGATGGCGGAGCGGACGCTCGACGCCTCCGTGATCGTGCCGATCTTGCCCGTTTGCTCGAGCAGGAAGCGAAGCTCCGAGCGAGCCGGCGCCTCATCATCCACAATCATCGCACGCAGCATAGGGATAAAACCTTTCGTCAACTAACTACGCCGGGCATCCGTCGCATGACGTTGAGCCCGTAGCCTTTTATTTTACTCTTGAATGTCAAAGATGCTCTCTGACAAATCAAGATGAAGGAGCACTTTGGTGCCCTTGCCCGGCGCCGATTCGACACGCGTATAGGAGTGCGGCCCATAAAAGCGATGGATGCGCTCCGAAATATTGTGCATGGCCACACCGGCGCCGCCACCCTGGGGAGAGCTGGCGTCGGGACGGGCAGAGCGCTCGTCAAACAGTCTGGCGGCGGTACCCTCATCCATGCCCACGCCATTATCGGCCACGGCAATCAAGATTGCATCCTCGCCGTCTTGGTGAACGGTCACGTCGATCCTCAGGGCGTCGTCATCGCCCATACCATGACGTACGGCGTTCTCGACAATCGGCTGGATCACGAACGCCGGCACCAGCGTATCTTCCACGTCCTCGGACACATCGAACGTCGCAAGCACGCGGTCCTCGCCAAAGCGGGCCTTCTCAAAGGTAAGGTAGCGCTTGGTCTGTGCGACCTCGCGCGAGACCGGAATAAGCGATCCCGAGTTGTCGAGTGTAGCACGATAGAACGATGAGAACTCACGAAGCAGTTCGCGGGCCCGCAGCGGGTCGGTGCGCGTAAACGATGCAATGGTGTTCAGCGTGTTGAACAGGAAGTGCGGGTTAATCTGCGCCTGCAGCGCACGCACCTCGGCGCGCGCCGTGAGTTCCTTTTGCACCTCGAGCTCGTGGATGGCGAGCTGCGTGGACAAGATCTCGGCAAAGCCCGAGGCAAGCGCATACTGGGTACGGTCGACGGCGCGCGGGGTCTTGTAGTAGAACTTGAGCGTGCCGACGGTACGATCGCCCACCTTGATGGGGGCGATAATGCCGGCGGGAACTTGGTTGTGCGAGCCGTCCGAGCCCACGACATCCACCATACGGTTGAACGACTGCACGATGCCATGTTCGATAACGTAGCGTGTGGCAAGCGTGTGGATGGGAGTATCGGGCAGCAGTTTTTCCTCAAACTCGCCCGCGCAGGCAAGCACGTTGTCCTCGTCGGTGATGGCCACCGTCATGGCGCGCGTCTCGGGCAAAATGCGCCGGCACACCAAACGCGCCGACTCCTGCGTCAGACCGCCCTTAATGTCCTCGAGCATGGCCGAGGCCACCGAGAGCGTCTCCTCGGTGTACTGGGAGCGCACCGAATCGGGATTGAGCGTCAAAAAGATAAAGATGCACAGAAAGATGCACAGCAGCGCGCAGGCAATCACCGTGGCGATCGGCTCGATACCGGTCACCAAGGCAAAAATAAAGTACACCAGCACGCAAATGGCGCATGCAACGGCAATGATGCGAAAGATTGATATTGAACTATCGCGCTGGGCGCGGCGGTCGATCATTCGGCCCCCTCCAGGATACTGATCAGTTGTGCGTCACGCCAAAGCCCGTCCATGATCTTGGGCCAAAAGCTCTGGAAACGCAGGTAGCTTGCAGCGTTTTGGCGCGCATAGGCCTTTGCCTCGCCGATACCATGGCGCCAAATGCGCAGGTAGCCCTCATGCTCGCGGGTAAACACGCTGCGGACCATAGCGGTCTTGCGCACGCGGTCGTCGAGCTCGCGCGAAATCCACGGGCCCGGGTAGGGCATGAGCGATGCCGCCGTAACGGGGATGAGCTCCTTTTGATGCGCGGCGAACGTCAACTTGGCCCGTTCGTAGTACCAACGGTATACATCCTGCATAAAGCGCGGTGAGCGCTTTTCGGACTCCGGAGGCAGATGGCGCACGGTCCACTCGTTATCAAACCACACGTCGTAGCCAAACATACGCATGTTAAAGAGGTAATCCAAGTCCTCGCCGCGGGTGATAAACGGGTCAAAGGCCACACGCGTAAAGGCGCGGGCGTGCAGGGCCATCAGGCCGCCGCACACGTAGTTGGAGCGCGAGATGCGGGTGCCCGAGAGCGCCTTTTTCATCCAACGGTTGAACTCGATGCGCTTGGTCCACCAACGATGGCAGATGCCCGCCTTGTCCGTGGGAGCCAGCGGCGAGCCGTCGCGATCGTAGAAATAGCCGCTCTTGACCAAGATCGGCAAGCCCTGACGCGTCTGCTGCCCCAACGCATAGGTCGCGCGCTTCATAAAGTCGGCGTCGATGACAGTCTCATCGTCATCCAAAAAGATAACCGCGTCATGCCCCAGCACCGCAGCACAGGCTAGCCCCATGTTGCGGATGGCACCGTAGCCTCGCAGGCTCACGCACTCGCCCGAACCCTTGGGCGCGATCTGAGTAACCCGGTCTGCGATGCGCGAGGCCTGGGTGTTGGTGACAACGGTGACCTTGAGCGTGGGATGCGCGTCGACAATCTCGTGCACGCGCAGCGACACATCGGCTGTGGCAGAAACAGGACAGACCACCAAAAGGATGATGCGCGGGATGTCGCACACCTGCTCAAGCGAGGCCAGGCAGCGGTCGAGTTCGGGATTGTCGGCGTTGAGTCGCGTCGAATGGTCATAGGTGCCAGGGGCGTTTGCGCAAGCGTCATCGCCCGCCCAATACGTTGGAATCACGACCGTGGCGTTCATGCCTTACCCTCCCTGCAACACAAAAACGGGACGCCGCCAAACACAGGCGACGCCCCGCGACCTAGCTGATTCCATCATACCCACTTGGGCAAATCATTGCTCGCAAGTCGCAATGTTTATTGCGGATAACCCCAAAAGAGTACCGTGGACAGGCACAATAGCCGCTCGCTCCTATGCGGCATGCTCTGCCGCCCGAGTCATGCGGGACAGGCGGACCAGTAGCATAAAGCCAACGACCAGCAGCACGCCAATGGAAAGGACGCCCAGCGACGGGTTGCCGGTCAGCGAGGTGACGACCGACACCAGGAAGGTGCCCATAACGCTTGCATAACGACCAAAGATGTCAAAGAAGCCGTAGTACTCGTTGGACTTTTCCTTGGGGATAATGCGGCCAAAGTAGCTACGGCTGAGCGCCTGCACACCGCCCTGGAACAGGCCGACCATAATGGCAAGCACCCAGAATTCAAAGGCGGTCTTTAGGAAGAACGCGGCGAACAGCACAATCCCCATGTAGGCGGCGACCGCCACCAGGATCATGTTGAGCGTGCCCACGCGTCCGGCGAGCTTGCCGTAGATGATGGCGGACGGAAAGGCCACGAACTGCGTAACGAGCAGCGCCAGCACCAGCTGCGTCGAATCGATGCCCAAGGCCGATCCGTAACTGGTGGCCATGGAAATGACCGTGTGCACACCGTCGATATAGAAGAAGAACGCGATCATGTAGACCAGCACGGTCTTATTGTGGGCAATCTCGCGCATGGTGTGTCCGACCTCGGAGAACACACCGCCCACGATGTGGCCGATGGTGTCCTCGGGACCGCGCTCGCGACCGTACTTTTGCTTATAGGTGCGAATGAGCGGCAGGGTAAAGATGAGCCACCAGGCACCAGTGATGATAAACGACAGACGCGTTGCCAGCATGGTGGGGATGCCAAGAGCGGGGCCACCCATGATGAGCGCCAGGCAGATGACGAACGGCACGGTGGAACCGATGTAGCCCCAGGCATAACCCGAGCTGGACACGGCGTCCATGCGCTCGTCGGTGGTAATGTCAGGCAGCATGGCGTCGTAGAACGTCATAGAAGAGTTAAGGCCGATGGTGCACAGCACGTACACGGTCAAAAATGCCATGGCGGACATTGGGATAGCCTGCGCCAGGCAAAGCACCAGGCCCGTGAGGAAGAAGCCCAAGAAGAACTTGATCTTGTTGCCGGCGTAGTCGGCAAGTGCGCCCAGAATGGGCATGAGCATGGCGATGACCAGCGAGGCGATCGTCTGCGCATTGCCCCAAGCGACCACCAGGTCGGCCGAGGAAGCGCCGGTATTGATGGCGTTAAAGTAAATGGGCACCACCGAGGTATTGAGCAGCACGAGGGCCGAATTGCCCACATCGTACATAACCCAGTTACGCTCGAGCTTGGTGTATTTCATGGACAGGGACCCTTCGTATTTGCCCGATATGCAGTTAGTTCATCGTACCCCAATTGTCCAGAAGCACCGGTAAGGATTCGGCAAAGGGGCACGCATGAGCCCTATTCCTCGCGGTCGAACTCCTCATCGGCATTGAGCACGCGACCGCTGTAATTGACATGGTTGGTCACGGCTTCCATATCGCCGGTCTCGATAAAGCGGGCAACCGTGCACTCGTAATCGAGCAGCGCGCGGTCAAAGACCTCGGGGAAGCTCTCGGTCGAGACTTCATCGGTAAAGGGGTTCTTCCATGCCAAGTGGCCCAGGTTGCCGGTACGCTCGGGCAGCTCGGTCGTCACGCGGTGCGCAAGGCCGTCGAGCAGCGAGTAGTCGTGCACCAAGCCCTCAACCAGCGAGATCGCGCGCGTCTTTGCGGAGCCGGCCGGCTCAATCGCGCGGTAAAGTCGCTGCATATTGGCAACGGCAGCACCGTACTCCCCCGCCGGAATGTCAATGCCGTACACGCGTCCGGCAACATAGCTCATCAGCACGCCGGCCACGCGATTGATGCGATCGGTGGTGACGATCTCGCCCGCCGGCGGGTAATCGTCGACCGTGGCCCCGTCACGTTTAAGCTGCAGCATCAGCACGTCCAGGTCGCTTTCGAGCACGGCGTGAACTTGACTGCCCGAAGCCTCGAGCTCGGGGTCGGACTCAACAATGCCAAACTGCTGCTCGTAGACAAAGGGATGGGCATTGCGGTCGAGCACATAGTGCGACAGCAGGCCCAGCGCAAACGCGCGACCCAGATTGGCATCGCGCGGCTGCAGGTGCGACACGCCATCGCGCAGGCACGAGAACTGGCGCGACATGCGCGAGCGGTGCATGACCTGAGCAAGCGACGTACAGTCGGAAATGCGCGGCGTGAGCATGTGGAAGAAAAACGGGTCGGGACCTTGGTTTCCCAGGATAAAGGCGATGCGCTCCTCGTCGGACGTAATAACGCCCTGAGGAAGACGGTCGATGCTTTCCTCGCCAAACAGATGATGCGTAATGAGCGCGGGCATATTGTTCCTTTCGATTTCATTCGATGTCACCCATTATGCCCACCGCACGGTCACGCCAAACCTGCAGTGGCAAACGATGGCATACGGACCGCCTACGCAAGCCCCAAGTGCGCCTTAACCTCGGCAGCGCGACGACGGGACACCGGCACCGTCGAGCTCACGCGGTCGAGCCTGAGCTCCATCAACCCCGTGGAGCCAATCTCAACATTGTGCACGTCTTCCAAATTGACCAGATAGCTGCGATGAACACGAATAAAGCCCTCGGAGCCCAAGCGATGTTCGAGCGAGGAAATCGACTCATTAATCAGATATGTTCCCTCGGCGCAGACGGCGTTGCAAAAATCGGCACGCGCCTCAAAGTAGCAGACATCCGCCACGGGGATGAACACCTTTTTACCCCCGCGGTCCACCGTCAGGCGAAGGGGCTGACGCGGGGTATGGACAGCGCGGCGAACACCCAGGGCGGTTTCGATCTTGTCGAGCGCCTTCGACAGGCGCGCGTCCTCGACCGGCTTGACGACATAGTCGACAGCATCGAGGTTATACGCGTCGGCCGCGAACTCTGCAAACGCCGTCACAAACACCACCACCGGCGGCGTCTTTAGGTTTTGCAGGGTCTCGGCTAGCTCAATTCCCGAGCGGCCGGGCATCGTGATATCCAAAAACAGCACGTCGGGCTTGTTCGACAGAATCGACTCCACGGCCTCGGTGACATTGCCCGCCTCGGCAATCTGTCCCACACGTGCATCCTTTTCCAGCAGATAACGTAGCTCAGCCCTAATAGGAGGCTCGTCATCAACCACCAAGATGTTCCATCCCTCGGACATATGCGCTTCCCCTCTTTTTTCTCTCAATCCAACCGCGCGCTACACCTTCATCGGCGCCGGCTCATGCGGCTCGCCGTTCAGCTCGACGATGACCTGCGTCCCCACGCCCTCCTGGGACTTCACGCGCATGCCAGAATCTTCCCCGTAAAAGAAATGGATGCGCTGAAGCACGTTGAAGAGCGCCAGGCCGCAGCCTCGCTTGATGGAGCCGTCGGCGGTAATGCTCTCGGGCTCCTCTCGGCGATGCTGCTCAAACAGGTGCGCGCAGACTTCTTCGCTCATACCGATGCCGTCATCTTCGACGATGATCTCCAGACCGTCATCGGTCTCAAAAGCCCCAACACGAATAGAAAGCGGCTCGGTCTCGCGCTGGGCATGCTTGATGCAGTTTTCGAGCAGCGGCTGTAAGATAAACGGCGGCACCATGCTGTCGCGCACCTCAAAGTCGATGTCGACCGAAACGCGCAGACGGCCGTCGCCATACCGGGCCTGCATAAGATTGATATAACGAGTGCCCTGTTCCACCTCATGCTCGAGCGTGGTGAGCGTATCGGAGTCAGAAAGCGTCTGACGATAGTAATTGGAAAAGTCGATCAGCAGCGATCGCGCCTTGTCGGGCTCGGTTCGCACGAGCGACACGATAGTGCTGATGGTATTGAACAGAAAATGCGGGTCGACCTGCGACTGCAGGGCGCGCAGCTCCACGCGGGCCGTAAGCTCGTCCTGGCGCTCGAGCTCAAAGCTGGCGAGCTGCGTGGAAATGAGATCGGCAAAGCCCGAGGCCAACGCCGTCTGGCGCATATCGATGCTGCTCAGGCGGGGATAGTACAGCTCGAGCGTACCCACGCAATGCCCGCGCACGGTAAGCGGTGCGACAATACCGGCGCGCAGGCGCGGAAAGTAGCCACCTGTCTCGGTCGAGGCATCGCGCGAGAAAACGCTTTGCTCACCGCTGTTGATCACATTGAGCGTGGTCCGCAGCACCACCGGGGTGCCCGCGGGGCATTTTGCCGAGTCCTCGCCCCAGCTTGCCAACACCTGCTTGCCGTCGGTAAAGCAGATGGCAGAGGCGATGGTTTCGGACAGGATGATCTTAGAGGCGCCCAGGGCAGCTTCGGGCGTAAGGCCGCGCGACGTGTAGGCGAATATTTTCGACGCGATGGCGAGCGTGCGGTCGGTAGCGCTCGATGTGAGGTCGTCGGGAACGACAAAGACGTACGAGAAGAAGAAGCACAGCATGACCAAGCCGGCAATGACGACAACGGCCGGAACAGGATTGGGATTATCGGTTAGATCCCAGATGAGCAGCAGGATAAGCAGCGGAACGACAATACCGAGCAAGATGGCTTGAACCACATGCTGAGCGGTACGAAAGACCTTGGTAGAGTTGTAGCTCTTGCCCAGAATCAGCCTATTGAGATCCACCGTCATCTCCTTCTTACTGACGCACCCCATAGCAATAAAGAGGGCCGCAAGCGACCCTCTCCATTGCATTATGCAATCAAATACTGTGTTTTACATCAAGCCATCGATGAACGGTAGCTTAGGCGCTGTACTTGTTTGCCTCGCCGAAGGTGCCGGCCTCGACAATCCAGCCGTCCTTCATGATGACGTCCATGTTGTCGGTGTTGAGCACGTGGATGTCGGCGGCGACGTCACCGTTGACGACCAGCAGGTCGGCGCACTTGCCGGCCTCGATGGAACCGGTCTCGTCCTCGATGTGGCACATCTTGGCACCGTTGAGGGTGGCGCAGGTGATGGTCTCGACCGGGGTGAAGCCGATCTTGTCGACAAACTCGTACATCTCCTCGATGGAGCAGGTGCCGTACGGGGTGACGAAGGAGAAGGAGTCGGAGCCGATCGTCATGACGACGCCGCGCCTCTTGGCCTCGCGCAGGCAGTCGTAGTTGCGCTGCAGCTCCTTCTCGACCAGGGTGCCCTCGTACTTGTCGTGCAGCTCGGGGACGTAGACGGGCGGATAGGTGGCGTACCAGGTGGGCAGGAAGGCGATCGTCGGAGTGAAGAAGGTGCCCTGCTCGGCCATGAGGTCCATGGTGCGCTCATCGATATCGAAGCCGTGAATCAGCTGCTCGCAGCCAAAGCGAACGGAATCGTAGGCAGCGGCGTGGTTGTTGTAGCAGTGGCTCCACACGGGGATGCCGACCATCTTTGCCTCTTCGACCACGGCCTGGATCTCCTCGGAGCAGTAGTGCTGGTCGCGACCGGAGTCCCAGCGCCAGATGCCGCCACCGGTAGCCCAGATCTTGATGGCATCGGGGTTCTCGCGCAGGCGACGACGGACGGCCTTGCGCAGATCCCAAGGACCGTCGACCTGATCGCCCCAGGGGTGCGATTCCTTGTTGAGCTCCTGGCTGCAGTGGTGGGAGTCGCCGTGGCCGGCAACGCGGCAGAAGCCAAGGCCGGTGGCCAGAACGCGCGGGCCCTTGAAGACGCCCTTGTCGATGCAGTCACGGATCTGGATACCAAAGCGGCCGATCTCGCAGACGGTGGTGAGGCCGTGGGTGAGGCAGTCGTAGGCCTGCTTGACGGCGACGGCCTGCTTCTCGAGGAGCGGCTGCATGACCCAGTCGGTGTCATCGTCGGTCAAGTTGCCCGAGAAGTGCAGGTGGGTGTCGATCAGGCCGGGAAGGACGGTCTTGCCGGCGGCATCGATAACCTCAACGCCCTCAGGAAGGTCCTGCATAGTGCCGGCGTACTCGATCTTGCCGTTGTCGTCGACGAGAACGAGGGAGTTCTCGACCGGCTCGGCACCGGTACCGTCGATGAGCTTGCCGCCAACGATTGCATACTTAGTGGACATGGTTCCTCCTTATGGATCCATATAGTGGGCGAGGCCGTGTTGGGTTAAGGCCTCACAAAGCTACCCAAGTGGTGCCGGGTTCGGTGCGCGGGAGAGAGGATTCCGCGCACCCGATCCGCCCCGGCCAGGCGTTACTTTTTGCGGGAATTGGTGAAAGCCATGAGGGCCAGGCCAACAGCCAACCAGCCGATCACGATGCTCCACTCCACCATGTTGAGGGAGGCGGGAGAGAACGGGATCACGAGCAGGCCAATGATGGTGCCGCAGGCAACGATAGCGAGGCTGATGCCAAACTTGCCGCCGGGCACCTCGTAGGGACGAGGCAGGTCGGGCTCGGTGAAGCGCATGCGCAGGCAAGCGAGGGCGACCATGCCGCAGGAGAAGATGAAGGCGAGAGCCGACACGTTGGTCAGAGGGATGAGCATGTTCTTGCCCAGGAACGGACCGACGACGGTGATGACGCCCAGAACGACGCAGGCGAGCTTGGGAGCGCCGGACTTGGGATCGACCTCGGCGAACTTCTCGGGCAGCTGGCCCTTTCGGCCCATGGCGAGCATGATGCGGCTCGTGGCGCCGTAGAAGGAGTTCATCGGGCCCATGGGTCCAAGCGTGGCGATGACGAGCATGGCCAGGTACAGGAGCATGTTGATGCCCTTGAGGCAGGCAAGCGCGGGAACCGGGCTCTTAACAAACTCATGCCAGTCGAGGATGGTGCCGAACGAGTAGATGCAGACCATGTAGAAGCCGCCTGCGGCCAGCAGGGCCAGGGAGATGATCTTGCCGAACTTGTTCCAGTTGAGGCCCTCGGCCGCTTCCTCAGCCTGCTGAGGAATGGTGTCGAAACCGGCGTAGAAGAACGGGGTCAGAACCAGGACCGACACGATGCCGGCGAACAGGCTGGTGCCCTCGGTAGCGGGCTTGCCGCCGCCAGCACCGGTGACCTGGGAGAACACGGGCATGGCGTGTTCCGGCGAACCGGTGAACAGCGAGACACCCATGGCGAGCAGCATGCCGCAGAGCAGAGCCTTGGTCAGGAAGGCCTGGAGCTTGGCGGCCGAGCTGGCACCGCGGAAGTTGAGGAAGATGACGTAGACTGCAAAGCCGAGCGCGATTAGCGTCGGGAACAAGTAAACGTCGGCGCCCAAGATGGTGTAGAGCTTGACGGCGCGCAGCCACTCAAGACCGGGCAGGCTGCCGAACATCTCGGACACGAGGGTCGAAATGGCGATGGCCTCCCACGGGCACAGGATGCCGTTGCCCAGGGCCAGGAGCCAACCGGTGATGTAGCTCAGCGTACGGCCAAAGCTACGGTCGACATACTCGACGATGCCGCCCGAGATGGGGATAGCAGCCGTGAGCTCACCGAAAACAGCTCCGACGGGCACGAGGAAGATTGCACCCAAGAGGAATGCGATCATAGCGGGAACGGGACCGCCGCCCACGACCATCCAGTCGCCGACCTGCAGGACCCAACCGGTACCGATGATGGCACCGAAACCGATGGTGAAGAAGTTCCAGAGCGAAAGCGTTTTCTTCATGCCGCCGTTACCTTCGACTGCAACTTCTGCGTTCTTGTCCGCCATTGTTCCCCTCCTTTCCTTATTGACGCCTCTTTGGCGTCACCCCTTGCGCGGTCTGTTTTGCCGCGCGCTTTTATTTCGTGGCTTTAAGATACGGCCTTGGCACAGCAGCGCCGCTTGTGGCTCGACCGAAGGCAAAACTGCAAAACGAGCGGCGCCGTTTTTGGGACGAACGGCACGGTTTGCCGCTCATTGTTGCCGCCCGCCCAACGGGCGTACGCTCATCGGGCGCATAGAGAGATGTTTTTGAGACCGTGTGTTTTGCGCCTTTCGTACCGTTTACCGAGCTTTTGACGCGCAGACCCATTTGTTGCACATCTTTTTTGTAGGATAGACAGGTTATACATGAGACAAGGCGGTACGAATGGCATACGGATACAACGACGGTGATCAACGGCGACAAAGCGTTCGCCTTGCTGGCCGCACCACGCCGACGCCTAGAAGTGCCACGAGCAGCAATCCGCAACGCCCTCAAGAGCAACCCAGGCCTTCGTCTCGGCAGCAAACAAGCAGAACACGGCAGAGTGGCCGTCCGAGCACGGGCACAAGCGCGCAGCAAGATAGCCGCCTGGGCGCGCGCACTCGACAGCGCCAGGCCGAGGTTCCGCAACTGCGCCGCAACGGCGCACGTCAGCCCGGCATCCATATCAACCGCTTCTTTTCGCATCCCCAAGGCGGACGCGACGGCAAGCCCTACCGCTCGACATCGTACGTGAATGCCCCCGCCCTGCCGGCTCGTCGACTTTGCCTCGCACTGTGCTCTATCCTCATCTGTCTGGTCTTTGTGCTTATGAGCTCCTGTATGTCCCACGGCTCGGCCGGTCTCGAGCCCACCGCCGAGGACAAGCTGCTCAAGGCCCCCGTCGCGCCCGGTTATTCTTTCGCCTTTTCGACCCCGCGCTCGCAATGGCAAGCCGGCACGATGCCCCATATCTATCAGATCGACCCTGCATGGTCGGAGCTGCCTTACGCCGGCGGTACCATCCGCCAAAATGCCTGCGGGCCTACGTGCCTCACCATGGTCTATATCTTTAAGACGGGACGCACCGATATGACCCCCGTCGATATGTGCGCGCTTTCCGAGGCGGGCAATTACGCCCCCACCGGTGCAACCGAATGGTCGTTTATGACGAGTGGCGCGTGGCAGTTGGGACTTAACGGAACGGAGCTTCATAACGATCGCGACTCGATGACTCAGGCGCTGCGTTCGGGAGCGCCCGTCATCGCCGCTGTTCGGCCGGGCACCTTTACCAACGTGGGCCACTACATTGTGCTTTACGGTATTGACGACGCCGACCAGATTCAAGTCTTCGACCCCAACTCGGCCAGCCGCAGCGCCCGCCGCTGGGGCGTCGTAGAGGTCCTTAACGAAGTCGAAGCCATGTGGGCCTACTACTAGTCATTGGGGACAGACTTAAATGAGTAGCCCCAGGCTGCCAGGAACTGCTGGCACGGAAAGCGCACCCCGCTTTGAAGTTCGATAGCGGGGTGCGCTTTCCGTTAGCGGCCTGTTTGGGAAGCTGGGGGCCACTTTTCGGCCAAATTCCGGGATGTTTTTTCCGGTTGAGGGCCTCAAAGGAAACTGTGCCCCGCTTTGGACACTCATTGTGGAATGCACTTTCCGCATTTGATTGGTGCTACTCATTTAAGTCTGTCCCCAATGACTAGGTGAATAGCAAAAGCCCCGCAGTCGGAGCGGACTGCAGGGCTCATGAAGAGAGGCTAGTTTGTGGGCGCTTTGCCTGGCGCCCACGAGAGAGGCAACAGAGTAGAGACTACTCGTGGATGCGGGTACCGGAGAGGCCAGCCATGGTCTCGGCGGCCTTGTCCAGGGCGCCGATGATGCAGGTGCGGCCCTTGCGGGAACGGGCGAACTTGATGGCAGCGCGGACCTTGGGCTCCATGGAACCCTTGCCGAACTGACCCTCGTCGGCCAGGCGCTCGGCCTCGTCGGCGGTGAGGTCCTCGAGCTCCTCCTGGTTGGGCTTGCCGAAGTTGATGGCGACATGCTCGACGGCGGTCAGCAGGAACAGAACGTCGGCGTCGCAGTCCTCGGCCAGCAGCTCGCCGCCCAGGTCCTTGTCGATGACGGCGGGAACGCCCTTGTAGCAGCCCTTGTTCTCGTAGTCGCGGACGACGGGGATGCCGCCGCCACCGCAGGCGATGACGATGAACTCGTTGTCGAGCAGGTTGAGGATGGAGTCAGCCTCGACGATCTTCTTGGGATCGGGGGAGGCGACGACGCGACGCCAGCCGCGGCCGGAATCCTCGACGAAGACCTTGGAGGGATCCTCGGCCATGAACTCCTTGGCCTGCTCCTCGGTGTAGAAGGGGCCGATCGGCTTGGTCGGGTTCTTGAACGCGGGATCGTCGGGATCGCACTCGATCTGGGTGACGACGGTGGCGGCGTGCCAACGCTTATAGCGCTTGTGCATCTCGCGGCCGATGCCCTGCTGCAGGTGGTAGCCGATGTAGCCCTGGGACATGGCGCCGCACTCGGGCAGCGGCATCTCGGGGGTGCCGATGGCATCGTGGGCAGCAGCGAAGGCGTTCTGGATCATGCCGACCTGCGGGCCGTTGCCGTGGGTGATGATGATCTCGTTGCCCTGCTCGATGAGGCCGAGGAGCGCGTGGGCGGTGTTGCTCACGGCCTCGATCTGCTCGACGGGGTTGTTGCCGAGGGCGTTGCCGCCGAGGGCGACGACAATACGATCGGGCTT
>NZ_CZAQ01000021.1 GCF_001404695.1 Collinsella aerofaciens | reverse complement strand
CGCGAGGCCCGCCTTTCCGTTGCTCCGCAGGAGCAAGAAAGACGGGCCTCATGCGCGAGGACGTTTTCAAAACCAAGCCCGGCCCCGGCCGGAGGGACCACGAGCGCTACAGGTTCTTGACACCCATCGCGCGCATGGCGTTCAGGATGGCGATGATCGCCACGCCTACGTCGCCAAAGACGGCAAGCCACATATTGGCGATACCCAGCGCTGCCAGCACAAGGATCAGCAGCTTAATGCCCAGCGCAAAGATTATGTTCTGCCAAACAATCGACATGGTCTTGCGCGCCACGCGGATCGCGCGGGAAATGTTGGACGGCTTGTCGTCCATCAGCACCACGTCGGCGGCCTCGATCGCGGCGTCGGAGCCCATGGCGCCCATGGCAATGCCCACATCGGCGCGCGTAAGCACAGGAGCGTCGTTGATACCGTCGCCGACAAAGGCGAGCTTGCCCTTGCCACTTTCGGCCGCGAGTAGCGCCTCAACGCGCTCGACCTTGTCGCCCGGCAGGAGCTGCGCGTGGAACTCGTCGAGACCGAGTTGCTTGGCCACAGACGCTGCAACCTCCTCGCGGTCGCCCGTGAGCATGACGGTGCGGTTGATACCGGCGGCATGCAGGTCGCGAATCGTTTGCTCCGCATCGGCCTTAACGGTGTCTGCAATCACGATGTGGCCGGCGTACACGCCGTCAACGAGCACGTGGAGGATCGTGCCGACAACCTCACAGTCCGGTGCTTCAACGCCGGCCGCGGCGAGCATCTTGGCGTTGCCAACGACGACGTGCTTGCCGTCGATGGTTGCCGTCACGCCGTGGCCCGCGTCGTTGGCGGAGTCGCTCACGCGCTTGGGGTCGACCTCGCCCTGGTAGGCGTCGCGCACGGACTGCGCGATGGGGTGATCGAAGAACGACTCAGCAAGGGCTGCGACTTCGAGCAGCGACTGCTCGGTATAGCCAGCCTCGGGGTGCACCGCGACGACTGAGAACGTGCCGTTGGTGAGGGTGCCCGTTTTGTCGAAGACGATGGTGTCCACGTCGGCGAGCGTCTCGAGGTAGTTGGAGCCCTTGATGAGAACGCCCAGCTTGGACGCGCCGCCGATGCCGCCAAAGAAACTCAACGGTACGCTGATCACGAGGGCGCACGGGCAGCTGACGACCAGGAAGGTCAGGCCGCGCAGGATCCAATCGGACCAAGCGCCAGTCACCAGGCCGCCGCCAAGCGCGAGCACCGCGGCAGCGCCAGTGACGGCGGGGGTGTAGACGCGGGCAAAGCGCGTGATGAAGTTCTCGGTGCGCGCCTTCTTTTCGCTGGCATTCTCCACGAGCTCCAGAACACGCGCGACGGTTGACTCGCCAAAGGGCTTGGTGGTGCGCACGTGGATGAGGCCCGTCATGTTGATGCAGCCGCTGATGATATCGTCGCCGGTCTTGGCGGGGCGGGGGACTGACTCGCCCGTGAGCGCGGCGGTGTCGAGCTGGGTTTCGCCCTCGACGATGACGCCGTCGATAGGCACGCGCTCGCCGGGCTTGACCACGATCACGGTGCCGACGGCGATGTCATCGGGAAAGACCTGTTCGAGTGTGCCGTCGGCTTGCTCGACGTTAGCGTAGTCGGGCGCGATGTCCATCATGGCACTGATCGACTTGCGGCTCTTGCCCACGGCGTATGCCTGGAACAACTCGCCGACCTGGTAGAACAGCATGACGGCGGCGCCTTCGGCCATGTGCGGGTCGGTGTCGGGGAAGAGCACCATGGCAAACGCGCCGATGGTCGCGACGGCCATGAGGAAGCTCTCGTCGAAGGCCTTGCCGCGGCGGATGTTATTGAATGCCTTTTGCAGTACGTCGTAGCCGGCAATCAAAAACGGCACGAGGAACAGCGCGAAGCTGGCGTAGATGTTGCCGGGCTCCCCAAATGCGATAGTGAGGGCGCCGAGCTCGTCGAGGGCATAAACAACGGCAAAAATGCCCAGTGCTACCAGGATGCGGTTGCGCTTGTGCTCAAGGGACTCTTTCTTCTTGCGCTTCTTCTTTTTCTTTTTGGGGTCGGCGGCTGCCATGATTCAAACCTCCCATTTGAGTGTATGAACACTTGCTCATATAATTTCGCGAGCAAAGGCCGCGGCAAGCGCGGCCTTACAGGTCAACGTGTGCGCGGGTTAGAGAATGATCTCGCAGTCCGGCTCGGCGTCGGCGGTGAACTCAACGACGCGGTCCAGGACCTCGTCGAACTTGGCGTCGTCGGCCTCGAGCGTCAGCTTCTGGGTCATAAAGTTGACCGAAACGGACTTGACGCCATCGAGCTTAGCCAGCTCGTCCTGAAGTTCACGCGCGCAGTTGGCGCAATCGATCTCGTCGAGCTTAAACTGCTTTTTCATGGTGGGTTCCTTTCCCTGTGTTGGCGGTCTGGGTGCCGGCCGCGCTGATACCGTGGTTGATTGCTATTCGCAGATATGGCTCATGCCCTGGTTGAGCATGGTATAGACATGATCGTCAGCGAGCGAGTAGAGAATGTTGCGGCCGTCGCGGCGGAACTTGACCAGGTGCGACTGCTTAAGCGTGCGCAGCTGGTGCGACACCGCAGACTGCGAGGTCGCGGTCGCTTCGGCGATGTCAGCCACGCAGAGCTCGCGGCCCATGAGGGCATAGAGAATCTTGATGCGCGTGGTGTCGCTGAAGACCTTGAACAGGTCGGCAAGGTCGTAGAGAAGTTCCTCGTCGGGAAGGTCCTCGGGCGAGCAGGTGGTGGGGACGATCGGCTCGGTGGCCTCGATGCCAGTCTTTGTTTCATCAGCGTGGCTGCTCATTGCAATATCCTTTCATATGAACATGCGCTCATATAACTTACTTCCGATTATATGAGCGCATGTTCATATGTCAATGACGTACAGGTAATTCGTCGCATAAAATGATGGGGAATAGTGGACGAGATTCCGGACTGAGCGGTTTTGATAGCCGATGCCGGGGTGGGTGCCCCCGCGCCGTGCAAAAATTGGAGTATTCTGCAACTATAGGGGGTCCGTTAATCTATTCCAGGCCAAATAAAGCCGCTCAAGAGTTATCCAAGGGCGGTAAACAGACAAGGTCTTCCTCAAATGTTGCCTAACGTTCCCGTTCGATAGCGTTTTTGTTTTTCATTTGGATTAACTTGTGGGTGCTGGAGGGCCGACCCTGCTGAATACTCGCAATTTTGCACATCGCTAGGGTACCCACCTTGTTAGCCGGTCTAGCTTCCGGCCCCGAAGATTCTGCCCTCGGGCGCGAGGCTGCTTATTTGGGCAAATGATGGGCTGTCGGATTCGACAGTCTGCATGTCATCGATTGCCGGAACTTCATTTATTGTCGGGTCATCCAGCGTGATGCCTTCGAGTGTTGCTTTTTCGAGGTCGATTCGTTGACGATCTTCGGAATCCTGGCGAAGCTGCTTCTGAATTCTCTTTTTCTCTTCTATAAACCTTCTGAGCACAAACTGTCTCAGGTCCTCTTGCATGATTTGAAAGTCTTTTGGCAGACGCGAGGGGCGTATGCCCTCTTTCCGTTGGATCGCCTCCATGACCCTAACGAAAGCGCTGGCATGCATAAAGGAATAACGACTGACGGTGATGATTCCGTATCCCATGGACGCAAGCGCATTCTTGCGCTCCTCATCGATGGCGCGGTCTTCTTCCGCGTCATGATAAAACCCGTTGTATTCAATGTCTGTGCGAGATTTCTTTAGATACGCATCCATAAAGAACTTTTTGCGTCTCGTGAGATTCTTTGCGGCAGCGGTGACCTGCACCTCGCAATCGGTCTCAATTCCCTTAATACCAAGCCCTCCTTCGCTTTTAGGCAGCGTTAGCATCATGACAAAGGCCGTTTCCATAGGAGACCGGCATCCGTCGCGCACACATTGAATCGCCTTTCGGGCAAGGGCCAGACCGTCGCATCTGGTAATGGAATTAAAGAACTGTTTTAACCTTTCGGTCGAGGTGAGCGCGAAACGCTCGTTATACGAGGTGGAAGAGCCGGTTCCAAGGGAGTAAGCGCCGCACAATTCAAAGTAGTACTCCACCAGTTCGCGAAAAGGGAGATAGGTGGCGGCCTGAAGTGCGCAAAGCTCAACGCCAACAATGAAGATGCCATCTTTGAGCTCTATAAAGCGTGAGCTCGAGAATCGTTTTGACGAAACGTGGCATTGACAGTTCATTGCATAGCGCGCATTCCTGCGATCAAACACCATTACTTCGAGGCAATCATTTGCGTCAAGGGAAACATCGTGTTTGGTGAGCCATTCTGCGGCTGCGTCAAGGAGCGTTCCGGTGGGACATGATCCGTAAATCGCGGCAGGGTTACAGGGCTCGGTGTCTTTCGTAGACGCCGAATGCGCGGCCTGGTAGACCGCTTTTGCAGTGGTATGTGACAATACGATACTCATGGTATATATCGTGTCAGCTAATGCCGTGCTGATGGCGCTGAGTGGGAAAGTCGTTTTAGGGGCCTAACCAAATGCTGTCCAAAAGCTTGACGCAATTATGGGTTGGCATGCCTAAAATCAATGTTATCGCAGCTTAGCTATAGCATATAAAAACTCAATTGCTGCACATTTGATATCGATGCATCACCATCCGACAACGAATTACGTGTCGGGAATTGGCCGAAATCGTTCAAAATGAGGGTTCAGAATTTGTGATGGCAGATCTATCTGTGGAACGTAGGGCGGCCCCGCTGCGGTGTTTCCCGCTGCGAGGTCGCTCGTGAGCAAGTAGTGTTTGTCGCAGGCGTTGCTATTTCGCGAATAGGTTCTTGAGGTTGAACTCGGCCTGTACCGTGCGGAGCATGAGGTCGGTGTCGTCCAGACCCAGATGCTGCTCGTTGGCGTCGGGCGCGAGGGTTCCACGGCGGCGCGCCCAGTTCTCGAGCGCGGCTGGGGCGGACTCGCGGGGGAGCGAGCGCACGTCGGCGTCCAGGCTGCGGCAGATCTGGCGCGAGTCGATGACGATGATCTTGCCGGCGCGGCGTGCCTCGGCGTAGCCGTCCAGGTGGATCTTGAACCAGCTGTCCTCAAAGGCGGCGTTGTGTGCCATGTACGGGTACTTCTTCATAAGCTTGAGCAGCTGCTTTTGCAGCTCTTTGTTCTCGCGGAACGGCTTTTTGCCGTCGATGTCGTCCCAGGTGATGTGGTGGATATTCGACAACGGCACATCCTCGCCGCGGTAGATGTCGGGCAGGCCGCAGTAGTGTGCCTCGGCGTCATGCGGGACGGCGTCGCTGGTGAGCTCCATGATCTCCCAGCCCACGTTGATGATATAGCCGCGCTCGGGTGCACGGCCGGTGGTCTCGATGTCGATACCGAGCACGGTGCCCTGGATGGGCTTGCGGGCGTAGGCCACGCCGAGCGCGTCGCGGTCGCCGCGGATTTCGCGCATAACGGACGCGGCGGTGCGCTTTTGCATCTTGCCGATGGCGGCGCAGGTGTCGGCATCGGACAGGCCGCGCGAGAGCGTCGCGGGCGTCACGTTGCGCAGACGCGCCTCGCCAATCTGGTCGCACAGGTCGCGGTTGCGGTCGGCCAGGTCGCGCACGGTGGCAAAGTCGAAGCCGGGGTCGCCCTCGGCGGTAAAGTACTCGGTCTCGAGCACCTTGAGGGCCTCCTCGCCCTTCTGGCGCTCGGACTCCATGGCGCCGTGGTCGCCGTAGATAAACATGGGGATAAACGGCTGGCGCTCGTATTCGAGTGCTTGCGATACGTTCATATGCTACTCCTTGGACGGGCCGCGTTGTGCGGCTCGAGGCTACTGAGTTATGGCGAGATGATAGTTTACCATAGGCAACTATTGGCACCGCGCCCGGGACAACTACAATACCCTAGTTGACCGCTAGGACTTTTACAATGCTGCCGAAAGACACGAAAGGTTCCATCCGTCATGGATTTACTGATTGATATTCTGCTCGACGCCGGCAAGGACACGCTGTCGCTGGTGCCGTTTTTGTTGGTGACGTATCTTGCTCTCGAGACACTTGAGCACGTTGCGGGCGACCGCGTCAACGGCGCTATCAAGCGCGCCGGCGCTGCGGGTCCCGTGGTTGGCTCGCTGCTGGGCATGGTGCCGCAGTGCGGATTTTCGGCCATGGCAGCAACGCTGTACGCCGGCCGTGTCGTGACCTTGGGCACGTTGGTGGCGGTGTTCCTTTCGACCTCCGATGAGATGCTGCCGCTGTTGCTTGCCGAGCAGGTTCCCGTGCAGACTATGGCGATGCTTTTGGCTTCGAAAGCGCTGATCGCACTGGTCACGGGTTTTATCGTGGACGCTGCCATTCGCGGCCTGCGCCGTAACGCCCGCGCGCACGCGGCGATTCGCCGTACCGTGCTGGGAACCGCGGCCAACCCGGCCCACGTGAACTGCGCGCACGACGACCACAGCGGCGGTGACATCATCGACGAGGTGGCCGAGGCAGGCGTGAGCGCCGACCACATCCACGAGCTGTGCGAGCGCGACCATTGCGGTTGTGATGAAGACGAGGACGAGCACGAACACGGACATGGCCACGATCACGGTCATGAGGGCGAACATGAACACCATGATGGTCACGGTCACTCTCACTCCCACGAAGGGACGCCTGTCCTGTCGATCATCCGCAGTGCGATCTCGCACACCGTGCAGGTCTCGGTATTCATTTTTCTGGTGACGCTGATTCTGGTCGCCGTGCTCGAGACGTTCGGCGAGTCCGCGATCGAGCAGTTCCTGCGCGGCAACGAGACACTCGCTGTCCTGGGTTCGGCGCTTGTCGGGCTGATTCCCAATTGCTCGGCGAGCGTGGTCATTACACAGCTGTATCTGGAAGGCGCGCTGCAACTGGCGCCGATGCTCGCCGGCACGCTCATTTCCGCCGGCGTGGGTTATCTGGTGCTGTTCCGCACCAACCGCAGCGCCCGCGAAAATGCCGTGTTCCTGATCATGATGTACGTCATCGGCGCTGGCTGGGGCCTCATCCTCTCCGCCGTTGGCCTCTAAGTAGGCCTAAAAAATGGGCTTCAAATAGCCATGCTCAGCGCCTGCGCAATGCGGCGACGCATGGCATTTTGAAGCCCGTTTTTTGTTGAGCCATGGATTCCGAGCGCTCACACCGCTCAAAACAAAAAGGTAGATTTTAGGCATGTCTCAAAAATCTACCTTGGTTAGTGCAGCAACTCGGTGAGGTTGCGTTTAAAGCGGGCGCGGTCTTCGCTGGTAAATGCTGCCGGACCGCGAGTGCGTCCGCCGGCGCGGCGTACCTTCTTTTCCTCGTGGCGAATAAACAGCTGCATGTCGATAGTCGCCTTGTCGTACACGCGCCCGCGCACACCGATGGCGGCGGCATCGCGCCCGAGCACCATGCTCGCCAAGCCAATGTCCTGCGTCACGACCACGTCGCCCGCCTGCAGGCGTTCGACAATGGCAAAGTCGGCGCTGTCGGCGCCCACGCTCACGTCGAGCGTCGTGACCCAAAAGCCGCGTCGCGCGTGCTCGGCATCGCGCGGGTCGTCGCGGCGAATGTGTCGTTCCAGGTTTTGCGTGCTGTTGCCGGCGATAACAACGGCGACGCCCGCCCGCCGCGCGCAGTCAATCGACTCGCGCGTGACCGGGCAGGCGTCGGCATCAATAAAGAGCGTTCGCGGCATCTAGTGCACCAGTTTGCCAAATTGAATGGCGCGAACAATGAGCGTTACGCCAAACACCAGCAGCGCGGCGCCACTAAAGATGACAAGCATCTTGGCCGACCACAGCGGATAGATAAACACGAACATGCCGGCGATGATGGAGAGTGCACCGCTCAGGATGGCAAGGGCGCGGTTGGACGAAAGCTCGGACTCCAGAATGGACATGACACCTTCGACAATCCAGCCAAAGCCGGCCACGATAACCACCATCGTGGTGAGTGTCGCGGTCGAGAAGGCCTGGTTGCGCAGGATTATGACGCCGCCCAGGATAATGAGTAGGTTGGAGATGATGCTCGTCACGCGCCAGCCAGTGGGCAGCAGCGGCTCAAAAATGGCAGTGAACAGCCTGATGGCAGCGGTGATTACAAAGTAAAAACCCAGGACGGTCGTCAAAAAGACGAGGGACTTGGCGGGTGCAAAAAGCAGCGCGATGCCAGCAATGAGCGCCACGACGCCCGTGATGGCGTAGATCCAGCGCACGGCCTTGACGGCTTTGCCCGCCATACTTTTCTCGTCAAATCCAAACTGGCTCGATTTTTGGTCATCGTTCCTAAAGATACCCATAACGTCTCCTTTCCGTGCGGCGTAAGCCTTGATCGTTACAACCAGTATCGCTTAAAGGCGCTGGCGTATGGGTCGGGGAGGGCGAAACGTAACCCAAAGGTCCCGAATTGTTTCCGTTGTTCCCCACGTCGCGGTTTTCTATTCAACAGGTGTAGAACATTGCAGCCCTGTTCGTTATTGCCTACGTTTTAGGTTAGATTTTCCTAAGGACAATTGGCTTGTATTGGGGGTCCCTATGAACGAAGCAGTTCCCGAGGCACCGTCGAGTGTCGAATCGATGGCAAAGCAAGGTTGCGAAAAGCTCGGTCTGGAAGCGTTTGATGCGTTGGTCCGTCGTGCCCGTACGTGCCGCCGTTTTGACGAGTCTATGCGCGTGCCGCGCGAGTTTTTGCTTGAGCTGGCGGAGCTGGCGCACCTGACCCCGTGTGGTGCCAATGCTCAGCGTCTTCGTTTTCATGTGGTGAGCGGTGCCGAGGATTGCGTGCGTGTATTTGATGAGCTTGCATGGGCCGGCGCGTTTAAGGATTGGCCGGGTCCTGCCGAGGGCGAGCGTCCGACCGGCTATATCGCGATTCTGGCCGAGCGCGCCGTTCCGGGCAAGCCTGCCGCTCCCATTACCGAGGTCGACACGGGCATTGCCGCGCAGACGATGATGCTCGCCGCCCGCAGCGCCACGCCCGAGGTGGCAGCCTGCATGTTCAAGGCCTTTACGCCCCGCGCGATCGATGCCATGGGGCTCAATAACGACAAGTATGAGCTCAAGCTGATCATGGCGTTTGGCGTTCCGGCCGAGACACAGGTGATCGATGCGATCGATTCCAACCCCGACGGCTCCATCAATTATTGGCGCGACGAGGCGCAGGTGCACCACGTACCCAAGCGTCCGCTTGCCGACGTGCTGCTGTAGTTGTGCGTCGTTGCGGTGCAATCCGGCGGCAAAATCACCACAAAGGCTCCTGTCCCCTTTGTGGTGGTACGAGGGGAGGGTGTGTGGCAGATCTGTATTTGGTGCGGCATGGGCAGACTGAGCTCAATGTGCAGAGCATTTTGCAGGGCTGGCACGATTCGCCGCTTACGGCGCGCGGGCGCGAGCAGGCGCTGACGGCGCGTACGGCGTTTGCGGCGCGTGGCGTGGCCTTTGATCATGTGTATTCCTCGCCGTTGGGCCGGGCGCGGCATACGGCCGAGCTTATCGTTGGCGAGGGCCGTTCCATTGAGCTGGTCGATGACCTGCGTGAGTGGCATTTTGGCTCGCTGGAGGGCACATCAAATCGCGAGATGCCGCCGCAGCCCTGGGGCGATTATCCGGTGGCCTTTGGCGGTGAGTCGGAAGTGCAGCTTCAGTCGCGCATGGTCGCGGCGCTGTCCCGCATCATGGCCAGGCCGCAGCACGACTGCGTGCTGGCGGTTTCCCACGGCTCAGCCTGCCAGGAGTTTCTTGAGTATGTGACTGGCGGGGGAGAGCTACCCGACAACGGTGCCGTGCTTCATTTTGGCTATTGCGACGGGGCGTTTTCGCTCTTGGGTTGGTAACGAACGAAAGGACCCCTATGAATAAAGATCTGTATCTGGTCCGTCATGGACAGACGATATTCAACCTTAAGCGCATTATTCAGGGCTGGAGCGACTCGCCGCTTACGCAGTTGGGTTGCGACCAGGCGGCGCGCGCCGGCATGTTTTTGCGCGCACGCGGCATTGAGCCCGACCACGTCTACACCTCTACGCTGCACCGCACCGAACAGACCATCGCCAACCTGTGGCCGGGCTTGGCGTACGAGCGCCTGGACGGTCTGCGCGAGTGGTTCTTTGGCGACTTTGAGGCCGAGCGCGTGATGCTTATGCCCGAGCGCCCGTGGCGCGATTTCTATCGTCAATTTGGCGGCGAGGGCCAGATCCAGGTGCGCGAGCGCATGGTGGCTACGCTGACCGAACTCATGCGACGCCCGGACCACGAGTGCGTCCTTGCGGTGAGCCACGGATCGGCCATCAAGGAGTTTTTGGACCACGTGAGGGGAGCGGCAGCCGACGAGCGCGAGCGCGTGCCGGGCAACTGTTCGGTGCTGCATTTTGCGTTTGACGATGCGACCGATACGTTTGAACTGGTCGAAGTCTTTACGCAGGAGGATTACGCGCGCGAGCTGGGGCTAGAGCCGCTCGTGGCGGCAGCGGGTCCGCAGCGTGGGTAACGCTGGCGTTGCGGCGCGGTTTGCTGTCGTAATTGTTTGATGCGAAAGGGGCGGAGGTGCATGTGTTTGCTGCATCTCCGCCCCTTGTTTATTTGGATACTGGGTTTTCCAGCTTCGCGTTTGAGTCCGCTAGAACCGTGAGATTTGATGAGTGAGCAGACCCGTCGGAACCTGCGGCGCGCCGCCGTTGACCTGCGCA
Organism: Collinsella aerofaciens; assembly: GCF_001404695.1. Taxonomy (GTDB): domain Bacteria; phylum Actinomycetota; class Coriobacteriia; order Coriobacteriales; family Coriobacteriaceae; genus Collinsella; species Collinsella aerofaciens_E. The sequence continues at coordinate 28,725 of NZ_CZAQ01000021.1, read as the reverse complement.
GCGGGGAACAGCACGGCTACAGCAAAGTTGAACGGCTCTCTGCCAGAGTAGGCGCCGGCGCCGCGGGCCTCGTTGGCCAGAATCTGCGATGCCCCAGCCAGTGCGACGGCATAGGCGGAGTCACCGGCGAACACCGGGTCGGGCGCCTGATCGAGCATGGCGCGGATGGCGGCAACAGCGTCCTCGCGCTTGACCTCCCACACGCGATGTGAAATGCCGGCGGGGTCGGTGACGGCGTAGAGCGAGGCACCCTCTTTGGCGGCGCCCAGGATGATATCCATGACGGGCGAGGCTTCGTAGGCGAGCGTTACAGGGCGGGGCTGCACCTTAAGCTCGGCGATCGCGCGCGCGGCGGCGAGTGCGTCGACGCTCTCGGCGGCAGCCTCGTCGCTACCCGTCAGTACGTTAACCGGGCAAATCGCCACGACACCCGTCGCGCGACCTGGCTCGCCCGAGCATTCGTACACGTAATACGCCGCGCCTGGATCCTTGAGCATTAGGCCGTCAGCAATGGCGCCGCGCAGGGCGTCGTTGCCGCTCAGGATACCACCCATCGCAGGCAGCGCCTCGAGCACGCGGTCCTGAGCCGGGCGGATGCAGGGAAACGGAAGAGCTTTCATGGACGGTCCTAACGCGCGAGTCGGTTGTTCGCGGCTTATTATGCCCCAACTTGTCCATTCGCGTCCCAGAGCAAGTTATCGGCGAGCGCGATCAACACCTGCTGGCAGCGAACGATATCGGCGTGGGGCACATATTCGTTGGGCTTGTGGGCGAGCGCGAGCGAGCCTGGGCCATAGCTCATACAGTTGCGGTTGCCCGTCTTGCCAGCAATGACGGCGGTATCGGTGTAGCCGGTAAAGAAGCCGACGGTCGTGTCCGCGCCTGTCACATCGTCTGCTGCGCGCTTGAGTGCAGCTAGAAGGGGAGAGGCTGGATCGCGCTCGATGGCGGGGCGGTCGCCTGTCACGGTATAGCTTCCATGGCAGCCGGGGACCGCGGCTTCGGCAGCGACAATGGCCTGCTCTACCATGCGCGTCGCGGCGGCCGTATCAGTCGGCGGGGTCAGGCGCATATCGACCCAGACCTTAGCGTGGTCGGGCACGACATAGGGACGGTAGCCACCCTCGATCTGTCCAAACGTGATGGTCGATGGCCCCAGCTCCTCATGTAAAGGTAGCGTCGCAAACGTGCGACGAAGCGAGCACGCGACCTCGGCCATGGCGGCGACGGCATCCGCGCCCTTCCACGGCTGGCTCGCATGCGCCGTTACGCCAGCCATTTCAATCTCGAACCACGTGCGCCCCTTGTGCGCCACCTGAATCTGTCCGTCGGTGGGTTCGGTGTCCAGCACCCATTCACGCGAGCCGACCCAGCCGGCATCGATCGCGGCCTCTGAGCCGCGCATAAAGTCTTCCTCGTCGACCGAGCAGATGAGCGAAAAGCCGCGGCGGGGCAACGCGCCATCCGCCGCCACGCGCTCGAGCGTATGGATCAGTGCGGCAATAGCGCAGGCCAGGCCACCCTTCATATCGCAGGCACCGCGGCCATAGAGTTTATCGTCGCGCACAACCGCCCCAAGCGGTGCGATGTCTGCGTCCCAGCCATCGCCCAAGGTGACGGTATCCATGTGGCAGATATAGATCAGCCGCGGCTCGTCGCTTTGGCCCGGCACGGTGACTTTAAGGTTGCGGCGCCCGGGCAGCACTTCGAGCTCCTCAATCTGCACGGCATCGAGCGCAGAACTATCAAGTTGTGCCAGCTGCTGCTCAATGAGCCTCTTAATGAAGCGCTCAATTTCATCCTCATACGCGCCCGGGTCTGAGCTGTCGATCCGCACAAGCTCCTGCGCAAGCCGCCAGGCAAAGTCCTCATCAACCATATGCAACCTCACAATCAGTTTGCTTTCCAAACCGATTGTAAGCCTCCTGAGAGATCCGCGACGTGGGCGTGGCAGTATTTACCGTTCGCAGGCCGAGCCAGCGCGTTTGCCGTCCGAGCGGGTTCACAAGCGACGCAGCGGGTACGTACCCTTCATGGACGACATGCTGTGCGACATATCTGCCTTTCGGTATCACCGGATACCTCCACAGGTCTTGGCAATAATGCCGGACCTGCCCGATTCTGCGGACGATCCGCGCAGGGAGCACCTATGTGAGCATCCGCTCGTCACGCATTTCCTGGGCACCCCGTTACACGTGTTGGCGCAGGGCAGCTGCGGACGTAAGGGCGATCGCATTGTCAGGCATGTTTGGAACGGGGAGAGGCCGTTTGATTCCGTGCGGCAGACGGAGTTTGGCCTCGATGTTGCGTCCCCACTCTTTACCCTGCTGACTCTGGCTTCCTCGGTCTCAAACGAGCGTCTAATCATGTGCATGTATGAGATGTGCGGCACCTTTGCCGTGTGCAAGATTGCGCCTCAGGTAAAGTCGGCACTTGAGCAGGCATATGGGAGCCGATGGAGTGACGCACGGTCGGGCTGGGAAAACGTAAAGGATGTCTCGGGGAATCCAACGGACTTGTGGAAACGACCTCCCTTGATCGAGCTCTCTGAGCTTACAGAGTTCGTCGATAAGGTCCGGGGGCTCCGCGGCGCTAAAACGTTCATACGAGCCGCGAAATGCATTACGGGGGTGGCAGCATCGCCGCTCGAGGTCCAGGCTTCGATGCTGTTTGGCCTTACGAGGTTGCGCGGCGGCGAAGGGCTGAGCCTTACCAATAACGTTGAGATTCGTATGACGCGCAGCGCCCGCCTGATTTCGGGGCTTGATAGGCGCTATGCCGATATCCTGCTGGCAAATAAGGACGGCAGTCGAGAGTGTCTGGTTGAATGCCAAGGTAAAGCCATTCACGGATCCATTGAATCCAAGATCTCGGACTCCGATCGAACGACGGCCTTGCAAGCCATGGGATATCCCGTCGTTCTGATGACCTATGGTCAGCTGGCCGACTTCGATGCCTTCCGCGTGGTGATGGAGCTCATCATGTCCTATCTCGATGTGCCGCTGAAAGACAAGACGCCGCGACAGCAGGAGCTCGAACGGCGGCTTCGTGAGGAGATTTTTATCGATTGGGCGGGAATGTAGTCGCGCGGTGGGTAAACGGTAGCGCGAGCTAGAGTTCTGGTCGCAAAAAGGCTTCAATTTTGCCTTGGAGGGACCCTAAAAATGCTATCTAGAATAAGTTGTTTCGGAAAATAGACAGTCAACTTACATTCGGCACATAGAGACCGATTTTTACCTACTAAAGTCCCTGATAAAGCTGTTTATCAAAGCGGGCGTGCTTAGCGACTGGAGCCTCACTATCGATTATCTGAAAAAACTTGTTCTGGGTATCATTTTAAAGACGTCCGGAGCAACAAAATCGCCCCCCGTTTCGTGAAAACGGGGGGCGAATGGGCTTCGTGGTCTGTCTGGCAGGCTTGGCACCGGCGCTATTTAATCACGCGCACGCGATACATCGACGGAATCTGCTTGAGCGCCTCGATCGTGCTGCCGTCCAGGTGCTCATCGGTGTCGAACATGGTGTAGGCGTTCTCGCCAGCGGACTCGTTGGTCATGCGCTGCACATTGGCGTTGTCCTTGGCGAGAATGGCCGTGATCTGACCGATCATGTTGGGCACGTTGGCATGCAGGCAGGCAATGCGGCTTGCGGCGCGCGCCTTGCCCATGCTGCAGGCGGGGTAGTTGACGCTGTGCGCGATGTTGCCGTTTTCCAGGTAATCCTTGAGCTCGCTGATGGCCATGTCGGCGCAGTTGGCCTCGGCCTCGCCGGTGCCGGCGCCCGAATGCGTGGTGATAAACGTATTGGGCATCTTGACGGTCTTGGGCGTGGCAAAGTCGCAGCTAAACCAGCTGAGCTTGCCCGCGCGCAGGGCGGCGTCGACGGCGTCCTCGTCAATGATGGTCTCGCGCGCGTAGTTGATGAGCACGGCGTCCGGGGCCAGCAGGTCGATCTGCTCGGTGCTGATCATGCCGATGGTATCGGCCTTGCTGGGCACGTGCACGGTGAGGTAGTCGCAGCCGCGGCACAGATCCTCGAGCGTGCCCACGCGCTGCACCTCGCGGCTCAGCACCCACGCGTGCTCGACGGAAATGAACGGATCGTAGCCGTAAACGTCCATGCCCAGGTCTACACAGGCGTTGGCGACCTTGGAGCCTACGTTGCCCAGGCCGATGACGCCGATGCGCTTGCCCTTGAGCTCGCGGCCCACAAAGGCCTTCTTGGCTTTTTCGGCATCGACCTGGATCTCGGGGTCGTCGGCGTTGTCGCGCACCCAGTTCATCGACTGCACTACTCCGCGGCTCGAGAGCACCAGCATGCCCAGGACGAGCTCCTTGACGGCGTTGCTGTTGGCACCGGGGGAGTTAAAGACGACGACGCCCTTCTTGGCGTACTCCTCGACGGGGATGTTGTTGACGCCGGCGCCGCAGCGGGCGATGGCGCGGATGCCCTCGGGCAGCTCGTAGCCGTGCAGGTCGGTGGAGCGCATCAGGATGGCGTCGGCCTCCTCGGCGGTGCCCACAAACTCGTAGCCCTCGCCAAACTCGACTTTGCCGTCTTTGGTGATGTCGTCGATGGTCTTAATCTTACGCATGGAAAAACTCCTCTTAGCAGGTTTTGATCTAAACAGGGTGGTCTGAGGTGGCTGGTCAGCCCGCGCGTTGCGGGCTAGTTAGATCGCGGACTCAAACTATGCTGCGCTTCGAAGTCCTTCATGTACGAGGCCAGTGCCTGCGCGTCTTCCATGGTTACGGCGTTGTAGACGCTGGCGCGCATGCCACCCACCAGGCGATGACCCTTGACGTTTTGAATCTGGTGCTCGGCCGCGCCTGCGACAAAGGCGGCGTCGAGGTCGGCATCGCCGGTACGGAACGTGACGTTGGCGATGGAGCGGCTGTCGGCCTGTGTGGTGCCATGGAACAGCACGCTGTGCTCGAGCAGGTTATAGAGCAGGTTGGCCTTGGCCCAGTTGCGCTCGGCCATGGCGGCAAGTCCGCCGGTCTGCTCAACCCAGCGGAATACCTTGCCGCACACGTAGATACCAAAGGTGTTGGGCGTGTTGAGCATGGAGCCCTTGGCGGCCTGGGTCTTAAGGTCCAGGTACTGCGGCGTCTGCGCAAAAGCGGGGCCATCTGCGATGAGGTCGTCGCGCACGATGACCACGGTCACGCCCGCGGCGCCGGCGTTTTTCTGCGCACCGGCGTAGATGAGCCCGTAGCGCTCAACGTCGAGCGGCTGCGACAGAAAGCAGCTCGAGACATCGGCGACCAGCGGCACGTCGTCGCAAGCGGGCAGCTCGTGGTACATGGTGCCAAAGATGGTGTTGTTCTGGCAGATGTAGACGTAGTCGAGCCCGCCGCCCGCGGCCTCGGCGGCAATGCGCGCGTTGATGTCGACTATGGTGGGTATGCGGTCGAAATTGGTGTCCTCGGAGCTCGCGAGCAGCACGGCCTCGCCGTACTTGGCGGCCTCCTTGTACGCCTTGTTGGCAAAGTTGCCGGTCACGACGTAGCCGGCGCGGCCGCGGCGCATGAGGTTCATGGGGATGCCCGCAAACTGCAGCGTGGCGCCGCCCTGCAAAAACAGGACACGGTAGTTGTCAGGGATGCTCAGCAGGCGGCGCAGGGTTGCCTCGGCGTCGTCGATGATCTGCTGGTACATACTAGATCGATGGCTCATCTCGAGCACGGACATGCCGCAACCGCGGTAGTCCATCATCTCGTCGGCGATCTCGGCGAGCACGCTGGTGGGCAGCGCGGCCGGGCCAGCTGAGAAGTTGTGCACACGTGCCATCTTCTAGGTCCCCCTCGTAGTCGTTTGAACGTTCGGGATACTTTAGCACAGTGCAGCGCCAGGTGCGACCGCATCACGGTAAAACTCGAGTGCGCCGCTATGATTTACAGGATGGTTACATGGGGGAGGGCTTATCTCGAGGCTCGCATCCGATCCGCCTCGGCCTTCGCTTGTTTCCAGGGACGCACACGACCGTTGGTGAGGTCGTCATAACCATGAGCGATGGTACGTTGAATGTGATCTTCGCGTTCCTGAATGGTAGTTAGCGCGCGCGTCTGATCAGAAATAGGCTTCATGACAGGCATATTAAGCTCCTTACATAGAAGCATATGTATAACTCTATGTTGAATATAGCGGAGGATGGCGTTGGGCGTGTGCGTGCCTGCATTCGTAAGTGCGGTTGTCTGGCAAGTGTGATTTGGGGCGACCTCGTCAAAGCTTCTGAGCTGCGAAAATGACCGTTAACCGGATTTAATTTTGTTGCTCAACATTTGACACTCTGGGCGTGGTAACTTTTTTACCAACAGGTATGATTATTGTCATGTGCGCCGCACCTGCCTGCCGGGTTGCGGCGCACTTGTGACAGCCTTTGACACCCTTGGAGCGTGTACTGTGGATATAACCACAAAAAGCGTTCGGGGGGGTGCTCACCCGCGAGCAATTCCTCCCGCATGAGATGCGCATCGTCGCTGCCCTGCGTATACAGGGCGCAAGCGACGAGCAGGTCATTGTATGCGTAAAGAGCGAGAACCTCTTTCAATATCCCACGGAGCGCATGGTCGCCAACCGCGCAACCGTGTGCCTTCGCCGCCTCGACGCCATGGTGCCCACGGACGCCGCATGCGCCGCGCGCGGCATCGACCCCAATACCGCCGTCGAGGCCGCGTCATCCCTAACCAGCCTTATGGCATCTGGCACTCCCACGCAGGCGGACCAGGCCATCTTCTACAGCATGATCTGCCGCTACGACATCGTGCGCGAGCTCGTGCTCGTCGAGGTAGGGGAGCGCCTGCAAAACTTTGATTATGCCTTTACGGCGGTTGACCTCAACGCCTTTATGACGCGCTTTACCACGGAGTATCCGGACGCCGCCCGCTGGACCGAGTCCACGGTCACGCGCATCAAAGGCTCGCTGCGCCAGACGCTCCGCCATGCCGGTCTTATCGGCGAGGGTCAGGGCCCGGAGTCCGAGCGCCTGTCACCACTCTTCCTCGATTCCGATGTCGAGCGAGCCTTGATTCAGCTGGGTGAGCAGTCGCTTATCGCGGCCCTTACCGGCAGGGCGGTGATGTAGCGTGGCTCCCGTCAACAGCGCCATCGACCCTGCTATCACCCCGGCGACGGACATCACCACCAATATCGGCATCCATTCCCGCCAGAGCGTCGTGGCGGCGCATGCCCGCTCCGAGCGCGCCCGCCAAGAATTTGAGCGCCGCGCGCAGCTCCTGCGTGAGTGCCTGTGCAGCGAGGACTTTTTGGCCAACAAGGGCATAGGTAACGAGATCGGCTTCCATACCTTCTGCTACGACCCTGCGCTGGAGTTTGAGGCGCGCGCGTTGTTTGACACCCTTTCACGCGATGCCGAGGCCGGCAAGCTCCCGTGCACGCTCAAGGTCGTAAACCTCTACGACGCCGTGCTGGCGATCCTCGAAAAGCGCCGTGTCCTCAAGGCCATTCCGCGCCAAGAGGAGCGCCGCGGCACCCAGCGTGTGCTTGAGGACGTGGCCAAGTTTTGTTCGCCCGAGAAGATCGCCGCGTTCATCCTCGAGCAAACCGAACCTCATGCACCTGGCGACGTCATTCTTCTGACCGGTGCCGGCGAGGTCTATCCCTTTTTTCGTATTCACACCCTTCTCGACTGCATGCAAGTCGATTTTTCCGACCTGCCGGTGATCGCCGCCTATCCAGGCAGCTTCAACGGCTCTTCTTTCCAGCTCTTTAACCGTCTGCCGGCCGATAACTACTACCGCGCCATCGATATCTCGTAAGCACGGCTCCCCGCAGGCAAGTCCCTGTCGCCGGTAACAACCCTTTGCCATAACGTTCCCAAACCCAAAGGAGCACCCATGGACAACACGATCATTCGCGACCTCTTTGCAAAAGACATCAACCGCTCCATCAACGGCGTGGTCAAGGTCCAGGATTCAAAAGATGGGTCCATCCGCCAGGAGCTTGACGAGTACGTGGTGACGCGCGAGTTGCAGAGGCACTTTGCCACGTTCTTCAAGGCCTACGGCGATGCCATCGATGCACGCACCGACAAGATCGGCGTGTGGATCAGTGGTTTCTTCGGTTCCGGTAAATCGCACTTCCTCAAGATGCTGAGCTACCTGCTCGAGAATCGCCAGATCGGCGGCAAGAGCGCCATCCGCTACTTTGACGGCAAAATCGTCGACCCCATGGTCGCGGCTGCCATGGAGCGCGCCTGCTCGGTGCCCACGCAGGCCATCCTCTTTAACATCGATAGCAAGGCGGGCCAGTGGAAGCAGGGCGATACGGCTCCCACGGCGCTGCTTCGCGGCTTTGAGCGCATGTTCTACGAGGCGCGCAGCTTCTACGGCGAGGACCTCAAGCTTGCAAAGCTCGAGGACTACATCGATTCCCTGGGCAAGACCCAGGAGTTCCGCGAGGCCTTTGAGCGCGTCAACGGCGAGTCCTGGCTCCAGGCCCGCGACACCTACAGCTACTTTGAGGACGACGTCGTCGAGGTGCTGCAGAGCGTGCTCGGCATGAGCGAAAAGGCCGCATGGAACTGGCTCGAGGGTTCTGAGGACGAGGTTTTGGCCCCCGATGTCTTTGCCAAAAAGGTCAAGGATTACGTGGACGCTCAGGCAGCGGCCCACGGTGGCAACTTCCGTTTGCTCTTTATGGTCGATGAGGTGGGTCAGTTTATTACAAACGACCAGGACCCAAGCCTTATGCTGAGCCTTCAGACCATCGTCGAGGAGCTGGGTGCCGCCTGCGGTGGCCGCGTGTGGGTGATGGTCACGAGCCAGGAGGCCATCGACAACCTGAGCCTGCCCGTGGGCAACGACTTTTCAAAGATCCAAGGCCGCTTCAATACCCGCCTTTCGCTCTCCAGCTCCAGCGTGGACGAGGTCATCCAACGCCGTGTGCTCGAGAAGACCGCGCCGGCGGCCGATATGCTTGCACAGGTCTACGAGCAAGACGCCGCCGTTCTCAAAAACAACTTTACCTTTGAGGGGGGCTCGCGCTCCGACCTTGCCGGCTTCGCCAACTCCAAGGATTTTGTGGCCAGCTACCCGTTTGTGGGCTACCAGTTTAAGCTTCTGCCCGACGTGATGACCGAGGTACGCAAGCATGGTGTTAAGGCCAAGCATATGTCCACGGGCGAGCGCTCCATGCTGAGCGCGTTTCAGGAGAGCGCTCAGGCCATCCAGCATGACCAGACCGGTGCGCTCGTGCCGTTCTGGCGCTTCTTCGACACTATCTCCAAAGATCTTGAGCACGGCATCAGCCAGGTGGTTGACCGCGCGGTCCGTGCGGCCGAGAACGCGGAGGGCCTTGAACCCTACGACGTCCAGGTGCTCAAGCTCCTGTACTTGATCCGCTACATCGGCTACGTCAAGGCCACGGTCGAGAACATCTCCATCCTTATGATCGATAGCCTGGACGTGGACAAGCGCGCCCTTAAGGACCGCGTCAAGGAATCTCTCGCCCGCTTGGAGCGCGAGAGCTACGTGGCACGCCAGGGCGATACCTATAGCTTCCTCACCGACAAGGAGCAGGAGATAGCGCAGGAGATCGCACGCACCCCGATCGATAACGCGAAGGTGATTGAGTACATCAAGAAGCGCCTGTTCGAAAGCATCTACACTGCGCGCAAACTCAACCGCGGGACCAACGACTTCCCCTTTGACCGCTACGTGGATGGCTCGATTCATGGATCCAACATGGGCGGCATGGAACTATCCGTGGTGACCATGGCCAGCAATCTGGGCCGTGCGGACGATGCCGAGCTGGCATTGAAATCCGTGGATAAGGCCATCGTGGCCTTGAGCGACGAGGTGGATTATTGGGCCCCACTCGTCAACGCCGCTAAGATTCGCATGTACGCCCAGACGCGCAACCTGCAGGAGCTACCGCCGAGTACCCGCCAGATCGTCGAGGCCAAAATGCGCGAGAAGGACTTTAACGAGAAAGAGGCTGACGCCCTTTTGGCTGAGGCGGTGCTCCATGCACGATGCGCCGTCAACGGGCGCATGATTGAGATCCGTGCTGCCAAACCCGCCCAGGTCTTTGAGCAGGTGCTGGCGCAGCTGTGCGATGTGGTCTTTGAAAAGGCCGGCTATATCGGCGCGCCGGTCACGAGCGATTCCGATATCCGCTCCACTCTGGCGGGCAACGTTCAAGCAGGGCTCGCTGGCATGAACGCGGGTAACACGCGTGCGCTCAAGGAGGTTGAGGACTACCTCAAAGTGCAGCACCAGCGCCATCTGGATACCGCTATGGGCGATATCCAGCGCCAGTACCAGCAAAGGCCCTTTGGCTGGCGCGAGGTCGACATCGCAAATGTGGTGGCGCAGCTTGTGGTGGAGCAGCGCGCGCAGGTGCTGTTTGGCGGCCAGACGGTTCAAGCTAACGATAGCCGCATGGTGGCGCTCCTGCGCAAGGATGCCGATAAGGCCCAGGTGCGCTTGCGCGTGCGCATGAGCGACCGGTTGCTGCGCGCCACGGGCGAGCTCATGCGTGATCTGTTTGATCTCAAGACCGTGCCCTCCAACGAGGATAAGCTCGTGGCCGAGCTCAAAGAGCGCCTTGAGGGCTTGCGCGAGGCGTGCCTCGCCATGGCACGCGACTACTACACGGGCATCAAGCCGGCCTACCCGTATCCCGGTGAGGACGAGTGCGAGAAGATGCGCTCGGAGGTGGCCGACGTCCTTAAGGACCAGAACGAGGCCGAGGCGTTCTTGACCACGTTCACCAAGCATGAGGAGCGTTTGCTCGATGCCAAGGAAGACTTTGATAAGGTGGTTGAGTTCTTCGAGTTCAACCAGCGAACAGCGTTTGACCACGCCAAGGATTTCTTGAGCCGCACCGAGGGTATCGAGTATGCCTCCGATGACATTCCCAGCGCGGTTGAGAATGTGGCAAAGGTGCGTGAGGTTCTCAAAGATCCCAAGCCCTACGGCCGCATTAAAGACCTGCAGCCGCTTATGGATCCCGTCGAGGACGACATGAAAAAGCTGCTGGGCATCCGCCGCAATGAGTTTTTGTGCCGAATCGAGAGCGATCTGCAAGACCTGCAGGCACAGGCTGAGAGTCAAAAGGGCTTTGTCAATCAAGCCAAGGATGCCATAGCAGACGCCGGCGCCAAATACGAGTCGTTCAAAAACCGTGCCCACAGTGCTCAAAGCCTCAACGAGCTGAGTGTTGCCGCGACTAACTGGGCCAACTGGCTCAGCGCAGCAACCAACGGGATGTACGACGTTGTGGATGCGGCCCGCATGCGTATGGACAACGAGCGCCGCACCACCGAGGTCACGAGTACGGGTGAGGTGGTCAAGAAGATCTCCAACAAGGCCGTTGCGTCGTCAGCGCCCACGCCTGCACCCGTGCCCCAGCGCAAGATCAAGACTGTGCGCCGCGCCGATCTGGCCAAGCCGAGTCGTCTCTTGTCCGCAGGGGACGTGGAGCGCTACGTGGACGACCTGCGCTCCCGCCTTATGCAGGCGCTCGCTGCAAACGACGAGATCCGTATCAACTAACCCGCGGAGCCACCGGTGCCAAAGCGCGCACCGGTGGCTTATGGCGTTTAGAAAGGCTCATCAACCATGAACGATTCTGCTCTTAAGAGCTTCTGCACCTGGGCCCGTACGGAGCTCATCAAAGGCGTGGAGGCGCAGATGGTGCGCTACGGCATCACCGAACCTGCACCCGCGCCCGTTGGGTCCGAGACCGTTAGCGGCCTGCCCCTAAGTCCGGCTGAGATTGAGCAACGCGACGAACTGCTGCGCATGCAGGCAGAGGTGGGTCACGAGGTGCTGCGCGACCGTGCGGCCTACACCTGGTTCAACCGCATCGTGGCCATTCGCTTTATGGATGCACGCGGATGGCTTCCCAGCCGCATGCGCATACTAAGTCGTGCGGACGGCAGCCATGGTAGCGAGGCCGTGGAGAACGCACTGGACGTGGAGATAGCGACGGCCGATGCCGATCGCATAGCCGAGCTCAAGATGGCGGGCTTGGATGAACCGCTGTGGCGCTACCTGTTTGTTGCTCAGTGCGAGGAGCTTGCCGATTGCCTACCGGGCGTCTTTGAACGCGTGGGCGGAGCCATGGAGCTGCTGTTGCCCCAGGGCCTCATGATGTCCGACGGCGTGGTGGGCAAGCTCAATGCCGTCCTCACTGACGAGGACTGGCGCAAGGGCGTGACCGTTCTGGGCTGGATGTATCAGTACTACAACGCTGACGTTAAAGACGAGTTCTTCAAGTCCAAGCGCAAGGCAGCGGCGGCGGACATCGCGCCCGCCACGCAGCTCTTCACCCCCGAGTGGATCGTGCGTTACATGGTCGAGAACTCGCTCGGCCGTCTGTGGATGCTCAATAACCCGGGGAGTTCGCTGCGCGAGCGCATGGAATATTACATCGAGCCCGATGCTGAGCACGAGGACTTCATACGCATCTCGAGCCCCGAGGAGATAACCCTCTGTGACCCCGCATGCGGCTCGGGCCATATCCTGGTCTATGCGTTCGAATTGCTCTTCCATATGTACGAGGAGCGCGGCTATCGTGAGCGCGAAATTCCCGAGCTCATTCTTACTAAAAACCTCGCTGGCATGGAGATCGATCCCCGTGCAGCGCAGATCGCGGAACTGGCGCTTGCCATGTGCGCCCGCGAGCACGATCGTCGCTTTTTCAAGCGCGCCGTGCGCGCCGACGTTACCGCGCTCTCGAGCATCCCGCTGGGAGAGGACGAGCTCCCGGGCAACAAGAAGCTCGCCGAGGAGCTGAGCCATTTGGGCGAGATCGGTTCGCTGCTCAATCCTTCAGAGGACGAGATCGACGAGCTCAAGGCTGCCGTCGCGAGTTGTTCCGATGACCTTTTTGCCGCTACGGCCAAAACTAAGCTCGAAAGCGCTGCCGCCATCTGCGAGAAGCTGTCCCGTCGTTTTACCTGCACCGTTGCGAATCCTCCGTATATGGGCAGCAGCAGCTTTAATCCATTCATGAGCAAGTGGGTCAAGAGAAATTATCCCGACGTGAAGAGTGACCTGTTCTCTTCGTTCATCGTGCGCATTATGGACTTTGCTGGCGAGCACGGCGAAGTCGGAATGATGACTCCATTTGTTTGGATGTTTATCGGTAGCTACGAGAAGCTTCGAAATAGGCTTATCGATGACAAGACCCTAACCACGCTCATTCAGCTCGAGTATTCTGGCTTTGCAGGGGCAACCGTGCCCATCTGCACGTTTACCTATCACAATTCGCATATCGATGGTTATAAAGGCGGATACGTTCGTCTTGCCGATTTTACTGGCCCCGCGGTTCAGGCTCCCAAGGCGCTGGAGGCCATCCAAAACCCCGACTGTGGCTGGTTCTACCGCCGCAACGCCGACACCTTCAAACAAATCCCCGGCACCCCCATAGCCTACTGGGCCAGCGATGCTCTTGTTGAATCGTTCACAAAAGGAAAGAGGCTCGATGCCATTGCTACTCCGCGACAGGGCTTGGCGACGAGCGATAATGGCCGCTTTTTGAGGAAATGGTGGGAAGTGGTGCCTTCCAACACATCGCGAGATTGCAGTGGCAGGCCCGAGGCAAAGCAAAGTGGTTCCCGTTGGTTTCCGATTATTCGGGGCGGCTCCTATCGAAAGTGGTGGGGTGACTACGATGAGGTGGTTAATTGGTTTGATGACGGTCGGGAGATGAAGGAAGCAATTCTGTCCAAGTATACCTATCTCTCTACACCTGATTTTGTGATCAAGAACCAGAACGACTATTTCAAGCCCGCAGTTTCCTGGTCTAAAATTTCTTCCAGCCTCGCCTCCTTTAGGTTTGCACCTCGAGGGATGCTTTTTGAGGTAGCTGGAGCATGTCTTTTTGCGGAGCCGAATGAGCTTCGATACATCCAGGCTTTCTGCAACTGTTCCATTGCCGAAATTGATTTGGCGTTTATGTCGCCGACTCTAAACTTTGAGGTAGGCCAAATCGGTCAGTTACCGATCATCCAAGATAAGGCCGCCGAACCGACTGTTTGTTCACTCGTTGAAGACTCTCGCTCAATTTCAAAGGCTGACTATGACTCGTTTGAAACTTCTTGGGATTTCAAGCGTCATCCTTTAATTTAGCTGTCTTGTTAGGACTCACCTATCTTTAACAAAAGAACGTCATTGGATAGATTGGATTGAAATTAAATATGTCTGAAAAAAAGAAAGATGACAAGAAAAGAAAAGATGAAGGGGCGGGAGCAAAGAAGCCGGTCACGATTCCTGGACCCATAACAAGGTTAACGCAATTTACTTATGAAAAACCGGCGGGTTTACCTGATCGAAAAACCAAGTAGTAAAGGTGACTTTCATGGGCAAAAAGAACAAGCGACATGACGTCGATAAAAGCGCTCTCTCCAAGGAGGGGCAGATTAGCGATTACTTGAGAGACATTATTCTTTCCTCACTTGAATTTGAAAAAGAGAGGGGGGATAGCTTAAATCGCTACGTTGATAACCTCATGGTTACCATCACGATTCTGTCCGTTGCGTACCTGGCACCTCTCGACTATATTTCAAATATTCAAGGTCTTGAGGAAGTTTATGGGATTTCAACGAGGCAAATACTGTTTGTCTATTTGATTCTTCTTGGTCTTCTTGGCTGTGCTCTTGTTATAGCTGTCAGTGCAATATTTTTAAGGAGCAATATTGCACTCGCATCTCCTTCTGAACAATTTGATAGGTATTCGACTACTTACAAAGAGGCTTGCGACGAGGGCGGGCAAATTAGGGAACGGGACTTGCTTAAGTCCTACTGCTCTTCCCTAAACATTACCTATCGGGCTTACCTTTTGAAACATAACAACATGTGGAAGCGATTGAAAATATCAACTGGCCTGACTGTCCTGTCATTAATCATGGCATTCGTTTTTCTGTCCCATCTTTTATTGACTTTATTGTAGTTGTCGTCTCTCACTTATGGGATTTATTGATAGCCAGACTTGTCCTGAAGATATCGGTCGAGCATCGGAAGGCTTTCGCTGTTTTTCAGCTCACGAGTCTTGGTGTTTATTGATTGATGGAATGGGCTCGGGTTTTCCAACTTCTACTGTATTGATAAATTGAAAGGTCTGTAGTTATGGCCACTTTACTTCAAGATAAATACGAGGCCCGCAAGGCTGAGGTCAACGAGCGGTTTGAGCAGCTTCGCGCTAACGAGGAAGAGCTCAACCGAATCTTTGCCAAGATCTACAACATGGAGGGCGAAGTGCCCATCGAGGTCGAGGATAAGTACGTTTCGGTGGCGCGCATCTTCGATACCGCCGACGAGATTCCCGAGAGCTATAAGGGCAACAAATACGTGCGTACCAAGCGCGACGAGATCAGCTCGCTCATAAGCTATGCCGTGGGCTGTATGTTTGGCCGCTATTCGCTGGATGTGGACGGGCTGGTCCTGGCCGATCAGGGCGCCACGGTCGACGACTATCTGGCAAAGATGCCCAACCCTGACCACGTGACCTTTATGCCCGATGGCGACAACGTGTTGCCCATTACCGATGACGAGTACTTTGACGACGACATCGTGCGCTATTTTATTGACTTTGTGCGTACCGTGTACGGCGAGGAGACGCTCGAGCAGAACCTGGCCTTTATTGCCGAGGTGCTCGGCGGCAAGGGCACCTCGCGTGAGGTCATCCGCACCTACTTTTTGAAGGACTTCTTTAAGGACCACTGTCAGACCTACAAGAAGCGCCCTATCTACTGGCTGTTCGACAGCGGCAAAAAGAACGGCTTCAAGTGCCTTGTTTACATGCATCGCTATCAGCCCGACCTGTTGGCTCGCATCCGCACCGACTATGTGCATGAGCAGCAGGAGCGTTACCGTGCCCAGATCGGCTATGCCAACGATGCCCTTGCCAGTGCCGAGCGCGGCGAGCGCGTGCGCTTGGATAAGCGCGTGAAAAAGCTCAATGACCAGCTCAAAGAGACCATTGGCTACGAGGAGAAGCTGCACCACTTGGCAGACCAGATGATTAAGATCGACCTGGATGATGGCGTTAAGGTCAACTACGCCAAGTTTCAGGATGTGCTGGCAAAGATTAAGTAACTGCAAATACGGTAAGGATATTCATGCCCAAGATCGATGTAGAAGAACAGCTCAAGCTGCGTTTTTTGCAGCCGTTGTCCCCATGCGCGCCGCGCCGTGTTGTGGTTTGGCACGATGCGGACGGTGAGTTTGCTCCTGAGTTTGAGCGATTGGCCGCCGAGGGTTTCGACGGCGCGGGGGCCGATGATGGCGTTATGCCCGCCCACGGTGACTTTGAGCGCCCGGTGCGGTTTGTTGAAGCCTGCGAGGGCCGCATGTTTGCCGTTAAGAAGCTCATCAACCGCGATGACCTTGCGAACGATATCTTGTTGTATCGCCGTTGCCCGCGCGGCAGGCTTGAGGGTGATTGGCTTGCCGATGTTGAGCTGTAT
The DNA here is from genome assembly GCF_001404695.1 of Collinsella aerofaciens. Classification (GTDB taxonomy): domain Bacteria; phylum Actinomycetota; class Coriobacteriia; order Coriobacteriales; family Coriobacteriaceae; genus Collinsella; species Collinsella aerofaciens_E. Next base: position 12,284 of record NZ_CZAQ01000021.1, on the reverse strand, counting down.
GCCGATCAGTTCCAGGCTGACTATCTTTCGCTTTTGGCCGATCAGCTGGGTATCGAGAATGTCGACGCCGTGCGTGAGAGTCTGCGCGAGCACAAGACGTTCTTTGATGCCAAGACCCGCTGCGCTAAGTTTGCCGCGTGTGTTCCGCATGCCGCGGGCGTATCCGATATCGAGCTTGGAATCCTTACGGTGATCTTTGGCGGCAAGGAGCCGGGCGACGCGCGGCCCGCGTTTGTGCTGCGCGGCTGCATGGCCACACTGCTGCACGAGGGCCCCGAGGCGCTGGCTGCGCTGGTGGATAAGTACAGCTTGCGCGACGTCCTCTCTGCCTTTATGCTGCGCTGCTATGGGTTTGATGGGCCGCTGTACGAGCGCGACTCACTGCTTATGCTTGCATCCCATGTGCTCCTTACGGCGGCATCCACCGCGCTTCCCGAGGGGGCGCTCAAGGGACTCGAAAGCTATGTGGCTCCCGCCTACGGCCCCTATTGTCTTGAGGCGGTGCGTACGTGGGACCAGGCCGCCGATGCCCAGGCATCGAGCGAGGACCTATTTGAGATCTGCCGTTTGGTAGAGGATGCCCGTGGACTCTTTGCGCGGTTCGAGACCCTGCCAATCGATGCGTTGGTCTCGCTTGACGTGTTCCCGTGCGTCAACGAGGCTGTGCTCTCACAGTTGTTCAGCTCGTTTGCTCAGGGCGCGGACCGTGTTGAGAGTGCGCGCGCATTTGCTGCGCGCCGTTGCGACCTAAGCTGGTACCGTCGTGTTGAGAGCTACTTTGACCTACTTGCTGCCGTGGCCGATATGTGCTCTTTTAGGCAGACACACGCGGGTGGGTTCCATCTGGCGCAACCCCAGCAGGTGTGGGATGCCTACACGTCCGATTGGTATGCCATGGACGCTGCCTATCGCCACATGTGCACCGCGTATCTGCGGGTGCGCTCCGTCGAGTGCGATGCGCTCGAGGAACCTGCCCGCGCTGTGGCGGACTGGGCGGAGAATCTCTACAGTAACTGGTTCTTGGCGGATGCCAATGCCTGCTGGGCGGTCGCTGCGCAAGGGGAGTGGGCCGATTGCGGCTACATCGATGGCCCTGCACGGCAGGATGAGTTCTACTGGCATGTGCTGCCCACCTTTGTGGGCTCTGCCAAGACGACGGTCGTTATCGTAAGCGACGCGCTGCGCTATGAGGTGGCCCGTGATGTCGCGGCGCTTCTCGAGCGCGAGCGCGGCGGCAACGTCAGGGTTTCTAGCATGCAGGCGGTCTTTCCCTCCATCACCGAGGTGGGCATGCCCGCGCTGCTGCCGCACCAAGCGCTTGAACTTGCAGCGGATGGCTCGCTTGTGTTGGCTGACGGCATGCCCACCGCAACGACTCCGCAGCGCGAGGCCGTGCTTGCCCACGTTGAGTCTACGGCCCGCGCTTTGCGCTCGAGCGCATACCTCAACATGGCGGGAACCGAGCGCAAGGCGCTGCTCAAGGACTCCAAGCTCGTTTATCTCTACCACAACAAGATCGATGCTACGGGCGAGAAGGCCGCTACGCAGGATGACATCTTCGATGCCTGTGCGGACACCGTGGAGGAACTTGCTGCGTTGGCGCGTCGCGTGTGCACCGACGCCCCGGGCGCGCGTGTTGTTATAACGGCGGACCACGGCTTTATCTACACGCGTCGGGAGCTCAGCGAGTGCCAGATGCTCGGCAAGCCGGACCTTCCCGTCCTTGACGCTCCCGTCATGTACGGCAAACGTCATCTGGTGGCGCCCAACGAGGCCGTGGGCGAGCTTTCGTACGAGGTGCGTGGGGTGTTTGTTAATGTTAACATGGGACGTTTGGGTGCCGGTTTTGAGGGGTTTGCCCCGCGCGAGAACGTGCACTTCAAGCGTCCCGGCGGCACTAACAACTACGTCCACGGCGGCATGAGCCTGCAGGAGCTCTGCGTGCCCGTTATCGGTTTTTGGCGTGCGCGCTCGGGTTCCAAGGACTTTGTCGACACGCGCGCGGCGACGCTGCGCGTGCTAAGCGAGGGACGCCGAGTGACCAACTCGCTCTTCTCGGTCAACTTGATCCAGGAAGAGCCTGCCCAAGGTAAGGTCTTGCCGTGCGAGTACGAGCTGGTGTTTACCGATGCAAGTGGCAACGAGGTGAGCGATACGGTCAAGGCGCATGCCAACAAGACTTCTGTTAACTCGCAGGAGCGCGTGGTGCATGCCAAGTTTGCGTTGCATGCAGCGGATGGATTCTCGGCCAAGGGTCCGTACTATCTGGTCTGCCGCGAGCGCGAGACGGGCAAGATTGTTTGGCGCGAGACGTACACCATCGCTGTTTCGTTTGCCCCTGTTGCTGACTTTGGTTTTTAGGAGTGTGCCCTATGTTTGATAGCCATGATGACGATCTGTGGGAAGTTCCCTCGATTGATGTGAATGTGCCGGTGGAGACTGTGCCCGCGGTGGAGGCTGTGCCCGCTGAGGCCGTGGCGCCCGACGAGGAGGCTGCGCCCGCCGATGCCGTGGCGCCCACCGATGACGAGCTTTCGACCGATGACTATGCCCAAACCGTGGCCGACGCTCCCGAGGACGACGGTTACGACATGGATGGACTGGACGGCAAGCTGCTCGAGCACTTTGGTGGCAAAATCGTGCGCAAGGACCTGACGGCCCTTATGAAGCGCGGCGCCAACGTGCCCACCTTTGTGCTGGAGTACCTGCTGGGCATGTACTGCTCAACCGACGACGAGGATGCCGTGGCGGAGGGCCTGGAGCGCATCCGCAAGATTCTCACCGATAACTATGTGCGCCCCGACGAGTCCGAGCGCATTAAGTCCAAGATTCGCGAGCTGGGTCGCTTTACCATCATCGATAAGGTGACGGCCAAGCTCGACGAATACAAAGACATCTACGTGGCGTCGTTTGCCAATCTGACCATTGAGCCGTTTGTGATGCCGGCCGAGTACGTGCGCGACTATTCCAAGATTCTGCAGGGCGGTATTTGGTGCATCATGAGCATCGAGTATCGTCATCCCATGGAAGAGGAAGACGAGTTTGGCATGGAGGTCTTTGGCGATGATGCGCCGCGCCGCTCCAAGGCCAAGCGCAAAAAGCGCGGACCCGAGGACTCTCCGTTTAGCGTGGCGTCGCTCACGCCCATTCAGATGCCCAACCTGGACCTGGATGCCATGATCGACGAGCGCCAGTATTTCTCGCGCGACGAGTGGCTCAACATGCTGTTGCGCTCTGCCGGCTATGAGCCCAGCGAGCTTTCGGAGAAGGAGCGCCTGCATTTTATCGAGCGTATGGTGCCGCTGATCGAGCGCAACTACAATCTGTGCGAGCTTGGTCCCCGTGGCACCGGCAAGAGCCATATCTACAAAGAGGTTTCGCCCTACGCCATTTTGCTTTCGGGCGGGCAGACCACCACGGCCAACCTGTTCGGCCGCATGAACTCCATGCGCGCCGATCGCGTGGGCTTGGTGGGTCACTGGGATTGCGTGACGTTCGACGAGGTCGCCGGCATGCGCTTTAAGGACACCAATGCCGTGCAGATCATGAAGGACTATATGGCGAGTGGCAGCTATGCGCGTGGCCGCGACCAGATCAATGCCGATGCCTCCATGGTCTTTGAGGGCAACATCAACGACACCGTGCAAAATGTCCTTAAGACCACGCACCTGTTTGATCCGTTCCCGCCGGAGTTTAACAACGATTCGGCCTTCTTCGACCGTATCCACTATTACCTGCCGGGTTGGGAGATTCCCAAGATGCGCTCGAGCCTGCTGACCGGGCATTATGGCCTGATCACCGACTGCCTGTCGGAGTTTTGCAAAGAGATGCGCCGCAAGGACTTTACGCACCATATCGACCGTTACTTCCGCTTTAACAGCGACTTCAACAAGCGCGACGAAATCGCCGTGCGCAAGACCTTTAGCGGCCTCGCCAAGCTGCTGTTCCCCGACGAGGCCATGGACAAGGATGACGTGCGCTGGCTGCTGGACTACGCCATCGAGGGCCGTCGCCGCGTAAAGGAGCAGCTCAAGATTATGGCGGGCGTCGAGTTTATCGACGTCAACCTGGGCTATATGGATGCCGACAATCCGCAGGACGTGCACGTGGTGCGCGTGCCGGAGCAGTCCGAGGATACGTTGATTCCCGATGGCCCGCTGCTGTCCGGTCACGTGTTTGGCGTGGGTAGGTCGCAGGGCGGCGAGGTTGCCGTGTACAAGCTGGAGAACAAGGCTGTCGCCGGCGAGTGCAAGTTTAAGCACGAGGGCGTTGCCTTTAACAAGCCGGTGCGCGATACGCTGGAGGCCGCGTTCGACAACTTTGTGAACCTGGCGAACCGTGTGGCGCCGGGCATGCACATTGGCTCAAAGGACTACCTGCTGTTCTATAACGACCTGCAGAGCAAGGGTCTGTCCGAAGAAGTCTCGCTTGCCGAGTTTGTGGGCCTGTGCTCCGCGGCGTGCAACCGCCCGGTAATGTCCGCGCTGGCGGTTCCGGGAATCTTGCGCATGTCGGGCTCTATGGACGAGATTCGCGGGCTCGAGGACATTATGCGCGTGGCCAAAAACGCCGGCGCCAAGCGCGTGATATTGCCGCTGAGCGCCATCGCGGGCCTGCAGAGCGTTTCCTCCGAGATTATCTCGGGGTTGAGCCCGGCGTTCTACATGGATGGCGACCCGGTCGATGCCGCGAAGAAGGCGTTGGATCTGTAGGGGTGCGAGCGTGCGGGGCGTCCGGTGCTCGGGCGTTCCGCGAACATGTTGGTGCGTAGTGCGTGAGGAGGCCTTGCCATGGCGGACGAGCGTTCTGTTGGTGAGCTGCTCGACGAGCTGTTTGGCTTTGAGTCGGTGGCCAAGCGTCAGACGGCGCTTGAGCAGTACAATCGCGGGGAGCTGGTGCGCAAGGCGCGCTCCCGCGAGCTGCTGGGCGTGATCGAGGGCGTTGAGACTGCCGAGCGCGCTGCACGCGAGTCTGCCGTGCAGGCCGTCGACAGATATGTACGCCGCGTTGAGGCCGAGTCGCTTGCGCGCGCTCGCAAGCAGGTGGGCGTTGTTGGTCCGTTGCAGATGGAGCGGCGCTACGCTGCCTTTTTGCGCATGGAGGACAAGGCCGAGCTGTTGGCCCGCTTGGAGCAGACGCTTGCGTTTATCGAGGTAAAGTTGCGTGCCAATACGGCGGACAGGGTTCGTGCGGCATACGATGCTGCGGGGGCTTTGGTGTTGCAGGGCGCGGCGCGTCTGAGTGACGTGCGCGTTGTGGATGCCGCACCCTTGGATGCCGATCTGCTATGCACGCAGCTGGAGCAGCTGCGTTGCGCCGCCGATACAACGGACCTTGCCGGCATGATCACAGCGACGTTTGAGTCCGAGCTGAGTGCGACCGGCCCGCAGGGTGCTGACGCGTTTGCGAGTGATTTGGCTGGCGATGTGGCGCTGGAGTGCGAGCTTACTAATGTGCGCGGCGCTGCGCAGCGAGCGCGCTTGGCAGCCCAAGCGTATCGGGCCGAACGCGCTGCCCGCGTTGCAGGGAGCACGGTGGAGCCGGTATCGTTGCCGGGGCTTGTTTGCATTACGTGCGAGACGGGGTGCGATGCCGGGGAGCTTGCCGAGTTGCTCGCTCAGGTTAAGAAGTCGTTTGAGGCCTATAGGCGCGTTGTTACCGACGGCGGGTTGTTCTGTGCCTTTGGTGCCGGTTCGCCGCATGGGATTTGCCGCGGCAGTAGCTATTTCGACTACGATGATCGGTTTGACGAAGACGTGTTGGTGGGCGAGTATGACGGTGCTACCAGGCACAATGTTCGGCGCGAAGTTGCGATTCCCGAGCTTGTGGACGAGGCTTCGGCCGACGGCGGCAACTCGCTCGAGGTTGCCGTGGCGCGCATGCGTGAGTTTAACGGACGGCGCTACGATGGTGTGCTGGACGAGGATCCCGCGCGCCATGTGAATGCGTTTTGGTATGGACTCAAAAAGCTCAGCCAGTATTGCGAGGCCGCCGTGCGTGTGGACGAGCGTGCTTGGGATTGCTTTATCGATAAGGTGCAGTTTGCCTACGACGAGCCCGTGGGGCGTTTGGCCACACAGATGGATGACAAGCAGGTTGCGGCTTTTGTTGCCGCCGTGAATGTGCTCGGCGCTGCCGAGTAGGTGCCTGATCCGGTAAGGGGTTTCACCATGAAGATCGATGTTGATGTTGACCAGCTGCGCGAGGGTTTGCTCGACCGTGCGGGGAGTGCAGCCGGCGTGGGCTTTCCGGCTGCCATGCTCGACGTGGTAGATATCGAGGACGAGTCGCCCCAAGAGCTGCTGGCACGAGCCGAGCGCGAAGGCCTCGATCTCCGCGACTTTGCTGTCGATGACGATTAGCAATGTGACAAAGGGACAGTCCCTTTGTTACATGGGGGACTGAGGCGACTTTCCGCATACGCATGAAAATGCCGGGGGACATCCCCCGGCTCTTGGAGGTCCCTCTATTCGAGGGTACCGGAATCTATATAGCAGAAGCCGCGTGCCGGGTCTACACGAGAAGTTTCGCCCGAATCTTTCTAAGATGATTTTTCTTGAAATCACGATAGTTTCCAAAGAAGATTTGCTCGGTATTTGATTGCTCGGAGTGTTCATATTTAATTTGCGCTAGTTCGATTTCGCAGATGTAGTCAGCAATTTGCTGCAGCCTAAAGAGCTTCGGGTCACATTCTTTATAAATGACCGTCTGCCTTCCGAGGACGTATTCGAATGCGGCGTGAAGGATGGCCGTTACCTCGTTTTGCCCGTCGTCGTAATAGATTTTGACAGCGTCATAGATTTGGAAACACTGAAGTCTGTCGAACAAAAAGAGGATTAAGTCACGACGCATTCTTGCGAACATAGTCGCATCGCTTTTGAACTTGTTTCTTTGGTAGCTGAACGTCATGTATGTGACGGGGCATTTGTTGGCAAATGTTGCAAAACTCGACAAAAGGCGATTCCGCAAGTGGGTGTCCATGCCCCTGTAGGATTCATTGCCATGCATCAGGGGATTCATGTGCAGGGGGATATCGGGAAGCCCACGCGATCTAAGCGCGTGTTCGTAGCGATAAATAATCTCAGCAACTGAAGCTGACTGGTCATGGAAAACAAGCGTAACGAGATAGTACTTAGCGCTTTGCCCTCCGTAGTTGCCGGATTCGTCGACGAAGACGGAAAGCTCCCTCATGATGCAGTCTCCCTAAAAACAAAAATGCCGGGGGGATCCCCCGGCCCTTGACTGCCCTCCATAAAGGAACGCAACCCTTTTATACCACGAGACGAGGAGTCTATTCAAGTAGAAATTATAATGACCAAACACATGTTCGTCAATCTACCTGCGGGTATGGGAATATGAAAAAGGGGCTGCCCTTTGCCATATTACTGCCTCTGGCCCCTATGACGCCAGGGTGGCGATGACGGCTTCATCGCCGGCGTATATGAGGGTGTTGCCGTCGGGGATGATCGTCTGGCCGTCGCGTTTGAGCATCACGACGATAAAGGGATGCTTGCCTTGCGGCACATCGCGCAGGCGCTGACCAGCCAGGCGACCGTGGGGAGTCACGGTGACCTCGCGCAGCATAACCTCGGCACGCTCTTCGAACGTTGGGGCTGCCATCACCAGCAGATCGCCTTCTTGGATCACGGTGTCGCCATTGGGCAGTACCGGGTGCGCCCCGTCGCGCAGCACCAGGACCACGAGCATGTCGGTGGCGCTGCCAATGTCCGCGAGCGAGCGTCCTGCAAACGGATGTCCAGCGCCCACCTTGAGCTTTACAAACGACATGCCGTCTTCGTCGCGATAGTCGTTAAAGGTGCGGCGTACGTCGCCGGTCGCATCGATCATATCGAGCTTCTTCGCCACCGCCGGCAGCAGCGAGCCCTGCACCACAATGCTCGACACGGCAATCACAAACACCAGGTCAAATAGGTCGTGTCCGCCGGGAACACCTGCCACCACGGCAAAGAGACTAAAGACGACCGAAGCTGCTCCGCGCAGACCCGCCCAGCTTACGAGCGCGACCTGGCGGGGGTTCGTCTTAAAGGGCGCCAGGAGCATGCCGACGGCGATGGGACGGCTCGCAAAGAGCATAAACGCCATGAGCGCCAGGCCCGGCAGCAGCATTTGCGGCAGGCGGGCGGGCGTCACGAGCAGGCCGAGCAAGAAGAAGATCGTCATCTCGGCCATCTCGGTGAGGGTGTCAAAGAAGTGCGCCAGCTCGACCTTGCCGGTGATGTCGCTCGCGCCCAGCACAATGCCGGCCAGGTACACGGCCAAAAAGCCGTTGCCGCCCAGGTAGCTCGGCAGCGCGTAGGCGACGATTGCCACGGCGAACAAAAAGATGGTCTGCGCGCCCTCGGCTGTTGCGCGTGCGCGTTCAATCAGGTGGCCCGCCGCCCAGCCGATGGCAAGGCCCAGGCCCACGCCCAGGATAATCTGCTTGGCCAGCAGTGTGGGAATGTTGATGTCGCCGCCGGCTGCGAGTGTGGCGAGCACGGCGGTGAGCATGTAGGCGACGGGGTCGTTGGAGCCCGATTCGACCTCGAGCAGCGAGTCGGTGCCGCCCCTCAGCGAAAGGCTGTGCTCGCGCAGAACGCTAAAGACGCTGGCCGCGTCGGTGGACGCCACAACCGATCCCAGCAGCAGGCCGCCGATCCAGTCGAAGCCCAGTACAAAGTGCGCGAACACGCCGGTAATGCCGGCAGTGATGACGACGCCGAGTGTGCTCAGCAGCACCGCAGGCGCGGCGACGGGTTTGGCGCGGTCGATGTTGGTGTTAAAACCGCCGTAGAACATGATGAACAGCAGCGCCGTGCTGCAGACGGTTTCGGTGAGCGCGTAGTCGCTAAAGTCGATGTGAGCCGGCCCGTTGACGCCCAACAGCATGCCGAGCGCGATAAAGATGAGCAGGGTGGGGAAGGGGAGTTTTTTGCCGACGGGTTTGATGGTCAGGCACAAAATGATGACGAGGCCGATAAAGAGAAGGATCTGGTTCATGGATGGTGTCCGCTCCTGGGTGGTTGGCGTGGCACGGTCAGTTGTCTGCGGTTATTTGTACCCAAAGGTGGTGGGTTTATGGGGTTGGATTGCGGGCGTGCGCGATATCGTCATAGACGGCTGCCGTCTTTGCCTCTGCTCGGAAACCCTTTCCAGCTTTATTGCAACGGAGTACAATGGGTAACGTTTAAGTTCAACTTGAAGTTTTAGTTGCGGCGCCGGGCTTAGACCGCAATGCAAGGAGAGGCGTACCATGGCGATCTATGTGACATCTGATGCTCACGGGCACGTGCGTGCGCTTGACGAGGCCCTGTCTAAGATCTCGTTGACGTCCGACGACACGCTGTACGTGCTGGGCGACATGATCGATCGCGGGCCCGATCCGGTCGGCGTTATTAAGCTCGTGCGCTCGCTGCCCAACGCCCACGTGCTCAAGGGCAATCACGAGCAGATCATGCTCGATGCCATCATTGGCCAGGACCCGCTCGATGCCGAGACCTGGGATATCAACGGTGGCTGGACGACGAGCGAGCAGCTCAACGACATGGAATTTGAGGCATACGAGGAGCTCGTGCGATGGATGGCCGCGCTGCCGCTCTACGCGGTGGCCGAGACCGAGGAGCGCCCGTACCTGCTGGTGCATGCCGGCATCCAGACCGAGGCGGCGCGCGCGTTTTTGCTTGAGCATGGTGTCGATTGCGGTGACGGCAGGGGAGCGGTCGATGCCGATAGCGAGCTGCTGCGGCAAATGCTCGCCGTGCAGTCGTCCGATGACCTGCTGTGGATTCGTCACGGCTATTGGGATGCGCCGACGGGACTGCTTTCTGCCGAGGGCGAGGGCCCGGTCGTGGTGAGCGGCCACACGCCCACGGTGTCGCTTGGGCGCTATTGCGAGGTTGGCGGCCTGGCGGGGCTCGATGAGGAGTCGGGCCGCGGGCAGATTGTGCGCCTGGGTGGCGAGGATACCGCCGGCGTGCCCGATCGCATCGACATCGACTGCGCCGCCGCCACCGGCTCCGAGTTCGGTCGCGTGGGCATCCTGCGGCTCGATGATGGGGCGGAGTTCTACGCGAACATCAACCCGGGCGAATAATCGGTGCAAGTGGTAGCTAATTTGGGACGGGGCTTTTTTGACTACTCTTGCCCTTCTGCCCGCTAATTGATTTCTCTGGGACGGGGATTAAATAATCATTTGGCTGCCCGCTGGCTAAGTGAGTAGACTTTTTTGGAAATGCCGAGCACCCAACATATTTGCCTCAATAAAACCGCAGGTCACAGACTTGTGCTCTGTCGGTGTGGTCAGGGATTCGGTAAAAATCTACTCACTTAGTTTTACGTGATGCATATTGTCTTCAACGAGACCCCAGCCGGGGCGATTCCATCGCAAATTCCGGTGACCGGGGCAGCTAATTAGGCGCCGTACGGGTTCCGGTCGCGCTCGATGCGCTGGCGGATGTGGGCGTACTCGATTATCAGCAGCACCAGGAGTAGGGCCATGATGGCTAGGTAGCTCACCACGGCGCCCATCAGACCCAGCAGCTTAATCAGGATCACCGGCAGCACCACGCTTACGGCGAAGCAGATCAGGTAGATCTTGGTGACATCGCCGGCGTGGCGCAACACCGTGATGATGGCGTAGATAAAGTCGATTGCCGCGGTGACGCCGCCGGCGACAACCATTAGCAGTGCCAGCGTGCGGTAGCGCTCAAAGTTGAGGCCGTACATAAAGCTCATGATGGGGATGCCGGGGCCTGCCATAAATGCGGCGCACGCTCCGGTAATGACCACGATCAGTGCCATAACGGCAACAATAATCAAGTCAAAGCGGCGACGCTTGCGCGGATTCGCCCAAATGCTCGACAGACGTAGGAGCTGCGGTTTATAGATAAATCCAATGCTCAACAAAATAGCCTGCGCCGGAAAGAACAGGGCATTAAAGTACAGCTGATACTTGTAGGCCAGCGTGCCTTCCATCACGAACTTGGGCATGCTCTCGATAAGGTTGAACAGGAACAGCGCGCCAAAAAGCGGGGCGCACTGGATAAACAGGTGACCGACCTCGCGCAGGCTCACGCGGCGCGATTTTTCGGTTTCGAGCAGGGCGAGCGGCGCGGTGACCAGAACGAGCGAGGCGATCGCGGTAACACCCATGGCCATGGCGGCGATGGGCATGCTGCGCGTGAGGAACAGTACCACGCTAAAGACCGCGATGACGCCGACGGATCGTAGCGTTTGGCTCATGCCGGCCAGGTAGAGTTTGTCGGCCTGCTGCAGGCGGCCCTCGTACACGTCGGCAATGCCGTCGATCACCTTATACAGGTAGACGCCCAGGCCGATTGTGGCCATCTGCGCATCGTAGCCGCGGGCGCTGCTGTATACCAGGCCGCATGCCAGCGCGAGCGCTCCGCAGATCCAGCGGTTGAGCTGGTAAGAGGCAAAGGACGTCTTTTCGTCGATGTCCGAGACCTGGAAATTGCGCACGCCGTAGTTGCACGCGATCATGATGAGCGTGCCGGTGACAAAGGCGATGGAGAATTTGCCAGCCTCCTCGGCGCCCACGAGCTGTGTGGACACGATGGTGAGCAACGGAAACGCCATGCCCCATACGGCGGTGCCCAGGGTATTCCAAAGGTAGTCGCGACGGGTGGCGTGATCTTCGTACTCGGCTTCTTGCGTGGAGAAGCCGCCGCCGTAGACGGCTCCGAGCAGGCGGTTCCACCAGGCATTGACCATGCGGTGGATGGGGCCGGGCTGGCGATCGCGCTCGCGGCGACGGCGTGTGGCCTGGCTGCTGTCGGGACCGCCGGCGTTACGCTGGCTTAGCTCTTGGATTCGTGCGAGCTCCTCGGCGGTGTGCGATGCGGGGAACAGGCCGTTCTCGATGCGTCCGCCCTGCCCGTGCGCCCCGTCCGATACGGTGGGGTCGGCGACGCCATTGCGGCGGGCGATGGCGCGGCGAATGCTATCGATGGGCGTGATGCTCAAAGCGGAGTCCTTTCTATTGCTGCGCTCTAGTATAGACGCGACGGTGTTCGTTCGTGTTTTTGAACAGGTTGTTCGATAATTTCGGCGGCGCCATTCAGTAGCCGGCACTTGGGGACGTTCCTTATGTGCCGGCACTTTAGGAACGTCCCCGAGTGCCGGCATCCGGGGACGCTCCTTGGTTGTTGCCTGTTCAAGGCTGTCCCCAGCGACTAGTCGTTTAAGAACGTCCATTACAGTCGAAATTGTCAGCCCGGGACCGTCTCGGGCTACGATTGAGGCGCGCCCAGAACGGGCCGCCG
>NZ_CZAQ01000020.1 GCF_001404695.1 Collinsella aerofaciens | reverse complement strand
CGTCGCCGCACTCCTGCCAAAGCCTCGCCGCCTCGAGGGCCTCGTCGCGGCCGAGGCGCAGTACACTCTCTTCTTGGGACATCGCCTTTCCTTCCATTCGTCACCTTCATTACTCCAACGACGAATTCTAGGCGGTGTCCCCTCCCTTTCAAGAAAGGGCGGAGGCGGGGCATGCCCCGCCTCTTACACCACATCTCTGCGCGCTACCAACCCCGTCAGGACAAAAAAGCGTGCCTCGCGCCGCACCGGACCCCAAAATGACGTCGATCTCCGCAATGCCACCCGATTGCAGCGGCACCGGCAGAGCTCACGGTGCTGAATACTCCATTTTTTGCACGGCCCAGGCGGGGGTACATCAGGACCGGAAAGAACATCTCAACTTTTTTTGCAATCTGCAACTGGAAGTATGCAAAACGCTAAGAGAAAGCATCGCTGATGTCCCAATTGAGCGCGCGGAGCAGCAGCGCTTCCACCCTGCGCCCAAATCCAGCAGAGAGGGGACGCTCCTAACGAACCCCCATCGGCAAACAAACGCGGCTCGAGCGCCATCCCAAAATAGGCTGCCCGAGCCGCGTTTAACGGTACGGCATGAATATTAGCGCTCGTAGATTAAGTTGCCCGCCAGGTAGGTGGCCTGAACCTTGGTGGCCTGGAGCTCTTGGGGGTCAACGGTGAGCAGGTTTTGGTCCAGGACTACCAGGTCGGCGTATTTGCCGGGTTCCAGGCTGCCGAGGTTTTGCTCGTCGCCCGCTGCGTACGCGCTGCCAAGCGTGTAGTTGCGTAGGGCCGTTGCCGCGTCGATACGCTCGCTCGGCAGCCAGCCGCCCTCGGGCCAGTGGCTGCGGGGATCTTGGCGCGTGATAGCCGTGTAGAGCACGTTCATGCTGGTAACGGCCGTGATGGGGCTGTCGGTACCGAAAGCTTGACGGATACCGCGCTGCTGATAAGTTGCGAACGGCCACATGATGCGGCTGCGTTCCAGGCCCAGGTCGCGCTCCGGGCCACCCGGGTCGAGCGTGATGTGGCAAGGCTGGCTCGAGGCAATGACGTTGAGTTTGCGCAGACGATCGATGTCCTGAGGCAGCAGATTCTCCAAATGCTCAAGCGTATTATGGCCGTGCTGGGGCAAGCCGTAGAGCTCTGCCGCCTCTTCAAAGATATCGAGCGCAGCATGGATGGCGCCGTCGCCGATAACGTGGATGCGCACGGTGTGGCCGCGCTCGGCTGCCGCCAGAACCAACTTGCGCATGCGCTCGACAGGAACCGTCAGGCGACCCTGATCGCCCGGGAAGCGTGGATTGGTATAGGGATCAGTGAGGTATGCGGTATGCTCGCTCGACACGCCGTCGAAGAACTGTTTAAAGCCTGGCGCCGAGAGCAGCGCGTTGTTCGCGTAGCGGGTCTGGAGTTCTTCCAAGCGCGATTGGTCATCCAGCAGCGTGGGAAACAGATGGGCGCGGATGCCCAGCTTGCCGGCGGCCTGCAGCTTGTCGTAAACATCGTCGCGAATAAAGTCGCAGCCCGGCATGGGCATGAGCGACATATCGCAGATTGAGGTAATGCCTTGCTCGGCCATACGCTTCATCTGGTCGGCGTATGCGCTCGCGATGCGGTCCTCGCCCAGCCACTCCAGGCAGCGCGGCAGCAGCTGCATAGCAGCCGCCTCGTGGGCGATACCCGTAAGCTCGCCATTTGCATCTTTGTCGTAACTGCCACCCGCCGGAGGCTCGCTGTCGCGCGTAACGCCGAGCGCCTCGAGTGCGCGGCTGTTAAGCCACAGCGTGTGCCCGTCGCCCGAGTACATAACGCAGGGACGATCGGGAAATGCCGCATCGAGGGAGGCCTTGGTAGGGTGCTCGGGCGGATCCCAGCGGTAATCGCGCCAACCCTGGGTCACGACCCAGGCGTCATCTGGCAAGCCTTGGGAAAACTCGAGCGCATGCTGCACCAATGCTGCCTCGGACGTGCCCATATCTATGAGCATGTACGGCGAGGAGCCAACCGAAGTATGGAAGAAATGCAGGTGCGCATCGTGGAAACCGGGGCAGACAAACTGCTCGCCGTAATCGACCACCGGCGTGGCGGCAGGTGCGGCGTCAATCACGTCATCGGGCGCGCCGACTGCGACGATGCGATCACCCGCGATGGCAATCGCCAGCTCGCGGGCGGTATCGATGCCGTCTTGCGCGGTAAAGACGTTCTTGGAGCGGATAATCCGATCGATATGTTGCATGGGCATCCCCATCTCTGGCAGGAAATTCAACACCCCCGAGTGTACTCCCCCGCCCCTGTTACAAAACGGCAAGCGGCAAACGGCATCTTTGCCAGGCCAAGTGGCAGGTGGCATACTGGAGGGAGTCTGTACGAATTGCGCGATGGCACAGCAAGGAGCAAATCGACCATGACGAAGACCAAGGCACAGCAGATTATGGCGGCGACCGAGGCTCGCGCGGCTGACGACGTCACCGCAGCCATCAAAGATATCGCTACCGAGTTTGAACCCTATATCATCAAGCAGCGCCGGCACTTCCATAAGCACCCGGAGCTGAGCCTTGCCGAGGAGCGCACGACCTCCGACATCGCCAACCAGCTCGACGCCATGAATATCCCCTACGAGCGTCCGCTCAAGACCGGCTTGGTGGCAACGCTTCGCGGTACCGCGTCGGATGCCTACCACGAGGACGGCACGCCGCGCCGCCGCATCCTGCTGCGCGCGGATATCGACGCCCTGCCCGTCACCGAGCAGACCGGCGAGGAGTTTGCCAGCGTCAACGAGGGCTGCATGCACGCCTGCGGCCACGACTGCCACATCGCCATGATGCTCGGCACGCTGCAAATCCTGCGCCATATGACCGACGACATCCACGGCGAAGTCCGCATCGTCTTCCAGCCCAGCGAGGAAAACGGCCAGGGCGCCAAGCTCATGATCGGCACGGGCGTGCTCGACGGCGTCGATGGCGCCTACGCCGCGCACATCTGGAGTGAGGTCGACGCCGGCACCGTGAGCTGTGAGCCCGGACCGCGCATGGCCAATACCGACTGGTTCCGCATCGACGTCCGCGGCACCTCGTGCCACGGCGCCATGCCCCAGCGCGGTCACGACGCCGTTATGGTTGCCGCCGAGATCGTCAACGCTCTGCAGACCATCGTTTCGCGCGAGATCAGTCCCTACGAGCCGGCCGTCATTACCGTCGGCGAGCTGCACGGCGGCACCGCGCGCAACGTTATCGCCGGCACGGCCTACCTCGCCGGCACGGTGCGCACCTACGGAGATTCGACCCACGAGGAAATGCCGGAGCTCATGCGCCGCATCGTGGAGCATACCGCGGCCGCCTTGGGCGCCGAGGCAGAGCTCACCGACTACACCATCGCCAATTACAAGGTCGAAAACGATGCCGCCTCGAGCGAGCGCTGCCGCCAGGCAGTAATCAAATGCCTGGGCCCCACCGGCCAAGGCCATTATCGCGGCACACTCTCGGGTGAGGATTTTTCGGAGTACCTGCGCCGCGTACCGGGCGTGCTCGCCTTTGTTGGCACGCGCAACCCCCAGATTGGCGCCACGTACGCCCAACATTCTTGCTTCTACAAGATTGACGAGTCGGTACTGGCCAAGGGCTCCATGGTGGCCGCCCAATATGCCATCGACTTTTTGGCCGAGCCCACACAAGAAGAGCTCGACGGCCCCACGATTGCCGCGGTCGCCGAGACCAATCCCGACCTGGCAGCCAAACTGCGCTCTGCCAAGGCCACGGCCGCCGAGGCCCGCGACGCCATGCACGATGCCCGCACCGCCCGACACGCCGCAATCAAGGGCATCCACGACGCTCGCGCCGCCGCCCGCCGCGAGGAGAAGCACGACGAGTAGTCGATCCACGACCATCTCGCAGTCATAGCCGCATCGCGATATCAAAGCGGGGGCGGACGCTTCGGCACGTCCGCCCCCGCTTATTTGTCAAGCGCTATTTCTACCGTTTCTACCCCGTCCCCAAATGGCAGGTGGCAGGGTTACTCGTCCTGCGGGTCCTCGTCGGAGCTTGGCGCAGGCTCGGGCTCAGGTGCAGGCTCGGGCTCCGGTTCCGGCATGGGCGCGGGCTCGGGCTCAGGCACGGGCGCGGGCTCAGGCTCAGGCTCAGGCTCAGGCTCAGGCACGGGCTCGGGCTCGGGCTCGGGCGCAGGCGCCGGCGCCGCAGCGGAATCGGATACGGGCGCTGCGTCGGCGCTAAAACCAGCCGGAGCAGACTTCTTCTCAAACGGCAGCACAAAAGTCAGGACGTCGTCCTTGTCCTCGTCGGCCCACTCGCTTGCGTAGCGCGCAACCCAATAGCCAACGGCACGGTGCTTGAGCATCTTGCCAAAGACCGTGAGGAATACCGTGACAAACGCCGTCAGCACCAAGAACAATACGAGCGTGATGCCACCGCCGGTAACAAGCGCCTCAATAGCCGTAGGACGGTAGTAGTAGCTATACATACCGACAGAGGCAATGGTGCCAAAGACGAGCGTCAGGATCCATGTGACAACGTTGGCGACCAGACCCGTCAAAAACTCGGGAAGGAACGAAGCGCAGAACAGTTTGGTCTTGTTGTGCTTAAAGGCCGCCCAGACCTTATCGAGCGAAAACGCGCTCTCGACACGACCGGTCACCGCAAAGTGCATCACGGCAATGTCGGCGAACATCTTAAAGAAGACCCCCAAGACCGCCGTGACAATCATAGCCAGGACAAGCAGGCCAAGCGAGCCGAACAGCGCTGCCTCGAGTGCATAAGAGCCGTAATACGAATACGAGCCCGCGGCGCCAATTACCACGCTCTCCACCAGCGAAAGCGCCACACCGATAACGGGAATGGCAGCAATAACCTCGAGCACGACCGAGATAACGCTCGAAAAGACTCCGAGGCCAAACGACGTGGAGCGCATCAGCGGACGATCCATGCCGTCATCGACCTTAAGCGACAGGTCGCGGCCCCATTCGATGCCAAAGCCAGAACCGCATGCGCTTGCCACACAGGCAGCCAAAAAGCCGATGGCAGCCGCGATACCGCCGATAACGGGAATGAACAGCACGAGCACTGACACGACACGGATGAGCGCCGGCAAAAAGGCGATCTGGCACACGCGCTGCAGCACGCCCGGCGTCTTGGTCATGTCCTCAAACGCCTGAGCCACACAGCCCTTGGACGCATTCGCCACGGGCGGTTGCGGAACAAACTGCTGGGGCTGACCCTGAGGGGCAGGGGCTGCGGCACCGGCATTAGGAGCACCGCACGCGCCACAGAACTTATCGTTGTCGCCCATGGGGGCACCACACTGCGAACAGAACATCGAGATCATCCCTTCGTATCTTGAGCGAATCATCTGGATCGCAAACGATGTCTTTGGCATCATTATCACCCAATGTGGGGACAAATACTCCAACATGACGCATTTGCAATGCGCAGGGCGCTATTCGATTGTTTGATGAGCTCGACCGCGTTAGTTCGTTCCGCGGAAACCCTTGCCGACGATCTCGGAGCTGTCGACGATCGTGATAAAGGCACCCGGATCGATCTCGCGCGCGTAGCGACGCAGTTGAACGGCCTCGCGACGACTCAGCACGCTCATGATCACCGTCACGCACTTGCCCGAGAAAGCACCGTAGCCGCGGCTGATAGTCGCCGTACGGTTGAGATGCTTGACGATAAACTCCTCGACCTTAAGGGGCTCGGAGCAAATGACCGTGCAGACTTTACGCAGGTGAATGCTCTCGATGGCTTTGTCGACCACAAGCGTCTTGGCAAACAAGCCGAGCACGCAATACAGACCGACGCGCGGACCGTACAAGAAGGCCGCGATGGTCACGATGCCGATATCGACCAGCAGCAGGGCGCGGCCAATCTCGAGCGTCGTGCGGCGCTTGAGGATCATGGCAAGAATGTCCGTGCCACCCGTCGAGGCGCCAATATCAAAGACGATGGCGCTGCCGAGCGCCGGCAGAATCACGGCAAAGCACAGGTCGAGCCACATATCGCCCGTCATCGAGACATCGGTCGGAATAAAGAGCTCAAACAGCGAAACATAGGCGGACAGCGCAAACGAGGCGAAGACACTCCACAGGATTGCCTTGCGCTCCAAAAAGATAAAGCCCAGAACGACCAGGACCGCATTGATAATCCACATAAAGACGCCGACGGGCAGGGTCGGGAACAGCGTGGACAGAATGACCGACACGCCCGAGGTGCCGCCAAAAGCAAAGTGATTAGGGGTTTTAAACGCGACGATGGCAAAGGCCGTGAGGATCAGGCCCAAATTGAGCTCGGCAAAAAAGCGCGGAAAGCCCGGCTCCTGGCTGCGCTTGCGACCAGCGCGCTCGCCCCGCTCGATAACATCGCGATCGACCACGCGCTCCATCGGCACTACGGGAGGACGATGCACCTCCTCGGCAGCACGCGACGCCGCCTCTGCCGCAGCGGCCTCAATTGCCCATGCCTTGCTTTCTGTTTCGTGCTCGTCGGCCATTACGGCAACCCCTCGTTAACAATTTGGAAACAATGCGCCCATTAGAGTAACGCGGAACGTGGGGATTGCAACCCTTAGTTAGACGAGCGGTATGACTATATCGGGAGCGTACAAAAACGACCGGCCACGCTTTTGCTTGCGCGGTCGGCCGTTTAACGTTTTCGCAGATAAAACCTACCAAAACAAACCTGTCCCTTTTTGGAAGGTTATTCGTGCTGGCTGGTGCGGTGCTCGTACTCCTCGGGGGTGATGACGTCCTCGATACGCAGGTTGACGCCCGCCACCTCAAGGCCGGTCATCGCGGCAAGACGCTCGGTGACACGTGCCTTGACATCGTCGAAGATCGCGGGCGCATAGGCGCCGTACTCGATGATGACGGAGATGTTGACGACCACGCGATTGTCATCGGTGACCTCGACCGTCACGCCCTTGGTCAGATTCTCGGCACCAAACTGCTCCTGCACAAAGTGCATGAGGTTACCCTTCATGCCCAGAACGTGCGGAACCTCGCGAGTGGCCATGGCAACGATCTTCTCGATCACGCCGTTGGAATAGGTCAGCGAGTCCTCGGACTCGTCTGCTTCCTCGTCGTCCTCATCCGTATCGGACTCGGCCTCGACGAGAGCCTCATCCTCGAGCGTCACATCCTCAGCTTCGGCGACGACCGCCTCGTTCTCCTCGAGCTCGGTATCGGCCACATCGACCTTCGTGTTAAAAGCCATGGTTCCTCCTTATGCCTGCCACGGATGCGACAGTCGAATACATATTAGCGGCCGCTAAACAGACGGCCGAAGAAGTTAACGATACCGTTCTCGCCGTCGCGAATCTGGCCGATCACGGCGCCGATCAGCACAAAGAATGCAATGACGAGCGTGTCCCACAGGCCCAACGTAAGTACCAGCACGGCGAGGATAAAGCCTGCCACGGCGCCGAGCGTAGTGTTGGGGTGGCGCACGGCGTAGCTCCAGATAGCAGCGCCCGTACCTTTGATGAGACCCATGGCCTCGTCAAAGTCGTTGGCGGCGCTGTCGTGCTGCTCGCCGGCCTCGGGCTTGGTGTCGGCGGAGTCGCCTGCCGGCATAGCGTTCTGATCGATCGTCAGGCGCGGCGTGCGGGCGGTCTTGTCTTGGTTGGTATCACTCACCGGAAACCTCCACGGTCTGGACGGTAGTCTTGGACGGCAAAAAACGGACGCGCGCGGTCGTACCCGGCGTGCCGAGCATGGTATCGCAGGCCTCCTCGATACGCTGCTGCATCGCAGCTGCAAGGGAAGCCACATCGTGATCGTCGAGCGCGATGGCGTCGACCTTAAAACGGACGTGCGACTCGTCGGAGCCCTGGACACGCGCCTCGATATGCTCGACCATCACGCGGTCGTCGCGCTCAGCCGCAGCACGGGCACACGAGGAGAGGGCCGCAAGGGTGACCTCGATATTGCGCTCCCCCGCCGGATGCACGCAGGACGGCTCGCGGCGAGCAAACATCAGGCGGAAGAAGACCGCCAGCACGCCGAGCGCCACGACACCGGCGCACACCGTAACGACAATGCGCGGCATAGGGTCACGCATCAGCAGCATAAAGCGATAGGTATATGGCCCCCAAAACTGGCAGACCAACGTGCCCAACGCCACGACGGCGGCGGCAAGATACACGATCGCTAGGGCTCGTTTGAGCACGCGCATGCGGCGCTCCTTTCGGGTCTCGGTCCACAGATTGCAAAAAGATTCGCATCATTATAAAAGAGCCGGGTCCGGTGCTATAACGCACGCGGATCCGGCTCATCTATTCCACGAGGCTTGCATGCTCGCTTCATTATGCCCAGATATGCACGGCTTAACCCGTGCGGGCGCTACTCCTCCTCGAGGGCAGCGATGACCTCGTCGGTCATGTCCATGGTGCTGTAGACGTCCTGGACGTCGTCGAGCTCCTCGAGACGGTCGATGAGGCGCTGAACCTTCTTGGCGTCGGTACCGGAGACCTCGGTCGGGGTGGTCGGAACCATGGTGGTCTCGGAACCCTTGACCTGGACGCCCTGCTCCTCGAGTGCCTTGGAGACAGCCATGACGTCGTTAGCAGCGGTCCAGACGATCCACTCCTCGCCGGCGTCCTCGTAGTCCTCGCCACCGGCCTCGGCGATGGCCATCATGAACTCATCCTCGTCACCGGCAGCACCGTTGGCGATCATGGTCTCCTTCTTGGCGTTCTCGTCCAGGATCTCCTTGGCGACGACGATCTGGCCCTTGCGCTCAAACTGGAAGGCGACGGAGCCGGAAGTGCCCAGGTTGCCACCAGCGTGGGAGAAAGCGGAACGGACATCGGCGGCAGTACGGTTGCGGTTGTCGGTCAGGCAGTCAACGTAGACGGCGACACCGGCGGGACCATAGCCCTCGTACACGATGTTCTCGTAGACGGCGGCATCGGCACCCGAACCAAAGGCCTTGTCGATAGCGGACTTGATCTTGTCCTTGGGCATGGACTGAGCCTTAGCCTTGGCGACGGCAGCAGCGAGGCTGGCGTTGTTCTCGGGCAGCGGATCGCCACCGAGACGGGCAGCAACGGTGATGTTGCGGCTGAGCTTGGAGAAGAGGGCGGAACGCTTGGCGTCCTGCGCGCCCTTACGATGCTTGGTTGTGGCCCACTTAGAGTGTCCGGACATACGTGTCTCCTATCGGTTTCGACCTAAAGCCCAGCGTGAATGCTCGGGCAATATAAACAAACGTCGTTATGATATACCTACCGGCCTGCAAGATAAACCCCAAAATGAAGGCGTCGTGATGATGCAGCCCCTTGGCGCAAAAAGGCCTGACCCCAATGAGCCAAATTAGGTCCACAGAAGGTCGCTGCGGGTGATCGTGGCACCGATGGCAAAAGGCATGCATGCAATGACTGGGTACAGGTAGCGCATGTAGGTCGATCCGTTACATGGACCGATCAGGCACACGGCGAGCACGCCCAACAGCGGCACCCAGATCGCCAGTGCACGCCATGAATGACGACGCAGCAGGTAGACCACCACGGCAATCATGATCCACACATAGGTGGCCGAGCTCATGGTGAGCGAAATAAACGGGATGCGCTGCACCGCCACACGGTACAGGTTGATCAGATGGTCGCACCAGCGCACGGCTTTGCTATCGACCGGATGGAAGTCAAAGTACTTGAGGTTATCGGGCTTAGCCATGATCTCGGCACTGCGTGCCGTGCTGTAGACCCATGCATCACGAGCACTCGGATAGAAGTACCCGTAGTAGTTATTGACGAGTGCCGAGATATAGCACTCGGGGTCCTTTTTGAACATCTGGGCCCACACCTCAAAATAGGCGTCGATGTCCTCCTGCGAAGCATACTCGTTAAAACAGTTTTTGACGGCATCCGACTTGTCGGGGTTGTAGCGACGGCCCAGGTTCTCGTACTTAAGCACGCGATCGATCACAGCGCGCTCCTCATCGGTCACCAAGCCGTCGCAGGGAGCTTCCACGATGGTGCCGTCCTCCTTAACCGTGGGGTTGACGCCCGAGTTGAGGCCATCGTGCTTTTGGACGAAGCGTGCCGTCTGTTGAAACGGAATCGAGAGGATCTCGCGCTTGGAGCCCGGCGTGATATCGTGCGCCGGCATAAAGACCTTGGTGAAGTACATATTAGAGGCAAGGCAGAGTGCGAGCACCGCGAGGACGCCAACCCAGCGGAAGCGCGGCGTGGCGCATGAGACCGCGGTGCCCGTCTGCTTAGCCGCACGACGGGCGACATGTACATCCCATGCGCAAAACGCCGCCGCAATCACGCAGGCCGCCAACGGAAAGACCAGACCGCCATTGCGCAAAAACGTGGAACCCATGGCAGCCAGCGCAAGCAACAGCCAGTCGTGGCGCGCAAAGAGCACGGGCCTCTGTTCGCCCGCACGCTCGGCATTGGCATCACGACGGGGCAAGCCACATGCCACGAGCTTGACGGTCTGTACCAGCAGCACCAAAAACGCGTCGGCAAAGAGCACGTCTTTGGTGAGCAACGCCGCGTAGTTAGAGAACATCGGCATAAACGCAAAGAACAGCAGGATCGCACCGCGAACCGGCAGGCTCACGCCCAGTTTGCGCAGCGACGAAATGGAATAGGCCATGCAGGCAGCCGTGATGACAAATTGAGCGCAGGTATAGATGATGAGGCCCGCGTTAGCGCTGTTGAACAGCGAAAGCCCCAGTTGAACGCACGAGCCGATAATGGCCGTGTGCACTACGGGATGATGCCCGTTGAGCAGCACGTTGGGGTTGAGTAGGCGCAGGTAGTCGCTCGTGCCGTTGGGATAGTTGAACCACTGGCGAATCTGCGCACCCGTATCACCCATAAAAAGGCCGGGCAGCGAAGCGATGAGCGTGGGCGCCCAGGCGATCATAAGCACCAGGAAGGGCCCGGCAAAGGGATGGACCGAGAGCACGGCGTGAGCCACACGCCATATACGGCCAAAGTGCGCCTCGGAAAACGGGATGCGCCGAGAGCTCAGCCAATCTAGACACTCAAAAGCCAGATAGAAGGCCACGATCGCTAGGAGCATCCAGCCCGCGCCGCCAATCCAGGCGCAGATGATGCGGGCCTTGTCGCCAAGAACAATCTCGGCCGAGTCGGTGAGGTCGTAGCTGCGGCCGAACACCATGCAGATGGCGAAGAACAGCGACGGCAGAATGATCGACGGACGCCAGGTGTCGCCACGGCCAAAGAACACGTAGCGAAACGGCAAGGTGAGCAAGCAGGCAAGCGCAAGCAGCATGACCGCGTCGGTGTGGCCGGCAAACGAGAGAAGCACCTCGTAGCACACGTACAGCATGCCCGAGGCTTTGGGATCAATCGCCAAGACTGCGTTGCTCGACACCGGGGCGGGATCGATGGAAAACGCCGTGGTCGCCAACAGCGCGAGCAAAAATGCGATGAGCGTCTGCTTGGCGGGGTAGCGTTTGAACCAGACGATGCGGGCAGCGTCGCGCGCAGCCGTTGTGGAGAGGTCGGAATCCTTCACAGTCCAAAGAGCCTTTCTAGAAACCTATCAAACTCAGCAAAACCACCACAAAGGTGCCTGTGTCCCCTTTGTGGTGGTTAGGCGTCGAGGTAGATGCGCTGGGGACGGTTGCGGTGTCGCGCGAAGATGATGAGCGCCAGGCCGGCGATCACGAGCGGAAGACTCAGCAGCTGCCCCATCGTGATGACGCCGCCCAGCAGATAGCCAAGCTGGGCGTCGGGCACGCGCACGAACTCGACGAGGAAGCGGACGATGCCGTAACCCATCACAAACACGCCCATAAACGTGCCCTGGGGCAGCAGCGGCTTTTTGCGGCTGAGCACCTGCAGGATGCAGAAGAGCACAATGCCCTCAAGAAATGCCTCGTAGAGCTGGGAGGGGTGACGCGGCATATCGCCCGCAGTCCCGCCAAAGACCACACCCCAGGGCAGATCGGTCGGCTTGCCCCACAGCTCACCGTTGACAAAGTTGGCACAACGGCCCAGGCACAAGGCCAGCGGCGCGCCGATGACGGCAAGGTCTGCCAAAGTCCATGCGTCGAGCTTATACATGCGGCACACGATGATGCCGCCGATAATACCGCCCACCAAACCGCCATGGAAGCTCATGCCGCCCTCGTTGGTGGCAAAGATCTCGAGCGGGTGCGCCCAGTAGTAGCCATCACCGTAAAAGACGACGTAGAACAGGCGCGCACCGATAATGAGGCCAAAGACCACGCCGACCACGACACTCGTCAGGTCGTCAATCGTGATGTTAAAGCCCCAGCGACGCTGCGTGCGGTACATGACGACCGCCGTGAGCAGGGCGCCGACCACATAGGCCAGACCATACCAGTAAATCGTGATGGGCCCCGCCGAAATCGCGACGGGATCAAGCATATGGTAGAAGTCGTTGAGCATGTCGACCCTCCTACTCCCTACATACCAAATGCGGCCGCGGGCCTTGCGCTCGCAGCCGCATATTTGGGCGTAACGTCTATGCGGAGTATGCCGTCCGCAGCTTTCGCAGCTTAGAACGGCGCGTACTCGTCGTACAGGTCCTCGGCCTCGCCGGAGGCATTGACCTGCTCAACTCGTGTAACGCCGGGCACATGCTCCTTCAGGATGCGCTCAATACCCATGGACAGGGTCAGCGAGCTCATGGGACAGCCGGCGCAAGCGCCCTGAAGCTCAAGCTGGACGACGCCCTCGTCGTCAACGCCCACATACTCCATATCGCCGCCGTCGGCCTGCAGGTTGGGGCGGATCTCCTCAAGAACCTTCTTAAGCAGCTCTTCGTTAACAGCCACAGGGGCTCCTTTCTCACAATTACGCGGGCGCGCCCGCGGACAGAAGCTATGTTACTACAGCCGTGTACCCGCTCACGAGCCGTCCATGCGCGCAGACGCGACTTTCATGAGTAGTCAATTTGGGACGGGGCTCTTTTAGCTGCTTTTGCCGGCGCCCGACGCTAACACAGGCTGCTGCTACTGCTGAGCCTGTTCCCCGGTGCCAATGTGTACATCGACGATAACTTGGCGGTAGCTAATACCGCAGGAGTCGAGAATGCGGCGGCTGATGCGGCCGTCGTCGGTGTCGGCGTACTTGTTGTCCAGGTAGACAACCTCGCCCACACCCACCTGCGCCAAAATCTTGGCGCAGTCGTGGCACGGGAACAGCGTGACGTAGACCGTGGAACCCTCGAGGTCCTTGAGCGAGCCACGGTAGTTGAGCACGGCGTTGGCCTCGGCATGGACCACGTAGTTGTGCTTGTCCTGCAGCGGGTCGTCGCTCGTACCCCACGGGAAAAAGTCGTCGTTGAGCGCCGAGGGCGTACCGTTGTAGCCCACCGAAAGGATACGGTGGTTGGTGCTGGCGATGCACGCACCCACCTGCGTGTTGGGGTCCTTGCTGCGGCGCTGCGCGGCGATGGCCACGCTCATAAAGAACTCGTCCCAGCTAATGACGTCCAGACGCTTGCCTGACGAAGTTTGATGAAGATCGTCCGACATGGCAGACACCTCCGTAATCGCAATAGTTTGACCCATTGTAGCAAGTGAAAGGTGGAGGCGTTTGTCCCACCGGCGCCCTCACTTTTACACGCGGCGGGGCTTTTGGTTGATGCGGTAGAGCTCGGCGAGACCCCGCAGCGTCAGTGCGTCATCTACCGTCAGGCTGTGGCCAACCAACGCCGCGAGCGCCTCGGCATCGTCGCCGGTAATGACGATGGGCACGCCATCCTCCCCCGCCGCCTTGGTCGAGCGCATCTCGGCGAGCACCATGTCGAGCATGCCGTCGATGCGGGCTACCTCGCCCAGAACCACGCCCGAACGCATGGCCTCGCGCGTGTTGCGACCGATCACATGCGTGGGTGCCGAAGGCTCGACCTGCGGCAGGCGTGCCGCAGCAGCCGAGAGCGAGCGGGCGCCGAGCGCCAGACCCGGCGCGATGACGCCGCCGACAAAGGTGCCGCGCGCGTCGATGACCTCGATATTAGTCGTCGTGCCCAGGTCAATCACGATGCACGGCGATCCGTAGACGGCGCGGGCAGCCACGGCGTCGGCGATGCGGTCGGGGCCGATCTCGGCCGGATCGTCGTAGTGCACGGGCATGCCGGTCTTGAGGCCCGGCCCCACCGTGAGCACACGCCCCGTGCATGTACGGGAAAGCGCCGCCTTCCACGGGCGCTCGAGCGCGGGGACCACACAGCTCAGTACAGCAGCCGCGGGCACAAGCGCACCCGGCATGCCCGCATCGGCCGCCAGTGCGGCCATGACCTGCGCGAGACGCATGCGCGCCTCGTCGGCTGTGATGCTCAACGGCGTGGTGATCTCGCACGTCGCGAGCGGGCATTCCTGTGCCGCGGCTGAATCCTCGGCAAACAGGCCAAAGCGAATGAACGTGTTGCCCACGTCGACCGTCAATATATATGCACACCCATTAAGCATCGTCGGCGCTCCTTTCGTCTGCCCAGCAGTATATCGCCTACCTAAACCAGCCGTCCCAAAATGACTACCTTGCGGTTATACTGGTGCGCGGTCGTTTGCGAGCTCACGCGGCGGCCCTTGGTAACCCGACTTCCCGCGCCGTATCCGTAACGGCGCTCCCGGGGGAAGCGGATATACGCAAAGGAGTTTTATATGAGCAATCCCTCGAACCGCGCCTCGATGCGCGGGCAACTCATGCTGCGCGGCGTCGTCATCGGCGTCCTTGGCTGCGTGATCATCACGGCAAGCTCGGCCTACACCGCCCTCAAGATGGGCGCACTCCCCTGGCCGATCGTCTTTGCTGCCGTCATCTCGCTGTTCTTCCTCAAACTCATGGGCAACGCCAGCCTCAACGAGGCAAACGTCACCCACACCATCATGTCCGCAGGCGCCATGGTCGCCGGCGGTCTGGCGTTTACCATCCCGGGCGCCTGGATGCTGGGCTATGCCGACCAGATTAGCTGGCTCGACATGTTTATCGTGGCACTCGCCGGCACTATCTTGGGCCTTCTGGCGACAGCGCTCATCCACCGTCACTTTATCGTGGACGCCGCGCTTGAGTTCCCCACCGGTAACGCCGCGGCTCAGACCCTGCGCGCGACCGAGGCCGGCGGCAAGACCGGCAAGCAGCTCTTTGGTTCCATGGCCATCGCCGGCATCTATAGCGTGCTGCGCGACGCCCTGGGCGTGGTGCCCGGCATGCTCTGCACGCTCAATATTCCCGGCGTGACCTTTGGCATCTACAACTCGCCCATGCTGCTCTCCGTCGGCTTCCTCGTGGGCTTCGCCCCGGTCGCCTTCTGGTTTGCCGGTGCCCTGCTAGGCAACTTTGGCATCATTGTGGGCGGCACCGCTGCCGGTCTGTTCGACGTTGTGACCGCGCAGGGCATCGTCAAGTCCTTGGGTATGGGCCTCATGATGGGCTTTGGCGTCGCCGTCGTCCTCAAGGACATCCTGCCGCAGGTCGCCGGTATCGTCCGCGGCCTCGCCGCTGACAGCTCCACCGACACCGACGAGCAGTCGCTCATCTCGGGCTCCCTTAAGCTCGACGCCGGTATCATCGGCCTGGGCGCTGCCGCCATCGCCGTGATCATCGCCATCGTGCTTGACCTTGGCCCCGTTCCGGCCGTCATCGTGACGCTGTTCACCTTTGTCACCACCATCATGAGCGCGCAGAGCTGCGGCCAGACGGGCATCGACCCCATGGAGATCTTTGGCCTCATCGTCATGCTCATCGTGGCCGCCTTCGCACAGATCGCTCAGGTCAAACTGTTCTTTATCGCCGGCATCGTAGCCGTGGCGTGCGGCCTTGCGGGCGACGTCATGAACGACTTTAAGGCCGGCGCCGTGCTGGGCACCAACCCGCGTGCGCAGTGGATCGGTCAAGCCATCGGCGGCATCGTGGGCGCCCTGGTCGCCGCAGCCGTCATGGTCGCGCTCGTCACCGCCTATGGCCCGGACGCCTTTGGCCCCGACAAGAGCTTTGTTGCCGCCCAGGCAAGCGTCGTCGCCACCATGGTCTCGGGCATCCCGAGCGTGCCGTGGTTCGTTGGCGGCTTTATCGCCGGCATCGTCATGTACTGGCTCGGCATTCCGGCCATGATGATCGGCCTGGGCGTGTACCTGCCGTTCTACATGTCACTCACGGCATTCCTGGGCTCCTGCGTCAAACTCGCCTACGACAAGTGGTCCGCCCACCGCGACGCCACCGCTGGTCTTTCTGACGAGGAGAGGGCTGCCAAGGACGCCGCCTTCCAGGAACAGGGCCTGGTTGTCGCCAGCGGCCTGCTCGGCGGCGAGTCCATCGTCGGCGTTATCCTGGCGTTTGTCTCCGTGGGCTTAAGCCTGCTGGGCTAAGCTGAGCAGCTGCTCGACAGCAACCATATTGCCTGCGGCTTACCCGGTCGGTAGCTTTTGCGGCTGCCGTCCGGGCTTTTTGATACCAACGCAAAGAAAGGCCGGCGCGCTGCGTTTAACAGCGCGCCGGCCTTATTGGTTTAGCTATCGAAGCGTTCCTGCTATGAAACGAAGTTCGTTTGCAGAATCTACGCCCGAAACGCTACATCTGCTTGCGACGACGATCGCCCAGCGTCACGCCCGCGGCAACGAGCGTAATGCCGCCGATAACGAAGACCTCGCCCGCAAGCGCAGAGTCATCACCGGTCTGGGCGAGCGCGGCAGGCGCGGCCTGTTTCTTGGCAACGGGGGCCTTTGCAGCAGCCTGCGCAACCTGAGGCTTGGCCTGCGGCTCAGCCTTGGGATGATACTTGTCGTACTCGGCCTGCGCGGCAGCCAGGGCATCCTTGGCATCGCCAAGCTCGGCAAGCGCGGCAGCATAGGCGTCGTTGGCATCGGACAGCTTGGCATCGGCATCGCTCAGAGCAGCCTTGAGGCCAGCGGCGGCATCGACGGCGGCCTTATAGCGAGCGTAGGCAGCGTTCAGCTTAACCAGCTTCTCGTTGCCCGTCGTGCCCGCGGCAAGGGATGCCTTGTGGTCGACAGCCTCAAGATCGGCCTTGAGCGCCTCGTCGTTGGCAAGCTCGGCCTTGGCCTTGACGATCTCGAGGTTCGCATCGACGACGGCTTCGTTGGCGGCCTCGAGCTGCTTCTGGGCATCGGCGACACCGGCGACGGCAGCGTCATAGGCGGCCTTGGCGTCGTCGACCGCCTTCTGGGCGCCGGCGAAGCGCTCGAAGGCCTTGTTTGCGGTGGCCAGCTCGCCCTCGGCGGCCTTGGCCTTCGCCTGTGCGTCGGACAGGGCCTGCGTCTTGGCGGCAACTGCCTGCTTGGCGTCCGAAAGAGCGGTCGCGGCATGCGCGTCTGCGGCCTGAGCCTTGTCAACGCCAGCTTGGGCAGCACCGTCGGCCTTCTTGGCCTCGCCTAGCGTGCCCTGCTTGTTCGCAAGGTCCGTATTGGCGGCATCGCGCTTGGCGGTAAGGTCCTTGACCGAAGCCGTGGCGTTGTAATACGCCTCATTGGCCTGATCGGACTTTGCCTTGGCGGCATCGCGGGCGCTGCGAGCCT
Source organism: Collinsella aerofaciens (assembly GCF_001404695.1). Classification (GTDB taxonomy): domain Bacteria; phylum Actinomycetota; class Coriobacteriia; order Coriobacteriales; family Coriobacteriaceae; genus Collinsella; species Collinsella aerofaciens_E. The sequence goes on along the minus strand of NZ_CZAQ01000020.1, from coordinate 23,409 downwards.
TCGCCTTGTGAGCAGCGGCATCGGCTGCCTTCGTCTTGCTGTCAGCAAGCGTGGCGTTTGCCTTATCGAGAGCTGCCTGGGCAGTAGCGGCCTCGCTCTTGACGGCGTCGAGCTTGGTCTTGGGCGTCTTGACGTCGATACCCTTGAGTTTTGCTTCGGCGGCGTCATATGCCGTCTTTGCGGCGGCGGTTCCGGACTTAGCCTTCTCGTACTCGCCCTTGGCGGTGTTCATGTTCGTGTCGGCCGCGGTATAGGCGTCTTGCGCGTCTTTCTGATTATTGAGAGCGGTGAGATATGCCGTATCAGCCGTTCCCATCGCCTTCTGCGCATCTGCCAGCTTGTTCTGAAGCTGCTTCAGCTGCTCCTTCTGCTCCTGCGTGCCGCCTGCATTGTAGGCGGATTCGATGTAGTCGTTGACGAGCTTCTTGAACTCGGAGACAGTGAAATCCTTCTGCCCCGTGCTCCCGCTATAGTCGAAAACGGTTACCTCGGAATCGGTATTCTTACCGCTACCGGTCGCGATGCCGATAGCCTTCGCGCCGGCATCGATGATGTTGAGATAGTGCCCGCACTCATCGTAGATTTTGTCGTCCTTGTTGTAGTGCTGGTAGATATAGTAGGAATCATATCGATGGCTTTCAAGTGCGTCGCCATATTGCTCGACGTACTTATCGAATGCCTTTTTCTCCTGGGTGTAGAGACCGGTATATGGCCAGCCAAGCGTATCCTCGGTCTCGCCTCCGGTGTATGCTCCGCCGCCGCCTGCAAGGTTCTCACCTTGATCGAAATAGCAGTTCGAGTGATCCCAAATATTCGATGAATATGAGGCGTTGAGTGCAGCTGCTGCGGTCATGCGGAGGCTGACGCTAAGCTCCGACTGGCCGTTCGCCTTGCGGAGGTTGTTCTGGGTATCGAGGTAGGTCAGGGCGTTGCGCATCTGCTCCAAGGAGAGCGGATTGGTGTCTCGAGACATGTCCTGATCGACGTAATTATCATACCAGTCCTGTTTATCTGTCGTCCCCATGAGCATCGACGCGGCAGTGCTTGCATTCGACTTCTGCGTGGCTGTGAACTGGCTGCCGCCAATGATGTAGTTCAAGAAGCCGAACATACCCTGGTTGATGACATTCTGGTCTACGGTCATGTTCGACTTGAGGTCTGCAATCTGCTGCTCAAGAGCCTCAACCTGGGCATTAGCAGCGTCATAAGCCTTTTCCGCGGCGTTCGAAGCGGCGCAGGTTGCCTCCCACTCGCTACGCTTCTGCTTGCGAACTTCGACAAGCTTATCGTACGCGGTCTTCTTGTCGGCCTCGGTCTGCTGGGCCTGCTCGTATGCCGTCTTCGCGGCGTCACGCTTACTGGCCGCGTCCTTGTACTCCTTGTTTGCCGCATCGTATGCAGACTGGGCAGATGCCACAGCAGCGTTGGCAGCGTTGGCCTTCTCCTGCGCGGCGGTGACGGTAGTCTGCGCAGCCTGCAGGTTCGCCTGTGCAGTGGCGTCTGCAGTCGCCGCGGCATCGAGCGCGTCCTGCGCGGTCGCGAGCTCGCTGGCGGCAGTGGTCTTGGCAGCCTCGAGCGCGTTCAAATCGATACCCGTGCCCGAGGTCGCGGCATCGAGTGCAGCCTGCGCCTGGTTGAGCTTCTGCTGGGCGTTATCGCGCGCGGTGGTTGCGGCTGCGAGAGCAGCAGCAGTCTCCTGCTTCTTGGCCTGGGCAGTCGTCAAAGCTGCCTCGGTATTCTGCTTTTCCTGCTGGGCGCTGGCCTCGGCAGCCTTGGCCTGGTCCAGATTGGCCTGTGCAGTAGTAACGGCCTTATTGGCGTCATCGAGCTTTGCCTGCGCGTCCTCGACGGCCTTCTTGGCGGCCTCGTACTCGTCCATACCCATGGCCTCGAGCTTGGCCTGGGCATCGTCGAGGGCCTTCTTGGCCTCATCCTGCTTTGCCTTGGCGTCCTTGAGCGCCTGGGTCTTATCCTCGACACTCTTGTTGGCTTGATCGAGCTGATCGTTCAGGTCGCCCAGCTTCTTCTGCTGCTGCTCGGTCTTTTCGACGGCGGCTTTGAGCTCGTCAATCTTCTCCTGGAGCGCGGCGACTTCTGCTGCGTTCTGCTCGATTTCGTTGTCGCTCACAGCCTGCGAGGCCTGATTCTTTTGCTGCTGCGCCTGCTTTTGAGACTGGCCCGCCGCGTCGGCCTTCTTCTGGGCGGCATCGTAGGCGGCCTGAGCGTCCTTGAGCTGCTTTGCCGACTCCTCGGCCAGCTGGGCAGCCGTCTTTACGACCGCTTGGTTACCGGCGGCAACGGTATTCTCTACAGAACTACCCCCCCCCTGAACAGAATCGCCGTTATCGGTTGACGGTGCGGCGATTGCCGCCAGCGGCGACATGAGCGGCTGAGCGATGAGGCCCGCCGTCAAAACGGTTGCGACGGCGCGGTTGGCAACGCCCTTGACGTTGACGGCCTTGGCCCGAGGCTCAAAGTGTTGTGGACTGTAGTTTGCCATGGCTTTCTCCCTTTGACACGGATGTATCCATACGTATCAAACGGTAGCTGTCGATTTTTGAATTCTGTTGCGCAACATTGGCGACCAGCGGATTTTTTGAAATTAGCGCTCTCGTGCTTCACAATTTCGTCACATATGTAGGAGCTGGTGCATCATATTCTTGCGGGATCGAATTGAGCCTGTAATTTGCATTTGCTCCCGCGTCATCCGCCCTATCGGATTCCGCATCCAACAGACACCCCGCCCGCCACGGTGTAGAGTTAAGACAACGGGCGCGTTGCGCGGACCGCGCTGGAACGAGGTGGACATGGAACTCGACAAACAACAGATCAAGCGACTACGCGAACGCCATCACCGGCGCCACGGCATCCGCCCTGCTCATAGCGAAGCCATGGAAAACATCACCCGCTTCCTCAAGCGCGCGTCCAACATTCGCGAAGGACGCGCGCCCTATCACGTGATCCGCAAGCGTTTTGTAAACGGGGCACGCCTGACCGGCTCTCACCTGTGCATCCTCATCATCGCCATGCTCATCGCAAGCATCGGCCTCGATATCGACTCGGACATCGCCATCGTGGGCGCCATGCTCATCTGCCCGCTCATGGGCTCGGTCCTTGCCATGGCATACGGCATCGCCACGCTCGACCGCGAGATTACCGTCGAAGCCGTCGCCAGCCTTGCGCTGCAAATGGCCTTTTGCCTGGTCACCTCCACGTTGTACTTTAAGCTCTCGCCCCTTGGCGCCACCACAGCCGCCATTATCGACAACTCGACGCCCACCGTGTGGGACCTCGCTGTCGCGCTCGCCGGCGGCTTTGCGGGTGGCCTGGGCAACTCGCGCGACCAGGAACCCGCCACGCTCATCGCCGGTGTGGCCGTGGCAACCGCGCTGATGCCGCCCCTGTGCGCAGCAGGCTACGGCATCGCCATCGCAAGCGGATCGCTGTTTCTCTCGGCGCTCTACGAGTTTGGCATCAACGTCGTCTTTATCGCGCTGGCGGCCGAAGCCGTATTGCTTCTTTTGCGTGTGCCGCTCAAGCGCGACCTCAACGGCGACGGCATTGTGACCGCCGAGGAAAATGCCGAGGTCGACGAGCTGTCACGCAAGGTGCGCCGCCGCATTATTGTGGGCACGGTGATCTTTGCCATCCCCTGCATCGTTATGACCGCGGGGTCTATTGGCTCGGCGCAGGCCGGCGTGCAGGACGGCTACGGCGTCACCGAGACCACGCGCGAGCTTGCCGCGGTGCTGCCAGGCTTTAAGGATTACACCGTCGCCGTCGAGACCTCGGCTGCCGAGGGCGAGGAAGAGGGCATCGTCGAGCGCGAGGTTGTCGCCCATGTGACAACGAGCGAGGCGCTCGGGGCGCACGACCGCCACGTCGCCCGCAAACTCATCGACCTCAACGCACCCGAACTCGATCGCGTGGAGTTCGATGTGAAGTGATGCGGGACGCGAGGTGGACCCGGCACGAGAGCGCGGCCGCGGGGCACAGGCACAGCCAAGCGCGGCCCTACAGCTCGTACTTGTACACGCGGTAGATATACTTTTCGGCTTCCATCTCGTAGGTGGCGATGGGCAGTCCGCAGCGATCATCTCGTCGTTTGGCAGATAGGTCACGCTGTGCTGGCCCGCGTTGAGCGAAAAATCGCCCTGGGCTTGCAGCAGCTTGTCCTCAAAGCCCGAGCCGGCCCAAAAATCGGGCAAGCCCACGGAAGGCTGTAGCAAGGTCATTTGCGCAACATATGTCCAGCAAAAACGGGTAGTAGCCGGCACGGCTACCACCCGTTTGCCTCATATCTAGCCCAAAGCAGGCCAACTACTTCTTAATGCCGCGTCCCAGACGCTTGGCGACCGATGCAACGGCCTCCTCGCTGGCCGGTCCGCAGCTCACGCAGCCATCATGGGCACGCATCTGGCCGGTGACCTCGTCCATCGCGAGCGGCGCCACCTTCTCGAGCTTAAAGCCCTTGCCGGCGCGCATGTTTTCCTTGGCAACGCTGATCATGAGCTTAATACGGTTGAGCTGGTTGACCTCGGACGCACCAGGATCATAGTCCACCGCGACGATGTTGCTCTCGGGATGCTGGCGGCGCAGCTCCTTGATCACGGCCTTGCCCACCACGTGGTTAGGCAGGCACGCGAAGGGCTGCGTGCAGATGATGTTGGGCGCGCCGTGGTCGATCAGGTCGAGCATCTCGGCCGTGAGCAGCCAGCCCTCGCCCATGTTGTTGCACACCGAAAGCACCGTGCGGGCCTTGTCGGCCATGGTGCCGATGCGCTCGGGCGCCTCAAAGCGGCGGGACTTCTCGAGCATCTCCTCCACCGGCGTACGCATCCAGTCCACCAGCTTAATGAGCGCCTGCATGCCCGCGCGCGTAGTGGCAGAGCTTCCCAGCTCGTCCTTCTGCAGCTCGGCGTTGCTCATGGAGTACAGGAAGAAGTCGAGCAGGCCCGGCACCACGGCCTCGCAGCCCTCGCGCTCGATGACATCGACCACGTGGTTGTTGGCTGTGGGGTGGAACTTGACCAAGATCTCACCGACCACGCCCACGCGCGGCTTGGTACCCTCGCCCACGAGCGGCATAGTATCGAACGCGCGGATGGCCTCGCGGCACAGCTTGGTGTAGTTGTGGCGGTTGAACTTGGGCGCCAGCTTGCGGGCGCGCGCCATGTACTCCTCGTAGAGTGCGTTGGCGGCACCGGGCGTGGCCTCGTACGGGCGGCAGCGATAGAGCATCTGCATCATCACGTCGCCAAAGAGTACCGCGTAGACTGCCTGCTTAAGCAGCGCCGGCGTAATCTTAAAGCCGGGGTTGTCCTCGCCGAGCGCCACGGCCGAAAGCGAGATCACCGGGATCTCGGGGTGGCCGCTCTCACGCAGGGCCTTGCGGATGAGTGCGATGTAGTTGGTGGCGCGGCAGCCACCGCCGGTCTGGCTGATGACCACAGCTGTCTTGGACAGGTCGTATCGACCGCTCTCGATGGCCTCCATAATCTGGCCGGTCACCAGGATCGACGGATAGCAAATGTCATTGTTCACGTAGCGCAGACCGGCCTCAACGGCGTCGTGATCGGTCGAGGGCAGTAGCTCTAGGTTGTAGCCGGCACCGCGGAACACCTCTTTGACCAGGTCAAAGTGGATCGGCGCCATCTGCGGGCACAGGATGGTGTAGCCCTCCTCGCGCATCTGCTCGGTAAAGGGCACCTTGGGCCACGCGGTCGAGGCGCTTCCACGCTGCGCCTCGAACGTGTACTTGCGGCTCGCGAATGCGGGGGCATCCTTGGAGGGAGCCACCGGCGCAGCATCGCCCTGCTCGTAGGCCTCGCCCGCGGCTGTGGCCTCGGCCAGGCGCTCGGCCTCCTGGTCCTTAAGCGCGGCCATGAGCGAGCGGATGCGGATGCGCGCGGCACCCAGGTTGGATACCTCGTCGATCTTGAGCACGGTGTAGATCTTGCCGCTAGCTTCCAGGATCTCCTGCACCTGATCGGTGGTCAGAGCGTCCAGGCCGCAGCCGAAAGAGTTGAGCTGGATCAGGTCCAGGTCGTTGCGCATCGTCACAAAACGAGCGACGGCGTACAGGCGGCTGTGGTACATCCACTGGTCGACGACGCGGATGGGACGCTCGGGCTTCACCAGATGCGCGAGCGAATCCTCGGTAAAGACCGCAAAGCCAAAGCTCGAAATAAGCTCGGGCAGGGCGTGGTTGATCTCGGGGTCGTTGTGGTAGGGACGACCGGCGAGTACGATGCCGTGGCCGCCGTGGTCCTCGACCCACTTAAGAGCCTCCTCGCCCATGGTCTGGATGTCCTCGTGGAAGCGCGCATCGGCCTCAAAGGCAGCGTTGACGGCGGCATCGACCTCGGAGCGCGTGATCTTGGGTCCGCGCACGCGGCCGCGACCAGCCTCGGCATCGGCCACGCGGTCGACGGCGAGCACCTGGTACAGGCGGCGCTTGAGCTCGGTCTTGTCGTGATAGGGCACGAACGGGTACAGGAACTCGATGTTCTGCTCGCGGATCTCGTCGATGTTGAGCGCCAGCGCCGTGGGGTAGCTCATGACGATGGGGCAGTTATAGCAGTTGCCGGCGGTCGGATCCTCCTTGCGCTCCCAGCGCACGCACGGCATCCAGATAAAGTCGACGTCACGGTCGATGAGGTTCATCACGTGGCCGTGGCTCATCTTTGCCGGGTAGCACACGCTCTCGGACGGCATGGACTCGATGCCCGCCTGGTAGGTCTTTTTGCTCGACTGGTCGGACAGCTGCACGCTAAAGCCCAGGCGCGTAAAGAACGCGTGCCAGAAGGGATAGTTCTCGTACATGTTGAGTGCGCGCGGGATACCCACGGTGCCGCGCGGGGCCTCGTCGGGACTCAGGACCTCGCGGTTAAAGAGCAGCTCGTTTTTCTTTTTGAAGAGGTTAGGGGCCTCGGTCTTTTGCTTTTTGTGGCCGGCACCCTTCTCGCAGCGGTTGCCGGTAATGAAGCGCCTGCCGCCGCCAAAGTCGTTGACGGTGAGCTGGCAGTTGTTGGAGCAACGACCGCAGCGGACGTGCTTTTGCGTCACGGTGAGGTGCGCGATGTCCTCGGCAGAAAGAATGGTCGAGGTGCCATCGGCGCCGGCGCGATCGCGGGCGAGCAGGGCCGCACCATAGGCGCCCATGCAGCCGGCGATGTCGGGACGCACGGCGTGCACGCCGGTGAGCTGCTCAAATGCGCGCAGCGTGGCGTCGGACATAAAGGTGCCGCCCTGAACGATCACCTGACTGCCGATCTCCTTGGGGTCGCGCAGCTTAATGACCTTGAACAGGGCATTCTTGATGACGGAATAAGACAGGCCGGCCGCAATGTCGCCCACCGTGGCGCCTTCCTTTTGCGCCTGCTTGACGCGCGAGTTCATAAAGACCGTGCAGCGGCTGCCCAAATCGACCGGGGCCTTGGCATGGATGGCGGCATCGGCGAACGCGCGCACGTCCATGTTCATGGACACGGCGAAGCTCTCGATAAAGCTACCGCAGCCCGACGAGCAGGCCTCGTTGAGCATGATGTGCTCGATGACGCCGTCCTTGACGCGCAGGCACTTCATGTCCTGGCCGCCGATGTCCAGAATAAACTCGACGCCGGGCAGGAATGCCTTGGCGCCGCGCAGGTGCGCAACGGTCTCGATCTCGCCGGAATCGGCCTTGAGGGCCTCGATGAGCAGCGCCTCGCCGTAGCCCGTGGTAGTCACGTGGCCGATGGTGCAGCCGGCGGGGATGTGGTTGTAGAAATCGGCCATGATGACCTTGGCCGTGCCCAGGATGTCGCCGTTGTTGTTGCCGTACCAGGTGTGCAACAGCTGGCCGTCCTCGCCCACGAGCGCGGCCTTCATGGTGGTGGAGCCGGCGTCGATGCCGATGAACACGCGTCCGGCGTAGCCGTCGAGCTTGCCCTTGGGAACGACCTCGGTGTCGTGGCGATTCTTGAACTCAGCAAAGTCCTCATCGGTGGCAAAGAGCGGATCCAGGCGCTCGACCTCAGCACCCTGCGTGTCGCCCAAGCTGTCGATGGCCTCGATAAGCTGCGGGAACGTGCTGAGCTTGTTGGACTCGTGCGCCATGGCGGCGCCGCTCGCCACAAACAGGTGAGCGTTTTGGGGCACGATACGGTGCTCCTCGTCCAGGTTGAGCGTGAGGTAGAAGCGGTGACGCAGCTCGGAGAGGTACTGCAGCGGGCCGCCCAGGAAGGCGACGTTGCCGCGAATGGGACGGCCGCACGCCAGGCCCGAGATGGTCTGGGTCACGACGGCCTGGAAGATGGAGGCGGCCACGTCCTCGGGACGGGCACCCTCGTTGAGGAGCGGCTGCACATCGGTCTTGGCAAAGACGCCGCAGCGACTGGCGATGGGATAGATGGTGGTGGCGTTGGCCGCGAGCTCGTTGAGGCCGCTCGCGTCGGTGTGCAGCAGGGTTGCCATCTGATCGATGAACGCGCCCGTGCCGCCGGCGCAGGTACCGTTCATGCGCTGCTCGATGCCGTTGTCGAAGTAGATGATCTTGGCGTCCTCGCCGCCCAGCTCGATGGCGACGTCGGTGGCCGGGATGAGGGTCTCGACGGCGCGTTTGCTGGCGATGACCTCCTGGACAAACTCCAGCTCGAGCCACTGGGACAGTAGCAGGCCGCCCGAGCCGGTAATGGCGCAGGTCATTTGGGCCGTCGGCAGCACGGTTGCAGCACCCTCGAACAGGTCGCGGGCGCAGGCACGGACGTCGGTGTGGTGGCGCTGGTACTTGGCGTAAACGATCTGGTTGTCGTCGTTGAGCACGGCGAGCTTGACGGTGGTGGAGCCCACGTCGATGCCCAGGTGCAGGTTCCCACGAGCGTTCTCGGGGTTGAAGATCGCGCCTTCGGGGGCGTGGGCGGCGGCTACGGGCTCAGCAGCGGTAGGGGGCTCGGCGGTGAGGGACGTCTCCCCTGCCACGTTCTTGGCATCGGCAACTGCCTCGGCAACTTTCTCGACAGCCGCGGTCGCGGCCTTCTGCGCGGCGTCCATCACGGTGGGCGCGGCCTCGCGTGCGGCAGCGACCATGCGGTCCTTAATGCCCTCGACGAGTTTGCTCATTGTCTCTCCTCTTAGTTGTTGGACTCGACGGTTGCGGCGGTGTCGGCCGCGTCCTCGAGCTGCAAGTTCAATAGCTTCATGCCGTATTCCGGCACGTTGATATCGATGGGTTGGCCATACAGGTCACCAGGGCGCACAAAAGCGAGCACCGTCATAATGCGCGCCATGGCCTCGGGCGATTCGGTGAGCCCACGCTCAAACCAGCGCTGAATCATGCCAACCTCGGCACTCACGACGTAGGTGACGTAGTAGTCAAAGAACGTGCCCAGCGCCAGGCCCAAAATGCCCGTCTGCGCACGCGGCACCACAGCCTCACGCGCGGTGTCGATGATCCTTTTAATGAAGGCCTGGTCGCCGCCCGGACCCAGCAGCGCACCGATTAAGTCGCGGTTGGCCGCAAGATAACGCAGCAGCTCAACCGAACCGGGCGCCGGCTCGAGCTCGTCGATATTGTGATAGAGATCGGGCAGCTGAGCTGCGGTGATGAGCTCAATGCGCTCACGGATCTCGGCCAGCAAGCCGTCCTCGATTTGATTGATAAAGTCGGGGATATCGCGGTAGTGCGAATAGAACGTGCGGCGCGTAAGGCCGGCGCGCTCGGTGAGCGACGCGACATTAATGCGCGAAAGGTCGCCGCTTTCGGCAAGCTCGCTGGCAAGTGCCTGGCGAAGGGCACGCTGCGAGCGAAGGGACCGGCGATCGCATTTCTCGAGCTGGGACAAGCGTCCTCCTTGTTACTCAGCCTGTGCGCTATTGCACAGTGCGAGTATTATTGCACACCGTGTGCATCAACACGTAAAGGCAATATTTAGATTGTGGCAAAGGGACTGTCCCTTTGTCACATTATTCGATGACGGTGCGGGAATTCTGCTTGCGCATGGTGGCGAGCATGTGTTTGGGGACGGCGTGGGCCATGCAGCTGCCGATGGTCGCGCTCGCGGCGGCCTTAGCTGCATCGTTAGCGTTTTTGGTCGCGTAGCTGTGGCGGAAACGCTTGAGCATGGCGATGTCGTTGCCGCCGTCTCCATAGACCGCGACCTCGTCCTCGGCAATACCGTAGTAGCCCGCCAGCCAGGCCACGCTCTCGCCCTTGTTGCATGCCACGTCCGTGATCTCGAACATCACCGGATCGAACGGCGCGTTGACCACACGGTCCGAGCGCTCGGCAAGATAGGCCTTAAGGTCACGCTCCAGCTCGGGCGAGGTCACGCGACAATTGATCTTGCATACATCGTGGCGCAGGATGTCACCGATCGACTGGTCGAAATACTGCTCCTCGTGATACCCGCCGCGCGCACGCATGCCGCGCATCACGATGCGCTTGATGGGACTGTCCTTTTTAAAGCCCGCCTGATGCATCTCGAACGAACCGCTCGAGTACATGCCATCGGGCGTGGAACAATCAAAGCAAATGTCCGGGAACGCCTTGAGCAGTTCCTCAGTGACCTGCGGATCGATGGTCCAAGTCTTGAGCACCTCGCCATGGCTGTCGCGCACGATGGATCCATTGGAGCAGCAGGCGTCAAGCGCCAAGCCCGTAAAGCCATGCTCGCCGATCGGCAACGTCGAGCGTCCAGTCGCGGGAACCACGTGCAGGCCAGCCTCAGTCAGCTCGCGAATGGCGCGGCGGATGGTCCCATCCGCCTCGTGCAGGGCGTTCAGCAGCGTTCCGTCTAAGTCACTCGCGAACATCTTGATCATGGACATGCCTCTCCTTCGTCTGCCCGATATTGTAGACGAAGGAGAGGCATGTCCAAACAATGCCGTCCCGGCGCGGCGTACCACCGCCTTCACAAATTCACGGTGCCCCAGCGCGTTAAGACAATCGCCGCAATCGATTTTTCAGCCGATAAAACAGAGCCGTCGTCAACGTCAGCACCGCCAACATGGCTGCGAATACAATCGCCGGTGTCCATCGATCATATGCAACCCCGTACGTCAATTGGCCGATAGGTGTTGCGCAGGAAAGGACCATGTAAACGACCGAAAGCACTTTTCCGCAGAGCTCAGTCGGCGCTACCCGCTGAACAAACGCGATGATTTCAACCGACGTAATGCTCGCCCACACCATGACCCATGCCGAACCAACCGCAAACACGGTGAACACGCATACATCTACGCCGAACAACAGCGTAACAATAATCGGCGCGACTCCAAAACAGATCATCGCAACATATCGGCATATGCCATTGAAAGAAAAACGATGCGGCCAAATGCCGACCAAGCCACTGCCGGTAAGACCACCCAGGCCCAGAGCAACCTCAACTATCCCAACGCAGGACGATTGCATGCCGAGATGCTTTGTAACAATAATGGGAGCGCCAATCGTTAGCCCAACCAACGCAAGGTTCAAAACTGCCGCAAGCAAAATCACAGCGACCAATGATGCATTTTGCAACAGATACTGAATCGACTCCCGAAAATCGTTTCGGCATGTCGTGCGAGTCGCGCCGTCTCTCATCGTTTCAGATGAGGCGTTTTGCTTGAGTGCGACCCCAAACAAGAGAGCTGAAATCGCAAACGCCACCGACGCGGTTGTGCAAAGAGCATCGATGCCAAAGCACCCATAGACTGCCGTCCCGACCACAGGACCCAAGATATTGCTCACCATGGTCATCTGCGAAACCAATGCAGTGGCCCGCTCAACCTTCTCTTCACCCGCCATACGCACCGTCTCAATTTGGAGCATTGGCTTTAGCAGCGATTGAACACCATATTGAACACAAAGTATCGCTACTACGACGACCGCAAGAGGCAACGAGCGCTTCATGGGGATAGACAGCAGTGATGCAGTCATCAGAGCAATGCCGAGGGACACGAAGACCTCGCGGTGTCTTCCCCGATCCGCTAAGATCCCACCAGCCGGAGTTGCGAGTACGCCGGGTATGAACGCCGTCGCCACGACGGCGCCATATAACGTTGACGATCCACTGCAATCGAACAAGTAAAGTGGATACGCAAAGCACAGCGCCGACAGCATCGAATACGTGCACAGCTGCGCAACCAGAAGTTCCGCGAGCCTGATTGACCGCACTGTTTTTGATTTCAACGAGACGCCGACGTCTCTCAGCCCAGCCATAAGCCCACCCCCTATACATACCACTAGTATGTATTTAATGACTTGAAAAGGGCAGCCGTGGCTACCCTCACAAATCAATTACATACCGTTGGTATCTATATTACCACCCGGCGCGGTCCCATACGTCCCAAATCTGCGCCGTTGTCTGAAGCACTTCATTACCCAAATCGAGCCCCACCGCGGCAGCCATCTGCGCCAAACATTGTGCGCGAGCGAGCATTCGCTCCTTGGGCTCGAGCGGACGGAACAATGGCAGCAGCCAAAGATTCGCCAACAACGATACGGCCTCCGCCGCTTCGCGCGGGCATTCGCACGCAATGGAGCCGTCGGCGATGCCCTCCTCGATCACTGGCAAGAGACAGCCATCGGCCGACTCGTCAAATGAGCCCTGGTACTGCATCGCCAGTAGGCGCGAGCTTTTTACCGGATCTGCTGCAGGACGCATACGTGCCCATAGCTCAATTTGTGGAACAACGGACTCGGGAGCGTACAGTCGCTTGAGCTTTTGGGCTCCGGTCATATTACCGACGCCAAGCATCGAGCGGCGGTGCTCAACAATCGGAGTCATCGCCCGATCAAACGCGGCGTTGAAAATCTCTTCTTTGCTCTTGAAGTGGTGATAGACAGCGCCCTTGGTCATGCCGTCGAGACGGTAAACGATATCTTGAATACTCGTCCCCTCATAACCCTGTGCGCAGAATAGCTCCAGTGCCGCGTCGAGAATCTTCGCGACCGTCTCCTCGGGATATTTATTGCGACCCATAATCCGCCCATCCGCAACGCAAGTCTTGTGCCTCATTGCAGCATTTTAACGTTGCGGATGGCAGACGGTCGATTCTACACCGCGGCCGGGCCGTGTTCGCCGGTGCGAATGCGGATGACTTCTTCGACCGGCTCGACCCAAATCTTGCCGTCTCCAACGGCACCGGTGCGGGCGGCATTGCAGATGATGTCGACAATTCCGTCAACGTGCTCATCGGCGCAGATGAGGGTGAACTGCACCTTGGGGATGGTATTGACGAGCAGCTCGTTGCCGCGCACGTATTCCTTCCAGCCATGCTGTGCGCCGCAGCCCTGCACCTGGTTAATCGTCATACCGCGAACATCGGCAGCAAACAGCGCGTCTTTGAGAACCTCAAGCTTCTCCTGGCGCACGGTAGCCGTAATTTTCTTCATAGTGAATTCCTCTCTTCAATAAAAGAAATGAATTGTCCTTCACATGGCACGGGTTTTCCAGGTGCCGCAAACCAACCTCAGAAATCAAAAAGTTCAACTGACTGGTCTTAGCAGGTTTCCCAAGTGCCGCAGATTGCCGTGAAAGAGGAGCGAAGCGTACTTAAGTACGTGAGCGACGATTGAACGGCAAGGTGCGGTGCTTGGGGAAGCTGCTAATCGAGTCCGGAGAAAGAAGGATAGGCGCTCTCGCCGTGCTGGCTGGCATCCAAGCCCAGCGCCTCGTCGGCCTCGCCCACACGCAGGCTACCGTGGAACAGCGCTTTGACCACCGCGGCGATTGCCAAGTCGAGCACCAGCACAATAGCGACCGTCACCACAATGCCCAGGACCTGCGAGATGAGCAGCGACACGTCGCCCGTGTAGAACAGGCCGCCCTTACCGGTCCACGAAAGCTCCGGCACGCAGAACAGGCCCGTGAGCACGCCGCCCAAGATGCCGCCGATACCGTGGCAACCGAACGCGTCGAGCGCATCGTCGTAGCCAAACTTGGTCTTAAGATGGCTGATGGCCAGGTAACAGACGGGCGAGACGATCAGGCCCATGACCAGCGCTGCCCACGGCTCGACAAAGCCCGCACCCGGCGTGACCACCACAAGGCCCGCAACCAGACCGGTGCTGGCACCCACCAGCGTGGGGCGACCGGTGTGCACGCGCTCGACGGCAAGCCACGAGACCATGCCCGCCGCGCTGGCCGTCACGGTGTTGAGGATGGCGAGCGCCGCCACGGCGTCGGCCTTAAACTCGCTGCCGCCGTTAAAGCCAAACCAGCCAAACCAAAGCAGGCCGGCGCCCAGCGCCACAAACGGCACGTTATGCGGACGGTAGCTCATCATGCCAAAGCCGCGACGACGGCCGAGCATTAAGCAGAGAATCAGGCCCGTGAGACCGGACGAAATGTGTACCACGTCGCCGCCGGCAAAGTCGAGCGCGCCGATGATGTCGCCGATAAAGGAACCATCGCCGCCCCAAACCATGTGGGCGAGCGGCGCATAGACCACGAGCAGCCAAATGCCCAGGAAGGCCGTCATGGCACCAAACTTAACGCGGCCTGCCAGACTGCCCGTAACGATAGCGGCGGTGATCATGGCAAACGCCATCTGGAAGGCGATGTTGATGATCTGAGGGTAGACGGCACCATCCGCAGCATTGCCCTCGGCCGCCTGCAGCACCTGGTTGAGCACCGGCAGGCACAGCAGCTGGTCAAAGCCGCCAATAAACGGGTTAGAACCGTCGCCACCGTAGGCCAGCGACCAGCCGGCAACAATCCACAGCACACCAACCAGGCCAATGGCGCCAAAGCACATAAGCATGGTGTTGATGACATTTTTGCGCCTGGACAGGCCGCCATAGAAAAACGCCAGACCCGGTGTCATTAAAAACACGAGCATGGTGCAGATGAGCATAAACGTTGTCGATCCCGTATCGTACATTCGCTCCCCCTTGGTCGCATGAACGTTGTCGGCGCTCATGATGCGGCCGAGGGCCAACTGGTGTAGACCAGATACGGCGTTGTTAAACGCTGCGTTGTCGAATGGAAACGGTGCCGCAATCTTGGAAACGGCACGGCAACGGGCGCGAAACGAACGGGAAACGTGCGAACGAGAAGGGCGCGCTTGGCTCCGCTCTGGCTAGCGCCGGAACAGCTCGCGGGCTCGGTCGCGGAGGTCGGTAGCTCGGATGACGCCCTCGTAGCGATTGATGCGCAGACGCGGGAAGGCGTTAAAGAAGCGCAGGTCACGACGGCTGAGCGACACACTCGGCACCGGACGGCTCATGCGCTTGCCGGCAAGGCGACGACTGAGCGACGGACGCGGCATGCTCGGCGCGACATCGGCAACGCGGCGGGCAGCGAGCGCCAGGCCGCGAGCACCATCCGAGATAAACGTCGGCATCGAAGCCTTCTCGCGCAGGGCATCGAGCGCCGCGTCGCCCAGCTCGGCCAGCCAAGCGTTAACGGCGCGACCGCGGATATGCGTCTGCGCCACCGAGTCGATCGCCGAATCGGGAATACGTTCGAGCATAGAGTCGGAGGCGTCGGCAAGCGACTCATTGATGCGGTCGGCAAGGTCGGCACGCACACGCTCAAGCTGATCGGACAGGCGGCGCCAGCTGGCCAACGAGCACACCGCATCGACCATCATCGCGACCGCGACGATAAAGGCGGACAGCCGCACAATCAGCACCGGCAGATGGCCAAGCAGCCCCAGCAATGCCGGCTCCACTAAACGGCAAATACACAACGCACCCAAGCCAAACGCGCAGGCCCAGTACAGGCAGATGCGTCCGTGCAGGTTAAACGGCAGATGCGAGTAATCCCAAAACCGGGCACCCGTCGTTTTTTCCAACAGCACGCCCACACTATATTCGATCACGCTGCATACGAGCGCGGCAGCGACAAACTGGCTCGAGGCGTCTGGGATTCCACGCAGCAGCAACCAGCACGCGATGCCGCCCGCACCGTAGATGGGACAACACGGCCCTAGCAAAAAGCCGCTGTTGGCAAAGCGTCCGTGGTTGAGCATGGCGCAGACTGTCGACTCCCATACCCAGCCGCAAAAACCGTAGAAGGCAAACGAGAGTACCAGCGCCGAGAGCGGACAGGCGGCAAGCGTCGCGCCGTCAAATGCCATGTCGATCGCGGTTCCCACCGTCTACCCTCTCCTCTTTTCGTTCGATTCGCTGCTCACGTCATCGTCCGCCCTGTCTTTGCGCGGCAGACGGCCGGCAATCGTCTCGCGCAGCGCGCACCATTTATCCGCCAGGCACACAATCCATGCCTCGCGACACGTCGGCGGCACCGGTACCAGCGGAAACATATGGCGCGCGATGATATTCCGCTCGCGCGACGTCAGCTCATAATCCTCTTCGGCACGCGCCAGGGCAAAAAACGGATGCCGAAAGCCATGCAGTCGATGGCTTGGGTCGGGATCGTGCCAGTCATAGAGAAAGTAATCGTGCAGCAGGGCCCCGCGCAGCAGCGACAAGCGGTCGACGGAGATACCGACGCGGCCCAGGCGCTCGGCAAAGGACAGACTTGCCCGCGCCACCGAGGTCACATGCGTATACACCGTCACATCGCCATGCTGGATAAACTCGCGCGTCAGGTCCAAACGGCCCTCCTGTGCCAGTTGACGGGCAGCATGGTCTACTTCGCACGCGATTTTCTCGGCACGAACGGTATCGGACATGCGGCCTCCTTCCGGCGGCGCTCGGCGGCAAGCCACAGCCTGCACGCAATGAATAAAATCATCATGGAACTTATCAGTATGGCATCGGACAAAACGTTTTGCCCCACCAGTTGGCGAATTACCGCGCCGCCGTCACATATCAAACGCCAAAATGTGCGAGACTGTCTTGTGCAATTGTGCCGGCCGAGGGAGTGCCGGCGCACGATTCGCATGGAGTAACCCACAACGATGCTGCTTACGCAAACGACAACGCCCGAGGACGTCAAGGCTCTCGATCGCGCCGAGCTTCCGCTGCTCTGCGGCGAGATCCGCCACGCCATCCTCGAAAGCTCCGCCGCCGTCGGCGGGCACGTTGCCCCCAACCTGGGCGTCGTTGAGCTTACGGTCGCGCTCCATCGCGTGTTTAACTCCCCCACCGACAAAATTGTCTTTGACGTGTCACACCAGACCTATGCCCACAAGGCGCTGACTGGGCGCGCGTACACTTATATCGACCCGGCACGCTACGGCGAGGCCTCTGGCTTTGCCAATCCCAACGAGTCCGAACACGACCTGTTTGCCATGGGGCACACCTCCACATCGGTGAGCCTGGGCTGCGGCTTGGCGCACGCTCGTGACCTGGCGGGCGATGCGTACAACGTCATCACCATCATTGGCGACGGTTCGCTTTCGGGCGGTCTGGCGTTTGAGGGCTTCAACAATGCCGCCGAGCTCGACAGCAACTTGATCATCGTCGTCAATGACAACGACCAGTCCATTGCCGAGAACCATGGCGGCCTGTATCGCAATCTGGCCGAGCTGCGCGCCAGCAACGGCACCTGTGAGCGCAACGTTTTCCGCGCGATGGGGCTCGACTACCGCTATCTGGACGCCGGTAACGATGTGTTGGCCCTAGTCGACGTGCTGCAGGAACTGCGCGATATCGATCATCCCATCGTGCTGCACGTCTCCACCGCGAAGGGCAAGGGCTTTGAGCCGGCCCAGAGCGACCCCGAGCGCTGGCATCATGTAGGTCCGTTTGACATGGCGACTGGGCGCAAGCTCTGCCCGGGCCATCCGAGCGAGCCTGCGCCGCGCACCTATGCCGACATTACGGGCGAGGCCCTGAGCGCTGCCATAGAGCGCGATCCGCAGGTTGTGGGCATCACGGCCGCAACGCCCTACATCATGGGCTTTACGCCCGAGCTTCGCGCCGCGGCAGGCAAGCAGTTTGTTGACGTGGGCATTGCCGAGGAGCACGCCGTGACCTTTGCCACCGCGCTTGCGCGCTCGGGCGCCAAGCCAGTCTTTGGTGTGTACGGCACGTTTTTGCAGCGCGCCTACGACGAGCTGTGGCACGACCTGTGCCTCAACGACGCCCCGGCGACCATTTTGGTGTTTGGTGCGTCGATCTTTGGCACCACGTCCGAGACGCACCTCTCGTTCTTTGATATTTCCATGCTGGGCGGTCTTCCCAACATGCACTACTTGGCGCCGGCCTGCATGGAGGAATATCTGTCCATGCTGAGCTGGTCGCTCGACCACCGCGAGCATCCCGTGGCGATTCGTGTACCGGGCATCGGCCTGGTAAGCCGCCCCGACCTTGCGCCTGCCGAAGACACCGACTACAGCGCCGTTCGCTACAACGTGGTGCGCCAGGGTCGAGACGTAGCAGTGCTCGCGCTCGGCGATTTCTTTGAGCTGGGCGAGCGCGTGGCAAACCGTCTGACCGCCGAGTACGGCATCGAGGCCACGCTTGTCAACCCGCGCTATGCAACCGAGCTCGACCGCGAGTTCCTCGACAGTCTTGCCGCCGAGCATCGCGTTGTCGTCACTCTCGAGGACGGCATCTTGGACGGTGGCTGGGGCGAGCGTGTCGCGTGCTACTTGGCCTGCACGCCCGTGCGCACGCGCACCTTTGGCATCGCCAAGGGCTTCCCCGACCGCTACGACCCCAACGAGTTGCTCGCTCAGAACGGCATGACGGTCGAGAACATGGCCGCCGAGGCCGTAAGGCTACTGAACGAGTAAAAAACCTCCGCAAGGGAAGCACCCATGCGGAGGTTTTTATTTTCGCGGCGCGAAAAACGAATAACCGTTCATACGCGATCTCCTTACTTATATATGTGTCGCGTTGCCGCCATTATAGCGACCGCCGCGAGCGACCACGCCGTCCGCGAAACGCCGTCTCAGCAGCAATAACCGACGTTTTCCCAGATAAAACCTACCAAAATAGACCTGTCCCTTTTTGGTAGGTAGAATAACCTATAAGACAAGTATGTTTCTGAGTTATTTCGTGTTGACCCATTTGAGCGGGATGGGGTATAACTCTACTCAACCGCTAGGGATTTTATTGAGAAAGGTGTTCTCCTATGAGCAAGAACCTCTCCCAGCAGGTCGTTCTCGACCGCCGCGGCTTCGTTGCCGCCACCTTCGCAACCGTCGCCGGCCTTGGTCTTGCCGGCTGCTCTGACACCAGCGCCGAGGCTGACAAGGGTTCCGCCGCTGGCTCCTCCAAGAGCTCCGAAGATACCGAGGCTTCCACCATACTCGATGCCAAGGCATTCGACAAACTCGTCGACAACGGCCCCAAGGCCGATGACGACGCCATCGCCGCCAGCACCTGGGCCACGGCCGTCAAGGACGCCGGCGTCTTTAAGATCGGTGGCGTTCAGACCTCCACACTCTTCTCTCTCCTCAACGAGAAAGACGGTCAGACCCGCGGCTTCGATGCCGGCATCGCGCAGCTTCTGTCCAACTACATTCTGGGCGAGAACAAGGTCGAGATCACCCAGGTGACCTCGGACACGCGCGAGTCCGTCCTGCAGAACGGCCAGGTCGACGCTGTCTTTGCCACCTACACCATCACTGACGAGCGCAAGAAGCTCGTCTCCTTCGCCGGTCCCTACTACTACACCCAGCAGGCTATCCTGGTGCTCGCCGACAACGACGACATCAAGAGCGTCGACGACCTGGCCGACAAGAACGTCGCCGTCCAGTCCGGCTCCAACGGCCCCGCCATCCTGGAGGAGTTCGCCCCCAAGGCCAGCCAACAGGAGTTCAAGACCGACGAGGAGGCCCGCCAGGCACTTCAGCAGGGCCGCGTTGACGCCTACGTCATCGACAACAACATGCAGCAGAGCGCCCTGGTCCGCGAGCCCGGTAAGTACAAGATTGCCGGCAAGCCCTTCGGCAGCAAGGAGCCCTATGGCATTGGCCTGCCACTCGATTCCGACGGCGTCGCCTTTGTCAACGACTTCCTTAAGAAGATCGAGGATGACGGCACCTGGACCGAGCTGTGGCAGATCTGCATTGGCGACCGTACGGGCGACACCAATGTTCCCGAGCTGCCCGAGATCGGCGCCTAGGCAGCGACCCTAGTAACGGCCGCTACGAAACCATACGGAAACGCACGATGCGCTTTATTGCGCTAAACTGTTTCCTCACTGAGTTGTCGGGGCTTCCGTACACACGGGAGCCCCTTTCCTTACCGGCGGGAGGTCCGCATGAGTCTCTCCGAGCTCTGGTCGCTCTATGGCCAGAACTATATCGACGCGCTGCTAGCAACCTGGGGCATGACGCTTGAGTCGTTTGCCATCGCCATGGTGCTGGCCGTCGCCGTCACTGTGATGCGCGTGTCGCCGCTCAAGCCGCTGCGCGTCTTTGGCGACCTGTATGTCCAGGTCTTCCGTAACATCCCCGGCATTGCGCTGCTCATCATCGTCGTCTATGCGCTGCCGCCGCTCAAGGTCGTCCTGCCCTACCGCACCTGCGTTATCGTCGCCACGGTGTTGCTGGGCTCGGCATTTGGCTCCGAGAACTTTATGAGCGGCATCAACACCGTCGGTGTCGGCCAGGTGGAAGCCGCCCGTTCGCTCGGCATGAGCTTCAGCCGTATCCTCGCCAAGATCGTGATTCCGCAGGCGCTGCGCTCGAGTGTGCTGCCCATGACCAACCTCTTTATCGCCGTCATGCTCACCACCGCGCTCGGCAGTCAGGTGCCACTTAAACCGCAGGAGCTCACCGGCGTGGTGAGCTACATCAACACGCGCTCGCTCGGCGGCGTCGCCGCGTTCTTTATCTCGGCACTCGGCTACCTGGGCACGGCCTTTGTGGTGAGCCACATTGGCAACTATATCGATAAGAAGGTGAGGATCCTCCGATGAGCAAGCACTCCACCTCCGCGCTCACCATGCGCGATGCGCTCTACGAGGCTCCCGGCCCCAAGATGCGCACCAAGATTCGCGTCGGCACCGCCATCTCACTTGTTGCCGTGGCCGCGCTCGTCGTCCTCGTACTGCAGCGCTTTTACGTGACCGGTCAGCTTTCGGTCCACTATTGGTATTTCTTTACGCACCTCACCACCTGGAAATTCTTGCTCGCCGGTTTTGAGGGCACCGTTAAAGTCGCACTCACCGCCGGCGCCATCGCGCTGGTACTGGGTCTGGCCCTCATGCTCGGCCGCACGAGCGACATCAAGCCGCTGCAGCTGGCCTGCCGCGTGCTCACCGATTTCTTCCGTGGCGTGCCGAGCCTGCTGTTCATCTACTTCTTCTTTTTGGTGCTGCCCCAGTACAAGATCGCACTGCCGTCGTTTTGGATGCTCACGCTTCCCGTCGCGCTCGCGGCGGCCGGCGTACTGGCCGAGATCTTCCGTGCCGGCGTCAACGCCGTGCCGCGCGGTCAGGTCGAGGCCGCCCAGGCACTCGGTCTCTCCAAGGCTAAAATCACCTTTAAAATCGTTTTGCCGCAGGCGATTCGCTTTATCATTCCGTCGTTGATTTCGCAGCTCGTGGTCGTAGTCAAAGACACCACCGTCGCCTACGTGGTAAGCTACCCCGACCTCATGCAAAATGCCCGCGTGCTCATTACCAACTACGACGCCCTCGTGTCGGTCTACCTGGTTATCGCGGTCATCTACATCCTCATCAACGTCGCGATCAACAAGGCCGCTGTCTACGTTTCGCACAAGACCGGCGCGACCATCATCCGCTAACGCTTTACCATTTCGAGTCATAAGGAGCCGAGCACCATGGCACAGAGCACCTCTTCCACCGGCAATCAGCCGCTGATCGAGCTCAGACACGTCGATAAGCACTACGGCGACCTGCACGTCCTCAACGACATCAATCTCTCGGTCGACCGTGGCGAGGTCGTCGTCGTGATCGGCCCCTCGGGCTCGGGCAAGTCGACCATGTGCCGAACCATCAACCGCCTGGAAACCATCGACTCGGGCGAGATCCTCATCGAGGGCGAGCCCCTGCCGCAGGAAGGCAAGGATCTTGCCCGCATGCGCGCCGAGCTGGGCATGGTGTTTCAGCAGTTCAACTTGTTCGCACATATGACCGTACTGCAGAACGTCATGCTGGGGCCGGTCGACGTGCTGGGCGTGTCCAAGGAGGAGGCTCGTGAGCGCGCCATGGACCTGCTGGGCCGCGTGGGCGTTGCCGAGCAGGCCGATAAGGTGCCCGCACAGCTCTCGGGCGGCCAGCAGCAGCGCGTAGCCATCGCCCGTTCGCTCGCGATGCAGCCCAAGGCCATGCTCTTTGACGAGCCCACGAGCGCCCTCGATCCCGAAATGATCAACGAGGTGCTCGAGGTCATGGTCCGTCTGGCCCAGCAGGGCATGACGATGATCGTGATTACGCACGAGATGAACTTTGCCCGCCGCGTGGCCGACCGCGTCGTGTTTATGGCCGACGGCCAGATCGTGGAAACCGGCACGCCCGACGGGTTCTTCGACCACCCCAAGACCCAACGCGCCCAGGACTTCCTCAACTCCATCAAGGGCCACTAACCCAATTGCCACGCGGGGCAAATTCATCAACAGCGTTTGCCCCGCGCCGCCCTGCGCCATGTCCACCCGGATTCGAAAGCCACGCCCATGATTGGAACCCGCACCTCATCGTCCTATACCCCGCACGTCGACATCGATCCCGCCGACCGCCCGCTTATCCTGGTGGCGCCACGCTGGGAAGAAGCGAAGCCCTTTTTGAGCGAGACACTCTCCCCCAACGAGGAGATCGCGAGCGTCTTTGTCGACGCTATTCTTGCCGCCGGCGGCCTGCCGCTGCAGATGTCTATTACCGAAGACACTGATGTCATCCGTCATTACGTGGAAATCGCCGACGGTATCGCCATTCCTGGCGGCCCGGACGTCAACCCCAAGCGCTGGGGCGACGAGCGTCCTTACGACCCCACGCTGTGCTGCGAGATTCGCGACCGTTTTGAGTTTAAGCTCGTCAACGAGGTGCTTCGCGCCAAGAAGCCGCTCTTTACCACCTGCCGCGGCACGCAGCTGCTCAACGTCGCCACCGGCGGCACCCTGTGCATGGACGTGCCGAGCCTGGGTGCGCGCGAGGGTCGCACGCAGTGGCGCCATACCCATGTGCTCAACGACCCCGTGCACCCGGTCGAAGTCGTTCCGGGCTCGCTGCTGGAGCGCGCGCTTGGCGGACACAGGCTGATCCAAACCAACTCCGCACACCACTGCTGCGTCGATCGTCTGGGTAAGAGCACGCGTTTGGTCGCCAAGGCAACCGACGGCGTTCCCGAGTGCATCGAGGTCGAAGGCCAGCCATTCTGCTTGGGCGTGCAATGGCATCCCGAGTACACGTGGAAGACGCTCGAGACCGACTTTAACCTGTGGAAGTCGTTTGTCGAGGCGGCGGCAAAGGTTAAGCAGGCCCGCTAGTTTACGAACCACACAGGCTAAAGCCTCACATCATACTAGGGGGGTGTTCCTATAGTTTTGTCAACTGGGAAATGCTCTCCGTGCGACCGAATCGCGGCATGCTGACGCCAAGCCATTAGGCCGGTGGGCTT
>NZ_CZAQ01000019.1 GCF_001404695.1 Collinsella aerofaciens | reverse complement strand
CTGAAGGGACTGACCCCGGAGGAATTCCGGAATCAGTCCCTATGTGCGGCGTAGGCCGCTTATTAGCCCGTCCAAGAATTGGGGCGCAGTTCATCAGAGCCAAAACGGGGGCTGTTCCGTGCTTCAGCTAGCTGGTAAAAGCCTTTACCTTGCTGAATACTCTCAATTTTGCACGGCGCAGGCGGGGGTACCTTTGTCCGCGGCAGAATATGGAAGCCAATCACCAACCTACCGGCAAGATCGTGTCGGCAGCCCCGGCCTTTCCTTTGCCTAGCGCGACCCTCGCAAAGCGCGTGAGCGATAGGGAAAGGAAAGGCCGGGGCGAACAACCCGCGGCGCAGCCAGTGTTCGCGTTACGGCAGGATATGGAAACCGAGCGCGGCGATATCCTTGGCAAAGCCGCGAACGGTGTCGAGCGAAACCTCGTACGGATCGCGGCCGATGTTCTTGCGCTTGGCAAGGATGCCGTTAGGCACCGTGATGATCTGGCAACCGCAGGCCTCGGCCTGGTAAATGTTGATAAGCTCGCGCGTGGACGCCCACAAGACCTCGCAGTTGGGCTTGACGGCGGCCTTCTTGACCGACTCCGTCATAAACGGAATGGGGTCGACGCCGGTGTCGGCGATGCGGCCGGCAAAGAGCGAGATGATGGACGGCGTCTCGGCGTCAACGGCCTCGACCATCTCATCGACCTGCTCGGGCGTAAAAATGGTGGTGACGTTGGCCTTGATGCCGTCGGCCGAAAGCTTGCGGACCAGCTCGGCGGTGGACTCGCCCTTGGTGGTCACGCATGGAATCTTGACGTAGACGTTCTCGGCCCAGGTGGCGATCTCACGAGCCTCGACCTCCATGGTCTCGACGTCGTCGGCAAAGACCTCAAACGACACGGATACATCGGTGATGTGGGCCAGGACCTCCTTGGCAAACGCGCGGTAATCCGTCACGCCGCCCTTCTTCATAAGGGACGGGTTGGTCGTGAAACCCTGAACGTTGCCGTTCTCGTACATGTCGAGCATGCCCTCGAGGTTTGCACCGTCAGCGAACACCTTGATTGCCATCTGCCTGATTCCTTTCGTTTGCATATGGGCGTTAAGCTGCTAAACACTTTACCTACGTTTATCAAGGCGTGAACTGCGGTTTTTTGTCTTCTCGGCGAACGGTATAAACGCTTTAGCGTTTTTGAGCACACCTTCCAGCAGCAAAACGATTTTGCAGGGCGGGCCCATTTGAGCCGCCCGCCGCGGGTGAACGGTAATTGGGCGGTTCCCGCTAGATCAACCCAAAGTGGCGCATCGCCGTGACGGTGCCGTCGTGCTCGACGTCGTCGGTCACATAGTCGGCGACCGCCTTGACCTCGGGCATGGCGTTGCCCATGGCGACAGCCATCTCGACAGCGGCGAGTATGCCCAGGTCGTTGCCCGAATCGCCGAAGCCAAAGGTGCGCGCGTTACGGCTGCATCCCAGATACTCCAGTGCTCGCGCCACGCCCACGCCCTTGTCAATGCCCTTGGGGCTCAGCTCGCGGTTTGCTTGCTGGGCTCGCTTGGAAGATCGGCGGTAAACGCGTCTCCCAGTCAATCCGGCACCGCCGAGGCAAACCCCACACGCGCCCGCCGGCAAGCGGCACGCGCCCGCCAACGCAAAGGTCCGGCGGGACGCACCTAGCATCCCGCCGGACCGTCACTCGTCCAGGAGGTCGCCGCGACGAGCCCCTAGATCTTCGCAAGCTCCTCGGAGATGACGCGACAGACATCCTCAGCCTGAGGCATCACGCCGTACATCTCGAAGAAGCCGTGGTCGCAGCCGCGATAACGAATCGCAGTGACGTCAACGCCCGCATCCTGCAGCCTCTTCGCGAACAGCTCGTCCTGATAGCGCAGATAGTCATACTCGGAAGAGATGATGACCGTGCGGGGGAACGCGCTCACGTCCTCCGCGAACAGCGCGGAAATCAGCGGGTCGAGCATCTTGTCCGCATCGCCGTTGACGTACATGGGCGGAAGGTCGTTGTTGGCGAGGCGAATGCGATCAACCCTGCTCAGCGCCTCGGGCCTCTGCTCATCCACGACCTCGTACAGGTCATAGGACCACTCATCCGGAACGGGACCGCCATCAACGAGCGGATAAAGCTCGACAACCGCCTTGATCCTATCCGCGTGAGAGCCCTCGAGCACGACGGCATTCGACAGGCTGCCACCCGCAGAGTCACCAGCCACGGCAATGCGAGTCGCATCAACGCCCAGCTCGTCAGCGTGATCGACAAGCCAGTCGAGCGTCTTCACGCAGTCCTCGACGCCACCCGGGAACATCGTCTCGGGAGACAGGCGGTACTCCGGATAGATCGCGACGCAACCCGTGCGCTCCACGATGTCGCGCAGGCAGTTCTCGTACTGGCCGATGTTGCCCACCATGAACCCGCCGCCATGGATGAACACGAGCGCGGCAGACCCATCCTCGTGCCCCTCCGGCGTGAAGATGTGCAGCGGAATGCCCTTGTCGCCGAAGTTCATGACGACGGTCTTCTTGGCAACGTTCGCGCCCCTCACGACGTGGGTCTCCTTGTTGGGCGCGGAGCGCCACGCGATCACGTCCACCGGTCCGGCCGGCGCCGACCCCGCCGCAGGAGCCGCAGCGAGCTTCGCGTGCGCACGAGCATAGACGCGCGGATCGAGCACGTGCTCGCGGTCGTCACCCGGCACGGGCTTCAGCATCAGCCTCAGGCCGTTAGGCTCGACAACCTCCCTCGCGCCACTCTCAAGCACCTCAAGCTCGGAAGTGGGGTACTTCCTATCCTCGGCGCTCATGGCTAGCCGATCTTCAGCTCGTCGAGCCTGGCGTCGAGCTTGGCCATCTCGTCGGCGGAAAGCTCCCACTCGAACGTCTCGCAGTTCTGAATCGCGTGGGCGTCCGTGCGCACGCCCACGAGAGCGGTGCCCACGTACTCCTTCTGGGTGCTCCAGTTCACGGCAACCTGCGCCACGGGTTTGTCGTGGGCCTCGGCGATCTCGTCCATGACCTTGAGCAGCTCCTGGACGCGCGAGAACTTGGGCTCCCGGAAGTAGTCGTAGAAGCCACCGCGGACGTCGCCTTCCTCGAACTTCGTCAGCTCGCGGAACTTACCCGACAGGATGCCCGCGCCAAGGGAGCCATAGGTGAAGGAGTCGATGCCACGCTCGTAGCCCCACTTGATGAGGTCCTCGGAGGAGCGGTCAACCATAGAGTAGGGCGGCTGCTGGACGTCAATCTGAGCGACCTTCTCGCACTCCTCGATCATCTCGGTCGTGAAGTTGGAGACGCCGATGTGGCGAATCTTGCCCTGCTCCTTGAGGAGCTGGAGGGCGCACATCGTCTCGGAGAACGGAGTCTTAGCGTCGGGCCAGTGCACGAAGTAGAAGTCGATGTAGTCGGTGCGGAGGTTGCGCAGCGAGCTCTCGACCTCCCTCATGATGTTCTTGAACGAGGAGTCGCGGTCATAGCCGGCGGCGCTGGTGATCAGGCCAACCTTGGTCGAGAGCAGGTAGCTCTCTCTGTCGACGCCCCTGAGCGCGTTGCCGACGACCTTCTCGGACGTGCCGTTGCCATAGCACGGCGCGGTGTCGATGAGGTTGACGCCGTGATCGAGCATGGTGCGGATGGCGGACATGCTGGCGGCGTCATCGTTCTCACCAAAGGAGTCGCCGCCGATCGCCCAGGTGCCCACAGCGAGCTGGGAGACGTCGACATCGGAATTCTTGAGGTGCGTGTAGCGCATGTTCTCTCCTTCTAATGGGGCGGCACGCGTCGAATGTCCTCGATCGCGTGCCGCCGGGAATTGCCTTAAACAAGCTTCGAATGATCCGGAAGCCGCCCTACACGATGCCCACGAGGCCGAGGACGAGCGCCAGAATCATGATGCCAACCAGGATGATGTTGACGTTCACGTTCTTCTTGCGCAGGAGCCAGAGGACGACGAGCGTAAGCCCCAGGGGCACGATGCCCTTGAAGATCGAGTCGAGGTAGGTCTGGATCATGACGGGGTCAGAGTCCTGAACCGGAATGGACAGGATCGTGTTGAATTGGACGTTCGCCGCAGTCATGGCACCGATCATCACGAGGCCAACCGTGGAGGTCGCCTTGGTGATGAGCTTCATGAGACCACCCTCGTACATCTCGGAGATGAAGTTGGTGCCCATGCTGAAGCCGAGGTAGGTCATGAAGTATCGGCAGAGGATCGACGGGATGTTGTAGATCAGCAGGAACATGATCGCGCCGAGGGGCGAGCCGCTCATGGCGAGGTTGATGCCAATGCCGGCAGCGATGACACGCAGGACGCCCCAGAAGATTGCGTCACCGATGCCGGACATCGGGCCCATCAGGGAAACCTTGATGCCGTCGATGGACTCGGTGTCGAAGTCTTCGTGCTGCGAGTTCTCCCTCTCCATGGAGGCGACGAGGCCCATGGCGAACGTGCCGACGTTCTGGGTAATGTTGTACCAAGTCGTGTGACGCTTCATGGCTTCGGCACGGGCCTCGGGGTCATCGGCGTAGTAGCGGTTAAGCGCGGGCTGGACGGAGTACAGCCAGCCGTCGGCGCCAGCCTTGACGGAACCGCCGGCGCAGGAGGCGAACACGGAGAAAGAGCGCAGGAAAATGCTGTTGAGCATCTTCTTGTCTTCAGGGCTCACATTCTTGGTCAGGTTGCTCATGCGAAGAAATCCTCCTCGTCGCTGGTTACAGAGTCGTTGGAAACGGCCTGGGTGGCCAAGCCCTTCTTGGTGAGATCGAAAATCTCCTTGTCGCGGAGGGCGGAGGCAACCGCGATGATGACGCCGAGAACCGCGATGGCGATCATCGGGAGGCCGAGGTACTGGTAGAGCGTGAAGCCCAGGAAGAAGTAGATGCTGAGCTCGGTGCTCCACAGCATCTGGAGCAGGAGCGCCATACCAACGGCGGGCAGGAGGGCGCCCACGGCGTTGAGGCCGCTCATGACATTGGCCGGAATCTGGTTGACGATAGCGGCAACGGGCTCAGCGCCAAGGTAAACGCCGAGGAAGGCGATGAGGCCAAAGGCGGCGTACTTAACGAACCAGAGAACGAAGTGCTGAAGCGCGAGGCCCTTCTCGTTGCCCTCGGCGGCCATCTTGTCAAAGGTGGCGGCGAAGAACGCGAGGAACACGTTGTTCACAAAGATCGAGAGGAACGCGGTGACGACGCCAATGGGAACGGCCAGCGTGATGGCGGCGCCTTGGTCGATGCCGGCGCCAACGGTGAAGGCGACGGCGAGGGCGGTCGCGGTAACGGGCTCGGCGGAGATGGCGCCACCGATGTTAACCGCGCCCATGAAGATTGCCTCGAGAGAGGCACCGATGATGACACCGGTCTTGACGTCGCCCATCAGAAGGCCCGCAACGAGGCCGACCACGAGAGGACGCTCGATCATACACTGACCGAGAACCCAGTTGCCGCCGTAGCAAATCAGCACGGTCAACCAGGCCATTACTGCTAACCCAATCATTTGACTTCCTTTCTCTCATTTCATTTGACCGCCTGGCCAAATCCCCTTATTTCTCCGCCGCCTCGATCAGACTCTTGAGAGGAGTCTTGGGATTGGACGGGATAAGCTGATGGAAAACCGGAATACCCTGCTCGCAAAGCTCCTTCGCGGCCTCGAGCTCATCCGGGTTGAGCATGATCGTGGAGTTGAGGGCGACCTTGCTATCCGGATCGGACTTGTCGAAGCGGCCGACATTGGCAACGTTCACGCCCTCGATCTTGCCCGGTGCGCCTTTAACGAGCTCAAGCACGTCACGCACGCAGTTGGTGAGCGCGAAGATGCGCATGGAGTCCGCACGCGGATCGTTCGCGATGCGGCAAGCATCCGGAACATCCTTGACGAGGAGCTTCTGGCCCGCCGGCGTACCCATGGAAAGCGTCATGCGAAGGGCATCGCTCTCCACGGCGTGCTTGTTGGCGACGATGATCCTGGTGGTGTTGAGCTCCTTGGTCCACACCAGGGCGACCTGCCCGTGAATCAGACGGTCATCGACTCGAACCTGAACAATCATTGTTTCCTCTCCTTACTTATTAGTGCTCTCTAATCGAAGAAGTCTCCGTCGGACCCCTCGTTGTCCGCGGCCTTGCTCGGAGGCTCGACGACCTGCATCGTCGCCCTCGCCAGCTCGACGCTCTGCTTGATCGAATCTGCCGTGACCGGCTCAGCGCCGAGGAGCGCCTCGATCACGAGGCCGAGGTTCATACCGGTAACATGGACGATCCCGCGCTTCTCCGGCTCCATGAGGACGACCTTCTGGAAGACGGAGCCACCGTAGATGTCGGTGAAGATGATGGCCTCGTCCTCAGGGCCCACCGAGTCAATAAACGCCTGGATGCGAGGGGTGAAATCGGAGTCGTCCACGTAGCAGTCAACTGCTTCCACCATGTCCGCCATACCGGTCAGGATCTCGATCGAGCTCCTGATTCCGCTTGCGAGGTGACCGTGCGACGCGACAAGAACTTTCTTCATCGAGTCTCTCCTAGAGCGAATAGTGGTTGGGGTTCAGAAGCTGGATCTTGCTTGCGACGAACGCGCGCATGTCGGGGGCGGCGTCCATCAGGAGGCCAACGCCGTTGCCGTCGTTCTTGCCGGAGCTGATGTCCTTCTCGAAGGCGCGGTACATGGAGCGGAAGTACTCCGTGGCGATGTTGAACTTGCTCATGCCGAGGTTCACGGCCTCCTGGAGCTGCTCGTCGGGGATGTCGGAGCATCCGTGCATGACGAGGGGGACGCTGACGGCCTCCCTGCAGGCCTTGATGCGCTCCATGTCGAGGTTCGGGACCTTGACGTAGGGGCCGTGGGCGTTGCCGACGGCGATGGCGAGCGAACCACAGCCGGTGCCCTCGACGAACTCCTCGGCGAGGTTCGGGTCGGTATAGTGGTCGCTGTTCACGAAGTCGTTGGCGTCGGAGCCGTTGCCGACGTGGCCGAGCTCGGCCTCGATGTCAACGTCGAAGATCTTGGCGACCTGGACGACGTCCTTCGTGAGCTGAAAGTTCTCCTCATAGGGAAGCGAGGAGCCGTCGACCATGACGGAGGGGAAACCGGCCTTGACGCCCTTGACGGCGATCTCGTAACCAGCGGAGTGATCCTGGTGGACGGCGACGGGCACGCTCGCGCGCTCGGCGTAATAGCGGGCGGCGAAGGCGATGATGTCGAGGGCACAGTGGTCCTCGAAGCCGGGCCAGTACTGGATGATGATAGGCATGTGCTCATCCTCGGCGGCCTGGATCGCATAACGGATGGTCTCCGTGTTGATGACGTTGATCGCGGGCACGCCATAGTGGTGCTCGGTCGCATGTTGAAGAAGCTCGTTGACCTTGATGAGAGACATCTTTGTCTTCCTTTCACTTGGATAACCATTGGATTGGACAGTTCTCAGCTCGTCAGCTGGTTGAACACGAAGAGAAGCGCGAAGCAGGCAGGCGCTTGCAAAACGCGGTGGAACCTATGCGGCCGACTGGCCCTCAGGCTGTGGCGCTGCGCTTCGACGCCACAGTACGTACGCCACAAAAGCAACGACCGCAGCAATCGTTGAAGCGAGGGCGAAGGCCAGAAAACCCGCGTGCGTGCCGAGCGCGTCGCACGCCCAACCGCCAAACAGGTTCGCAACCACGACGGACAGACCGCTCTGAACCATCGCGAAGGCGCTCTGACCTCGAGCGCGACAATCCTCGTAAGTGTGGTTGGCAATGTAGGTAACGCAGGAGTAGTAGACGGTCATGTAACTCACGCTCTGCAGCAGCTGGCCGCAGATCATGACCGGGACGATGCCGGTGCCCACGAGCACGAGCCTGAGCGCCGCCATGAAGCAGGAAAAGATCAGGAGGTTCATCTCGCCGAAGCGCCTGACCAGCTTGGAGGAAACGAGCAGGATGGGGATCTCGCTCGCAGCGGAGACCGCACTCAGGACGCCCACGAGGTTCTGACCCTCGCCAAGCTCGACCGCGTAGCGGCCCAAGAACGCCCCGATGAAGCCAATCGCGGCCGAACTGATGAAGGCGAAGACCAAGACGAAGGCGATCTCATTGCTGGTAAACAGCGAGAGGAGGCCCTTTCCGTGGGAGACCTTGGGATCGTCCGCGGCATTGGCGCGAATTCCCGCCTCGGGGAGGCGCCACATGTGAGCCGCGAAGACCACCAGCGCGGCAGAGACCACCGCGAACTGGATTTGAGGAGCCATGTCGAGCAGCCGACCGACGATCAGGACGACGATGGCATAGCCGATAGTGCCACCCATGCGAATGCGAGAAAAGTCCAGGCCAGAGCGATCCGCGAGCTCGATGACGAGGGAGTCGCTCAGGGGCAGGAGCCCCGAGAAAAACGCCGAGAACGCAAAGGTTACGAGAAGGACCGGGACGAACGTCGACGCCAGGTAATACAGCGGAGCGAGTACCGCCGCCGCAAGGCAGAGGATCACGATGACCGCGCGGCGGCGCCCGAGCTTGTCGGCGATCGTCGACCAGAGCGGCTGGATGGCGAGCGCACACACCGGGGTCGCCGCGAGGAGGATGCCGGTCTGGGCTGCGCTGAGGCCGAGGCTCGTGTAGTGAGCGGAGAGGAACGGCGAGTACACGCCCGCGCAGACCCAGTAGAGGACGTTCGCGAAGAACAGCGAAGTCATGCTTGCGTTTGTCCTGGCGTTGTGCATCGTGCTTCTCCCTTCTTGCTCGCCGGGTGCCTGTCTGGGCTTCGAAGTGATTCGCCATCTAGCGTGAAACAAAGTTGTGAGGCGTTGGAACAATGTTCTGTTGTTTCATCGTTTTCGTGCCGTTGTTTCACGGCTCATAAGATAGCAGCTCAAGATGAGATTGCGCCGGGGAAGCACCGATTTACCGTGAACGGTAGGAAATCAGCGGTGAAACGCTATTTCACCGCTTATGAAACATTTTGCTTTATTTTCACCTCTCTTGACCTAAGATACGAAGCAAACTAGGGCCAAGGAGTAACCATGGATAAGACAGGGGATGTGCTCAGCCACATCTGCGCGGTCATGAACAGCCTATCCCCCTCGGAGAAGGCAATCGCAACGTATGTGCTCGACCACCCGTCGGACGTCGCAACGATGACCGTCCGCGAACTCGCCGCAGGAACCGGTACGTCACCGGCGTCTGTTTCGAGGTTCGCAAGGACGCTTGACTACCGAACCTATTCGGACATGCGTCTGGCGCTCGGCATATCCATCAGCAGGGCCTCCGGCGAGGAAAAGGCCACGGGCGGCAAGGTTACTCTGGACGACGTCGAGGGCTCCATTAAGTACGTCCTGTCTCACAAGGTCAAGGAGCTCTCCCAAACCGCCTCGCTCATTGACTCCGATGACTTTTCGGCAGTCGTCAATCTGCTCCACAACGCCAACCTCGTCCTGATTGCGGGCGTCGGCAACTCGATTAGCATGGGCGTAAACGCGGCGTTCAAGCTCTCACAGGTTGGAGTCAGGGCGTTTTGCCCCAGTACCACCGATGCCATGGTCTCCGCCGCAACCAGCCTCAAGGAGAATGACATCCTGCTCGTCATTTCGACGTCCGGATACTCGAAGCGCCTCGTCAACATATTCGACTCTGCCGAGGATTCGAACACCCCCATCATCATGATCACAGACAACCCAGATACGCCGCTCGCGAAGCGTGCCACGTATATCATCCGAGCCATCTCGCGAGATCAGGCCATCACCGGAACCGAGGTCGCCTTCTCGCACAGCTCGATCAACTTCGTCATCGAGCTGCTGTTCCTCTTCCTGACCTCTTGCTGGGATGACCCGGTAGAGTTTAACAGGATCATCTCGAAGAATCTCTTGGGAGACAGGCAATACAGCTAGGACGACGCACACCGGCGCACCGACGCCCAGACCGAAACGGGAGGACCCCTTGATAAAGCTCATCCTCGCAGACATGGACGGGACCCTGCTGCCGTTTGGCTCAAGGGTCGTATCGGAGCGCACGCACAGCGCGATTCTTTCGGCGCTTGATGCGGGCATCGCGTTCGGCCCCGCAAGCGGCCGCGACTACGCCGACCTGGCCGATGCCTTTGACGGCGACGCGCGCTGTTTCTCGACCGGCATCATGGCCAACGGAAAGAAGGTCTTCTCCAGCGGCGAACTCGTGTTCAAAAAGACGCTCTCGACGGAGGCCCTCGTCAAGCTCGATAGCGCCGTACGCCCCTACGCGGGGACGTCACTCTGGCTAGTCGCCGATGTCGATGAGACAGGCAAACGCTGCGAGCAGTTCCTCTGCGCCGTCGAGCCTGGCGACGAATTCGCCCTGGAAATCGTTAAGGACTCCGGAAGAGACATGGCGCTCGGAGACGTGCCCACGAACCGTGACGTCATCACCGCCGGCATCTTCGTCAACGTCAGCTCCGCCCCGACGGAAGTCGTTCGGAGTCGATGCAAGGAAGCCTGCCCAGAGCTTGATTTCCCCTCGCCCGTCCCATTCTTCCTCGATGTTGTTCCGGCTGGCTGGAGCAAGGTAAACGGACTCGACGCGCTTCTCGGCAGCCTTGGGGTCACGCTGGACGAGGTCGCTTTTATCGGAGACTCGGAAAACGACGTGACGCTCCTCGAAAAGGTGCCGAACTCCTACGCAGTCGCGGGCGCGATGCCAGAGGCGAAGGCCGCGGCCCATCACCTGATCGGGGACGCAGCCGAGGACTCCGTCGCGAAGCTCATCGAACAGATTGTCCAGCAGCGAGGCTAGGGTTCCGCCAGCGTGGCATGCGCCGCGTGCCTCGTCATCCGTTCGTGGTGCGCTACCTCGTGACGATCCAGAGCGTGGCCATCGTCGCGACGCCGATGCCTACGATGAGCGCGACCCACAGGACGCGGACCACGAGGTTCATGTCGCCCGCCACCACCATGTCGTTCGCGCGCCAGAACCAGCTCTCGTTTCCCTCGCACATGATGCCCTCCCTTGGCCTCGATTACGCCATCTATGGCCGAGCAATCGCAGGTCACGTGCCATGGATTTGCCCTACGCCCAGCTTTCAGTTCTGTAAGGCGGCGGGAGCCTGTGCGAGGCCCCGAGTCCTGAGGCTGTTGCAATGAAAATGGGAATCAAGGAGCACGCATCAATCATATGGGTTCCTTTCGAGGGCGATGGCAAACGAAGCATCCATCATATAATGGAGCGACACAACCAGAGAGGTCACCCATGGAATTTTATGCAAGCTGCCCCGAGGGCTTTGAGTCCGCACTCGCCGACGAGCTAAAACGGCTCGGACTTTCGCATGTCCGCCGCCTGAAGGGCCGCGCTACGTTTGAGGGCGAGCTCGAAGAAGGCTATCGCGCCTGTCTGTGGTCGCGCCTGGCCAGCCGCGTGTTCGTGGTACTCGGGCGCTTTGAGGCGCAGGATGCCGATGAACTGTACGATAGCGTTTACGGCATCGCCTGGGAGAGCATCGTCCGCCCCGGCGCCACCATCGCCATTACCGCCCGCGGCGTGACCGAGCAGTTGCGCAACACGCGCTTCTCGGCCCTGCGCGCCAAGGACGCGCTGTGCGACCGTCTGGCCGAGGCCACGGGCCGTCGCGCCGATGTCGATGCCGCCGACCCCGATGTCCACCTGCTGCTCTCGCTGCGCCAGCGCCGCGCGAGCATAAGCCTGGACCTTTCGGGCGATCCGCTGTTCAAGCGCCTGCCGCCCGCAGCGACTCGCGCCGGCGAGGGCACTCACGTGCTGCGCCCCGACTACGCCGCTCTGGTGCTGGCTCAAGTTGGCTGGACCGCATTGTGCGAGCGCGAGTTGACGGCCGACGACTACGAAAACGAGGCCCTGCCCACGCTGATCGACGCCTCGTGCGCCGGCGGCGGCCTGCTGCTGGAGGCCGTGAACATTCTGACCGACCGCGCCCCGGGCGCCGCACGCGAGCGCTGGGGCTTTGAGGGCTGGCAGCTGCACGATGCCGCCCTATGGGAGCAGCTGCTTGCCGAGGCGCGCGAGCGCGAGGCGGCGGCGCGCGAGCGCCAGGCGCGCATCGTGGCCGTGGACATCGACCCCGCCGCCCGCAAGACCGCCGAGCGCATGGTCAAGTGCGCCGGCTACAAGCGCTTTGTCGATTTTTGCGCCGCTAAGCCCGCCACCGTGCTGGACCATGCGGGTGCTGTCGCCGGCGTTGCCGTAGTCGCAGACACCACCGAGACGCCGCTTTCGCTCATGCACGACGCCATGACGCTGGTCGGCGAGCTGCGCCGCGCGCCCGAGCTCGCTACCGCACCGGTCGCCGCGCTCACCCGCGACGGCCTTATGGCCCGCGCGCTCCATGCCGAGCCCGCGCGCTCCATCGCCGTCATGCCCAACAACGAAGAGGCGACTATTGAGGTTTGGCCCTCGCTTGACCACGCTGCCGCGGCATTTGAAGCTGCGACCAGCACGGATGCCGAGGACAAGACCGCAGATGCCGAAGACGAAGCCGCCAACACCCCCATGTCCGAACCCGCCGCTACGCTCGACCTGGGTGACGGCAAGCCGCTGCCCGTGCTCATCCCCGAGTCCGAGCAGTTCGCCAACCGCCTGCGCAAGAACGCTCGCCTGCGTCGCAAGTGGGCCAAGCGCGAGGGCGTGAGCTGCTACCGCGTCTACGATGCCGACCTGCCCGATTACTCCGCCGCCATCGACCTGTACGAGGGCTGCCCGCAGACACCGGGCCGTTGGCTCGTCATCGCCGAATACGCCGCACCCAAGACCATCGACCCGGCGCTGGCCCAGGCCCGCATGCTCGATATCTTGGCCATCGCGCCGCGCATCCTGGATGTTCCGGCCGAGCACGTGCACGCCAAGGCACGCATGCGTTCGCGCGGCGGCTCGCAGTACGGCAAGCAGGGCGCCGGCAAGGGCGGCTCGGGCGAGCGCGCCAACATCGCGCGCCGTCGCCTGCCGCTCATCGAGGAAGGCGGTCTTACCTTTGCCGTCAACTTTGACGACTACCTGGACGTGGGCATCTTCTTGGACCACCGCGTCACGCGCGATCTGGTGCGCGAGCACGCCAAGCAGGCACGCCGCTTCCTCAACCTGTTCGCCTACACCGGCACCGCTACCTGCTATGCGGCCGACGGCGGCGTCGAGGAAACCGTGACGGTCGACCTCTCCAACACCTACCTGGACTGGGCCGAGCGCAACATGCGCCAGAACGGCTTTGTGGGTCCGCAGCATCACTTTGTGCGCGACGACGTGCTCGCCTGGATTCGCGACCAGCGCCAGACGCGCAACCGCTGGGACCTGATTTTTGTCGATCCGCCCACGTTCTCGAACTCGTCCAAGATGGGCCGCCGCACCTGGGATGTCCAGCGCGACCATGTTGAGCTGTTGGCCGGCGTATCGCGCCTGCTCGCACAGGGCGGCCATGCCATCTTTAGCTGCAACCTGCGAGGCTTCCGCCCCGAGACACGCAAGCTCGCACGCGCGGGCGTGGTGCTGGAGGACATTACGGCGCAGACCATCCCCGAGGACTTCGCACGCAACCAGAAGGTGCACCATTGCTATATCGTGCGCCGCCTGCCCATCGAGGACGCCATGGCCGAGGTCGGCTTTAGCGCCGAGGTAATTGCCGAGCGGACCGAGGAGCTGCGCAACCCCGAGGCCCGCAAGCCCCGCGCAGCAGCGCCCGCGCACGCGCAGTCCGGCAACGGCAAGTCGAACTTTGCCGCCAAACCCTCCCCTGCCGGCAAGCCCAAAAAGAAGAAGTTCTACGCGAGCAAGCCCAAGGGCAAGTAACAAAAATGCGGTGGGATAGTTCCCAAATGGCCTCATCAAAAGCCAAATACGGGAACTATCCCACCGCAACTCATAGAGGGGCCGCGTCTGGGGGCCGCGCTCTGCCCTACCCTTGAGTGACCAATCGGTAACCGATACCCACGTGCGTCTGGATATAGCGCGGATGCGCGGGGTCGGACTCGATCTTCTTACGCAACGTGCCCATAAAGACACGCAGGCTCGCCAGGTCGCTCTTGGTTGCCGTGCCCCAAATCTCGTGCAGGATAAACTGGTGCGTCAGCACCTTGTCGGCGTTGTGCGCCAGCAGGCACAAAAGCTTGTACTCGATCGGCGTCAGATGTAGTTCCTCGCCATCCATCGTGGCGATGCCGGCATCAAAATCGATATGCAGCTCACCGGTATCGAACGAGCCCTCGGAGGCAACGCCGCCCGTCTGCGCATACGAAAGGCGTCTGAGCGTGGTGCGAATGCGCGCGAGCAGCTCCTCGACCGAAAACGGCTTAGTCAGGTAGTCATCGGCGCCGGCATCGAGCGCTCGGATCTTGTCCGCGTCCTCGCTGCGCGCCGAAACCACGATGATCGGCATGCCCGACCACGCGCGCACCGACTCCACCACCTTGACGCCGTCCATATCGGGCAGGCCCAGATCGAGCAGCACAATGCTCGGCGCCTGCGACGAAGCGGCGGCGATGGCGGCGTGGGCGGTCTCCACAGCCATATGGCGCAAACCGTGCGCCTCGAGCGCGGCGACGATAAGGTTGCGGACGGCGGGATCGTCCTCAACGACCAAGATGAGCGGTTTCACGGCAGAGTTCGGCACAGCGCTACTCCTTATCAAACGAAACGTCGGCGGCGGGAAGCTCAATCGTAAAGACCGAACCGTGAGGGTCCGCCGCGGTAACCTCTATGCTACCGCCATGTGCCAGCGCAATGGAGCGGCAGAGCGAAAGCCCCAAGCCCACACTGCGGCAGCTGTCGGCCAGGCCATGGTTGGCGGTGTAGAACGACTCAAAGATGCGCTCGCGGTCCTCGGGCGCAATGCCCGGGCCGTCATCGGCAACCGAGCACGCCACACATCCATCATGGACGCCAATCGAGATTACGATATGCGAACCCGCAGGCGTATAGGTGATGGCGTTGTTCACCAGATTGACCACCAGCTGCACCATCAGACGCGCGTCGACGTTGACAAGCGCCGGCTCATCGCACGCCACCACCTTAAGGTCGTGCTCGCGCACGGCAGGGTTCACGTGGCGCAGCGCCTCCTCGACGATATCGTCCATGAGCTCGAGCGTGGTCGACAGGCGCATACCGCCACCCTCGAGCTTGGTGATGGCGAGCAGATTCTCGACGGTGGCGTTGAGCCACAGCGCATCCGAGCGAATGGATAGAAGCAGGCCGCGGCGCGTCTGGGCATCGAGCACCGCGGTGCCGGTCGAGCCCTGATCGAGCAGGACATCGGCATTGCCCGAAATACTGGTAAGCGGTGTGCGCAGGTCGTGCGAGATGGAGCGCAGCAGGTTGGCGCGCAGCTGCTCATTTTTGGCAAGCACCGCCGCCTCCTCGCGGGCCTCCATGGCGCGGGCGCGATCGAGCGCCAGCTCGCCTTCGCTCACGATAGCATCGGCAAGTGTCCGCTCCTCGTGCGTCAGCACGTCGGGCTCGGCAACGATAGCCAGCACGCCCACCACCGAGGCGGGGTCGCCCGAGCGCGCGAAGCCGTCGCCTGTGCGAACCGTCAGGTAGATGCCATAAAACGCCGAGCCGCCGAACGTAGCATCGAGCGGCGTTCCCACATAGGCGGACGCCGAGAGCCGCGGTGGCATCTGCGGCGCCAGCTCGTGCACCGGCGCGGCATCGCCCACGGCCGTGTATGTCGCACGCGGCAGCAGGTCATCGCCCTCGGCGTCGGCGCTGTACCACACGACCGGACAGCCCGAAAGACGCGCCAGCTGCGTTGCCATGGCGTGCACAATCTGCTGCTGATCGGCACAGCGCTGCAGCATGCGGTTGGTCTCGAGCACCATCTGCGTGCGGCGGTCGCTGGCGGCGGCCTGCGCCAAGGCGCGGCGCAGGGCCAACGCGATCGAACTCGACACAAGCGAGACCGCAAACATGATGAAGAACATGCCGGGATAAACACGGTCGATAAACGACAGCGAGTAGCGCGGGTCAACAAACAAGAAGTTGTAGAGCGCCACGGCGGCAGCCGAGCTCAGCAAGCAATACAGGCGGCTCCAGGTAAAGAACGCGCACAGCTGCACGGCGAACACATAGACGATCATGATGCTCGGCGCGAGACCCGGATGGTCGAGCAGCGCGCCCGCAATCGTCGCCGCGACCAGCAGCCCCGCCGATACGCAGGCGTCATACAGAGGGCTGCGACGCGTCAGCGTCGTGCGCCGCCACCAAAAGTTCTCGGCAATATCGCCGTCCGCATGGACGTCCATCAGCGCCCCGCCCC
Source organism: Collinsella aerofaciens (assembly GCF_001404695.1). Classification (GTDB taxonomy): domain Bacteria; phylum Actinomycetota; class Coriobacteriia; order Coriobacteriales; family Coriobacteriaceae; genus Collinsella; species Collinsella aerofaciens_E. The sequence continues at coordinate 27,290 of NZ_CZAQ01000019.1, read as the reverse complement.
TCTCTCAAAAACAAAAACCACCACAAAGGGGACAGGCACCTTTGTGGTGGTTTCCCCTTGTGGTGGTTCCAAGTGTATAGCCTTTACAGCCTGCGGTCGTTAGACAAACAGCACGTGCGCGAGCAGGGCGCACACGCACACCGCTCCAAATACCAATGCCACGATCGAAATCACGCGATCGACCATGTCCATGTTGGCCCGATTCGTAAAGAACCGATCTTCGGCGGCGTCGACGCGCGCCTCACGGACGTCAAGTGTCCTTGCATCCATGTTTACCTCCCCGGCTTTAGTTTTGCTCATCGATAACCAACTCCGTGTAGTCTCCGTCGGCTACGGACGCTCGTTGGGGGCCAGGCGCTGCATCTTGCTCACGGCCTTAAACTTGGTGAACAGCGGCACGTACTCAAAGCTCACGTTGGAATTCTCCAGGCCGTACCAGCGCGCGGGGGTGCCGGCAGCACGGCGGATGATGTACTTGAGCGTGATGGCCGTACGCTCGCTGGGCTCCACGTCGCTTTCGGGCGCCAGCAGCTTGCGGATCATGACGAACTTAAACGTACCGATGTTGCCCGGATCCTTGTAGACCGAGTAGTCGTGCGTCTGCGCCGGCAGCTCGCCGCTGGCAGCCAGGTCCTGAACAACCTGGCGCAGGTAAGCATTGACGCGCTGGTTGATCTTATAGCCCAGGTACAGATGCACGCGGAATACGTAGTCGGTGCCGAACGTCTCGACCGAGTAGGCAAAGGTATGCGGCTCGTCCATGGTCTCGACATTCACGAACCACCAGGCACGAGCGCGCTTGGGGTGCTTGTCCAAAATCGAGTAGACGATATCGCGGTCGATATAGTCGGTGTTGGTGTCCTTGGTCAGGTACACGATGTTGTCGCTCATGAGCTCGTAGCGATCGTCGTCGCGCAGGCGTTTGAGCTGCGGCAGATAGCTGCGCAGCGGCAGCAGCGTAAACTGACGTTGCTCGACCGCCGTGCCGTTGTACCAGCACACCATGATGCCCATGATGAGCGCGGCCATAAGGATGGTGAAATAGCCGCCGTGGAAGAACTTGGTGAGCGAGCTCACAAAGAAGAAGCCCTCGAGCATAAGGAAGAAGGCGGCAAAGATCCACGGCGCGACCTTGAGATTGCGCTCCACGTGCAGATAGAAGAAGAGCAGCATTGTCGTGCACATCATGGTCAGGGTAATGGCCAGGCCGTACGCGGCCTCCATGTGCGCCGAGTTCTGGAACAGCAGCACCACGACGACGCAGCCCACGAGCATGACGTTGTTGACCATGGGGATGTAGAGCTGGCCCTTGGTCTCGGCAGGATAGAAGACCTGCATATGCGGCATGAGGTCCAGGCGGCTGGCCTCGGACACCAGCGAGAATGCGCCGGTGATGAGCGCCTGCGAGGCGATGATGGCCGCGACGGTGGAAAGGCCGACGGCAAAGGGGCGCAGACCCGGGGCGAGCATCTGGTAGAAGGGGTTGAGGTCGGCGATACCCATGAGCTCCGGGTTGCCGGCGTTGTTGATAAGCCACGCGCCCTGGCCCATGTAGGACAGCAGCAGGCAGCACTTAACGAACGGCCAGGTGGCATAGATGTTGCCGCGGCCCACATGGCCCATGTCGGAATAGAGCGCCTCGGCACCGGTGGTAGCGAGGAAGCAGCTGCCCAAAATCATGATGCCCGCATGGTTGTTGGGGCTCAGCAGAAAAGCGATGCCACGCAACGGGTTGAGGCATAGCAGCACCGCGGGATACTGGCAGACAAAGAACAGGCCCGTGCCGCCCAGGAACAAAAACCACAGCGTCATGATAGGGCCGAAGGCGTGACCGATCTTGGCCGTGCCGATGCGCTGCACCAAGAAGAGCGCGATGATGATGGCAAGCGTGATGGCGACAACGCGGCCCTGGTCGTCACCGAGCACGGCGTGGACCGCCGGGATGGTGCGCAGGCCCTCGATGGCCGTGGTAACGGTAACGGCCGGCGTCAGGATGCCGTCGGCGAGCAGCGCGGCGCCACCCAGCATGGCAGGGATGATGAGCCATTTGCCGCAGCGCTTGACCAGGCTGTACAGGGCAAAGATGCCGCCCTCGCCGTGGTTATCGGCGCGCAGCGAGATCAGCACGTACTTGACGGTCGTCAGCAGCGTGACCGTCCATACGACGAGCGAGAGCGCGCCGAGCACGAACTCCTGCGTGACGCTTCCGATGCCGCCGTTGCCGGCAACGAGCGCCTTAGTTACATACATAGGGCTGGTGCCGATATCGCCGTACACCACGCCCAGCGTGACGAGCATCGCCGAGATGCTCACAGGAATCGCAGCGTGCGAAGCTGCCTCCTTGGCCTTTTGTTCCATAAGCCGGTTTCCTCCCAATTTTAACGTTCGACGGGATTATATGTAATCAGCCCATATTTTAATGGCACCGTTTTCCCAGCTAGATAAACATTTATGCGGCCTTTAGGCCACCGCGGCGATATGGAATGTGACAAAGGGACGCCCCCTTTGTCACATTCGTCATTTTCCGAGCCAGTTTTTGAACCACCACTCCATAGAGCGGCTCATCTCGGCCATAAAGGGGCTCGTGTGCTTACGGGTGTAGATGTCGATGACGCGCTCGCCTACCTCGCGGGCATGCGGACGGAACATCGCGTCCATCTCGGCCACCTGCGCGTCCATGGTCGTGGCGCCGGCGCGGCAGTAGCGCTCCTCGTGCACCAGGTTCACCACGGGGTGCGCGATTGCCGGGCGCTCCTTACGGGGCGTGCCGATGATGAGCATCGACAGCGGCATGGTATAGGGCGGCAGATCGAGCAGCTCGGCGACTTCCTCGGCATTCTCGACGATATCACCGATGTAGCAGCTCCCCAGCCCCAGGGCCTCGGCGGCAACCACGGCGTTTTGCGCGGCGATCACGGCATCCTGGGCCGCGATCGCAAAGTCGCCCAAACCCGGCGCGCGGCGGGGCGCCTTGCCCGTGCGCTCGACAAACTCGGGCTCAAAGCAGCCCACGTGCTCAAACAGATCGATCCACTTGGCATAATCGACCACAAATATAAGTGCCCAGGGCGCCTTGGCGATCATGGGCTGGTGATCGCACAGGTCGGCCAGACGATCCAGCGTAGCCTGCTCGCGAATGCTCACGATGGAATACATCATCATGGCGCCTGCCGACGGCGCACGACTCGCCGCATGCAAAATCGCCGCCCGCTGCTCGTCGGTCACCGCCACGGGGCGGTCGTCGTCATCACGCGCGAAGGCACGCGTGGAGGAACGGTGCTCCAACGTGTCCAGCACCGCGTTGCCCGTGGTCTCGACCGGATAGCCGTACGTATCGACCGCCGCTCCATCGCCGCCCATGTCCGCCTTGCAAACCTGCTCGCTCATCGCCCTACCCTCGCCATTTCTTTAAGAAGCCTTTACGTTTCCGTGTAATTCCCGTCCATTATCGCGCAGGTCGCCGCTACATTGCGCAACACCGCCACACGTGCGCGTTAATATGGCTGGTTGTTGTGCGCAGCCACCAATTGCAGCGCATATCTTGGTAACAATCGGGTAAATCCCCGCTTTCGTAGGTTTTACATTTGTGAGGAGTCTCAGCATGTTCGCTGCCGCCATCTCGCTCGTCGGTCTTGCGGCGACCGTCTACCTTGTCTTGCGCGAGGCCAAGGCCATTCGCGCTCAGTCGGGCACCGTCACCAAGGGCGCCTTCGCCTGGAGCGTCGCCTTTGGCCTGTTCCAGCTCTTTTTGACTATTTGGGGCGCTGTGGGCCTCGTCGCCCAAAACGAGCCGCTCGCCTTTGTGATGCTCGTCCTGACCAATGCCATTCTCACCGGATGCGCCTGGGCCAGCATCGCCCGCGACCGCATCGCCCCGCGCGTCTTTGCGTTCGCCTCTGCCGACGCCCCCGCCCCCACCGGCAAGCTCGCCCGCCTGCGCAGCGCCTTTGTGGGCAAACCGCTCGTCGCCGCCGTCTTGTGCCTGCTGCTCGCCGGCGTCTTTGCGCTGCTGGGCATGGAGGTCTCGTCCAACCACGACTTTACCTGGGTCTACCCCCTGTGCATCCTGCTCGAGTGGGCCATCATCACCACGCTCATGGTCGGCCTGTTCTTCCTGTTCCAGCGCCACGGCGCAGCTCCCGCGGTCCTGGCCTTTGCCCTCTTTGTCCTGGGCATTGCCGAGTTCTTCGTCATCACGTTTAAATCCATGCCCATCCAGCCGGGCGACCTTTCGGCCATCTCCACCGCCGCCGCAGTCGCCGGCACCGGCTACACCTTCTCCATCTCGTTGTTCTGTGTGCTGTCCATGGGCTTTACCGCCATCGCCATGCTGCTATGCGAGTACGCCGGCCTGGTGGCACCGCACCGTCAGAAGGGTGCCGTCAACGCCAAGCGCATGCTGCTCATCAACCTGCTCGTGGCGGTGCTGTGCCTGGGCGGCGTGACCGCGCATGTCACGCTTATCGACTACTACAACACCCTCGACATCACCGTCTACACCTGGCGTCCGCTCGAGAGCTACTGGCGCGAGGGCTATCTGCCTGCCTTTATTAGTGCAGCACAGTCCATCAAGCCGCCCAAACCCGCCGACTACTCCGTCGACGATGCCAAGGCCACGCTCAAAAAGTACGCCAAGGCCTACGACAAGTCCGACGCGGCCAAGAGCGACGAGCGCGCCGCCGCAAAGGAGCAATTCGACAGCGAGAAGCCCACGGTCATCGCCATCATGAACGAGACCTTCTCGGACCTGTCCATCTACCAGAACATGCGCGCCGGCTACGAGGGCCCGCAGTACTTTAAGAACCTGTCCAACTGCCTCAGCCGCGGAAAGCTCTACGTGAGCGCCTACGGCGGCGGCACGGCCAATACCGAGTTTGAGTTTATGACCGGCAACTCCATGGCCAACCTGGGCTCGGGCGTGTATCCGTACACCATCTATAACATGGAAACGACCGGGAACCTGGCAGAGCAGTTCAAGTCGCTCGGATATTCCACCACGGCCATGCACCCCAACCACGCGACCAACTGGAACCGCGAGAACGTCTACAAGGACTTTGGCTTTGACCAGTTCCTGTCCATCAACGACTTCCAGGGCGCCGATACCCTGCGCGGCATGGTGACCGACCAGGCTACCTACGACAAGATTCTTGAGTTGCTCGACCAGAACGCCGACCCGCAGTTCATCTTCGACGTGACCATGCAGAACCACTCGGGCTACGACACGGGCCTGCTGCCGGTCGACAAGCAGATGCACCTGAACATCGACACGACCGACCTGGACGCCAAGACCGTCGAGGATGGCACGCTGTCCGATGTCGACGAGTACGTCTCGTGCATCGAGCAGTCCGACCAGGCGCTGCGCTACTTCCTCAACGCCCTGAGCAAGCTCGACCGCAAGGTGGTCGTGGTGTTCTGGGGCGACCATCAGCCGTTCTTCCCGTCCAAGTTCAATGACAAGTGGTTTACCGGCGAGGACGACGCTACGCATCAGGAGCGTCTGTGGCAGACCGACTACATCATCTGGGCCAACTACGACGTTGCCGGCTGCGACCAGACGAGCGAGGTTGACGACCTGTCCACCAACTACCTGTCCACTCAGCTGATGCAGCTGATCGGCGCACCGCTGACCGACTACCAGAAGGCGCACACGACGCTGCGCGAGTCGCTACCCGCCATCAACTCCGTGGGCTACGAGGACGCCAGTCTGCGCTGGGCGCTCTCCTCCAACGTCACCGGTGACGACGCCGCTGCCGCAGCCGCCACCAAGGCACGCGAGGATTACGCCAAGATGCAGTATTACGAGATGTTCCGCGACGGCAAGAACGTGTACACCGAGCACTTCCAGACCGAGGCCAACGAGACCGACCCCAACCTGGCGCCGGGCACGACCAAGATCAAGTAGCTGCTAGCTGCTGAGCCACAACTGAAACGTCTGTCCAGGCGGAGGCATATAAGGTTCCCTGCTCGGACAGTCCTGCGCAAGACGAAGGCCACATTAAGTGGCCTTCTTTGTTTGCGGAAAGTGTGTCCCGGAATTCTTGTCTGGAATGGGATGCAGTTTCCGCTTGGGACCCGATTGGGAAAGTGTGTCCCACTATTCAGCTGGATTCCGGGATGTATTTTCCGGTTGAGGCTCGTTGGGAAAATGTGTCCCGTTCCGGGCGCTAATTGTGGGATGCAGTTTCCGCTTGCGGAGTCTCCACTCAACAGAAAACCCGGGTGGCCTGTTTTTTGGCTACCCGGGTTTTTGGGTTGTCGATATGTTCGACTGGCTACTAGTGGGTCTTGCGGCGCTTGATCAGCATGATGAGGGCTATCACTACGAGCGTTGCTCCCGCTGCTGCTGCGGTGGTGACTAGGGCGAATGTTTGGTCGCCGGTGTTTGCGAGGTCCTTCGCTGTGGTCGTAGTCTTGACCTTGGTGTCGGTCTTAGCTCCGTTGTCGGACTTGGGCTTGTCCGGGTTCGTCGGGGTCTCAGGAGTCTCGGAGTCCTTTGAGCCTTCGGAATCGGTTGGGCCGGCGGTGTTTACCAGCGTATGGTCCAGGAACTTCTTGGCGCCCGCACTTGCCTGTGAGAACAGGCGGCGCGTGCGGATCGGGGTGGCGTTCACCGTTGTGGGCGCCGTCTCCTCGGCCTCGATATTCACGAGCGTCGTGCCGGTGTCGAGGCCCACGTCGTTGTATCCCACGTGGCAGTAATACTGCGCACCGTCATCGTCTGCGGTCAGGTCAATCTCGAGCTTTGAGGCCGTTCCAGCCGCGAGGTTGCCATCGGCACCCACGAGCTTAAACTCTGTCTCGCCGCGGCCCTTGCGGTACCACATATAGGTCGGTGCCAGCCCTGTTTCGCTATCGTCGGCACCGAGTTGCTTCACATGGCCAATCGCCGAGAGCGTCAGGTGGCTTCCCGCCGTGCGCTCAACCGAAAAGTCGTATCCAAGATCCGACCCCTCCGCAGCATCCGCCGCAGGTCCGCTCACGGTCATCGTCATGCCATCGGGCATGGTCTTGACCGTGATGATTGCCGAGCGAATACCTGTTTCGGTCGTGGATCCATTCTTAACGGCGGCGATGGCGAATCGATACTCCGTATTGGGCTGCAGCCCATCCCACTTGAGCGAGGTCTGCGTGTTGTCGGCAATCTTCCAGCTATTGACGACCGCATCCGCCGCATTGCTCTGCAGCATGCCCACGCCGTAGCTAAAGCCACTCTTGTTTGCGAGTACATCGTCCCAGCTAAACGTAACGCTGGTCGAATCGACGGCGTTTGCCGTAAAGCCCGTCACGGCCGGCGCGTCGGGCATCTCGACGTCCTTAACGTCATAGCCCACGATCCAGAACTGGTCGGTGTCCTTGGTGCCGAGCTTGTCGCCCGAGTCTGCCTCGAACTTGTCGACATCCACCGCGTTGACGCCCAGACGCCACACAAAACCGTACTTGCCCTGCGCGGCCTCGGGCAGGTTGTCGACGGTGCCGCCGTATTCGGTCGATTCACTCGAGGAGTTACCCGTAGTAAAGCCGGCGTTGGCACCAAAGCACAGGCCGCCAAACAACTCGTGCTTTGCGAGCTTCGCGCCCATGACAACGCTGCCGTTCAGCGTCAAGCCGAGCTCGAGCTCCTGCTCCTTGCCCTCCTCGACTTCGATGGTCTGCTCAATGCTCGCCCCCGACTGCGCGGCGGCGCCGTTAAACCCATCGTGCGTGTAGGCGCGCGTTACGCCAGGCTTGCCCAGGCCAAAGGAATCCCCAACGGGAGTCTCGCCGTTGAGCGTCGTTTGATAGGTTCCGGGTTCTCCCGACCGGTTGGTCAAAAAGTAGCTGAGCGGCGTCATATTGTGCTGTTTGGCAATGCGGTCATAGGCCTCGACATTAACGACCGAGGTCTGCGCGCCGAGCGACACGGGCGCCGCCATCACGCCCTTGCCACCAGTTTCCTCATTTTCGATCTCATACTCGTAATAGACCATCGGAATCGTGTAGAGCACGGCCTTGTCACCCTCGCCGGCATGCGACTCATAGCTTACGCTTGCGCTGACCGTGCGCTCGCTCCGGTAGTCATAGCATCCCTCGGCGGCAAAATCGACTGAAGCATTCATCGCGACCAGGGGCGGACCGGTCTGCACCTCGACGGCAACGCCCAACTCGGCGCCAATGGTATAGCCCTGGGATGTCCCCGTGCCCTTTTCCTCTCCGTATGACGTGCCGCCCAACACCAGATAGCCGTATGCCTGCTCCAGATCCTCAACATAGGGCGCATCCTGCAGCACGGCAAGCACGCGCGGGTTGGTATAGACCTTGTAGCGGTCCTTGTACGTGATCTTGACGCTGTCGTTGTCGACGTCGGGCAGCGCGAGCGAGATAAATGTGCCGTAGGTAGTGCCGCGACGGTTGCTCTCGCTAATCACCTGCTCCTCGCCGCGGCGCACCTTTCCGTTCTCGTCGAGCGAAAAATGCGAGGCGGTCATCCAATAGTAGTCATCGTTCTTGCGCAGGTCCTCGTCGCGGTGCTTGCCCACCACGGCGATAAAGCTCTCGTTATAGCGGTCCGAACCCGAGACGCTGCCCGCCTTGACGTCGCTGATCCACACCTGCTCTATACCCTTGTGGTCATGCTTGTTGCTGCTGTTGTATTGCTGACCGCTCATGCTCATGGTTCCGACCATGGACCCCAAGCCCTGAGCCCCGCTCTGTGCCGTATTGCAGGCAAAGTCGCGGAACACATCGCCGCCCACGAGCACCTCGTCGACCGCCAGCTGCTCGGACAGGCCGTCAAGGTTGGCAGTGGCAAGGGCGATAGGCGCCAAGGTGCACGGATAGCGCTTATCCTGAGCGCTATCCTTCCATGCGCTGTTGGGCACATGCATCAGCCCATAGGAGGCGAGGAGCCCGTCTCTGTATTCCTTGCAATCGGAAAGCTTGAACTCGCCAGACTCCGAGTCAAAATACGCGTAGCGGTACAGCGCGCCGTACAGCCCCTTGCTGCCGTCAGAAGCGCCGTAATCAAAAGCGCTGCGTTGCCAGTCATAGCCCGCAAGAATAAGGCCCGTGACGGTTTCACCCGTCTTCTTTCCTTCTTCATCGTAGGCGGCAAACGTGCCGAACGTCACATTCGCAGCGACCATGGTCTTGCCGTTCGCGGAGAGGGAGATTGCGCCCGCGTCGCCCAGAGCATCGACATGGACGAGCGCACCCTTGGATGCATCCCACGAAAACAGCTCGCAATGCGTCGACTTATCAATATTCTTCTTGCCGTAGGGTGCCGAGACCACGATGGCGAGGTCATCGAAAAAACGCGATCGAGGTCGCCGGCCGCTAGCGAAACGACAGGAGCTGACTGAAGCTGCGTCCAGGAGTCGTTCCCGCCCTTGTTGTGCGTGGTGTAGTCCGCGGCGTTACCGGCATCGATCTTGACGACGCTTTGCTTCCAGTTGCCGCCCTCCAAGTCATACATGTCGACTACAGCCTTGCGCACGCCGTTCTCGTCGACATAGCAGCCCGCGTAGACAAAAAGCTCGTCGACGCCGTCGCCATCGACATCGCCCGCCTCGACATCAAAGACGGCGTCGTGCTCTTGCAGGTAACCGGCATCCAGGTACTTAAAACGGCCTTCGTACATCATATTAGTGTTGACCGTCACCGGCAGGTGTGTGTCGAGAGTGCGCGTGCGCCCGTTGCTAAACGAGTAGAGGACCAGCTCAACCTTTCCGGCGTATGACTTGCCGTCAATCGTCGTGGAGGAACTGTCGCCGTAGGCACGGAGCTCGGCAACGCGGCTCTTTTTGCCCGTGCTGGCGTCGCTGCAGAACTCAACACTCGTGGCGTGAATGCCCGAGAAACCGTTGTTGTCGTTGGCGAGTACTGTTGAGGACTCATTGTTGCTTAGGTACGACCAGGTGCCGCCACCGTAGTCGCTATGCTTGTAGAGATCGCTGTTCGTATCGAAGTTGTTGACGTTTTGCCAGAACTTTGCGGCGCCCCACACACTTCCATAGCCATCGGTGAGTTTGCTGCTGCCGCCAATGTCACCGCGCTCGACGTTCTCGAGCTTGTCGCGCAGAGTGTAGCGATTGCCATGGCTACCGTTAGCTGCCATATAGACCTCGCTGCGCGTGGCAAACGTCGTGGGGGTATCAGTGGAATAGGGGCCGACGGTATCGGCCGGAATATCCTCGCTCGTGCCCAGACCCAGGGCTTGATAATCCTGCTCGGTCATATCGGTGATTGCGGGCGCGTCTGCCGCCTGGGCAACCTGGGGCGTGGCCGTGAAGCAGGCGACGCTCGTGGCGATCAACGCAGCAAGCGCCGCCATCCCAACAAGCGGGATTTTCGACAGCCTACGGATACGGGGGTGTGGAACGTACATGAGGGACCTCGCTTTATTCGAGTGGAGTGGACTCATTTTTGCAAATGATACATCCGATGCCCGATATCACGTGTCTCATTTTCGCCAACGGCGTGTCTCATTTTTGAGAATCCGAGATGCCGCGGAAATCTTATCCCAGCTCAAAGGCCATTTCTGGGATGTATTTTCCGTCGAGTGCCTCATCGGGAAACGGCGTCCCACTTTGAGGGCTGATTGTGGGATGCATTTTCCGGTTTTGCTCTCATTGGGAAAATGCATCCCGTTTCTTGACCGAATAATGGGACGCAATTTCCCGTTGGAGCGCCTTTGGGAAAGTGTGTCCCACTTCGACCGCCCAGAGTGGGATGCACTTTCCGCAAAGCACCTCAACGGGAAACTACGTCCCATTCCAAAGGCAAATTCCGGGACGCATTTTTCGAAAGCCTGCCCATCCGGAAAGCCCGTCCCACTTTGGACGCATCCGGGCACGGAACCATCGACCTATCAGGCCTCCCATCAATAAAGAGGCGTCCTCCCGGACGGCGGGGCACGAAGTTCATCGCGAGTTCCGCACGCAAAGAAGGCCACTTAATGTGGCCTTCGTCTTGCGCAGGACTGTAGAGCAGGGAACTTCGTGCCCGCCGCCCGGGAGGGCATTGCGTTTAGAAGATGGACCTAGCGCTTATTCCTCCGGGACAAAAGCAGCGCAGCAATAAAAGCGATGATTGCAAGTGACAGCAACATCAAAAGCAACGTGAGCGTGCTGTCGCCGGTTGCCGCCAAACCAAGCACGCCGGCCCCTTTGCTGCCAGCAGGTCGCACGGGAATCTCCTCGCCATCGTCCTCGGCGGTGATCTCCCAGCGAATGGTCTTGTTTGCGTCGGCAAGCTCGTTGCCCACCGACGTCGGGACACTTAGTTGCAGATTGAGCACCGTGCTGCCATCGCTCGTGAACGTGGCGACCTGCGTGGGATAGGCGAACACGCTGCCCGGCGTTCCCGTCTGGAGCCAACCGTCAGACGCATCGCCAGCCGACGCCGTTAAGGTAATGGGCGACAGCAGGTGTGCCGTCTCGTGATTGACAACGGCCCGCACAAACACGCGTACCTGGGACTTTACGCCCGTGGCACGAACCTCGATCTGCTGCTCGCGCGCATCGCCGGGCATTAGATCTTTAAAGGCGGGAAACAGATCGGGCTCCCCCGAGGAGCCCGTCGCCCCCGTTACCGTCAGCTGGCGCGCATTTCCGTCATAGGCAATCGCGGGAGTATCGGCAAACGCACGGGCGGGAACAGCGAGCGCGACCACGCAGAAAATGGCCGCGACCATGCAACGCAAGGAGCGCGCAACACCTTTGCGAATTGGGAATGCCATACTTACGCACCTCCATGCGGCGGCACCAGCACGCCATCATTGACCGTGCAACCCCATGCCTCTTTAACTGCATCGTCGGGCGTAGACTGAATTGCCTGGGTCGAAATGTCGACGACTAGGTTTTTACCATCTGCCTTCTTTTCGGACACGCTCTTGATGAGCACGCCCGTCTTGTCGAGCGGCTTAACAGAAGACGTCCAGTAGTAGAACCCGTCGCTCGCAAGAACCCAAGACGAAGGTCTGTTAGTGGCGGAGGCATCGCCTTTATCGCCCCACTCAATGGTGTAGTCGGTGCCGGCAACCGGCTCATCCCACAGGCGCGCGCCATCCTTATCCTGCCAGTAGATATCCACCGCGACACGCAGGTATGCCGGAGCCGAGCCCGTGTTTTTTACCGAGACATCCCTTTTCACGTTGTCCTTGCGCGTCTCGTCCACCGAAGGCGCCACCGAGCCAAAGCCAAACTCGTTGACCAGCACGCCCGTAACCGAAAGCCACGCAAAGGCGCCGACGACGCCGGCCAAAAGGAGGACGCCGACAAGGAGGGCAACGATCCGCTTGCGCTTAGTCATCCTTGTCCTCCCTCCTCAGCGTGCCGTTTTCCCAAACATTCTTGGCACGCGAGCCGCCATCGACCCATTTGTCCTTCGCGCGCGTGTTGACGCACGTCACCACCGCATCGCCCGCGCTCGAAGCAGACGAAATCGTCAGCTCGGCAGATTTACCGGGCGCCTTGCCCGGCGTGCTCAGCTCGCCCTCGTAGCGCCATGCCCAATTCGTGTCTTCCTCGACGGTATAGATGCCCGCCGGAGCGGCGAACTGCACGCTGCCGACATACCAGGTCTCACCGTTTTCCGGCTGCTGCTTATCGACCTTCACCTCGACCACGCGCGTCTCGGGAGAGGCTCCCTCCGCCGTCTTCGTCACCTTAAAGCGGAACGTCTGTCCCATGGCACTAGCATCGGTAGTCTTTTTAACGATCGTCAGCGCATGAGTCTGGGCGAAGTCGAACACGGCATTGCCGGGAGCCTGCCCCCCTTCGCCCGTCTTCTTGGACTCCAGGCGGTTGGCCAAGTCGAACGAACCGTTACCCGAGCCCAAGCTGTAGAGCGAGACATACTGGTCGTTAACGGGTTCCTCCGCCATGGACGCACCAGGACCGTAGCTCGCCTGCTTAACTGTGACAGTCAGCTGCGTCCCCATAAACGGCTCGGCGAAGCAGGCCTTAAACGGCGCCTCGTCGGCGTTGTTGTCGACTGTGTTGCCAGCGGTGGGATCGAGCAGCCACTTAAGCTGCGCGGTCATGGCTACGGGCCTCTCGGTATCTGACGTATCGTTGGCGGCCACTCGATACGTCACGGGATACAGGTCCATGTCTCCCTTGACCGGCTCGCTCTTAAACTCATCCCAAGACTTCGGAGCGCCAACGGCAGGCACATATCGCCACTCCAGGAAGAGCTCGCGTACGTCACCGCTGGCCGCCTGTTCATCGAGCAGCGCGACGATCTTGGAGTGGGCGTCCGGGTCGTATGCCACGGACTTTTTCTCCATCTCGGGATTGCCGTTTTTGTCATAGACCGGGTTGCCGCTCTCATCCACCTTGGGAACATCGACGTTATGGACAAAGCCGGCGCCCGTCGCTCGCTCGCCGTCCGAGTCGACCGTCGCCGTAAAGACGACCGACCCGTCGACACCGTGATAGCGCACCTTATACGGCGCGATCTTGTACACCGCGGTGTAGGTCACGCTCTCAAAGGGCTCGTTGCCCTCGAGGGGATACCTCTCGTCATCGGTCATCAGGGTGTAGCTGCCATTTTCCTTGTTGTAGTCGCTCGACCAGCCCACGAAGTCATACGAGGTGCCGGCTTCGCCCTCAACGTGGGTCGTGGCGACAAGCGAGATCTGATCGCCGGAAGCGCTGCGTTCGAACCCACGTATGGAACCGGGATTTGCAAGGTCATCGTCGATATTCGATTGGACCTGTGCCGTGCACGCTCGATATACCGGATACAGCTCCATGGGAGCCTTGACCACAGTGTTTTTGTTCACCATGGGAAGACCGTCCGGCCAAACAACATAGCCCTTGCCAGGTGCCGGCTGGGCTTCCGTCCAGCCCACGAAGACGTTGAACTTACCTGTATCCCCATCGATAGTGCGGACGTCATAAGTAGGCTTCGGGATGCCGCCATCAAGGTTGCCGAGCATATCGCCTTGCTGAGCAACTTTGCCGTCCACATCCGTGGCATTGAGGTGGTACACAACCGCCAACGGCGAATAGTACGCCACGAATGTATAGGCTCCGCCGGGTTCCACCGGATAAGAGCAAGTACCATGCTCCACATCGTAGGGAAGCGTCTTGATCTCGCCGTTCGGAAGCTCGATCTCAACCTTCTGCAACTTATACAGCTCACCGCCCGCTTTATAAACCGGCGTCGTGACGTCAGGGGTCACCGTTGCCGTAGCAGGATCGGTGTCCGCGTTGATAACGGGCGCGATGTCGTTCTTATCGTACTTAGGCACATTGACCTTGTCCGTGCCATCGAAACCTACGCGGTGCAGGTTGGTGGTGTAGTTAACGTCGTACTTCGCGTACACCGGATAGGCATCCTGGTACTGGGTGACCTTGAAATCTGCTTTCACCAGATACGGTTCGGCCTTATCCGGGTCAGACGTGGTGAATTTATCGTCCTTAACATCGTAGATATAGTTCCAGACGGCAGAGCCCTCCTTGACCTCAGCCGTAGAGATCCAGCCCAGGAACTTATGACCCGGCACATTGTCCATTTGAGCATCAGTCGGGGAAGCCTGAAGAGTCAGGTAGGGATTGATGTCTTTCTCGTTTCCGTCGTAGGGCCAATTATTAACCGTCTTGTCCTTATAAAGATGCGGATAACAATACAGGAACGTCGGGTCTTTACCTTCTGGTGTTTTCTGTTGAAGCAAGTTGCTTTCATAGCGTCGAGTAGCGGTTTGCTTGACGTTGTCATACTTGTCATAGAAGGTGACATCCGTAGTCACCATAGCGCGAACAAAATATTGTTCCGTCGTTAAAACGTAACTCGAAAAAGGATTACTTATATATGTCCAAGAACCGTCGACGGGTCTTTCGAGCGTCCAAAAACTGAAGTGATACCTAGGATGCGCAGAATGAAATTGGACTTTGATTTTAGCGTCAACCTTCTCATCGCTCAGTTTTCCAGCTCCCGGAAAATCAGTGTCGGCGATCATATCCTTGAGAGTGTTTGCGCCGCTGTCGTTACGCACGTTATGGGAGTAGGCGTGTATAGGCGCAATGATTTTCGTCGCATTAGAGAGAACGGTGGTGCACTTATCTGCTGGATTCTTATCATCGTGCAGCACATGGGCGGAGGCGTCCGTGCCAGCACCCCAATGGATAATGTTTTCACGAACATATGTCGCGCCGACGTTTTCCTCGAAGGGCGACTTGTATTTATTCCAAATCGAGCACAACTTCTTGCTGTCCGTTAGACCGCTATTTGTAAATGCCTTAACGTAATAATCCACGCGGTACTCAAAGCGCGCCGTATAGGTGTGCGGGACGGTCAGATCGACGCTGGCGGGAAGCTTATAGCTGAAGTCGCGGCTCACGCGCACCTCGACCTCGGACCCGTCGGCGGCTTTTTTGCTTTCGTACCAGCCCAGGAAGCGATACCCATCGGGCAGCTCGTCGTCTTTGGACAGGGGCGTATCGTTCGTGTCGCACACCTGTACCGTGTAGACGCTGGCGCCGCCCACGGCAGTCTTGACGTCGACTTTGGTTGTGCCCACGCCAACGCGCTGACGCACATCATCGAGCTCATCATGCTCATTGCCCTCGAACACCGTTATGATGTTCGACGCGTAGTCGCTGTACACGGGATAGAAGTCGGTTGGACGGACAACAGTGATCTCGCTACCCGCAGGATAAAAGGCTCCCTGATTTTTAAGCTGGGCTAACTCAGTCGAGGTGATAGCAGCATAGCCGCCGTTCATCCCCTCCTCGTTGCTGCGCTGTGTGGTCCAACCGACAAAGGTTGCGCTGCCCGGCAAGCCGCCGCGATTAACCGGGGCAGCAGGCGTCAGACCGACGCCATAGCGGTACCAGTCCACTGAAGCATCGTGTTTGACGCCGTCATGCCAATTGAGTGTCTCGCCCTTTACGTTATAGAACAGCACCTGCGCCTCGTACGACGCAATGAAGAGGTCGTTGCCCTTGAAGCCCTCGCTCTCGGCATGGTCCTTGCCGTTGTCCGCCTTATAGGTCGAAGTCTTCGCAACACGCTTGCCAGCCTCTATAGCAGCATCATCGGTCTTGCCGTCAAACCAGCTGTTGTCTTGGCCAATGCGATTCACGTGTACATTGGGCTCGCGGAACCAACCCATAAAGCGGTAGCCACCGTTTTCATTGGTCAGGCCCTTGGGCTTTGCAGAGGTCTCCTGCTTAAACGTCACCGAAGTATCGCCCGTGGCAAGGCCCTGTGCCGTTCCGGCCAGCACAGCACTCACGGCAAAGGTGTACGGATCGCTGGTGGACTGGTCTTTGCCCAACATGGTTGCCAGAACAGTTGCCGTACCCGCACCGGGAAAATCAATCGTCGCCTTAACGCTCTGACCGTGCACGGGGATGCCCAACCTGTAGTCCATCGCCCACTCATTGGCGTGCTGGGCGCCCGGCGTCTTGTCGTTAGCAGTAGAGCGCATGGTGCCGGCACAGAAGTCGTAATCATGCTGCTCCCACAGCTCACGTGTGACGTAGCGTTCGTCGTCCCAGGGACCGAATCCGGCACCTGATACCGTACCGTCACCCGCAAGGGCGTAAATCTTTTTCTTAGCCGCGGTACCCTGGCTGCTTCCGTTTAGGCTCACGCTCGGCTTAAAGTAGCACTCGGTGACCGTCGCGTCGTCCTTGTTGGCGCGCGCAGCAATACCGCCCAAGTTCACGTCGTTTTGAATAATGGGAATCACGGCGATGGGATTGTACTGACGCGAGCTCAGGTCACCCGCAAAATGACTACGGATGAGTTCGTTGCCCTCTTCAGTTAAAATACGGCCCGCCAGGCCGCCCGTCCACGCGCGCGTTACGGAGACGACGCCCACGTACGATGCGGCATAGCTGTAGCACTGCGCCGTCGAGAAGCAGTCGATAATCTTGGCGCCGCCCGCCATACAGCCCACAAAGCCCGAGGCATACACGTTGTTGCCGCCCAGGGCGCCAATGGCAACGTCGTATTTATTGGTAACGTCGGTCATGCCCTTAACGGCAATCGAACCATCCTTGTTGCGCGTAGGCGTCACGCGGCAGTACTCGATGGTCGAGTTCTTGACGTAGCCGGCAAACGCCGCCATATACAGGCCCTCGCCGCCGATGGCCTGCACGCCCGAAGTCGTGTTGTTAACGGCGCGGCCACCACGGACCTCGCAGTTGTAGAGGGTGCAGCCGTCGAGCTCGCCGGCAATCAATCCACCCTCAAAGCCCGCGTTGGTAATAACGTTGAGCATGTTGTTGGCGCATGTAACGTGCAGGGTGCTCTCCATGACCATAACGTTTTCGAAGTGGGTGTTGATCGCCCTGCCCACGATGATGCCGCCGCGGAAGTCCGCCCAGATGTTGGCGTCCTTAACTAGGAAGTTCTTGATGGTGGCGCCATCGGTCTCGGCAAAAAAGCCCGTATCGCGCTCGGGATCCAACATATTGTTGGCGTAGTTAAGACCCGTCACGGTGTGGTTTTGGCCATCGAAGACGCCCCTAAAGGGATAGTCCTTGTTGCCGAAGGAGAGGTGCTTGACCGTATTCGCAACAATGGCGTTCATATCTTCATCGTTAAGAACGATATCGTTATCGAGATAGACGCGCCACTTCGACGTGTCACGTTGACGCGACAGCGCGACGCACGCCAGGAAGTCGTTCCTGTTTGTGATATGGAATTCGGTCTGATCCTCGGCATGCGCTGCCGCCGGCAGCGCCATAACGCAGCAAAGGGCGATTGCCGCCACGGCGATCAGCCTGCCGAGCACGCCTCGGTTCATGTTCATAATCTCCATGGGCTAGTTCGCCTCCGGCCAGCCCGCGGCGTCGAGCACGTCGAGGACGGTATCGCTTGCCTGCTGGTTTTTGGCCTGCACGGCCTGGACGTCGATATCGAGCCTGAATGAGCCGCCGCGCGCGGCATCGTGGTAGTCGCCCACGAAGCGCAGCGAGTCCATGAGGCTCTCCGTCATGGCACCGGAATCGAGCACGCCCCCGCGTCCGGCCAATCCGCGGTAGTAGTACCACCCATCGCCGCCATCGATCCACGGGGACCCCTCGCCCGCGTTCACGTGAAAGGCGACGTTGCCCGAGGCGTCCGCACTCGAACCGTCGGGCGCCACCGACGTCATGCGCAGACGGGCGCGAACGTACTCAGGCTGCGCGCCGGCGTTCTCCACGCGCACGATGCGGCTGATGTCAGAGCCCCCGGCCTCGGTGTCGGGATAGTCCCCGTGCTCGTCGGCCTCAAACGGAATCTCCTCGCCCTGCTCGTTTAGGGTGTATTCGCAGACTCGTACCTTCACGCTGCCAAACGATAGGACGTTGTTCGCCGGAACCATATCAACGGTGAAAGCCAGCGTGCCGCACAGGCACGCCAGGGCCAACAGCGCCATCGCGGCAAGCGCCAAGGTGCGTTTCTGATTGTCGGAAAGATTGTTGAGCATTACGTTCGCCAATCGTCGATCAAAGGGGACCGAGATCCCGACCCGAAAATGGGGATGGGGAGCGGGTCAGGATCTCGGTGGAGGGGGTGGGATTACTTCAGGCCGTTAGCCCAATCCTTGGCAGCATTCAAGGCTGACGTAGACGAACCCTCAGCGGTATTGTCTGCTGCGTAAATGAAGCAGTTGACCTTCATCACTGCAGGGTTAGCGAAATCCTTTTGCTCGGTCTCCTTGGGCGTGGTCACCTGGCTGAACAGCTCGCCAGTCCACTTATCCTCAGTCTCGCTGGCAATAAGCGGAGTAGCCTCGGCTCCTTCTCCTTCGCCAACATAAACGAAAAGGCCACCGAGATAATGAGTCGGCTCACCCGTAACGGTATCTGCCTGAACGGCTTTCCAGCCTTGATTAATGGTGAAGTAAGTCTTATGGGAATCAGCGGCCGTATCAGACGCCGTCTCGTTCTTCACGAAAGCGTACACATAAGCGTTCTCGGACCCCTTACCAATACCCACATTGGGATTCTTGGCAACAGACACGCCAGGGGCGAGCTTAGAGTCCTTAACCCATTTGGTCTCGGTCAGGTTGCCGTTGACCTTAGTGTTATCATCCGGAAGCGGCTGATCCGGATGGTCGGGATTGGTAGTGGGCTTGTTGATGCCCGCAGTGGTGAAGTTATTGGTCAGGATCGACTGCGCCGTCAGCCAGGCGTAGGTGCCCACGCCGGCAGCCAGTACCAGCAGCAGCAAGGCGGCAACGATGCCGTAGCGCTTTTTCCTCTTGTTCTCCATCGTTCTCTTCCTTTCGAGAATCGTTTTCCCCGGCAACGGCCATTGCCGTTGTCGACACCTCTCCCCTGCCGCTATGGACGCCGCCCCCTCGCATGCGCGCGGGCATGCTTGTCCGCAGGCTCGTCGGGAACCATCCGATCGAGCACAATCGACGCCGCGGCCAGCAGCGCCAGAACGGCCACCACAACAAGCAAACCGGGCATCGTCGTGCAATATGCGTTAACGAAGCCCAGGTAAGGGACACAAAAAGAAACGACACCGATCACGCGCGAAAAAGGAGTCTGCTCGGCGTCGTGCATGATGGTTCCATCTGCATTTTTGTTTGCGATTCCCTGCGTGCTGATCGTCTGCGCCACAGGGTCGACCTCGTACACCTGGTGCGTCACTACGGCGCCGTCGGATCGGTAAAAAGTTGCATTGTCGCCCACGGCAATATCCGTTGGATCAACCTGGCGAACAAACACCATGGAGCCGACGGGAAGCTCGGGCTCCATAGAGCCCGAAAGCACTGCAAAAGGCGTGTATCCAAATGCGCGGGGAGCAAAAGAAACAACGGCAAGGGCTATGACAAGCGCGAGCGCCATGCTGCTAAGAAGTGCAATAAATCGTTTGAGTCCGCGCGCCGCCATAATGATTAATTCATCCCCATCGAGGCCTTATTCGACCCATCCAAAGGTCAGCAAGTTTCAACAGGAACCGCAAGGCGATTGAAAAGTGAGTCCGAAATAAGCCAATTTGGAATCTCTTCTTATTAAGAAAACATAGTGATGTCCTACAGTTTTATCAATATCTCATCGCCTAATGCTACTTATTTTGGCGTAAGCGGTCATTTATCCCCAAAATGACCTGCTTTATCCAATACCTGTGATCGACCCGCTACTCAATTCCTCAATAGGAGGTCCGATATTTTGCGCAACCAAAAGAATCGTACCCCCCCCCCACATTAAAACTAACTGCTGGATGTACCATTTGTTTTTAACCCCCCCTATTGGAGTTTCATGGCTGCCCCATCTAGTTCGCAGCCCACAACCCGCTGGAAACTGTGTCCCAGAATTCGCTTGCGAAGTGGGATGCAGTTTCCGCTTGCGGCCCCGTTGGGAAGCCACATCCCGCTTCGGCCGCAAATTCCGGGTCGCGCTTTCCGCCAAGACCCTCAACCGGAAACTACATCCCATTTCTCGACCGAATACTGGGATGTAGTTTCCACAGAGCCCTTCAACGGGAAACCGCATCCCATTCCAAAGGCAAATTCCGGGACACGGCTTCCGCAACCCCGCCCATCCGGAAAGCCCATTCCACTCTGGATACATTTGGGTATGGAATTATCAGCCACCTGCTAGGCCTAGGTTCTGCAACGTGGCGCCCGCCCGGCGGCGTCTTGCTATACGAATCCCATCGAATGGTGCGTAAAGAAGCCCGGATACGTCTGGTAGCCGTACTCCATCTAGCGATACATCCAGCGAATGCACGAGACCGCATCGTTCAAAACCGACTTATTATCCGGATGATGGGAAAGCCCCCAGACGCTTGCCACGGCGCACCCCCGTGTTAAGAAAAAAGCCTCGAGGATTTCGAGGCTTTCACATTTGTATTGTTTTGCACGAAGGACCGCGAACGGCGAAGCTACTCGCCCAGCACGGCCTTCTTGGCGGCTGCGACCATGTTGTCCAGATCTTCCTTGGTGGGATGGTCCTTCGCGGCAACCCAGTTGTCGAGCAGCATCTTAAATCGGGCGTTTTCGGGATCTTGCTCGAGCATGGCCTCGTAGCGCTGCTTAACCGCGGGGCCCATCTTGCCCTGGCACATCGCCCAGCCCGCAAGCTCGGCATCCCCAGCCAAATTGGACGATACGCGGTCGATAATCTGCTGAAAATAGCTCTGGTCGGCACCGAAGCCGCAGGTGCCAAATAGGAACACGCGCTTGCCGTGCAAGGCGGAGAGCAACGCCGCCACCGAGGGCGTGCAGGCACCCTTGTCGCACCAAAAACCGACAAGCACCGTATCGGCAGCGCAGGCGCCCTGCGCCTCGAGCGCAACCTGATCTGCATCCGCATCGTCGCTCAACGCCGCGGCATGGACAAACTCAACGCCCGCAGCCTGCAGAGCGCGCTTGATCGCGCCCGAAACCATCCTGGTATTACCGCTCTTGCTGTTGACCACCAAAGCGCACGTCATAGTCACGTTGCCTCGTTTCCCCCAAAACTAAAGCCACTAATGCGATTTATTAAAAGCATATCTTAGTACTATCGACGCAGATGTAAACCATCTGCCGCTAATCGGCAGCCCCTACTGGGCCCTACTGGGCGAACTGGCTGCGGTAGAGTTCGGCATAGAAGCCGTCTGCCGCCAGCAGCTCGTCGTGCGTGCCGCGCTCGATAATCTGGCCGTCGCGCATCACCAGAATGCAGTCGGCGTTGCGGATCGTCGACAGGCGGTGTGCCACGACAAAGCTCGTGCGGCCAGCCATGAGCTCGTCGAATGCCGCCTGTACCTGCAGCTCGGTACGCGTATCGATGCTCGACGTTGCCTCGTCCAGCAGCAGAATCGCCGGGTCGGTGAGCATGACGCGCGCGATGCACAGCAGCTGCTTTTGGCCCTGGCTAAACGTGCCGCCGTCCTCGCCGATTACCGTATCGTAGCCGCCTGGCAGCTGAACGATAAACTTGTGTGCGTGCGCGCGCTTGGCGGCCTCGACGACCTGCTCGCGCGTGGCATCGGGGCAACCGTAGGCGATGTTGTCCGCCACCGTGCCCTCGAACAGCCAGGTGTCCTGCAGCACCATGCCAAAGGCGCGGCGCAGGCTCGCGCGCGTGTAGTCACGCGAGGAGCGACCATCGACCGCGATGCGCCCAGCATCGATATCGTAAAAGCGCAGCAGCAGATTGATGAGCGTCGTCTTGCCACAGCCCGTGGGACCGACGAGGGCAAAGCGCATACCGGGCTTGGCCTCGATGCAGATATCCTGCAGCAGCTTGCGGTCGGGCACATAGCTAAAGTCCACGTGCTCAAAGGTCACCTCGCCCTGCGGGGCGACAAGCTCCACGGCATCCACAGCGTCGGGCTCCTGCTCGCGCGCATCGAGCAACGCGAACATGCGGCGCGCCGAAGCGTACGCGGTCTGGACCTGCGTGATGACGTTCGTGACCTCGTTGAACGGCTTAGTGTACTGGTTGGCGTAGGACAGGAAGATCTGCACGCCGCCCACCGTGAGCGCCGCCGGCACGCCCGTGATCACGCCCACGCAGCCGATCACGGCAACCACGGCGTAGATGATGTTGTTGATAAAGCGCGTACCGGGGTTGGAAAGCGAACCCATAAACTGCGCGCGCTCACCTGCCGTATAAAGCTCGGCGTTGAGGGCATCGAAGCGCTGCCGAGCGCTCGGGCCGTAGGCAAACGCGTCCACGAGCTTTTGTTCACCCACATACTCCTCGATATGGCCGCCGAGCTGGCCTTGAATGCGCTGCTGGGCCGCAAAGCTCTTGTTGGAGAGCTTTGCGATGGCGCCGGCCGCAAAGATGGAAAGCGGCGTGACGAGCACCACCACAAGCGTCATGGTCAGGTTGATGGAGAGCATAAACGCGAGCGTGCCGACGATGGTGATGACGCCGGTGAAGAGCTGGGTAAAGCCCTGCAGCAGACCGTCGCCCACCTGGTCGACATCGTTGACCACACGGCTCATAAGGTCGCCGTGGGCATGGCTGTCGATAAAGCTGAGCGGCATGCGGCTGAGCTTGTCGCTTGTCTCCACGCGCATATCGCGCACCGTCTCGTAGGACAGGCGGTTTACGCAGTAGCCCTGCAGCCACTGGAAGGCCGCGGCCCCCACCACGACGAGCGCGAGCTTGGTGACGAGCGGCAGCAGCGCATCGAAGTCCACTTGGCCCGCGGCGATAATCAGGTCGATGCCCTCGCCAATGAGAATAGGCGTATAGAGCTGTAAGATCACCGAGACGGCGGCGCTCACAAACGACGCCGCAAACGAAACGCGATGCGGGCGAACATAACCCAGCAGGCGGCGAGTCACCGCTCCCACGGGATAGCGCTCAGGGTCGCCGGGTTGGCGCGGACCGTCACCCAGGTCGTTGAGGTTATCGTTGCCGGACACGTTGGCCGTCATCGTGGCGACCGAACCGGAAGAAGTGTACGGATTCATTTAGCAGCCCTCCTTTGCGCAAGTGGATGCCGGGGCAGCCGGGGCGGACGCGGGACTTGGGACGGACGCGGGTGCCGCGCTCCCCTGCTGGCCCTCGAGCTCCTCGCGACGAAGCTGCGACTGGCAAATCTCGCGATAGAGTTGGCAGTTTGCGTACAGCTCGTCGTGCGTGCCCAGGCCCGCAACCGAGCCGTGGTCGAGCACGCAGATCATGTCGGCATCGCGCACGGTCGAGACGCGCTGGCTCACGATGACGGTCGTCAGCGGCAGCCCGCCCCCGGCGGCACCGCGACCGCTGCGCTCGCGGATGGCGTGACGAAGCGCCGCGTCGGTCTTAAAGTCGAGCGCCGAGGCGGAGTCATCCATAATCAGGATCTGCGGCGAGCCCACCAAGGCACGCGCAATGGTCAGGCGCTGGCGCTGGCCACCGCTAAAGTTCTTGCCGCCCGCCTCGACCGGGGCGTCGAGCCCCTGTGGCTTGTTGCGCACGAACTCGCTGGCCTGCGCCATATCGAGCGCCGCCCAGAGCTCCTCGTCGGTCGCCACCTCGTCGCGCCAGGTCAGGTTGCTGCGGATCGTGCCACTCACCAGCGACGCGCGCTGCGGGACGGTCGCGACCGCATGGCGCAGCTGGTCGAGCGGCCAAGCGCGCACGTCGGTAGCCATCACGCACACGCTGCCGGCACCTGCATCGTACAGGCGCGGGATCAGCGAGACGAGCGTGGACTTGCCGCTGCCCGTGCCGCCGATAATACCGAGCGTTTTGCCCAGCGGCAGATCCAGAGTCACGTCGTTTACGGCATTTGCCGCGCCCGCGCCAAACGAAAAACTCGCATGGTCAAAGCTCAGCGCGGAAACCGGAGTGGTGTCCCCCGCCAGGTCGCTCGGCTCAGGCAGCGCGACCGGCTGGTTGCCCTCGTCGGTGATGCTCGGCACGCAATTGAGCACCTCATTGATGCGCGACGCGCTGGCGCTCGCCTTGGTAAAGACAACGACCAGGTTGGCGACGTACACGATGGAGGCGAGGGTCTGCGTCATATAGTTCACAAACGCCATGACCTGGCCCTGCGTAAGTTCACCTACGTTGACCTGGATGCCGCCCACCCACAGGATGGCGCACACGCCCAGGTTCATCACCAAAAACGTGACGGGGTTGAGAATCGACGAGAGCTTGCCCACCGCGATGGCAGTATTGGCCTGGTCATCGGCGGCTTGGGCAAAGCGCTCGCGCTCATGGTCCTCGCGCACAAAGGCGCGAGCCACGCGGGCGCCCGAAAGCCCCTCGCGGCAAATGAGCGCAATGCGGTCGAGCTTTGCCTGCAGCTGCTTGTAATACGGGATGCAGCGCGCCATGACAAACCAAAACACCAGGCCGATAGCGGGCGTGCAGATCAAAAAAATGATGCCGAGCTTAAGGTCGATGGCAAGGGCCGCGCACATGGAGCCCACCGCCAGGAAGGGCCAGCGGATGAGCATGCGCACGCCCAGCGCCACGGCAAGCTGCACCTGGTTGACATCGTTGGTGATGCGCGTGATGAGCGACGGCGTGCCAAAGCGGTCGAGCTCGGCGTAGCTCAGTTTGTTGATGTGCTGGTAGAGCGCGCCTCGAATGTCGGTGCCCATGCCCTGCGAGGTGAGCGCCGCCATCTTTTGGCAGACGAGCGTAAACGAGATGCCGATCACGGCCATAGCGGCAAGTACCATGCCGTAGCAGATAACGGCGTTCACGTCGTGCGCGCCGATACCTTTATCGATCATCTGGGCAATCACGAGCGGCGTCAGCAGGTCAAAGATCACTTCGATCAACTTACACGCAGGGCCGATCACCATATATCGGCGAAACTTGCCACCAAAACGCCTGAGCAGCTCAATCATGTATAGGCGCTCCCTATCATCATCTCTCTTCAATCTGATTCATGATAGTACGGAGAGCCCTGGAGATGCGTAAGCAACTCGTTACAGAACAAGCCCCCGAAACAATCAGGAAACTAGGCACAGAGACAAAACGCCCGAACATGTTTTGGCAAAGCCAATGAGCAGCACTAGACAAGGGATTGAATTGTTCAGATTAACGCGCCTTTACGGGTGATTTTTGGACGACGGGGCCCGGCCGGCGGCGAGGTGTTTGGTAGTCGAGCGATCCCGCAGGCAAAGCCGAGGACCAGCGAGACACCAAATACCTCGCCGCCGGCCGGGCCATGTCGCGGCACCAAAAAACGCCCGTGCGCTCGATGGATTCGGATGCCCGACAGAGGCTCCTTATGGCTGCTTCCTTCCGGACCTGACCAGATTCGGAACATGTCGTCATCCGAACCCATCGAACGCGCTAGGCGCTCGGTATATCTTACCCGCTCCCGCCCGATGGGGCAAGATAGCTAATTTGGGACAGGGCCAAAAGACCACTTTTGAGTTGCGGTGGAATAGGGACCTCGGACAAAATCTCGGACCCAATCTGGGTCCAGGAGGGAGTCCGATGTATACGAAAGAGGAGCGCGAGGGGATTCTCTGGGAGTTCCACCGGAGTGGCCTGTCCGCCCCCGCCGCCTGCAGGAGCCTGCCGCTTTTCCCGAACAAGGACAACCTGTATGCTTGGCTCAAGCTTGAGGAGGCGGGCGAGCTGACCGCACGCGAGATGCCCGACCGGGCGGAGCGCATGCACTGCTCGCACGGCGAGGGCAGCCCCGCGTTCGCCGCGAGGCGCGCGGGCGCCGCGCCCGCCTCCCCGCGGAAGCGTCGAGCCGAAGGGGGCGCGGGCAGGATGAAGGGGACCGGGCGCGGAGGGGCCGGCGGCGAGCCGCCCATGCAGACGGACTGGCGGGACTGGGGCCTGGAGGGGCTCCCGGACGACCCCGCCGAGCGCGCCCGCGAGGCCGAGGTCAGGCTCGCCGAGGCCCTGGCGGTGTTGGACGTCCTAAAAGCACCAGGCCCTGGCTCTTTGACGAACGAGGAGAAGCACAGGGCGGGAGAGGCGGCGAGGAGGCTCTCGCCGGCGGTGAGGCTCGCGGACGTGACCAGGACCCTGTCGATCCCGAAGAGCACCTATCTTGACCAGGCGTCCAGGATCTCGAGGCCCGACCCCAAGGCCGCGCTCAGGGAGCGCGTGCGCGCGTCGTTCGAGGCGAGCGGCGGCGCCTACGGGCCCGAGTCCGTGACCGCCGACCTCAGGAGGGGGCCCGGCGAGCCCGTCTCGTGGCGCGCGCTCGCGCCCGGGGACGCCGAGACCCCCGTCGTCGCGTCCGAGAAGGTCGTGCGCCGGATCATGCGCGAGGAGGGCCTGGTCGCCCGCAAGGCGGCGCAAATGCGCAGGAGGGCGAGGTACCGCAGCTACCGGGGCGAGCTCGCGGAGCGCCCGGCCAACGTCCCCCTGCGCGGGGACGGGACGCACGACTTCCACGCCGCCGCGCCCGGCCTGCTCGTGGTCACCGACGTCACGGAGTTCAGGCTCGACGGGTACAGGGCGTACCTGTCGCCGGCGATCGACTGCTTCGACGGCTGGCCGATCTGCTGGAGGGTCTCGGTCCACGCCGACTCGGACCTGATGGTCGGCATGCTCAGGGACCTGGTGGGGATAGTCGGCCCGACGGAGGAGCGGCCGCTCACGGTGCACACCGACGGCGGCGCCGTCTACATGGGGCGCGAGTGGCGCGAGGCGTGCGGCCCCGGGGTGGTGCGCTCGATGTCGAGGAGGGCCCGGAGTCCCGACAACGCGCGCGCCGAGGGGTTCTTCGGCACGCTCAAGTGCGACTTCTTCGAGGGCAGGGACTGGACCGGCGTGCCGTTCGACGAGTTCTCCCGCCTGCTCGGCGAATACATCGAGTGGTACAGGGACGGCAAGCTCAAGAAGGACCTAGGATGGAAGACCATTAGGGAGTATCGCGAGGAGAGGTACCATGCGGCATAGCGCCGGGACATGGTCCGGAAAAACGTCCGAGGTCCC
>NZ_CZAQ01000018.1 GCF_001404695.1 Collinsella aerofaciens | reverse complement strand
CCCGATCGGCGGCCCCTCGGGGCTTGCCCGTATCGTAGGCAATGCGCCGAATGCTCGCCATCGAAATTTATCGGTGGCCCACTTCA
This sequence comes from Collinsella aerofaciens, assembly GCF_001404695.1. Classification (GTDB taxonomy): domain Bacteria; phylum Actinomycetota; class Coriobacteriia; order Coriobacteriales; family Coriobacteriaceae; genus Collinsella; species Collinsella aerofaciens_E. The sequence continues at coordinate 43,498 of NZ_CZAQ01000018.1, read as the reverse complement.
GACTGTAATGGGGAGCTCCCCGTTTTGGTGCGCTAGGCAGCCCGATACACCAACCCATACTGCCCGCCTTTTCGGTTTGCATAATTCCCGGTACAGATTGCATATATTTACTGGATACCGCCGCGTTCTCCTGAGGTACCCCATCCTGGCCCGTGCAAAAAACGGAGTATTCTGCAACGTGACCGCGCCAGCACCGCCGCGGGTGGGCAAAACTGTAGGGCGCCGTATCATTCTAAGTCCCGACATGGCGAGAATGACGCGCCCCTGCTCCGGAAAACGGCGAAATCTGACTCGGAACGCTCGCTAGGGATATCCGAAGGCCACCGTTGGCGACGTCGAATCATATGCAGACAACTCGAACTGCAGAATACTCCAAAAAATGCACGGCGCACCCCATAGGACCCATTGCTGCATGGCGGAAAATAGGTCCTCAGCATCCCCCAGATGCATTCCCGAGAACATCACGTTTGAATTAGCGATGGACACGGCAAACAAAAGGGCCCGAGCGTTATTTGCTCGGGCCCTTAGCTTGTCTCACGCTAGCGCGCGATGCGCATCTTACTTGCGCTTGCCGCCGCCGTCGCCGGGGCGACGGGAGCTGCCACCGCGCTTGCCGCCACGGCTGTTGCCGTAGCTGCCACGGTTATCGCGACCGCCGGCACGGCCGCCACGGGAGCCGGCCTGGTTGCCGCCACGACCACCACGATAGCCGCCGCGACGCTCTTCGCGGGTATCGTCGTAGTTGCGCCAGTCATCGCGACGATCACGGCTGGCACGCGGGTCACGACGATCGCGCGACTCGTTAGAACGACCAGCGCCGCCGCGGCCGCCATTGCCGCGAGCACCCTCGCGACGCTCGCCGCCGCGGCTACCGCGCTCTTCAAAGCGCTTGCCGCCACGGGACTCACCGCCACGGGCACCTCGCTCACCGCGACCCTCGCCGCCGCGACGCTCATCACGGCCACCGCGCTCGTCATCACGACCGGAACGACGGCGGTCGCCCGCACCGCGCTTGCCACCGCGCGAACCGCGGCCCTCGTCCTCGCGCTCGACACGACGACGGCCGCCACGGTCCTCGTCCTCACGACGACGGCGGTGTGCCTCGCCCTGGAACTGCTTGGCACGACGCTCGGCACGGTTGCCGCGCGCAGGCTGCTCAGCGGCACCAGCACCGCCGCGCTCCTCGGCAGCTACCTCGCGAGCCACGCTCTCAACAGCCTCGTCCACGCGAGCCTGAACGCCCTCGCGCACGCGGGTCTTGCCGCCGCGCTTGGGACGGCTCGGACGCTCGCCGTCGCCGCGGCGCTCGTCGCGACCGCGGTTGGAACGACCGGCAACATCGCCGTAATCGTCGCCGTTGCGCTTGCCGTCGCGACGCGCCTGCTCAAGCTTCTTCTTGCTCTTGGACTTGCCGCGCTTGGTCTTCTTCTTCACCTTAAAGGCCGCAGGGTCGCGCTCGGGATCAACCGCGGGCGGGTTGGGACCCACGTGCAGGTCGCCGGCCTCGTAGATGTCGGCGGTCTTGTCCATGAGCTTCTCGATCTCGTAGAACTCGTCGACGTCCTGCTCGGTCACAAACGTAATGGCCCAGCCCAGCTCGCCGGCACGGCCCGTACGGCCAATACGGTGGATGTAGTCGGTCGGCTCGGCCGGCACGTCAAAGTTCACGACGTAGCGCACGTCGCTAATGTCGATGCCGCGGGCGAGAACATCGGTTGCCACCAGCACGTCGACGGTGCCGTCGCGGAAGGCAGAAAGCGCGCGCTCGCGCTGGGCCTGGCTGCGGTTGCCGTGAATCGCGGCGGCCTTGATGCCCTTACGCTCCAGACGACGGCAGCAGCTGTCGGCGCGATGCTTGGTGCGCATAAAGACAATGGTGCGCTCCGGGCCCTCCTTCTTGAGAAACTCGGGCAACAGGTTATTCTTGGCCTCGATGGACACCGGGAACACAAACTGGTCGACGGTGTCGGCGGTCGACGTGGCGGGTGCGATCTCCACGCGGGCCGGGTCGCTCACAAGGTCGGTGATCTCGCCCACGGCCTCCTCGTCGAGCGTCGCCGAGAACAGCAGCGTCTGGCGCTCGGCCGGCGTCTCGCGCACAATACGGCGGACGGCGGGCAAAAAGCCCATGTCGAGCATGCGATCGGCCTCGTCGAGCACCAGCACCTTGACCTCGTTCAGGTGGCAGGCGCCCTGCTCGATCAGGTCGACCAGACGGCCCGGCGTGGCGACCAGGATATCGCAGCCGTACTTGAGTGCCGCGGTCTGCGGCTTGTAGCTCACGCCACCCACGACGGTCACGGCGACATGGCCGGTGACGTCGGCGATCTTGCTCGCGACCTCGTCGATCTGCTGGGCGAGCTCGCGCGTGGGGGTGATGACGAGCATCACGGGGCCACGGCCGTTGCCCTCGGGCTTCTTGGCGCCGCGACGACGGTTGCGGCCGCCGCGCTCACGCACGGGCTTGGGCGGAGCGATGTGCTCCAGATTGTTCATGGTCGGCAGCAAAAAGGCGGCCGTCTTGCCGGTGCCGGTCTGGGCGGCGGCAAGCAGGTCGCGGCCCTCGAGCACCACGGGGATCGAGCCGGCCTGCACGGGCGTCGGCGCCGTGTAGCCCAGGCTCTCGATAGCACGAAGCATCTCGTCGGAAAGCCCCAGCTCGTCAAAGGCGGGCAGGCTCTCGGTAGCGGACTCGACGGCCTGGGCAGCATTTGCCTCGTCGGCGGCATCGAAGGCAGCCTGGGTCATGGCCTCGCGGGTCTCGTCCAGAATCTCGGCGTCGGTGACGTCGGATACAGAATTACGCATATGTTGTTGTTCCTTATCTGCACGCGCTATGGGCACGGCATGCGGCCGCGCTGGCGTGCTTGGTAGTGCGCTAATACATACAAAAACGGGTGCGCACAGAGAGGACGTTGCTCAGCACGCTGGCGATCGCTTTGGCAGCCCTATCACGCGCCGTCCAGACGCAGCAGCTCTAAGCGATGGAGCAGATTCGCCGCCGGTTAGTATACCCGCACTCCGTATGCCCCCACGTAAACCACAGATGACGAGGCGGACGAGGTGGGCCCGGCCGATTATCTCAATCTGTAACAGATGCAGGGCAAAATCGGGTCCAAATGTTACAGATCAAGACAGAGGGGGATTTCCGTCCAGTCCAAACCAAATCCCTCAGTCTTCCTGCAATTTCGAACATGTGGCCTATAATGTTGCTTTGGTTACGCTATATATTGCGCAGCCATTTAATACGTCGCCCACCGGGGCCATTAATTCCTATCGCCATATTGGCTAGGAAGCAATCAAAGGAGGTATCCGTGGCAGCAGAGACGCCTTGCTCGGTCCTCTATAACGATATTCGCTCGTTCGGCGGTCTTAAACATCTCGAGATCGCCCGAATGCTCATCAATGGAAACTCTTATCTCGGCAGCACCCTGCTCGAGAAATGCTCTTCCAACCGCTCGTATCTCACCCGTTACATCGTCCATCGCAAGCCTGACCAGTGCGCGCCCGCCATCTACAGCGACTTTACCGTCACCACGCTCAACCTTTCCGCGGCAATCTGCAGCAAGCTCGGCGGCGGCGAGTCCGCCTATCGGGCAATCGCCGAGCACTATCGCGGTCCGGCCGCCGACGAAATGATGTCGGCTCTCGCCAGCTACAAGCTGGACAGCCGCCTATATGCAAATGCCCTCAATCGCATCGACAACTTTGACGGCAATGCCGTGCGCGAAAAAAGCACGCTCTTCTTGATGCTCTTTGTGGCAACGGGGGCGCTCGCCGATCCCGTTCAGGGCGTGGCCACCGTCGAGCGCTTTTGCGACAGCAAGACGGGCGGGCACTTTGGCACCACCGAAACTACCGTCGGACGTGGCTTTATGAGCAGCCTGGAGCAGCCGCACGCCGTCGCTCCCAACCTCGGTCTGCTCAGAACCCATGCCGATAACTGCGCCGACATGCAAATCCATCCCCTCACACGCGATCCGCGCGGCACCGTGATTGGTTCTTTGCCCAAAACCTCGCCCAGCATCACCGATGTAGGCGCCGACGCCTCGCGCGAGCATCTTCGCATTTGGCTCGAGGGTGAGCACTGGTACGCCCAGGGCCTTGGATCGACCAACGGCACAGTGCTCGAATCGGGCGCGGGCGACGGCGATATTGTGATTGAGCCGCCGCGCGACCAACGCGAGCCCGGCAAAGTCTATCCCCCCGTGGAAATCGCCAACAGCGACAGGCTCCATCTGGGTCTCTACACGACATTCCTTGTCATTGTGGACTAGCACGGACAGCGATCGGAAGACGGTCGCCGTCCGTCTTGCGTCTTCTGCCTTCTGCGTCGTAAACGACAATGCTCAGCGGTATACGTGGGCAGTGCGACTATCATGGTACTTTACCGATATCCGCACTGCTCGCGTATACGTGCGGCAACCCATGCCAGACAAAGGAACGCCATGGATACTACCGATAGCGCCTATGGCGACAAACTCGTCCGTCTCGATACGTTCGATACCGCCGTGGCGGTCGACCCCAGCGCCGAGGACGACGTCAAACGCCGGTTTATGACACTTATTCTCCAGACGGCCCACCGCAACAACGGCAACATCGGGCACGTGCTGCGCGCGACCAACACGAGCGGCGAGGTCTTTGCCGTCAAGCTGCTCAAGGACAACGTCATTCTCTCTGGCCAAGCCCCCGACCGCTCCGCCGAGCAATCGGCCGCGCACCTGGCCAACACCGCTGCGCTGTTTGAGGAGTACCGTCATCTGTGTACCGTCTCGCACCTGCGCGGATTTCCGCGCGTCTATGGCTACGGATCGTGCGAGGATGACCCGCTCATCCTCATGGAGTGGGTCGAGGGCACCTCACTCAAGCAGGCGCTGCCCCTGCTTCCGCACGACGCCTCGGGCGGGCTGACCACCCAGATGGTCGCCGCCGTCGGAAACGCCGTGCTTCGTGCGCTCTTGATGACCCAAGGCCTCGTGAATCCGGTCGTCCATCGCGACCTTTCGCCTGCCAATATCATGTTCCGCACCACCAGCCGAACGCTCGAGCAGCAGATTGCCGATTGCTCCTTTGACCCCTGCCTCATCGACATGGGCTCCGCGACCATGGCTCTCGGCGACGACACGATCACCCGGCGCGCCGACATCTGGCGCTTTGCCACGCCCGCATACGCCGCGCCCGAGATGCTCACGCAGGATATCGAAGGCATCGCGGCCCTTCGCCGTTCGCCGGCAATCGACGTCTATGCGCTTTCGAGCATTCTGTACCAGCTCTACAGCGGTCGCAAACCGTTTGACTTTGAGTCGACGGACGCCGCTGCAACCGGCTCGTTCTATCTCGTAAAGACCAAGACCAAGCCGGCACCGCTCGAGCCGCGCTGCGAGGGCGATGAAGCGCTCGTCCAAATCATCATGAAGGGTCTCTCAGTCGAGCAGTGCGATCGTCCCACCGAGCAGCAGATGCTCGAGGTGCTCTCGGCATACCTCACCGATGCCGAATCCGAGGGCCGCGAAGGCACAGGAGACGAGGCCGCGATTGATATCGATTCTGGCACGCACCTTAAGGTCGACGTCGCCGGCGAGCGCGCACGAGAGATCCTGAATCAGGCCCGTCACGATGCCATGACCCGCCGCCGCTTTATTATCGGCGGCGCTATCGCAGCCGTTGCGGGGCTCAGCGTTATCGGGGCGGCAACCCATGGCTTTGGCATCCCCGACTACCTTGACGGCATCCGCGGTTCACTTGACGACTACACCTGGGATCAGCTGCAGGAGATTTCGCTCAAGATTAAGGCCGCCGAGGCCCGTAGCGAGGCACGCGAGATTGCCAAGCGCTATCATCTGCTCGATGCCGATGGGCATATCCCCTATCCGTGTACCAAGCGTGTCACGCTCACCAACGGGCTGCAGGTTGGCGCGCAGCTTGTGGGCATCCGCCACGATGAGCTTCTGGACGGGACGGGCAAGGCCGGACTAACGTTTATGTTCGATGCGGGTATTGCCGAGCGCAACGCTGCGGCTGAACCGCCGAGCGCCGGCTGGGCAGATTGCGAGCTGCGGGAATGGCTCAACGGCGACGGCCTTAAGCTGCTGCCCAACGAGTTGCGCGCACTCATTAAAGGGGTCAAGAAGGTCTCGAACAATGTGGGCACCGCCAACAGCGCATCGTGCCTGAGCGAGTTGCCCGCAACCCTTTGGCTGCCCGCCATGGTCGAGCTGTGCGGTACGCAACCGCCCGATTCGTTTACCGAGGACTATCACTACCTGGCAGACATCTACAACGGCGAGGGCAAGGAGTATCAGCTCTTCCGCGAGCTCAAGGTAAGCCCGTATTCCACGAACGAGACGATGGTCCGCCAGTGGAAGGGCAAGGACACCTGTTGGTGGGAGCGCACGGTAAGCCCCGACACATCGGAGAGCGAAGGCACGCTCTATATGAACCGCGTGGGGCACGACGGCGACGTCTTTACGTACGCAACGCCTGCGGACAGCCCCAAGAAGCGGACTTGCGTGATCCCCGGATTCTGCATCTAGGGAGCGGGCGTCTTGCCGTGACGGGACCCCTCCCCGGCAATTGTCTCGATCTGTAACAGTTAGAGGTCATTTTCCCTGCTAGATGTTACAGATTGAGATGATTGGTTGGGACGGTCCATCGGCCAACCAATCATCTCAATCTGTAACGAAATCTCATATATTATTTCTGTACTGGACACCCCCAGGGGGTATGGGTGTATAGTATCGGATGGTTAACATTTCCGACACTACGTCACAGAAAGGAGAAGCCATGGCTCAAGATAAGTTCGACGTGGGTGGCATGACGTGCGCCGCCTGCCAGGCGCACGTGGACCGCGCCGTGAGCAAGCTCGACGGCGTCCAAAGCGTCGCGGTCAATCTGCTCGCCGGCTCTATGCTGGTGGACTACGACCCCGCGCAGGTCTCCCCCGACGATATCTGCACCGCCGTCGACCGCGCGGGCTACTCGGCCTCGCCCGTCGATGTAGGCACCGGCGCCGCTGGCTCAAACGGCGGCGCGCAAGCCAGGTCTGGCGCCGCCCATATGGAGTCGCCCACCAAAAAGTTGGAGGCCGCCGCCTCTGCTATGCGCACCCGCCTCATCGTCTCGATCGTATTCCTCATCCCACTGTTCTACATAGGCATGGGGCACATGCTCGGTTGGCCGCTACCCGGCGTCTTCACCGACCACGCCCACAGCATGACGCTCGCGCTCACCGAGCTCGTCCTGCTCATCCCCATCGTCTACGTCAACGACGCATACTTTATCAACGGGTTTAAATCGCTCGCGCACGGCGCGCCCACCATGGACGCCCTTATTGCCGTGGGCGCCACCACTTCCGTCGCCTGGTCGCTCTACGCCATGTTTATCATGGCCGACCAGCTGGCCGCCGGGCAAATCCACGAGGCCATGATGACGGGCATGGACAACCTGTATTTTGAGAGTGCGGGCACGATCCTGTCGCTCGTCACCGTGGGCAAATACCTCGAGACGCGCAGCAAGTCCAAAACCGGCGGCGCTATCGAGGCGCTCATCGACTTGGCACCCAAGACTGCGACCGTCGTTGCCGACGACGGCACCGAAACCACCGTCGACGTCGACAGTATCCTTCCCGGCCAGGTCCTGCGCGTACGCCCCGGAGAGTCCATCCCCGTCGATGGCGTGGTGCTCGAAGGCAGCTCGGCCGTGGACGAAAGTGCGCTGACCGGCGAGTCCATCCCCGTGGAGAAGACCGTCGACGACACTGTAAACGCGGCCACGGTCAACCGCACGGGCTCGTTTACCTTCCGCGCCACGCGTGTGGGCGCCGACACGTCGCTCGCCAAGATTATCCAGCTCGTCGAGGACGCCAACGCCACCAAGGCGCCCATCGCCCGCATGGCCGACAAGGTCGCCGGCGTGTTCGTGCCCGTGGTGTTTGCAATCTCTGCCGTAACTTTTGTGGCGTGGATGGTACTGACCGGAAGCATCAACGAAGCGCTTACCTCCGCCGTCGCCGTGCTGGTGATCAGCTGCCCGTGCGCGCTGGGCCTGGCCACACCCGTCGCCATTATGGTCGGCACCGGCAAGGGCGCCGAGATGGGCATTCTGTTCAAGAGCGCCGAGGCGCTGGAGACTCTGCGCAACGTGGGCACCGTGGTGCTCGATAAGACGGGCACGGTCACCCGCGGCAAGCCTGCCGTGACCGATATCGTGGTAGCCACGCGCGCTGACGGCTCGCCCGCCATGAGCGAAAAGGCGCTGCTCAAGCTGGCCGCCGCGCTGGAGCGCTCGAGCGAGCACCCGCTGGCCGAGGCGATTATGGCCGAGTGCGAAGCGCGCGGAATTGTCGCGCGCATGGTCGAGGACTTTGCCGCCGTGCCCGGACGAGGCGTTACGGCACGCGAGGGGCAGAATGTCATCGCAGCCGGCAACGTGCGCCTGATGGACGAGTTGGGCGTTACCGTGCCCGCGGGTCTTGCCGAGCAATATGCCGCCGAAGGCAAGACGCCGCTGTTCTTTGCCAAGAACGGCGAGCTTGTCGGCACCATCGCCGTGGCTGACGAGGTCAAAGAAACGAGTGCCGAGGCCATCGCCGCGCTCCGCAAGCTCGGCGTCGACGTGCGCATGCTCACCGGCGACAACCGCGTGACGGCCGAGGCCATCGCCCGCCGCGTGGGGCTGAGCAGCGAACAGGTCATCGCCGACGTCCTCCCCGCCGACAAGGAGCGCCACGTGCGCGAACTGCAGGATGCGGGCAGCAAGGTCGCCATGGTGGGCGACGGCATCAACGACTCCCCCGCCCTGGCGCGCGCCGACGTGGGCCTTGCTATCGGCACCGGCGCCGACATCGCCAAGGAGGGCGCCGACGTGGTACTCATGCGCAGCGATCTCATGGACATCGCCCGTGCCATCGAGCTGTCACGTGCCACAATCCGCAACATCAAGCAGGACCTGTTCTGGGCGCTGTTCTACAACGGCATCGGCATTCCGCTGGCGGCGGGCGTGTTCTTCCCCCTCACCGGTTGGCAGCTCTCGCCGATGTTCGGCGCCGCGGCCATGAGCCTGTCGAGCGTGTGCGTCGTAAGCAATGCGCTGCGCCTGCGAACTTTTAGATCCAAAGTGGCAAAATAGGCTCACCATTAAGTCCATTTAGAACGGGTTTTCCAGGTGCCCGAGATTGACCTGAAAGAGGAGCGACGCGTACTTTGGTACGCGAGCGACGGTTTGAAGGTCAAGGTCGGGTGCCTGGGAAAGCCGACACAACAGAGAGGAATATCCATGCGTTTCACAATTAAGACTTCCGGCCTTATGTGCGGCCACTGCGACGCCACTGTCGAGACGGCGTTGCTCAACGTGGCCGGCGTGACCGACGCCGACGCCGATCACGAGACCCAGACCGTCCAGGTGGAGTGCGCCGACACCGTGACCGCTGAGCAGCTCGCTGCCGCCGTCGAGGGCGCCGGCGAGAAGTTCCACGCCCTGTCCGTGACCGCCGCGTAGCAGCTACCAGAAGCATTCGACCCCATCGACCAGAAACGAGGACCCGCCATGATGGCAGACCACAAATCGGTGACCCGCATGCTCAAGACGGCACGCGGCCAGATCGACGGCATCTTGCGGATGGTCGATGAGGACCGCTATTGCGTCGATATTTCCACACAGCTCATGGCTACACAGGCGCTCCTCGCGCGCATTAACGCCGACGTGCTCAAGGCGCATATCGAGGGCTGCGTGACTTCGGCAATCGAATCGGGCGACGAAGACCTCAAAGCCGCCAAGCTCGCCGAGATCGAACGCGTCGTCGACAAGCTCTCCAAGTAATTGGGGCATTGGGGACAGGTACGTTTGCACCACATTGGTGCAGATTAACCTGTCCCCTTGCTCTAAATCGGGTATAAAGGCGTGCGGCATATCGAATGAAAGGCAATTTGCATGAATGACTTTATGAAGGGCCGCAATGGCGCTGACGAACTCACCATCGTGATGGGCTTCGCAGGCATTATCATCGCCATGATCGGTTCGATGGCTCGTATCCAGTGGCTCAGCTGGATCGCCATCGCCGTAATCGTGATTGGCGTGCTGCGCGGCCTGTCCAAAAATATCGATGCACGTCGCAAGGAGAATGAGGCCTTTGTCGCCACGACCGCCAATGTTCCCGGCTTGGGCAAGTTCGTCGCCAGCTTGGGCGGCGGCGCTGCAGCGGCTAGCACCTCACGCGCAGCCGGCACCAGTAAGGAAGACTTTGAGCGTGCCAAGCGCACGGCCAAGAAGATGTGGAAGGGTCGCAAGACTACGGCATACCTCAAGTGCCCCAACTGCGGCCAGATGCTCTCCGTCCCCAAGGGCAAGGGCAAGATCCGCGTCACCTGCACCAAGTGCCACGCCAAGATGGAGACGCGCTCCTAGCGCCCGCACGCGGGACAAATTAATCAGGTTTGTTTGTCCCAAATCTTAAATATTTGTTCGATAAAAAAGCCGAGGCCTCGTGTTGAGACCTCGGCTTTTTGTATGCGGCAACGGAGCTGTCCCTTTGTCTCATCTACGCCACACCGTCGCGGGCCAGCTCCTCGACAAGCGCTTCGGCTGGCATGGCCATAATCGCGTCGAGCTCGGCATCCACCTCGAGGATGCGCTTCACCTTGAGCTTGCGCACCAGATCGCCGCGACACATCACGTGCGTCGGCTCACGCAGTGCGCACAGGTCATCGAGCGGGTTCTTGCGCGTCACCAGGATATCGGCGGCTTTGCCGCACTCGATTGTGCCGGTCTCGCCGCCCAGCCCCAACAGCTCGGCGTTGACTTGCGTAGCCGTATGCAGCGCGAAGGCGTTGCTCACGCCGACATACTTGGCAAAATAGGCCACCTCACGCCACATGTCGTACTGCGTCACGAACGGGCAGCTCGAGTCCGTGCCAAGGCCCACCTTAACGCCAGCTTCCAGTGCGGCACGGGCGCTCTCGATGATGCCCGAGCACACGATGTCGCCGTTCTTCTTTTGCGTATCGGTCGAATGGGTCTTTTCCGGGTCGAGCAATACAAACGGCAGCGCCGGGCTGATAGTGCAGGTCACACTCGGCGCACGCCCCTCGAGCTGTGTGCCCGCGGCGCCGCGGTACAGTTCCAGGATCTCGGGCGTCAGCGGAGCGCCGTGCTCGATCGTATCGACGCCGGCCTCAAGAGCGGCCTTTACGCCCTCGGTGCTCTCGACATGGGCCATAACCGGCAGCCCCGTGTCGTGGGCAGCCTTGCACGCCGCCGCGGCAACCTCGACTGGCATGCGCAGCACGCCCGGCTCGCCCACCTCGGTCGCATCGAACACGCCGCCCGTCACGAACAGCTTGATGACGTCGGCACCGCGCGCATACAGGTCGCACACCTGCTCGGCTGCCTCGACGGGGCTGTTTGCCACCTGGGCGAACAATCCCGCGCCATGGCCGCCCGGCACCGTGACGCCCGTTCCCGGCGCTACCAGGCGCGGCCCCTGATACTTGCCGGCGTCGATAGCGTCGCGCACGGCAATGTCGGCAAACAACGGGTCACCCGCGCCGCGCACCGTGGTCACGCCGCTTGCCAGCTGCTGCTGGGCACTGCCCTTGAGGATGCGGCGGACGATGGCGCGCCCCACGGGATTATCGAGCTTCTTCATCAGCGCGCCCGCATCGCCCGCCGAAACCGGCTTGCCCGAACCGCACAGATGCACATGCATATTGATGAGACCGGGCATGAGATACGCACCACCCAGGTCGATAACCTTGGCACCCGCGGGCGCCTGCGCCACAGCACTCGGCCCCATCCAGGTGATGACGCCGCGCTCAACAGTCACGGCCATGTCGGGCTGCGGCTCCATATGTTCCGAACCATCCAAGACGGTCGCATTGATAAACAACGTGGGACGATCGGCAGACGCCATATCGAGCTCCTCCCTCACGATTAACATGAACATTTGTCCATTATCACCTAGTCCCGCTGGATTACTGCAGACGCATCGGTTAACGGAGGGAAGAGGAGATGTGGGGGACGGAATACGTTGAGCCCCACCCCGGCAACATCAGGGAAATGTCTCGATCTGTAACAGTTACGGGCCCAAACAGCCGCCAAACGTTACAGATTGAGACAAAGTCAGGGCAGTAAGGCGACACCAGTCACACCCCCTACTCCCACTCCTGCTCGTAGATATTGAGCGACTTTACGTACCGCCCCTGGGCGCCCATGATGTCGCGGACCAGGCGCAAAAAGAAGCTGATGCACGAGGTGCCGAAGCCGTTCTGCAGATCCTCGGGATGCACCGCGCCCAGTCCATCGACCGCCGTGTCACTCAGGCGCGCGATGTCATACAGATAGAGCTGTCCCGCCGCCAGCCAGACATCGTCGACGCAGGCGAGGCGCACCGCAATCGCGCCGTCGCTCCAATGCTCCTTTTGCACGATATGCGGGTCGTAGACATCAAAGCGACGGTCGGTGCGCGTATCCTTCAGCGCAACCATGCCGTTCGCAGGATCCTTGTCCAAAATGCCAAAGCGCGAGAAATACTGCGTGTCGCGTACCTGCTCGAGCCGCTTGAGCGAGGCAGGCGAAAGCGATGCCGGCGGCTCGTCAACATACAGCTCGAGCAGCGTCTTGCCATGGCGATAGGGGCGCTCGAAGAGCAGCCAATCGGTAAATGCCATGTTGTAGGCCATGATTTCGTTTTGCGAAGGCTCGGTGCAATAGCTGAGCCACGGGTCAACAATGATCTCGAACTGTTCGCGCGCCGGCTCCAAAAACTGAAACTTCCGCAGCATCCAAAAATGGGCCATGTCGGCAATATCGTTGCCGACGGCTTCAGCCAGCTCTGCTCGGTCAAAAGCGTGGTCAATCATGGCATCCTCCTCAAACTGATGGACCTCAATTTGAGCTTACGAGGAGGATGGGCAGCCACGACCAGCACGGGCAAAATAGGCCTCCGGCTGCAAACAAGATGCTGACCAAACACTTGACGAAAAGCTTGACCGAAAATGCGCACCGCAACAAAATCGCAGGTAGACATAGACAGCCAACCAACCCTTTTGAGCCAGATGCCCGCAACCACCACAGAAACAACAGGTGACCACAGCCCAAGAAATCGACAAATGAACATCCGTACGTCGACAAACGAGCAAACTGCTCGCAAATCCGCAAGGAGTGTCCCCGAATGCCGACAGAAAAGGAACGTCCCTAACTGCCGGCACTTGGGGACGTTCCTTTTGTGCCGGCAGTTAGGGACAGCCCTTGCCGATTCGATTGTTGAATAACTCCGTGATTACCTTACAGCGCCAACGCGTCGGCGACTTCGGCAGCGCAGGCCAGGGCATCGGCCATGGCGCTCACCACGAGCGAGCTGCCGTTGCGGGCATCACCCGCCACATACACCGGCGCGGCATCCGCGGCGACACCCTCCGTGCGAGCCGCGAGATGCGAGCCCTCAGCAGCCATCACCGGCAGCGGACGACCAGCGGTGGCAACAGGCACGCTCACCGCATCGAACACGCCGTGCTCCGGACCCGTAAAGCCGCAGGCGATGAGCACCAGCTGCGCCGGCACCTCGTGCTCGGAGCCCGCGATGCGCTCGGGCTTTCCCGCCGACCAGTCCAGATCGACCACGCGCAGGCCCGCGGCCGCGCCCTTCTTGTCCAGCAGCACCTCGAGTGTATCCACGGCCCAGGCACGCATCTCGCCGCCCATCGCAGCGATAGCCTCCTGCTGGCCGTAATCGGTCTTCTTAACGTTGGGCCACTGCGGCCAGGGGTTGCCTGCCGCGCGCTTATCGGGCGCAGCCGGCAAGAACTCAAACTGGCGCACGCTGCGCGCGCCCTGACGCACCGCGGTACCCACGCAGTCGTTGCCGGTATCGCCACCGCCAATGACCACGACGTCCAGGCCGCGTGCGTCGATGGCGGGCTCGCCGCTATCGAGCACCGAGACGGTCGAAGCCGTCAGATAGTCCACGGCATACACCACGCCCGGGGCATCAATGTTCGCAGCCGAAAGCCCACGCGGAGCACGGGCGCCGGCAGCCACCACGACGGCGTCAAAGTCGTCGAGCCTGGCGGTAACCTTGGGATCGCTCACGTCGGCGCCCAGCTCGAACACAATACCCAGCTCGCGCATGAGCGCCACGCGACGCTCGACCACAGACTTCTCGAGCTTCATGTTGGGAATGCCGTACATGAGCAGACCGCCCGGGCGGTCGTCGCGCTCAAACACCGTCACGCGGGCGCCGCGACGCGCAAGCTCCCATGCAGCCACCAGACCAGCGGGACCGGAGCCCACCACGGCAACCGTGGGTGCACCCTCCCCTACCGGCTCAAAGCGGTGCGGACCGCCGTTGGCCCACTCATGGTCGCTAATCGCGCGCTCGTTGTCATGGATCGTCGTGGGCTGGCCATCGACCGAGCCCAGGTTGCACGCGGCCTCGCACAGCGCCGGGCACACGCGACTCGTGAACTCGGGCATGGGCGAGGTGAGCGACAGACGCTCGGCAGCCTCGTCCCAACGGCCGCGGTACACCAGCTCGTTCCACTCGGGAATCAGGTTGTGCAGCGGACAGCCGCTCGGACGTGCCTTGCCAAAGCTCGCGCCCATCTGGCAAAACGCCACACCGCACATCATGCAGCGGCTCGCCTGGGCACGGCGCGCGTCGTCGTCGAGCTCCACGTACAGCGGATCGAAATCGCGGCTGCGCTCCTCCACGGGGCGCAGCTCATGGGTCACGCGATCGATATCAAGAAAAGCACCGGGCTTACCCATGGCACTTACGCCTCCTTCTTGGTCGAAGCAACAGAGCTGGAGGCGGTGGGCGCAGCACCCGCAGCACCACCCGCCACATCGAAGCGAGCGACATCCGCGGCACTCGCACGACCGGTCACAATGTCAAACGCCAGCTCCTCTGCCTGCGCATGTGTCTTGCCCACGGCCTCGGCCCCAGCGACAATCGCCAGCACGCGCTCGTACTCGGTCGGAATGACCTTCACAAAGTGCTTGCTCATCGTCTCAAAGCTGTAGAGCAGCTTGATGCCGCGTGGGCTCTGCGTTGCGTCCACGTGCTCCTGGATGAGCGCGCGAATCTGTGCCAGCTCGTCGGCCGTCGGGGCCTTGAGCTCAACGCTCTCGCGGTTCACGCGGGCATCGAGCGTGCCGTACTGGTCATAAACATAGGCCACGCCGCCCGTCATGCCGGCGGCGAAGTTCTGACCGACTTCGCCCAAGATAAGCGCCAGGCCACCCGTCATGTACTCGCAGCCGTGGTTGCCGCAGCCCTCGACCACCACGGTGGCGCCGGAGTTGCGCACGCCAAAGCGCTGACCAGCCAGGCCGTTAATGAAGCCGCGGCCGCTCGTGGCGCCAAAGAACGCAACGTTGCCCACGATGATGTTCTCGTCGAACTTGTAGGTTGCACGCGGGTTGGGGCGCACGGAGACCTCGCCGCCCGAAAGGCCCTTACCAAAGTAGTCGTTGGCGTCGCCGCACACGTTGAGCGTCACGCCGCGCGGCAGGAAGGCGCCAAAGCTCTGACCGGCCGAGCCATCGCAATCGATGGTGATGGAGCCGGCGGGCAGGCCCTCGGGATGTGCCTTGGTCACCGCATTGCCCAAGATGGTGCCAACGCAACGGTTGACGTTGGCGATGTCGGCATGGAAACGAATCGGACGCAGGTGCGCACGGGCATCGGCCGTATAGGGGACAAACAGCGTAGAGTCGAGCGTCTTGCCGAGCTCGCTGTCCGCAGCCATCTGGGGCAGGAAGTGACGGCCGTCGGCACCCGGGATGTGGGCACCAAACTCACAGGTCGCGCTCGCCAGCACGGGCGACAGATCGAGCAGGTTGGCCTTGCGGTTGCCCGGCACCTCAATCTGGCGCAGGCACTCGGGATGGCCGACCATCTCGTCGATGGTGCGGAAGCCCAGGCGTGCCATGACCTCGCGCAGCTGCTCGGCAACAAAGAGCATAAAGTGCTCGACATGCTCGGGCTTGCCGCGGAAGCCGCGACGCAGGCGACAGTTTTGCGTCGCGATGCCGGCGGGGCAGGTATCCTGCTGGCAGTCGCGCTGCATAAGGCAGCCCATCGAGATGAGCGGCATGGTCGCAAAGCCAAACTCCTCGGCGCCCAGCAAGCAGGCGACGGCAACGTCGGTGCCGTCCATGAGCTTGCCGTCGGCCTCGAGCACCACGCGCGAGCGCAGGCCGTTTTGCAGCAGCGTCTGCTGGGCCTCGGCAAGGCCAAGCTCCAGCGGCAGACCCGCATGCCAGATAGAGTCGCGCGCAGCGGCACCCGAGCCGCCATTGTGACCGCTGATCAAGATCTTGTCGGCAGCACCCTTGGCCACACCGGTGGCGATGGTGCCGACGCCCGCCTCACTGACCAGCTTGACCGACACGCGCGCGCCGGGGTTGGCGTTCTTAAGGTCAAAGATCAGCTCTGCCAGGTCCTCGATGGAGTAGATGTCGTGGTGCGGCGGAGGCGAGATCAGGCCGATGCCGGGAGTGGACTGACGGACCTCGGCAATCCAAGGGTAGACCTTCTTGCCGGGCAGGTGGCCGCCCTCGCCGGGCTTGGCGCCCTGGGCCATCTTAATCTGAATCTCAAAGGCGCTGCACAGATAGCGGCTCGTCACGCCAAAGCGCGCACTTGCCACCTGCTTGATCGCGGAGTTCTTGGAGTCGCCGTTGGCCAGCGGGGTCTCGCGACGCGGGTCCTCGCCGCCCTCGCCTGAGTTGGAACGGCCATGCAGACGGTTCATAGCGATAGCCATGCACTCGTGCGCCTCTTTGCTGATGGAGCCGTACGACATGGCGCCGGTGTTAAAGCGGCGGACGATGTTGAGCGCGGGCTCGACCTCGTCGAGTGCCACCGGGGTGCGGCCGCTGGCATCAAAGTCGAGCAAGTCGCGCAGGCGCACGGCACGGCCGGTACGGTGCAGACGGGCGCTGTACTCCTTAAAGGTGTCGTAGCTGTCCTCACGGCAGGCGGTCTGCAGCAGGTAGACGGTCTGGGGGTCGATGAGGTGTTCCTCGCCGCCGAGCGGGCGCCACTTGGTCAGACCCAGCGTAGGCAGCTGATCGGGAGCCGGGCTCTTAAGGATGGCGAGCGCGGCGTCGTAGCGCTCGTTTTGCTCGCGCTCAACGTCCTCGACACCCATACCACCCACACGGCTCACCGTGCCGGCGAAGTACGCGTTGACGAACTCCGGCGTAAAGCCCACGGCCTCGAAGATCTGCGCCGAATGGTAGCTCTGCACTGTGGAGATGCCCATCTTGGACATGATGGAGACGATGCCGGCGGTCGCAGCCTTGTTGTAGTTGGCGATGCCCTGCTCGGCCGTCACGTCCAGGTCGCCGCGTGCCGCCAGATCGCGGATGCACGCATGTGCGTTGTACGGATAGATGCCGCTCGCGGAGTAGCCCACCAGCGCCGCAAAGTCGTGCGGGGACACGGCGTCGCCACACTCCACCACGATGTCGGCAAAGGTACGCACGCCGGCGCGGATCAGGTGGTTGTGCACGCATCCCACGGCGAGCAGTGACGGCACAGGGACCTCGCCCGCCGCAGCACGGTCGCTCAGCACCACGATGTTCACGCCATCGCGGACCGCAGCCTCGACGTCCTCGGCAAGCTGCTTGAGCCCAGCCTGCAGCGCGCCCTCGCCGGCATCGCGGCGGTAGACGGCACGGAAGCGGCGGGTCTTAAAGCCCACGCGGTCGATGGCGCAGATGCGGTCGAACTCCTCCTCGTTGAGCAGCGGGCGCTCCAGGCGCACCAGCTGGCAGGCCGTACGGGAGTCCTCGAGCAAGTTGCCGTGGTTGCCCAGGTAGAGCGTGGTCGAGGTGACCATATGCTCGCGCAGGGCGTCGATGGGTGGGTTCGTGACCTGAGCGAACAGCTGATAGAAGTAGTCGAAGAACGAGCGCGTCTTTTTGGACAGGCAGGCCAGCGGCGCGTCGATACCCATCGAGGCAAGCGGGGCCTTGCCCTGCTGGGCCATGGGACGCACGACCTCGTCGACGTCATCCCAGTGGTAGCCGAGCTTGGCCATGCGCACGGCGGCGGGCACCTCGGCGTCCTCGGCGGGCGCGGGCGCGGCGGGCTCATCGAGCGCGTCGACGGCCAGCGTCTCCTCGGCAATCCAATCACGGTAGGGCTTTTCCTTGGCGTAACGGGCGCGCAGCTCGTCGTTGTAGATGACGCGGCCGCGGGCAAAATCGACCTCGAGCATCTGGCCCGGCCCCAGACAGCCGCTCGTCAGGATGTTCTCGGGGCTCACCTCGATGGTGCCCACCTCGCTTGCCAGCATAAAACGACCGTCGCGCGTCACATAATAGCGGGCGGGACGCAGGCCGTTACGGTCGAGGGCGGCGCCCAGGGTACGGCCATCGGTAAAGGCGATAGCGGCAGGACCGTCCCACGGCTCCATGAGCATGGACTGGTAAGCGTCGTAGGCGCGGCGCTCCTCACTCAGGTTGTCGTTGTGGTCCCACGGCTCGGGCAGCAACATGGACGCGGCACGCGTGAGCGGACGGCCGTTCATGACCAAAAACTCAAGCACATTGTCCAGAATCGCGGAATCGGAGCCCTCGCGGTTGATGATGGGCATCACGCGCTCAAGATCGTGCTGCAGCACGGGGCTGTACAGGTTGGGCTCGCGGGCGCGAATCCAGTTGACGTTGCCCTTAAGGGTATTGATCTCGCCGTTGTGGATGATAAAGCGGTTGGGGTGCGCACGCTCCCAGCTGGGCGTGGTGTTGGTGGAGTAGCGCGAGTGGACGAGCGCCACGGCCGTCTTGACGGCGGCGTCGTTGAGATCGATAAAGAAGCGGCGCATCTGCGTGGCGACCAGCATGCCCTTGTACACGATGGTACGCGAGCTCATGGAGCACACGTAGAAGATCTTGTCGCGCAGGGCGAACTCGGCGTCGGCCTTCTTCTCGATGGTGCGGCGGCACACGTACAGGCGGCGCTCAAAGGCGTCACCCGCCGGTGTATCGTCGGGACGGCCCAGGAAGGCCTGCAGGATAGTAGGCATGCAGGCGCGGGCCGTCTCGCCCAGGTCGTGCGGGTCGACGGGCACCTCACGCCAAAAGAGCAGCGGCACGCCGGCCTCGGCGCAACCCTCCTCAAACACGCGGCGGCCATCCTCTACGCCCTTGTCATCCTGCGGAAAGAACAGCATGGCCACGCCATAGTCGCCCTCTGCCGGCAGAATCTGGCCGCACTTTTGGGCCTCTTTACGAAAAAAGTGATGCGGAACCTGGAACAGGATGCCAGCGCCATCGCCGGTGTTCTTCTCGAGACCCGTGCCGCCGCGGTGCTCCAAGTTGACCAGAATGGACAGCGCGTCGTCCAGAATCTGGTGATGGCGCTCACCGTTGATATCGGCAAGCGCGCCGATGCCGCATGCATCGTGATCGAATTCGGGGCGATAAAGGCCCTGCTGCTGAGCGGAATCTGCCTGCATCGCGATCCTCCCCTAGATATAAGACAGTCAGTTGAATAGGCATACTAGGAGCATCGCCGCCCCGCTGTGTTTCCCGCCCGTTTCGAAACAATCGCGTAACGCACACCTTACGAGTGGGCACCGCCGACCTCAAGGGCGACAACATAGGCCCCAAGTTCGGCCTGCAAACTCACCTCTTCAAACATCTCAATCTGTAACACGAAGGGCCGGTTTTGGCGGCAAACTGTTACAGATCGAGACATTCCATAGGACCATTTCTTCCTGTCTCGATCTGTAACACCTAGGCCCAATTTCCATCCCTAGTTGTTACAGATCGAGACATTTCGGCAGCCCCCTTTCACCATCCCATTCAAATACAACAATTTTGTTAGTCTTGGTTAACTTTTAAGCTTAAAACGGGTATCCTTTGCGGCGTCAAGCAAACGGCACGCACACCGCGCCAGATCAAGGAGGCCCCTATGGCGCACCAAGCAGACCAGCAGACGATGCAACTCGTCCTTATCCGTCACGGAGAGTCCGAGTGGAACAAGCTCAACCTGTTCACCGGCTGGACCGATGTCGAGCTCACTGACACGGGCCGCGAAGAGGCGGCGGCAGGCGGCCGCGCCCTCAAAGAAGCCGGTTTCGACTTTGACGTCTGCTACACTTCGCGTCTCAAGCGCGCGATCCACACCCTCAACATCGTGCTCGGCCAAATGGATCGCGAGTGGTTGCCCGTCATCAAATCCTGGAAGCTCAACGAGCGCCACTACGGAGCGTTGCAGGGTCTCAACAAGGCCGATGCCGCAGCGGAGCACGGCGACGAGCAGGTGCTCATCTGGCGCCGCTCCTTCGATGTCTGCCCGCCGGCACTCGAGCCGGACGACGCGCGCGATCCCCACACCCAGGAGCAATACCGTGATGTCGCGCCCGATCAGCTGCCCTATACCGAGTGCCTCAAGGACACGATAGCCCGCGTCTGGCCTTATTTTGAGGATGAGATTCGCCCCCAGATGCTCGCCGGCAAGCGCGTACTCATCGCCGCACACGGCAACTCCCTGCGCTCACTCGTCATGAAGCTCGAGCACCTCACGCCCGAGGAGATCCTCAAGGTCAACATCCCCACCGGCGTGCCGCTCGTCTACACCTTCGATACCGATTTCAATGTCCTCGACAAGCGCTACATCGGCGACCCGGCGACCATCGCCGCCAAGATCGACGCCGTGGCCAATCAGGGCAAAGCGCACAAGTAGCCCCAACCCAAATCCGACGCGTGGCGCCGCACGACCCAGATGCGACGTCACGCCGCCCATACGCAGGAGCGCACCATGCTCAACCATCTCAAACAACACTTTGGCTCCCGGCGCACCGGTGGTCACGGAGGCCTAGACATTGCGCGGCATATCGGCCCCGGGCTGCTCGTGACCGTCGGCTTTATCGACCCGGGCAACTGGGCCTCCAATATGGCCGCGGGCTCGCAGTTTGGCTACGCGCTGCTGTGGATCGTCACGCTGTCCACGATTATGCTCATTGTGCTGCAGCACAACGCGGCGCACCTGGGTATCGCCACGGGCGCCTGCCTTGCCGAGGCCACGACACGTTACCTCCCCCGCTTCGTTGGACGCACGGTGCTCGCCAGCGCCTATCTCGCGACCATCGCCACCGCCATGGCCGAGGTCCTGGGCGGCGCGATTGCCCTTCAAATGCTCTTTGGGCTGCCCGTGCGCGCGGGCTGCGTCATCGTGGCGACAGTATCGATGGCGATGCTCATGACGAACTCCTACAAGCATGCCGAACGCTGGATCATCGCCTTCGTAGGCGTGGTAGGACTCTCGTTTTTGGCCGAGCTTGCACTAGTCAAGGTCGACTGGCCGCAAGCCGCCGCAAGCTGGATCACGCCCAGTATGCCCACTGGCTCTGCCGCGATTATCGTGAGTGTCCTGGGTGCGGTCGTTATGCCACACAACCTTTTTCTGCACTCCGAGGTCATCCAATCCATGCACTTCGAAGGCCAAGGCGAGCAGGTTATCGAAGAACGTCTGCGCTACGAGCTCTTCGACACGCTCTTTTCGATGGGCGTGGGCTGGGCAATCAACTCGGCCATGGTCATCCTGGCCGCAACGACCTTCTTTGCGCACGGCATGGTCGTAGACGACCTCGCCGTCGCAGCGGCCACGCTCTCCCCCATTCTGGGCCCGGCAAGCTCGACCATCTTTGCCGTGGCGCTGCTGTTTGCGGGCCTCTCGAGTAGCGTGACGGCGGGCATGGCGGCGGGCACCATCACCGCGGGCATGTTCGACGAGGAATACGACATCCACGACCGGCATTCCTCGATCGGGGTGGCGGCCTGTTTCGTCGGCGCAGTGACGGCATGCCTGGTCGTCCCAAATCCTTTTGAAGGTCTCATCTGGAGTCAGGCACTGCTGTCGCTTCAGCTACCGATTACGGTCTTTGTGCTCATACGGCTCACCAGTTCACCCCGCGTTATGGGCAAATACGCCAATTCGCGCCCGCTCAACGCGCTGCTCGTAGGGATTGGTGCCATCGTGACGATTCTCGATGTCGTGTTGTTGACAGGGATGTAATGGGACGGGGCACCTACCCAGGCAAACGTCTCGATCTGTAACATCTAGACCCGCTTTTGATGTCTAGATGTTACAGATCGAGATCATTCCGAGGGACAGCTCCGTTTGTCTCAATCTGTAACAAGTGGACCCAATTTCCACCGTTAGATGTTACAGATTGAGATCTTCTTCCGGACGGTTTTGGTTTGTCTCGATCTGTAACAGGAAGACCCGTTTTGAGCCGTTAGACGTTACAGATTAAGACAAAAGGTCGGCCGGACTCACAACAGACAGGATCGGCCAACAGCAACCGTGATCCCTTGGGGACGGAGGAAAAGGGCCCCGGCCGAGAATTCGACCGAGGCCCTTGGACAGAGCTATGCGTTGATACGAGCCGTGTGTCTGCGAGCTACTCCTCGACGAGCTCAAACTGATCGGGACCGACGCCACACACCGGGCACACATAATCCTCGGGCAGCTCGGGCGTATCGACCTCAACCTCGTAACCGCAAACGACGCACACGAACTTATACGTCTTCTTCTCCTCAGCCATGATGTTCTCCTCTCAAACGCGACTGGTGATGTACTTCATTTATCAGTATAGATTCTCAATAATATAATGCAAGTATTTTTAAAACATTTCTAACCTTGATACGAGGACGCCTTCGGAGGCGTCTTGCCCTTCAGGACCTTATGGTAGTAATCGTAGGTGAGCGGCGTCTCGTCACTCAAGCGCTCGGCATCCTCGACCTCGCCGATAAACAGTAGATGCGTGCCAACATCCACAGTGTCGATCAAATGGCAGCTAAACAGGGCCGCCGCGTGCTCGGGCACATAGGGCATGCCCAGAGCCGTCTCGCGGGTCTCGTATTTGGCAAACTTGTCATAATCGCTGCTGGTGCGGAACCCAAAGTTACCGATGTAGAGCATATCGGCGGTCTGATCGATCACGGTCAGCGCGAACGCTTTGGCCGAAGCGATGACGCCCGAGGTGACGTTGTCCTTGTTCACGGCAACCGAAATGCGCGGCGGCATGGACGTCACCTGCACCGCAGTGTTGATGACGCAGCCGGCGCGCAGCCCGTCTGCCGCGGCGCTCACCACGTACAGACCGCTCGGCATGGTAAAGAACGCAGTTTTGTCCATAACAATCACTCCCCTAACGCGGGTTGGAACCTCATGGATGTATGTACCCACAAAAAAGGCGGCGCCCACAACGGACACCACCTTTGAGACATATGTGTCAAAACAGTATAAGCAAGATGAGACGCCCGCAGTTGCGGTGAAATAAGGACTGAATAGCCCCTCAAACAGGCAAAACAGTCCGTATTCCACCGCAACTTATACAGAACGCCTAGCGATTGCGTTCCTTGAGGGCGCGGTCGATCTCGCGCTGAACGTCGCGCTTGGCCATGTCTTCGCGCTTGTCGTAGAGCTTCTTACCACGGCCTAGACCCAGCAGCAGCTTTACGCGGCCGTCGGTATTAAAGTAGAGCTCCAACGGCACCAACGCATAGCCGCGGTTGCGCAGCTTGCCGTCGAGAAAATCAATCTCCTTGCGATGCAGCAGCAGACGGCGCCGGCGATCGGGATCACGATTCCACACACCGCCGTGACTGTAAGGGTGAATATGCAGGCCCACCAGCCAGCACTCGCCGCCACGAATCAGCGCAAAGGTGTCAGTGATCTGGCAGGCGCGCTCGCGAATCGACTTGACCTCGGTGCCGCTCAGTTCAATACCGCATTCGAACGTCTCGTCGATAAAATACTCGTGATGTGCCGAGCGATTCTTGGAGATAAGCTTGCGCTCGCGCTTACTGGGCATCGCCGGCCTCCTTGGCGCCATCGGAACCCTTGCCCGCAGCGTCGCGCTTTGCCTTGCGCTCAGCATTGAGCTCGGCGTCGCTCTCGCGCACCAGTTTGATAATCGCTGCGCAGGCCTCCTCGCCCACCAGGTCGCGAGCACGCACCGTCAGGCGCGTCGCCTCCTGCTTGTCGCCGTCGCTCGCAGCATCGGTCGCACACATGATCAGGCAAATGGCAATCTCGGCCGAAGGCGAGGTCGGCACGCCCTGCAGGGCGAGCTCACCCATCACGTGCTCGTCGCTCTCCTCGGCGGCATCGGGATAGGCAGTATGAATCTTGTTGAGCAGGCGCGTCGTATGCGCATCGCCAGGCGCTAAGCGTAGTGCCAAACGCGCACAACCCACGGCGGCCGAGACATTCTCGGTCTCGGGCTCCAAGAAGTACTGCCCCAGGTTGGCATAAGCACGGGCGGCACACTTACCGTCGCTCGCACGCTCCAGCACCGAAAACGAAAGCGAAGCCCACTCCTGCTTGTCCTCGAGCGCGCGGAACAGCTCGGCCAGATCCAGGCGATAGTTGCAGTTCATGGGGTCCCAACGCACAGCCTGCATCAGGGCATTACGAGCACTCACATAATCCTGCTGGCGAATGTAGGCAAACGCCATGTCGGAATACAGGCGATCAAAGGGCACCTCGACCTGCACGAGCTCGCGCGGATCCTTTTCCACGCGGCGGTAGGCCAGACGCTCAAACTTGCTATCGAAGCTAAAGTACTGACGGTTCTCCTCCGTCTTGCACTCGGCGTCGATATACTCCTCGGCGAGCTCAACCAGACGCTCCAGCAGCGGCGTCGCCGTGGTCAGGTCGCCCTGCGCCAGATAGTTCTCGGCATACGTGATGTCTTGCAAGCTGATGGGCAGATCCATGACTACTCCTCGATCTGGGCGAAACACGGCAGGCGCCGTATAAACGGTCGATACACAAAACCCGGGTCTCTTGCGAGGCCCGGGCGTTCATTTTGTGGTAGCCCGTACCAGATTCGAACTGGTGATCTCCGCCTTGAGAGGGCGGCGTCCTAAACCGCTAGACGAACGGGCCATATGTAGCAAATGCAATGGCTGGGATGGAGGGAGTCGAACCCCCATTGACGGAACCAGAATCCGCTGTCCTGCCATTAGACGACATCCCAATGACTGCATCGCTGCGCTCGGCTGTGCCTTTGCGCAAGAAAGAAATATACGGGAAGATCCGTCGTGACGCAAGCCCCAATTTTGACTTTTTTGAAATTCAGCCAAATTGGCCCGATTTAGTCCGACCCGTGAAGGACCTGTGGAGCTAGCCGCCGCACACGAAGGGCAGAACGCCGCGAACGGTAGCCGTCGACCGTTGGCAGATTCTATCGCGAAAACGATAGCACCAGGTAACACAATCGAAGTGACAATAATCGCGTAGACATCGAGGCACTATGGACGAAGAGCTGGATTACCTATGGGAGACCTTGGGGCTCGAGATATCCGCCGGACCTTGGCCCGACCGAGACAAAATCCATCCCACGCTGCGTCCCGCCATCACGGTGATGCAAGCGGAATACCGTCGCGCCTCGTTTTTAATTATGCGGACGTCATGGCACGCGGCGCTCCCCGACCTCAAGCGCATCCAGGCAAGCCTCGTCGAGCTGTCCGGTATGCCGACCGTCATATCCGAGGCGCACCTGGAGCAGCGCCAGCGCGAGCGACTGCAACAGCAGCGGATTCCCTTTATCTGTCCCGGCGTTCAGGCATATCTGCCCTTTATGGACGAGGAGTACTGGAGCGGCAAGCCCAACAAGCACGTAAAGGTCTACGATCCGCACGAATGGGCACAGCTCGAGGATTGAGCCGAGCGAGCCCGCCGATGGAAAACACATCCCACCCCGATCACTCAAAACGGGTCGCATTTTCCGGAGCCGCTACAGCAACGCCTCGGCCCAAGCCGCTTCCCTAAAGCCAGGAATCGCAAAGTCGTCGCCCACCAGCAGCGGACGCTTGACCAGCATGCCGTCGGTCGCCAGCAGCTCATAGCATTCCCGATCCGTCATGCCCGCATCCAGACGCGCCTTCAGGCCCAGCTCTCGATATTTCATGCCCGACGAATTAAAGAAGCGCCGCACCGGCAGCCCCGAACGAGCAATCCAGGTCGCAAGCTCATCAGCCGTGGGATTGTCCAAAACGATATCGCGGTCGATATACTCTACCCCATGTTCGTCCAGCCATGCCTTGGCCTTCTTACAGGTCGAGCACTTGGGATATTCAACAAACAATACCGCCATGGGATTTCCTTTCTTAGAGAAAACAGGTGTATGGAAAACTGCACATCGACGACCGCTCGCGATTGCAGCCGTTATTGTAGTCAATGTCGAAGCATAGGCAGTCGCGATGTCTCGTCTTAAGGCTAGCGCCTCGCATGGGCGCCGATCGGCCGAGTCGCATGGCGCACCAACGCCGCTGCCAGCAATACCAACAGCATGGCGGTGATATAGCCCGCAGCATCGAATCCTAAATCGATAACGTCGAAATGCCTGCCGGGAACAAAGATCTTATGTACCTGATCGCCAACGGAGCAGGCGGCGCAAAAGAGCAATACGGGCACGCAACGGGAGCACACGCTCCACGGACGCCTGGAAAAGCAAGCCACGATCACCGAGGCGAACAATCCGACGAAGAAAAACTCTACGGTATGGGCAACGCGACGGACGTTTGCGCCCACCCACATGCGAATGGAAGCAAGTCGGCCAGACCGGACATTCGAGGCAGCCGAATCGGTGCCCCCGGTCATTCCGTTCTCCGTCTGGGCTTCACCCGTGGCATCGGCGGCCTGAACGCCCGTAGCCTGACCCTCCACCACACGCGCGGTGGACTCGCTCAGCAGCGACGTCTCCACCGCATTTTGCTCCGTCAGCACCCAGATGCCCGCCAGCGTTGCAGCGAACAGAACGATCGCGGTCCATCCGATTATTTGTTTTACGCGCGCCAAGGGCCAACCTCCTTTTTTTGAATATCAGCGAGTGTAGCCCCAAATGACATCGTCACCGTATCAAAATTTGAATCGCAACAGGAAGCGACAAGGCGACGCAAACCCCTACCCCGCCTCGCGCATCCAGCGATCAAACGTCCCCACGCACACGCCCAGGCACTTTGCTGCCTGGCTGCGGGTAATATCGCCTGCCTCATAGCTATCGCGCACTAGCTCAAACTGAGGAGGGCACGGCTTGCGAGGTCGACCGAAACGGACCCCTCGCGCCCGCGCCGCTGCAATTCCCTCCGCCTGGCGCCGATGGATATTCTCGCGTTCCACCTGCGCCACGTAGCTCAGCAGTTGCAGCACAATATCGACAATCAGGGTGTTGGTCACATCCGGCGCGCCGCTGGCCCTGACACGCGTGTCAAGCAATGGCATGTCCAACACCACAATGGCAACCCCGAGCTCCTTGGTAATGCGCCGCCATTCCTCAAGAATCTCGGAGTAATTACGACCAAGTCGGTCGATAGAAAGCACCACCAGCACGTCCCCGTCTCCCAGAACGTGCAGCAGCTCGCGATAACGCGGTCGATCGAAGTCCTTGCCGCTCGCATGGTCGGCATAAATATTCGCTGAGCCCACGCCATAGGCGCCCAGCGCATCCAGCTGCCGATTAAGATTCTGATCGCGCGAACTCACCCGCGCATAACCGTACACCGTCGCCATCTCATCCCCGCTTTCTTGTAAACCTGCCAAAAAGGGACAGGTTTATTTTGGTAGGTTCTACCTCTCAAATAGCAGGTAAGCGGGCGGCCGAGCAGACGGCAAGGTAGCCACGATTCAAATGCAAAGGGCGGTCCCGAAAGGCCGCCCTCCGCTCCCCCACCATGAGTCGGGATTTGGCTAATGGATAAGCTTAAAGTCCAAGTGCCCACGCGTGGTATTGACGCGCGAGACCTCGACAATCACGCGCTGCCCCAGCTCGTAACGAGTCCCCGTGTCGGCGCCCGTCAGCGTAAGCGCGTCCTCGTCGAACTCGAACCACTCGTTGCCCAGGCTCTTGATCGAAATCAAGCCTTCGACCTGCGTTAGATCCAAGCGCACAAAGAGGCCCATGCTGCTAACCCACGAGACGGTTCCGGCATAGCGCTCGCCCAGACGGTCCTCATAGTACTGGGCAATCTTGATCTTTTGTGTCGCATGGCTGGCGGCATCTGCCGCGCGCTCGGCATCGCTGCATGCGCGGCAGATCTGCGGCAGAATGCGCGGCAGCGACTCGCGCCCCTTGCCGATCAGCCGCGGCGTACGGACCAAGGCGTCCTTGCCGCCGAGCTGCTCGTAGGCCAACTGCAGTTTGAGCACGCGGTGCACCACCAGATCGGGGTAGCGACGGATGGGACTCGTAAAGTGACAGTAGCACGGCGCGGCGAGCGCAAAGTGGCCCTCGTTGCGCGGCTTGTACAGCGCGCGCTGCATGCTGCGCAGAAGCAGCATGTTGACGAGCGGTGCGTTGGCCGTACCGGCGGCAGCATCGACTGCGGCCTGCAGCTCATCGGGACTCCCCAGGGCAATACCGGCAGCACGGCGATCGTCGATGATGCCTAGCTGCGCCAGCGCAACGGCGGCACCGTGCAGGCTATCGGGGCTCGGATCCTCATGCACGCGATAGCAGGCCTCGATATCACGGTCCGCCAGCCACTCTGCAACGCACTCGTTGGCGAGCAGCATGGCTTCCTCGATAAGCGACGTGGCACACGAACGCTCACGCGCCACAATCTGCACGGGCACTCCGTCCTCATCCAATAGAGCGCGAATCTCGGCCGTGTCAAAATCGACTGAGCCGCGGGCGCGACGAATACGACGGCGAAGCTCGGCGAGTTCGTTGGCGGCGACAAGGAAATCGCCGAGGTCGATGTTGTAGCCGCGGGCGGTCTCCTCGCACGCAAGACCGCGCTCAAGCGCTTCCTCGCGCGAGGTCTCGGCAGCCGCAACATCCTCGGCTGCACCCTCCAGCACCGAATACTCAACCGCGCCGGCACGCACCAGCAGCGCCTCGGCGCCGTCATAGTCCATACGCACACGCGAGCGAATCACGCTGGGGTACGGATCGTAATGCCGCACGCGACCCTGCTCATCGAGCTCGATATCGACGGTAAACGCAAGACGGTCCTCGTCAGGGCGAAGCGAGCACAGGTCACAGGACAGGCGTTCGGGCAGCATGGGAAGCACGCGATCGGCCAGATACACCGATGTCGTACGATGGCGAGCCTCAAGATCGATATGCCCGTCCCAAGCCACATAGTGTGAAACGTCGGCGATATGCACACCCAGCTTGTAGCCACCCTCGGGCGTGCGCTCCAGCGAAATGGCATCGTCAAAGTCGCGCGCGTCGACCGGGTCGATCGTGATGACAAAGCGGTCGCGCAGATCGCGGCGGAGCGGGTCCTTAAGCGCCGCGGACACATCGAGCGAAAGCCCCTCGGCCTCGTCTAGCGCGGCCTCGGGATAGCTATCGGTATAGCCGTAACGCGCCATCACATATTGAACGCCCAAATCGGGCGCGTCATCTCCGCCAATGCGGCGTTCGATCGTCACGGTGCCCGATTCCAGGCGCGTCGGGTAGGTCAAAATGCGCGCGACAACAGCATCACCCGGGTGGACACCCAGACGATCCGCCGAGGTATCCTCGGGCAAAATGAAGAAGTCGGCCTTCAGGCGCGAATCGAGCGGCTCAATCACACCGAGCGGACCGGCGGTCTGGTACGTGCCCACCACGCTTATAGCTGCACGCTCAACCACGCTTTCGATCACGGCGCGCCGCTCACCGTGCGGGCTGTTCTTAATGCTCACGGCAACGGTATCGCCATCCATGATCTCGCGCTTACCGCGGCCCATGACCTTGTAGTC
This sequence comes from Collinsella aerofaciens, assembly GCF_001404695.1. GTDB lineage: Bacteria > Actinomycetota > Coriobacteriia > Coriobacteriales > Coriobacteriaceae > Collinsella > Collinsella aerofaciens_E. Next base: position 13,782 of record NZ_CZAQ01000018.1, on the reverse strand, counting down.
GCCATTCTCGGTTATGACATAGGCACTGTGCTCATGGAGCTGCACGCGCCCGGTCAGGCTCGGACGGCGTTCGCTGCGCACCGGCCCGCGCTTATTGCGAGCTCCACGCTTATGCTTGTTATTGCGCCCCATGGCGCCTCCTAACTATCGATTGCCGTTTACATCCCAAGAGTCTACCCAAATGATCCCTAGGGGACGGCAGGATTGCGAATCATATAGATAGACCAGCGTCACGATGATCCGTTTCCTTCGTCCCCTAGGGATCAAAAAACGGGCCGCCCCATAAGAGACGACCCGTTGGAAGGGATGAATTCCAGGCATGCCTACACGCGCAGGTAGCGGCGCATGGCGATGGCAGAACCAAAGAGACCGATAATCACGCCGACCAGAATCAGCGCAGCATAGGTCACCAGGTAGTACTGCATCGGCAGGGCAAACGACATCCAGCCGATGCTCTCCTGCAGACGCGGAATCATCAGATTGCGCAGCAGCTCCAGAACGCCGATGGAAAGCAGCGAGCCCAAAATGGCCTGCAGTACGCCCTCGGTGATAAACGGGCCACGAATGAAGCCGTTGCTGGCGCCGACTAGACGCATAATCGCAATCTCACGACGACGCGCCGTGATGGACAGGCGAATCGTGTTGTTGATGAAGATGAATGCGATAAAGGTCAGAAGGCCAACGAGCACCACGGCGGCGATGCGGATGTAGTTGGTCACCTGGAACAGGCGGCTAACTTCCTCCTGGCCGTACAGCACGCTCGCGTTGACGTCGCCGTCATCCGCGATCTTCTGGAAATCGGCATCCTTCTTGAGCTTCTCTGCCGTGCTTTCGACCTTGGACGGATCGTCCATCTCAATTGCAAACGAAGCCGGCAGTGGGTTCTGGCCATCGAGCGCGCTCATGGTGGCGTCGGCGTTGCCCGACATCTTGCTCGTATACTCGGCCAGCGCGTCGTCCTTGTCCTTATAGGTCACGGACTTGACGTTATTCCACGTCTTAAGTTCGGCCTCAAAAGCCTGAACATCGGCCAGATCAGCGTCATCACTAATGAACGCGTTGATGACAACCTGATCCTCGACGGTGCCGATCACGGAGTTCAGCATCGCGGAGCCCATGATGAACAGGCCGATGATAAACAGCGAAAGGAAGATCGTGATGACGGCGCCGAGCGAGGTAGTCCAGTTACGGAAGAAGTGGCTGATTGCCTCTTTGAAGGAGTAGCCCACGTTAGTTGGTGCCATAGTTGCCGTAACCTCCCCTCTCCTGGTCGCGGATAACGTGGCCGCCCTCAAGGGCGATCACGCGACGGTGCATGCTATCGACCATCTCGCGGTCGTGCGTGGCGACGATCACGGTGGTGCCGGTGCGGTTAATACGCTCGAGCAGCTTCATGATGCCCAGCGAGATCGCCGGGTCGAGGTTACCCGTGGGCTCGTCGCAAATCAGCAGCGGCGGACGGTTGACCATAGCGCGGGCGACGGCAACGCGCTGCTGCTCGCCACCGGAAAGCTGGTCGGGCAGCGAGTCCATCTGATCGGCCAGACCGACCAGACGCAGCACCTCGGGCACCTGGCTGCGAATGACGCCCTTGGGCTTGCCGATGCACTGCAGGGCAAACGCCACGTTTTCGTAGGCGGTCTTTTGCGGCAGAAGCTTAAAGTCCTGGAACACGGCGCCAATCTGGCGGCGCAGGAACGGAACCTTGCGGTTCTTGATCTTCATGAGGTCCTGACCGGCAACCAGGATGCGGCCGCTCGTCGGCTTGACGTCGCGGTTGAGCGTCGACAGCAGCGTGGTCTTACCCGAGCCGGAGTGACCGACCAGGAAGACGAACTCGCCCGGATAGATCTCGATGTTAATGTCGTCGAGTGCAGGCTTGTTGGGCTGTGCCGGATAGATCTTGGTGACATGCTCCATAAGGATGACGGGCTCGACACCGGCCTGCTTGGCCATCTTCTTGCGGCTGGCCTGCGGATCGATGGGCGCAAACACCGACGTAAAATCGGGGTTGTTGAGCGCGTTATCGAGGCTTGCGACCTCGGCGGCCTGATCGCTCTCGACCACCGGGGCAGCAGGCTGCGTGGGATCGGGAATAGCGGCAAAGAGACCGGACTGCGCAGGCTGAGGAGCCGGCGTCGCAGGGGCCATGGGGTCGGGAATGCCGGCCATGGTAGGCTGCGGCGTGGCGGCGCCAGCCTGAGGCTGCTCCACGCGAGCGGTCACGGCCTGAACGGGCTCAAAACCCGCCGCGCCGGAAAGCGCGACATCGCTGGTTGGATTGTAGGCAAAGGGATCGGATGCCGGCTGTGCCTGATCTGCCGGCTGAACGGGGGCCTGAGCAACAGGCTGGCCCTCTGAATCCGGAGTGGCGAAACGACTGCCCTGGACGCCTGCCTGCGTCTTGGGGGCATCATCGCCCGCACCGGAGGTACGGAAGTGGTTACCCACTGGTGCTCCTTATCGTCGTGCGTTTAAACTACATGAGCGCTTAATATTTTAGCAGCATTAGCTTTGCTGCACATAAGAAGCATGGCCGTGTTTGGGTCCCTCCGGCCGGACACGGGGTTACTTTCCAAATCGTCCTCGGACATGTCGGAGCCTCCGCTGCGCACTACGTGCGGCGGGGGCTCCTCCGTCCTGCGGAAAGATTTGGAAAGTAACCCCGTGTCCGGCCTGCGATAACTAAGGGGTCGCTGCGTTTTACTTGGGGGCTGAATTGCACTTTGCTGATCTGGGCCCATTCCCCGGAGAAAGCCTTTACTTGGTGCGGGCCTAATTTGTTTGTTGCCGACAAAAACCAGGGGCGTCCTCTTTGAGGACGCCCCTGTTATGGATTGCATACGGTTGCTGAAGCGATACTTTGCCTCGTCTTGCCTTATGCCAAGAACTCCTTGGTGGTCGCCACGATGTTGGCGGCGTCCAGACCGTACTTGTGCAGAAGCTCGGCACCCGGGCCGGACTCGCCGAAGGTGTCGTTGACGCCAATCTTCTTGAGCGGCGTCGGGCACTGCTCGCACAGGACGTCGGCAACGGCGCTGCCCAGGCCACCGATCACGGAGTGCTCCTCGACGGTCACGACGTGGCCGGTCTTGGTGGCGCTCTTGACGATCAGGTCGGCATCGATGGGCTTGATGGTGTGCATGTTGATGACCTCGGCGTCGATGCCCTCGGCAGCGAGCTGCTCGGCGGCCTCGAGAGCCTCACCGACCATCAGGCCGCAGGCAATGATGGTCACATCGGCGCCCTCGCGCATGACAATGCCCTTGCCCAACTCGAACTTGTAGGTCTCGGGGTCGTTGATGACCGGCGAGGCCAGACGGGCGAAGCGCATGTACACGGGGCCGTCGCACTCGTAGGCGGCGCGCGTCACGGCTCGGGCCTCCACGTCGTCGGCCGGGACGATAACGGTCATGCCGGGGATGACGCGCATAAGGGCGATGTCCTCGCAGCACTGGTGCGTGGCGCCGTCCTCGCCCACCGAGATGCCGGCGTGCGTGGCGCCAATCTTGACGTTGAGGTGCGGGTAGCCGATGGAGTTGCGGACCTGCTCGAAGGCACGGCCGGCGGCAAACATGGCAAAGCTGCTCGCGAAGGCGACGCGGCCGGTGGTCGCGATACCGGCGGCAACACCCATCAGGTTGCTCTCGGCGATGCCCACATCGAAGAAGCGGTCGGGGCAAGCGGCCTTAAACTTACCGGTCTGCGTGGCGGCGGCCAGGTCGGCGTCGAGGACCACAAAGTCATCGTGCTCGTTGGCGAGCTCGACGAGGGCCTCGCCGTAGCTTACACGCGTGGCGATTTTCTTGACGTCTGCCATCCTAGAGCTCCTCTCCGGCGGCCGTGAGCTCTGCCATGGCCTGCTCAAACTGTTCATCGTTGGGGGCCTTACCGTGCCAACCCACCTGGTTCTCCATAAAGGAGACGCCCTTGCCCTTCGTGGTCTCGGCGATAATGGCGGTCGGCTGACCCTTGGTGGCGCGGGCCTCGGCAAAGGCGGCGCGGATCTGGTCGAAGTCGTTGCCGTCGGCGAGCTCCACCACATGGAACTTGAAGGCGCGGAACTTGTCGGCGAGCGGCATGGGGTCGTTGACCTCCTCGACGGGGCCGTCGATCTGCAGGCCGTTATGGTCGACGATCACGCAGAGGTTGTCGAGCTGCTGGTTGCCGGCAAACATGGCGGCCTCCCAGACCTGGCCCTCCTCGCTCTCGCCGTCGCCCAGCAGGGCGTAGGTGCGATAGTCGTCGCCCCACTGCTTGGCGGCAACGGCCATGCCCACGGCGGCGGAGATGCCCTGGCCAAGCGAGCCGGTGGACATGTCGACGCCCGGGGTGTCATTCATGTTGGGATGGCCCTGCAGGTGGCTGCCGATGTGGCGCAGCGTCTCGAGATCCTCCTTGGGGAAGAATCCGCGCTCGGCGAGCACGGCGTACAGACCAGGCGCGCAGTGACCCTTGGAAAGCACGAAGCGGTCGCGGTCGGCCTTGCGGGGGTCGGCCGGGTCGACGTTCATTTCCTCAAAGTACAGATAGGTCATGATGTCGGCAGCGCCGAGCGAACCGCCCGGATGGCCGGACTTGGCAGCGTGCACGCCGGTGACGATGCCCTTCCTTACCTCGTTGGCAACCTTTTTGAGCTCTTCGTCGCTCATTGTGCCTTCCTTTCATCCTCATTAGACAAAATGCGCACGGCACCGAAGGTAATCCCAACACAGCCGCAATGCACGTACGTCATTCATTATGCTGGAAACTGATGGCTTTACCAGAGTTTTTATCATTATTTGAACAATTTAGCAGGCAGAACCGCTGATGAAACGGTTTATCAATGTGAACGTCTTTTGGATGGAACGCGATCGACCCTACGCGCTAATGTCCTTGAATCCCTCGCCGAAGGCTTCCGTAACGTCAGCGACCGTCACAATGGCGCGAGGATCGCGCTCGCGCACAATCGTCTTGAGGGTATTGAGCTCTCGACGGCTCACGATGACCATAATCACCGGCTTCTCGGCACCCGAATACATGCCAGTCGCCTTAAACTTGGTACAACCACGACCCAGGCCATACATGATATCGGCAGCGATATCAGGGAACTTGTCCGAGATGATGAGTACCATACGGCGTTTGTTGCCACCATCGACCACGGCATCGATCACGTAGCCGCTAATGACCATCGAAAGGCCTGCATATAGTGCGTTTTCGATTGAAAAGACCGGAGCCGACAGCGCACACACGGCAACGTCGATTGCCATGACGGTCGAGCCCACCGGCAGCGAGGTATTACGCGAGATGATTTGGCCAATCGTGTCCGAGCCGCCGGTGTTGGCGCCGGCGCGCAACACCATGCCGTAACCGATGCCCGTAATAATGCCGCCCCACATGGCGGGAAGCATCAGGTCCGCATCCGCCAGAGGTGCTACAAACGGGGCGAACAGATCGGTAAAGAAGCCCAGCAGCACAAAGCCCGTCGCGGTCTGCACCACGTAGAACATGCCACCTTCGCGCATAACGACCAGCAACAGCAAGGCGTTCATCACGATCGTCTGAATACCAACGGGAAGCGATAGGCTGCGCGATGCACCGACCGCCTGGATAATGGTGGCAAGGCCCGTAACGCCACCGGCGGCAAGGCCGTTGGGAATCAAAAACAGGTCGGTCGCAATAGCGGCCAGAGCGCACCCCAACATAATCTGGGGCAGGTCGTGAAAGAAGTTCATCGAAAGAATGCGCTTGATGTCCAGACGGTATGCCATGCTGCCTCCCTCAAAAAAGCGCACCCCATCGGATGCGCTTTGAACTTCTTCTTGTATTCGATTCTACCGATTCGCCGGACAAAAACCACCCCTGCGCAGGGTTTGCTCTGGATACAAAACCACACTGCTCGGAGGGTTTTATCCATTTCCACATAAACCCGGGCGGCTTAAGCAGACGGGGTCTCCGCGTCAGCGTTGCCGGTGGCCCAGCGATGGTAGCCAATAACAAACGGGTCCAGGTCGCCATCGTCAAGAACGGCCTCGACATTGCTGGTCTCCACGCCCGAGCGCAGATCCTTGACCATCTGATACGGGTAGAGCACGTAGCTGCGGATCTGGTTGCCAAAACCAATCGTGGTCTTGGGTCCGCGAATCTCATCGAGCGCCTCGGCACGCTTCTCGAGCTCAATCTCGTACAGGCGAGCCTTGAGGATCTGCATGCACGCGGCCTTGTTCTGGATCTGGCTGCGCTCGTTTTGGCAGGTAACCACAATGCCGCTGGGGAAATGCGTCACGCGCACGGCGGAGTCGGTGGTGTTGACGCCCTGACCGCCCGGGCCGCTCGCGTGGTACACGTCCACGCGGATGTCATCGGGACTGATCTCGATGTCGATATCATCGGGTAGCACGGGGATGACCTCGACGCCGGCAAACGTGGTCTGGCGGCGCTTCTTGTCGTCGGTGGGGCTAATGCGAACCAAGCGGTGGACGCCGGCCTCGGCGCGCAGCATGCCAAATGCGTCCTTGCCCTCGACAGTAAAGGTCGCGCGGTCGATGCCGATGACCTCGGCTGCGGGACAGTCGTTGATAGTGACCTTCCAGCCGCGACGCTGGCAGTACTTCATGTACATCTTAAAGAGCATGAAGGTCCAGTCCTGGGCCTCCAGACCACCCTGTCCGGGCTTGATGGTCACAATGGCATCGCCGTGATCGAACTCACCGGTAAACCAGCTCGAAAGCTCAAGCTCATCGATGGCACGGGCCAGGCGCTCAGCCGTGGCTGTAGCCTCCTCGCGAAGGGCGACGGCGTCGGGGTCATCCCCCATCTCCTCGGCAAGCTCCAGCGCGGCGCGGGCATCGGAAAGCTCGCCGCGCGCGGTGTCCACGGCAGCGATATCTTCCTTGGTACGCGCGATCTCCTCCATGGTGGCACGGGCGGCGTCGGCGTCATCCCAAAAGCCAGGGGCAACACTTTTGGCCTCGAGCTCGGTCACGCGCGTGCGCTTTTCGTCCAAATGGAGATACGACTCGACCTCGCCGAGCCGGTCCGCAAACGCGTCCAGCTCGGCGGGCGTTACCTCTAAAGCCTCAGCCATTAACGATTCCTGCCGTGGCAGTACTTAAACTTCTTGCCGCTACCGCAGGGGCACGGGTCGTTGCGGCCCACGTTGACGTACGGATCGTCGCTCTCGGACTTGCGATAGGTGGTCACCTTGCCACCGTTGTTGACGGCAGCCGGACCACCCTGGACAGCCGTGCGGGCCTGCACCTGCGCCTGCTTGCGCAGCACCGAGTCGCCGTTGTCACCATCGACCTCGGCAGGACCGGAGAAGCGCGCACCCTCGAGCGCGGGATCCTCCTTGTGCTCCACGGCACGCGGGGCAGCCTTAATCTCGATGCGCAGAACCGTGCGCAGGTAATCCTCGTACATGGTGTCGACGAGCATTTGGAACGCGCCGTAGGCCTCGGTCTTGTACTCGACCAGCGGGTCGCGCTGGCCAAAGCCGCGCAGGCCGATGCCGGTCTTGAGGTAGTCCATCTCCTGCAGGTAGTTCATCCAGCGGGTATCGATGACACGCAGCATGACCTGGGTGTTGAGCTCGCGCATCAGGTCCTCGCCCAAGCGCTCGGCCTTCATGTTGTAGCACTTCTCTACGTAAGCCAGGACATCGGCAGCCAGGGCCTCATAATCCTCGTCGGGGAACTTCGGCGTATCGATGTGGCCGGTGAGCTCCACAACCCACTTGCGCAGGCCCTCCAGGTCGCGCTCACCATCGTGACTGTCCTTGGTGCAGAACTCCTGCACGCAGCGGTACACGGTGTCGTGCATGACCTCGGTGATGTGGTCGGTCAGGTCCTTGCCGTCCAGAATCTTATTGCGCTCGGCGTAGATGACCTGGCGCTGCTTGTTCATGACGTCGTCGTACTCAAGGACGCTCTTACGCATGGAGAAGTTGATGCTCTCGACCTTGTGCTGGGCGCTCTCGACGGCCTTGGAGATGATCTTGTGCTGGATGGGCATGTCGTCGCCCATGTCGGCCGTGACCATCATCTTGGAGACGCGGTCCATCTTGTCGCCGCCGAACAGGCGCATGAGGTCGTCCTCGAGCGACAGGTAGAACTGGGTCTCGCCCGGATCGCCCTGACGGCCGGAGCGGCCACGCAGCTGGTTGTCGATACGGCGGGACTCGTGGCGCTCGGTGCCGATAACGGTCAGGCCACCGGCGGCAAGCACGCGCTCGCGCTCGGCTTTGCAGGTCTCCTTGGCCTCGGCGTTGAATTGCTCGAGCTGCTCGGGCGTCACGTCCTCCATGGTCAGGCCCTCGTACTCCAGGCGCTCGCGCACCAGCTCGTCGGGGTTGCCGCCCAGCAGGATGTCGGTACCACGACCGGCCATGTTGGTGGCGATGGTCACGGCGCCGTAGCGTCCGGCCTGGGCCACGATGTGGGCCTCGCGTTCATGGTGCTTGGCGTTGAGGACCTCGTGTGCGATGCCGCGCTTGGTAAGGGCGACGGACAGCTTCTCGGAGCTCTCGATGGAGACGGTGCCCACCAGGACCGGCTGGCCCTTGGCGTGACGACGCTCCACATCATCGGCGACGGCGTTGTACTTGGCCTGAATGGTGCGGTACACCAGGTCCTCGTGGTCCACGCGCTGCACGGGCTTGTTGGAGGGGATGACCTCGACGGGCAGCTTGTAGATCTCGCGGAACTCGGCATCCTCGGTAAGTGCCGTGCCGGTCATGCCGGAAAGCTTGTCATACAGACGGAAGTAGTTCTGCAGGGTGATGGTGGCCAGGGTCTGGTTCTCCTCGCGTACGAGCACGCCCTCTTTGGCCTCGATGGCCTGGTGCAGGCCCTCAGAATAGCGGCGGCCTTCCATAATGCGGCCTGTGAACTCGTCGACGATCTTGACCTCGCCGTTGGTGACCACATACTGCTTGTCGCGGTGGAACATGTACTGGGCCTTCAGCGCCTGTTGCAGGTGGTTGACCAGCTGACCCGAAAGGTCGGCGTAGATGTCATCGATACCCAGGCGGCGCTCGATCTTCTTAAGACCGCGCTCTGTGGCGGCAATGGTGTGCTTGGCCTCGTCCATGACGAAGTCGCCCGTGGGCTCCACGTCCTCGGTGGCGGTGAGCATGTCGTGCGACACGTCCTCGCCGCGCTCAAGGCCACGCACGGCACGCGCGAAGTCCTTGTAGGTACTGGCGGACTTGGTGCCAGCGCCCGAGATGATCAGCGGGGTGCGGGCCTCATCGATCAGGATGGAGTCAACCTCGTCGACAATGGCGTAGTTGTGACCGCGCTGCACGCGCTGCTCGGGGCGGGTGACCATGTTATCGCGCAGGTAATCGAAACCGAACTCGGAGTTGGTGCCGTACGTGACGTCGGCCTGGTAGGCCGGGCGCTTGAGTTCGAGCGGCATGTTGTTCTGCAGCAGACCGACGGTCATGCCCAGGTACTTGTAGATGCGGCCCATCCACTCGGAGTCGCGCTTGGCCAGGTAGTCGTTGACGGTGACGACGTGCACGCCCTTACCGGCGATAGCGTTGAGATAGCCGGCCAGCGTGGAGACGAGGGTCTTGCCTTCGCCGGTCTTCATCTCGGCGATATGGCCCTCGTGCAGCGCCATGGCGCCGATGAGCTGCACGTCAAAGTGGCGCATACCCATGGTGCGCTTGGAAGCCTCACGCACGGTGGCAAAGGCCTCGGGGAGCATGTCGTCGAGCGACTCGCCGTTGGCGTAACGCTCGCGGAACTTATCGGTCTGGCCGCGGAGTTCCTCCTCGGTCATCTTCTCAAACTGGGGCTCAAGACCGTTGATCTGGTCGACGATCTTGTAGTAGCGCTTAAGGTCCTTATCGGATCCAAAGGACAGCAGCTTTGACATGAATCCCATGTGGTTTTCCTTTTTGGCCATCGCCCACGCCGTGCAGCTGCGGGCGAGTTAAACACAGATAATTGTACTTTAGCCAAACAAGGCGCGCCCCATACGGTCGACCTCAACCGCCACGTAATAACTACGACCAACCTGCCAAAAAGGGACAGGTTTATTTTGGCAGGTTTTATCTGGGCAAACGCCGCCTCTCTGTCATTTGGTGCAAACCAACCTGTCCCCTTCGCACCAATCTGGTGCAATGGGGACAGGTTGGTTTGCACCAATAAAAAGAAAAGGGCCGCGCACCCAAACGGATGCACGGCCCTTTTGCCATGAATGCGAGCGATTCCTCGGCGAGCTATTTACTCAGCAGCCTCGGTGGTCTCGGCCTCGGCAGCGGCCTCCTCGACGGGAGCCTCTGCGGGAGCCTCGGCGGCCTGCTTGGCAGCCTCCTCGGCAAACTTAGCAGCACGCTTGGCCTTCTCGGCAGCCTTAGCCTCAGCGGCGGCCTTGCGAGCGGCCTCGGCCTCAGCAGCCTTGGCAGCCTTGGCAGCCTTGGCCTCCTCGGCCTTCTTGAGCTGGGCGGCAGCGGCGCCACCGAACTTGTCGGCGAAGCGCTGGACGCGTCCACCGGTGTCGACGAACTTCTGCTGGCCGGTGTAGAACGGGTGGCACTCGTTGCAAAGCTCAACCTTCATCTCGGACACGGTAGCGTGCGTCTTGAAGGTGTTGCCGCAGGAGCACGTCACCGTGCACTCGACATACTGGGGATGGATACCCTGCTTCATGGTAGGACTCCTTATTGGTCAGGCGCTGGTTACCGATCAGCGCATAAGGCGTCTTGGTTTCCGACCAAGACAACAAACTCGGCTATGGTACCACGGCGCCGCGTGTCCCACAAAAGGTTCACGGTCTTTGTGCAACGCGGCGTGACCAACCGCAGCGGACACGCACCCTGTTGCCCCTTCTCCCATGTTGCAGACGTGTAACGCCGCAGTAAGCACACCCCTTTTGGCGCCAGACAGGTACAATGATGAACACTGTACCGTAGCGGAGCGCCCCGCGCGCGCCGCAACCACGCGAAAGGGTTTCCCATGGCCGAGATCTCGTCCTCCCGCATCGTCATCACCGTCCTTGGCAAGAACCGCCCCGGCATCGTCGCCGGCGTCACCCGCGTTTTGGGCGAGGCCAACGTCGACATCCGCGACATCACGCAGTCCATTATCGAGGACATCTTCACCATGACCATGCTGGCCGACACCGCCGAGTCCAAGCTCGACTTCGCCGAGCTGCAGAAGGCGCTGGCCGAGGCCGGCGAGCTTTCGGGCGTCAACGTGTCCATCCAGCGCGAGGACGTCTTTAACTTTATGTACCGCCTGTAGCGAACAAGCCGCTCGGGGCAGCTTGACGTCATATCGTCCAAGCGCGCGGCCCCAAAGCGGACCGGAGAGGAGCGCGCATGGCCTACGACGCCAAGAAAATCTACTACCGCTTCGACGATCACCTGAGCCGCCTGGTTCTGGATTACGAGGCGAGCCGTCAGATTTCGCCCGAAAGCGAAAACCTCTACCACGGCTTGCCGACCGCCCCGTACGACGAGGACCTGTTCGTAGAGCACAACGTCAAGCGCGGCCTGCGCAATGCCGACGGCTCGGGCGTGGTCGCGGGCCTTACCCGCATCTCGGACGTGCACGGCTACAACAAGGTCGACGGCAAAGTCGTGCCCGATCAGGGCAAGCTCACGCTTCGTGGCTACAGCATCGAGGATCTGGTCAACAACGCCCAGGCCGAGAACCGCTACGGCTACGAGGAAGTCGCCTATCTGCTTATCACGAGTTCGCTGCCCAACAAGGAAGAGCTCGACGGCTTTTGCGAGCGCTTGGGTGCTTTTAGGCACCTGAGCGACGAATACGTCCGTGAGTTCCCCATGACCACGGTGTCGTCGAGCATCATGAATGTGCTTCAGCGCGCCGTGCTGCTGCTCTACGCCTTCGACGCCGAGCCCGACGCCATTACACCCGAACACGAAATCGACGTCGCCATCTCCATGCTCGCCCGTCTCCCCCGCATCGCCGCCTTCGCGCATATGGCCTCGGTCGCCAAGCGCCGCGGCTCCGAGGTTCATGTGCCGCACCCCACACCCGGCCTCTCCACCGCCGAGACCATCCTGCAGGTCCTACGCGGCGGCATGGCATTCACCCGCGACGAAGCCATGCTGCTCGACGTGATGCTTATGCTGCATGCCGAGCACGGCGGCGGCAACAACTCCACGTTTGCCTGCCGTGTGCTGTCCTCATCGGCCACCGACCCGTATTCCGCCTACGCCGCGGCTATCGGCTCGCTCAAGGGCCCGCGCCACGGCGGTGCCAATGCCAAGGTCGTGTCTATGCACGAGGACATCCGCGCGCATGTCTCCAACTGGGAGAACGAGGACGAGGTCGCGGCCTACCTGGGCAAGATCCTCGACAAGCAGGCTTTCGACGGCACGGGTCTCATCTACGGTATGGGCCACGCCGTCTACACGCTGAGCGACCCGCGCGCCGAGGTGTGCCGCCGTTACGCGCGCACGCTTGCCGCCAAGAAGGACCTGGGCGAGGAGTTCGCGCTCATCGAGCGCATCGAGCGCCTGGCCCCGCAGGTGATGCGCGACCACGGCATGACCAAGCCCATCTGCGCCAACATCGACCTGTACACGGGCTTTATCTACAAGATGCTCGGCGTGCCCGAGACGCTCTTTACGCCGCTGTTCGCCGTCGCCCGCATGGCCGGCTGGTCGGCGCACCGCATGGAAGAGCTCTTCTGCGCGCACCGCATCATCCGTCCCGCGTATCGCCCGGTTATCGAGCCGCTGGAGTACAAGCCGCTCGCCGATCGCTAGGACGCGGACTGTTATAGAACCCGAGCGTGGCCAGGGCATCACCGCCCTCGGCCACGCTTTTTATGCCAGTAGAAAGGGCTGCATCGAATGATTGTGTTTTCCGATATGGATGGAACGCTGCTGACGAGTGATAAGCAGATGAGCGACGCCACCTGGGCGATGCTCGACGAGCTCGCACGCCGCGGTATTGAGTTTGTGCCCTGCACGGGGCGCCCGCTGTCAGGCATCTTTGAGCCCATCCTCGCCCATCCTGCCGTGCACTACGCGGTCTGCGCCAATGGCGCCAGCGTCTGGCAGCTCGACGACGGTACGCCCACCGATGCCTCACGTGCTACGCGCATTTTGAGCCGTCCACTCGATCGCGGCATTGCCCATCGCGTCCATCGCATCGCCGCCGGCCACGATGTGACCTTCGATATCTTCGCGGATGGGCAGTGCTTCCTCCCCCGCTCGCTCTACACGCGCCTGGACGAATTCTGCGGCGGCGACCCCCACATCGCGGCTTCGCTCAAGCGCACACGAACGCCGATCGACATGGATATCGACAGCAAAATCGACGAGGTCGAGACGCTCGAACGCATCGCTATGTACTGGCACGACCCCGCCGATCGCGACGCCATCGCGGCGGCGCTCGACACGCTCGGAGGAATTGAGGTCACGCGTTCTTACGCCATGAATATCGAGGTCATGGGTGAGGGCGCCACCAAGGGGACGGCCCTCACGTGGCTATGCGAGCACCTGGGCGAGCGTCTCGCCGACGCCTGGGCGTTCGGCGACAACATCAACGACATCCCCATGCTGCAGGCAGCGGGCCACGGCATGGCCATGATCAACGCCGAGCCCGAAGACCGCGAGGCCGCCGACGCCGTCACCGAATACGACAACGACCACGACGGCGTCGCCCGCACCATCATGGCCGCCCTCGCCTAGTCGTTGGGTGTTCCTATAGTTTTGTCAACCGTCGGGGCTACTCCCGGTAGGGCACCCGGTCGCGCATCACGGCGTATATCGCCCTGAGCCGCTTCCTCGCGACGGCCTTGAGCGCCCGCCCG
>NZ_CZAQ01000017.1 GCF_001404695.1 Collinsella aerofaciens | reverse complement strand
CCAGCCATAAAAAGGCCTCCCATTTCTTGTGTCCAAGAAATGGGAGGCAGTTCAGTGCGCAGCGGGGGTTCTTTCATGTCCGAGGACGTTCTGAAAAGAAACACCAGGGCGGGCCCGGACGAGAACAACCGACTACAGGTCGATGTGCGATTCCTTGATCGGGAACGGCTCGGCGAAGTGGCAGGCGCAGCAGTGACCCGGTGCAACTTCCTTAAACTCGGGGAGCTTCTCGGAGCAGATACCCTGCGCGATCGGGCAACGCGTGTGGAAACGGCAGCCGGTCGGCGGATCCAGCGGCGACGGCGGATCGCCAGCGAGGATGATGCGCTTGCGGGTCTTCTGGATATCAGGATCGGGAACCGGCACGGCAGACAGCAGCGACTGCGTGTACGGATGGTGAGGCTCGCTATAGAGCGTCTTCCAGTCCGAAACCTCGACCATCTTACCCAGATACATAACGGCAACGCGATCGGAGATGTGCTGTACGACGGACAGGTCGTGTGCGATAAACAGATACGCGGTACCGAACTTGTCCTGCAGTTCCTTGAGCAGGTTCAGAACCTGGGCCTGAATGGACACATCCAGAGCGGATACCGGCTCGTCACAGATAATCAGCTTGGGCTTCAGCGCAAAAGCGCGGGCAATACCGACACGCTGACGCTGGCCGCCCGAGAACTCATGCGGATAGCGGTTGATGTGCTCGGGGTTCAGTCCAACGACGTCGAGAAGCTCACGGACGCGCTCAATGCGCTCCTCCTTGGTACCCACACCATGAATGGTCATGGGCTCGGAGACAATCTCACCGATGGTCATACGAGGGTTGAGCGAAGCATAAGGATCCTGGAAGATAAACTGCATCTCACGACGCATGTCCTTGATCTCATGCTTGCTCATCTCGGCAACATCTTTGCCCTGGAAGAACACCTTGCCGGCGGTCGGCTTGGTCAGACGCATGATAGTGCGGCCCGTGGTGGATTTACCGCAACCAGACTCGCCAACCAGACCAAAGGTCTCGCCAGGATAAATCTCAAAAGAGATGTCGTTTACAGCAGAGACGACGCGCTTGGAAAAACGCTTGGCGAACATGCCGGACTCTGCGGGAAACTCCTTGGAGAGGTGCTCGACCTTCAGCAGTGGAGTGCGCTCGTTATTGTCTGCCATTTACGCCTCGCCTCCCTTCTTGGAATCCTTGCGCGTACGGGACGTCTCAGGAGCGTTCTTGAGGAACTCGGGGTCACCGGAATAGTGGCACGCAGAATAGTGACCGGACTCGGTGACAACGCGCTCAGGGCGCTGCTTGCGGCACTTGTCCGTCGCGTAGGGGCAACGAGGAGAGAAGACGCAGCCCTCAGGCAGGTTCATGAGCGAAGGCGGGTTGCCGTGAATCGGCGTCAGCGGCTTCTTCTCTTCGATTGCCTGCTCCGGGATGGAGCGGATAAGACCCCAGGTGTAGGGGTGGCGGCTCTCGTAGAAGATTTCCTCAGCAGTACCGAACTCAACGGGGCGGCCGGCGTACATAACCATGATCTTATCGGCCATATCGGCGACAACACCCAGGTCATGGGTAATCATGATGATGGCGTTGCCGTTCTTCTCCTGCATCTCCTGCATGAGCTCGATAATCTGAGCCTGGATGGTAACGTCCAGGGCAGTCGTGGGCTCGTCGGCAATCAGAATATCGGGATCGCAGGCAAGGGCCATGGCAATCATGACTCGCTGACGCATACCGCCAGAGAACTGGTGCGGATACTCATTGACGCGCTTCTCGGGCTCGGGGATACCCACGAGGTCCAAAAGCTCGGTGGCACGCTTGAGCGCCTCCTGCTTGGAGTAGCCACGGTGCAGACGAAGACCCTCGCCCACCTGCCTGCCGATCTTATAGACCGGGTTCAAGGAGGTCATAGGATCCTGGAAGATCATCGCGATATCGTTGCCGCGAATGTGCTGCATCTCTTCCTCGGTCATTTCGAGGATGGAGCGGCCGCGATAGCGAACGTCACCGCCCTCGATCTTTCCCGGAGGCATCGAGATGAGGCCCATGATGGTCATGGCGGTCACGGACTTACCGGAGCCGGACTCACCGACGACGCCCAGGGTTTCGCCGCGATCGAGCGTGTAGGAGACACCGTCGACAGCGCGAACAACGCCATCCTCGGTGTGGAAATACATCTTAAGGTCATCGACCTCGAGCAGATGCTGGCCCTCAGGAACCGGCTGGTCCTTCAGGTCCACATAGTTCTTGTTCTTCTTCATCCTTATGCGTCCTTCATCTTGACGTCGAGGGCGTCGCGCAGACCGTCACCCAGCAGGGTGAAGGCGAGCACCGTCGAGAGAATTGCCAGACCGGGCATGATCATCATCCAGGGAGCGGTCAGAAGATACTGCTGACCGTCCTGAATCATGGAGCCCCACGAAGGCGTAGGCGGAATAACGCCCATGCCGAGGAAGGACAGAGCGGACTCGGTCAGAATGGCGCCACCAATGTTCATGGTCGCGTAGACCACGATGGAGGCGACGGAGTTCGGGAAGATGTGACGCACGACGATACGAGCATCAGATGCACCCATCGCGCGCGCTGCATCAACATAGTCGTTTTCCTTGACCGTCAAGATTGCAGAGCGGAAGACGCGCGCAATCGAAGGCCAGCCAAGAATGCCGATGGCGATAAAGACGTTCTGAAGACCACGGCCGATAACGGCGATCATGGCGACAACGAACAGCACGTACGGGAACGCCAGGAAGATGTCCGCACAGCGCATGATGATCGTATCCCAAATGCCGCCGTAGAAACCGGCCAGGGCGCCCATGACCAGGCCGATCAATGTGGAGATGGCGGTGGCCATGATACCGACAGAAAGCGAAACGCGTGCACCGTAGATAACGCGGACGAGAATGTCGCGACCGAGGGCATCGGTGCCAAACGGGTGCTCGGCACACGGAGCCAGTAGCGATGTCTCGGCCATGGTGGTCGAATCGGAAGCCGTCGGCGAACCGAGCCAGGGCTTAGCCCACAGATCTGCGGTCAGGGCAACCACAACGACGATGATGATCCAGCAGACACCGATAACGGCGAGCTTGTTCTTACGAAGACGCTTAAAAGCGTCGCCCCACAGCGTGCGGGACTTGGCGGGAGCAGATGCGACCTTGGTGGCGGTAGCCTGCTCCTGAGACTGAGAATCAGTTTCCTGCATGAGACGTACCTCCCTTAGGCCTTATCCGACGGACCGCCAAGGCGGATGCGCGGGTCGAGGAATGCATAGCTAATGTCGACGAGCAGGTTGATCACCATGACGACGACAACGATGAGCGTAACGCCGCCCATAACGATGGGCCAGTCACGCATGCTAATGGCGCGATAGACCTCATAGCCGATACCGGGCCAGTTGAAGACCGTCTCGGTCAGGATGGCGCCCGAAAGCATGCCGCCAAAGTCGACACCAATATAGGTAACGACGGGGATGAGTGCATTCTTAAGCGCATGCTTGACGATGATCGCACGATTGGAGAGACCCTTGGCCTTTGCCGTACGGATGTAATCCTGGTTCATGACGTCAAGCAGCTGCGAGCGCATAATGCGCGCAGCATAAGCGGTCGAAACCGAAGCCAGCGTAATGGTCGGAAGCACATAGTGCATCCAATCCTGATACTGAGAGCTGGAACCGCCGGCACCCGAGATCGGCATGGAGATTGCACCGCCCGTGGCGTCCTTGAGGATGACGCCAAAGAACAGCTGCAGCAACATACCGAGCCAGAAGGCCGGGACCGCAACGAGGATCGACGTGGTGAGCGTTACCAAAATATCCCAGAAGGAATAACGCTTTACCGCCGAAATGATACCCGCACCGATACCCATAATTGCCTCGAGCACGATGGCGCACGCGGCAAGTTTGACCGTATACGGATACTTCTGGGCAAAGATTTCCGTAACCGGCAGCTTGCGCTGATACGAATTGCCCAGATCGCCATGAAGCAGGCCGTTCATGTAATACAAGTAACGGTCCACGAGCGACGTTTGAACGGGGTCGCCGTTCTCGTCAAGGATCGCGTTGCCGTCATCGTCCGTCTGGACCAGGTGATAGCGAACGCGAAGCTGAAGCTCCACCTCGGGGGACAGAGCCTTGTCTCCACCGATCAGCTTGATCGGATCTCCCGGCACGATATTCTGGAGGGCGAACAGAATCAGCGTAACGCCCAAAAACACCGGGATGAACTGAAGCACACGTTTAACGATGTACTTACCCATACCACTCCCCTATCTAGGGATTAACCTAAATGGGATGCCGATCGCCAGACCGGCATCCCAAAATTACCATCAGCCAGTTTACCCCAGGTTAGGGAGAACTGTATGTTTCCCATGAGGTCTACGTAAATACTTGACCCTCACGGAAGCTGCAAACTCTTAGGCGAGCTCAGCGGTACCCAGATCGGCGTGCTTCTGCGGATCGACATAGAGGTGCTTAATGCGATCGGAGCCGGCGATGGTGTGCGTGTAGAACATAATCGGGATGACCGGGCAGTCGGCAGCGACCATTGCGTCGGCCTCCTGCATCTTAGCGACGCGCTCCTCGTCGTCAACAATAGTACGAGCCTCGTCGACCTTGGCGTCGAACTCGGGGTTGTTGTAACCGGAGCGGTTGTCGCCACCGAGGGAGTCGGAGTGGAACAGCGGATACAGGAAGTTGTCCATGATCGGGTAGTCGGCAATCCAACCCAGACGACCGAACTGATAGTTAAAGTTCTGATACTGCTCGAGCAGGGCAGACCACTCAGGGGTATCGGAGACAGCGGTAACGCCAACCTTGGCGAGGTCACCGATGATGGACTCCATGATCTCCTTGTGACCGCCGTCCTGGTTGTAGGACAGGGTCACGCTAATGCCACGATCCCCGTTAGCGCCAGCGGGAGCAACCTTGTCGAGGTACTCGTTAGCCTTGTCGACATCGTAGGCGCAGAACTCCCATGCGCCCTCCTTGTAGCCATCGATGCCCGGAGGAACAATGCCGTCGGCAGGAGTACGGGTACCCTTGAAGATGGTCTTGCAGATGGCCTCACGGTTGATGGCCAGGGAGATACCCCTGCGCAGGTCGGCGTTGCTGAACGGCTCGGCCGTGGTGTTGCAGGTCAGATAGTACGTGGAAGGCTCGGCGCCGAGCAGCATGCGCTCGCCGTCACCCATGGTGTAGCCGTCCTTGGACACGCCGCGATCCTTCTTGGCGGCGTCGATCTGAGCGACGGGAACGTCGCAGACATCGAGGTTACCGGCCTGGAACTCCTTGTAGGCGGTCTCCATGTCCTTGATGACCTGGAAGTGGATGCCATCGATCTTGGCCTTGTCGCCATAGTAATCGTCGAACTTCTTGACGTTGATCTCCTGGCCATCCTCCCACTTGCCGTCCATCATGAACGGGCCGTTACCGACCGGGGCGAGGTAGAAGCTCTTGACATCGGACTCGGCGCACTCGGGAACCGGGGCCAGAGCCGGGTGAGAGGCGACGAAGGGGAAGTCGGCGTAAGCGGAAGCCAGCTTGACGACGAGGGTCTCATCGTCGGGGCAGGTAACACCGCTGAGCTCGGTAGCGTTACCGGCAAGCAGATCGTCATAGCCCTCGACCATGGAGAGGTGATAGGAGACCTCGGAAGGGCCGTACTCGGTAGCGACAGCCGACTTGGTGTTGACCAGACGCTCCCAACCGAGCTTGAAGGACTTGGAGGTAACGTCGTCACCGTTGTGGAACTTGGCCTTCTTGATCTTGAAGGTGAACTCGGTGGCGTCGTCGTTGGCCTCGAAGGACTCGCAAGCCAGCGGAACGATCTCGCCCTTCTCGGCGTCATAAGAGGTCAGAGCATCAAAGAGCTGGTACTCGACCTGAGTGCCCTGGTCCTCCTGGACATTGTAGGGGTCGATGCAGACCGGGTTGTTGATGTAGAAGTTCAGCTTCGAACCGGACTCAGAACCGGAAGCGTCGCCGCCCTTCTTGCCGCATGCGGCAAGAAAAGCCATGGAGCTCGCAGCAAGGGTACCGCCGACAAAGGCGCGACGACCCATAACGGGCTGGTGGAACATAGAATCAGCCATGCCATCCTCCTTATGAGATAGGACAAAGAAATGTTCAGTCGGACACATGTCGAGACAATCCGATCCGAACCATCAAAACGCCGCCCGTTGCTATGGCTGGATATGCACAACGAACCAACGTTTCGCAATACATTAGCGCATTTTATACACGATTTGGGGCTAATTCCCGTCAACGGTCGAGAATTTCTTTAGTTGGGCGAAGTATGTGGGGATATTTTGGCTCTGTTACAAATATGTAAACAAAAAGGGTCCCGCACTTGCAGAACCCTTTTCAAGTATTTATGTGGCTCGTGCTTAGTAGCCGACGATACCCTGCGGGAAGAAGAACATGCACAGGACGACACACACGGCAAAAACGACGGCCATAATTACCGTCAGGCGATCGAGGTTCTGCTCCATGACGCCCGTGGCAGAGCTGGAGTTATACAGCGAGCTAGCGATCATATCCGAAACGCCGGTGCCCTTACCGGAATGCATCAGGACGAGAATCGTCAGCGCCACGGCAGAGACAGCCCAAACGACAAACAGAAGAATCTGGAACGGACCCATAGATAAGCTCCTTAATAGAACAATTCAAACTCCAGTACTGTACCACAACCCCCAGCACTCCCCCATCAGCCATTTGGTGACGAGGTAGAAATAGCGCAAAAAAGAGGGTTGTCCGGTTGTGGACAACCCCCTTACTAGAAAACGGTATTTGTTTTCTATTAGGCCTCGGTGGCGAGTACGCGACCCGTCATCTCGGCGGAAGGCTCAATACCAGCCATGGTGAGCATGGTCGGAGCGATATCGGAAAGACGGCCGTCCTCGATACCGGTGAGCTGTGCCTTCTCATCAACGATGATGAACGGCACGCGGTTGGTGGTGTGAGCCGTGAACGGATGCTTGGAACCGTCGGAAGCAACGTCAAACATGTGATCGGCGTTGCCGTGATCGGCGGTAATCAGCGCAAAGCCGCCCTTAGCGAGAATCGCCGGGACAACCTTGGACAGGGCATCGTCAACAGCCTCGACGGCCTTAACGGCAGCGTCGAAGACACCGGTGTGACCAACCATGTCGCAGTTTGCGAAGTTCACGATGTAGAAATCAGCGCGATCCTCGTTGATGGCAGCGACAAGCTTCTCGGTAACCTCGGGAGCGCTCATCTCAGGTTGCAGGTCGTAGGTAGCGACCTTGGGAGAAGCGACGAGCACGCGCTCCTCGCCCTCCTTGGGCTCCTCGATGCCGCCGTTGAGGAAGAACGTCACGTGGGCGTACTTCTCGGTCTCGGCGGTGTGCAGCTGCTTCAGGCCATTGGCGGCGATAACGTCGGCCAGGACGTTCTCGGGGAACGTCTTGGGGAAGGCGACCTCGACGTCAAACGTCGGGTCGTACTCGGTCATCGTCACAAAGTGCGAAAGCTTGATCTGCTCGCGCTCAAAGCCGTCGAACTCCTTGTCCGTGAACACGCGAGTCATCTGACGAGCGCGGTCGGGACGGAAGTTGAAGAAGATGGCCGCGTCGCCCTCGTGGATGCCCTCATTGTGGGCAGCGAAGGGCTCGACGAACTCGTCGCCGCGCGGATCCTTCTCGTAGTAGGCCTTGATACCGGCAACAGGGTCGGTATCGGCATCGGATGCGTTGACCATGACGTCGTAGGCGCGCTGGATGCGCTCCCAACGGTTGTCGCGGTCCATGGCCCAATAACGGCCCGAGACGGTGGCAACGCGAGCGTCGCAACCGGTCTCCTCGGAGATCTTAGCCAGGAAGGCGCAGAACTCACTCATGTAACCGGCACCGGACTGCGGGTCAACGTCGCGACCATCCATGAAGGCGTGGACGCGAACGGTCTTGACACCGTGCTCGGCAGCCATCTTGACCAGAGCCTCGACGTGGCTCATATGAGAATGAACACCGCCAGGGCTCATAAGGCCCATGAGATGAAGGGTCTTGCCGTCAGCCTTGACATCGTCCATAGCCTTAACGAAAACCTCGTTCTTGGCGATGGAGCCGTCCTTGATGGCATTGTTGATGCGCGAAAGCTCCTGGAACACGATGCGGCCGGCACCGATGTTGAGGTGACCCACCTCGGAGTTGCCCATCTGGCCATCGGGAAGGCCCACGTCCTCGCCCGAAGCACCGAGCGTGGTGTGGGGGTACTTCTCGTACAGGCTATCAAGGAAGGGCGTCTTGGCAGCGGCGACGGCGTTCTCGCCATCGGCCGGAGCAAGGCCGCAACCATCCATGATGATCAGGAGTGCAGGAAGATGACGCTGTGCCATATGTCCTACTCGCCTGCCTTGACGACCATAGAGGCAAAGTCGGCAGCCTTGAGCGAAGCGCCGCCCACGAGGGCGCCGTCAACGTCGGGCTTGGCGACGAGCTCAGCAATGTTGCCGGGCTTAGCGGAACCGCCGTAGAGAACGCGGATGCCGTTGGCGAGCTCCTCGCCGAACATCTCCTTGAGGGTCTCACGGATAGCGCCGCAGACCTCCTGAGCGTCCTCGGCGGTAGCGGTCTTGCCGGTGCCGATGGCCCAAATGGGCTCGTAGGCGACGACGACCTGCTTGGGGCAGGTGATCTCAAGACCAGCAAGACCAGCCTTGACCTGGTTCACGACGTGCTCGACATAGGTGCCGGCCTCGCGGACCTCAAGGGACTCACCGCAGCAGAAGACGGGAACAAGTCCGGCGGCAACGAGGGCCTTGGCCTTCTTGTTCTGATCCTCGTCGGTCTCGTGGAAGTAATCACGACGCTCGGAGTGACCGATGATGCAGTAGGTGCAGCCAGCGGACTTGAGCATGTCGCAAGAAGACTCACCGGTGAAGGCACCCTTGGCCTCCCAGTACACGTTCTGTGCACCGAGGGCGATGGGGGCAGCCTGAATACGGTCATGAACCGTGGTGATGTCGATGGTCGGAGGGCAGACGAGCACCTCGACGCCAGCCGGAACCTCGGGCAGAGCCTGAGCCAGCTCGTCGGCGAGCTTGGCGGCCTCGGCGACGTCGTTGTTCATCTTCCAGTTACCAGCAATAAGAAGGGTGCGATTAGGCATCGAGAAGCGCCTCCACTCCGGGCAGGGCCTTACCCTCGACGAGCTCCATGGAAGCGCCACCACCGGTAGAGATCCAGCTCATCTTGTCGGCCAGGTTGAACTTGTTGACGGCTGCGACAGAGTCGCCACCACCGATGATCGAGGTGCAATCAGCCTCGGCGACAGCCTCGGCGATAGCCTGGGTGCCGTGAGCGAAGTTATCGAACTCGAAGACGCCCATGGGGCCATTCCAGAACACGGTCTTGGCACCCTTGACAGCCTCGGCGTAGAGCTCCTCGGTCTTGGGGCCGATGTCCATACCCTCACGGTCGTCGGGGATAGCGTCGGAAGCGACAACCTCGGGGACAGCGTCCTCGCCAAAGTGATCAGCAACGCGGTTGTCGATGGGGAGCAGGATCTTGACGCCCTTCTCCTCGGCCTTCTTGAGCATCTCGCCGGCGCGCTCGACCCAGTCCTCTTCCTTGAGGGACTGACCGACGGACAGGCCCTGAGCCAGGAAGAAGGTGTAGGCCATGCCGCCACCGATGATCAGGGTGTCAGCAGAGTCGATGAGGTGATCGAGAACGCCGATCTTGGAGGAAACCTTGGAACCGCCGACGATAGCGACGAAGGGGCGCTCGGGCTCGGCGAAGATGCCGGTCAGCGTGTCGACCTCCTTCTCGAGCAGGAAGCCAGCGACGGCAGGCAGGTAAGCGGCGGGGCCCACGACGGAACCCTGGGCGCGGTGGGCGGTGCCGAAGGCATCGAGAACGAAGACGTCACCATAGGAAGCGAGCTTCTTGGCGATCTCGGGATCGTTCTTCTTCTCACGCTTGTCGAAACGGACGTTCTCGAGAACGAGGACCTTGCCCGGCTCGACGGCGGCAACGGCCTCGGCGGCCTTCTCACCATACGTGTCAGCAACAAAAGCAACGTCAAGGCCAGAGAGCTCGGCGAGCTTCTTGGCGACAGGCTCGAGGGAGAGCTCGGGCTGGAAGCCAGTACCCTCGGGACGGCCGAGGTGGCTCATGAGGATGACGCGAGCGTTGTGCTCAACGAGGTAGTTGATAGTGGGCAGGGCTGCCTTGATGCGGGTGGTGTCGCCAACGACGCCATCCTTGATAGGCACGTTGAAGTCAACGCGGACGAGAACGCGCTTGCCGTCGACATCGATGTCGCGGACGGTCTTCTTGGTAAAGGCCATGTTTGCTTCTACCTTTCGTACGTGTCTGCCTCCCATTACGGCAGACGATTTCCTATAAAAAGGGCGCGACCCTAGGGTGTAAGCCCTATGAGGCCGCGCCCTTCTTTAGACGCTCAACGAGCTATTCGCTAAAAGCTAAATTAAGCAACGAACTTCTCGAAGTACTTGATGGTGCGGACCATCTGAGAGGTGTAGGAGTTCTCGTTGTCGTACCAAGAGGTGACCTGAACGAGGGTCTGGCCGTTGCCGAGGTCAGAGCACATGGTCTGAGTGGCGTCGAAGATGGAGCCGTGGGTCTCGCCGATGATATCGGTGGAGACGATGTCGTCCTCGTTGTAACCGAAGGTCTCGGAGATGGTGGCAGCGTAGGCCTTCATAGCGGCGTTGACCTCGTCGACGGTGACCTTCTTGTCAACGACAGCGTAGAGGTTGGTGATGGAGCCGGTCGGCGTCGGGACGCGCTGGGCGGCACCGATGAGCTTACCGTTGAGCTCGGGGAGAACCAGGCCGATAGCCTTGGCAGCACCGGTGGTGTTGGGGACGATGTTAACGGCGCAGGCGCGGCTACGACGCTTGTTGCCCTTGCGCTGCGGGCCGTCGAGCGGCATCTGGTCGCCAGTCCAGGCGTGAATGGTGGTCATGATGCCGGACACGATGGGAGCGAAGTCGTTCAGACCCTTGGCCATCGGGGCGAGGCAGTTGGTGGTGCAGGAAGCAGCGGAGATGATGTTGTCCTCAGCGGTCAGCGTCTCATGGTTGACGTTGTACACGATGGTGGGCAGATCGCTGCCGGCCGGAGCGGAGATGACGACCTTCTTGGCGCCAGCGTTGATGTGGGCCTGAGCCTTAGCCTTGCTGGTGTAGAAGCCGGTGCACTCGAGAACGACGTCGACGTCGAGGTCGCCCCAAGGCAGGTTGTTGGCGTCGGCCTCCTTGTAGATCTTGATCTCCTTGCCGTCAACGGTGATGGAATCCTCACCAGCGACGACCTCGTGATCGCGAGCATAGTTGCCCTGCGTGGAGTCGTACTTCAGCAGGTAAGCGAGCATATCGGGAGAGGTGAGGTCGTTGATAGCGACGATCTCGGAGCCCTCATGACCGAACATCTGACGGAAGGCCAGACGACCGATGCGACCGAAGCCGTTAATAGCAACCTTTACTGCCATTGTGTCTCCTTTCGTAAGGCCCCCGCAAGCTACAGCGCCCGCCGTTGAGGCCCACAAACTAACCACTCGCCTAATATACCTTTTTTTTGACTTGAATTTCACGAGAATGCTCGAAATTGAAAATCAAATTTGCGTTAAAACGCTTTAACGTATAAAACAGCAGTTCAACCACCATAAAAGCTATTGCGTTAAACTACCTGCTTGCTTCAATGAGCTTTTCAAGGCGCAAAACGCGGTGATACAAGGCCGACTTCGACAAAGGAGGGTCGGCCATTTCCCCCAAATCTCGCAGCGAGAGATCGGGGTAACGCTCGCGTAAGTCACAAAAGACTGCCAGAGCGTCCGGCAGCGTTTCACGCAAACCGCGCCGATCAAGCTCGTCGATGAGCGCAAGCTGATGTTGAGCGGCACCGGCACTTCTGGTCTGGTTGGCAAGCTCTGCGTTCACGCGACGATTCACGTCGTTCTTCACCAGCTTGACTGCGCGGGCCTCTTCAATCTCGGCAACGCTGCGCTTGGCGCCAATCAGCTGTAACAGACGTTTAATCTCCTCGGCACTCTTGATGTACACGGCATACGAGCCGCGACGCGCATTGACGCGGGCGTGAACTCCAATCTGCTCCAGAAGATCGCAAAGTCCCTTTGCATACTCCTCGCCCTGAACCGCGATCTCCAAATGAAAATCGCCACGCGGGTCGGCAACAAAGCCTCCGGCAATCAGCGCACCGCGAATATAGGCGAGCCTGCAGCAAGGACGGGCAACGATGTGGCGCGGCACACCCGCGACGAGCCCTCCCCTACGGTCGAGAATGCCCAGCAGCACCAGAGCCTTATCCAAATCGGGCTGATCGGGCAAGGTGATGAGGTAGTTTCGCACCTTGTGCAGGACCGACTTACGAACCGTGAATTCGGTCTTGAGCTTAAGAATGCGATGCGTCAGCGCAATCATCGTGCGCGCCACAGCACCCGTCTCGGTCGCGACCGTCAAGCGGTACCGTCCCGAGCCCGCCAACGAAAGCGTGCCGCTCACACGCGTGAGCGCAGCAAGCGTCGACAAATCGCAGTATTCGCATTCTGGTTCGCAGCGCGCAAGCTCGTCACGCACCTCAGCGGTAAACGACATGTAAACCTATGCCTTCGTGTTGGCACGCGACAGGTCACGATGGGAGATGCTCACATGATACTGAGCACCCTCCAGGTAGCGGGCCGTGGCCTCGGCAATGGCGACGCTACGGTGCTGTCCGCCCGTGCAGCCGATGGCAATGGAAAGCTGCGGCTTGCCCTCTGCGATATAACCCGGCATGACCGTATCGAGCAACTGTGTCCAGGCCTTCCAAAACTCCTGGGTCTTAGGGTGGTCCAAGACAAAATCGGAGACCTTCTTATCGAGACCGGTCATGGTACGCATCTCGGGATCGTAGAAAGGATTGGGCAAGAAGCGCACATCGATCATGATATCCGCCTCGACGGGCATGCCATGCTTAAAGCCAAACGAGAACACGTGGACGTCCATAAGCTGCTGGTCGGACAGCTCGGAAAAAGCCATGCGAAGCTTGTTACGTAAGGCAGAAGTGCGCAAGCGGCTCGTGTCGATAATCATATCCGCTCGATCGCGAACGCCCTTCAGCTGCAGACGTTCACGCTGAATAGCGTCGGCCGTGGTCTCCCCCGGCTTTGCAATGGGATGGCGGCGACGGTTTTCGCTATACCGGCGAATCAGCACCTCGTCAGACGCCTCGAGAAACACGATGTCGCAGCTCATCTCGCGCTCTTCCAGTGCGGCAACAGCATCGAGCAGTTCATCGAACAAGCCCTGGCTACGCAGGTCGCAGGTAACGGCAAGGTGCCTGCCCACGCCCGTATTGATGCCAACGAGCTCTGCAAGCTGGGCAATCAGGCGTGGGGGCAGGTTGTCGATACAAAAATAGCCCATGTCCTCAAACACATGCATGGCTTGCGTTCGGCCCGAGCCGGACATTCCGGTGATGATAACGATATCGGGGATACGCTCCGAGCGCTCCGCCGCATCCATGGCATCTCCCTTTTGCATGTGTGCCTCCTAAAATAAGCGCGGGACCCGGCCAGCGGATCCCGCGCGATCAATTGCCTTTATTGAGTATACCGCCCCAAGCGGATAAGAGGCCCGTCTTACGCCTCAAGCGCAGCCTTGAACCAACTTGTAATACTCGTAGGGTGCGTAATGGCGGTGCCGACGACAACGGCCCACGCGCCGGCGTCGATTGCAGCGCGAGCCTCTTCGGGCGTATGTACGCGACCCTCGCAAATGATGGGAAGGCCGGGGAATTCCTCGGTCGCCTGACGCAGGAGCGGCAGGTCGGGACCATCGGCCATGGTGCAGTCGATGGCGGCGACGCCGTGAGAAAGCGTGGTGGATACCAGGTCAAAGCCCATATCAACAGCACGGCGAATGTCCTCGATGGTGGCACAATCGGCCATCAGGAGCACACCCTCCTCGTGCAGCGGGCGGAAGGTATCCTCGACCGTCTTACCATCGGGGCGCGGACGATCGGTGGCGTCGATCGCCACGATATCGGCACCGGCAGCAACGCAGGCGCGAGCGTGACGCAGCGTCGGCGTGATGTAAACGCCCTCGTGCCCATCCTTCCACAGGCCGATAACAGGAACCTCACAGCGGCCCTTAATGGCGGCAATGTCGGCAAGGCCCTGGCAGCGAATGGCGGCGGCGCCGCCAAGCTCGCAAGCGCGGGACATTTGAGCCATGGTCTCGGGCGTACGAAGCGGCTCGCCCATATACGCCTGAACGCTCACGACGAGCTTACCCTTCAGGGACTGGATCAAAGGATCAACGGTCATGTTCGACTCAACCTTTCTCAAAACAGCCTTCTGAGACACCGCACCTTGACGTTCAAACCGTCGCTCGCGTACCGAAGTACGCTTCGCTCCTCTTTCACGTCAATCTGCGGCACCTCAGAAGGCGCACTTGGTAGTTATGTTTACTTCAACGATGCAAGAAGGTGTTCGGCGGCACCGATGAGCGGCGCGTCGCCCTCCAGAGAGCCGATGAGGATCGGCGTGTCCTGAAGCGGGTCGAGCGCCTGGCTGGCATAGCCCTCGTGCACCGAGTCCTTCCACGTCTGTGAACGCCAATCGGGACCTTGGTGAATCACGCCGCCCGAAAGCACGATGACCTCGGGGTCCAGGATGTTAGCGAGCGAGCCCAAGCTGGCACCCAGCGCAAAGCCGGCGTCATGGATGACCTCGGTCGCCTTTGCGTCGCCCGCACGGCACAGGTCGTTCACGTCACGGCCGACCGAAGGACGGCTGGGGTCGACGCGGCCAAAACGCTCATCGTACATACGACCAATGGAAGTGCCCGAAGCAACCGACTCCAGATGGCCGGAACGCCCGCAGGCGCAGGGAATGCCGGCGGCAGCCGAGCACTCGATGTGGCCCATATGGCCGGCAGCACCATGGAAGCCCTGCATCACGCGGCCGTTCTCGACATATGCGCCGCCGATGCCCGTACCGATGCCCAAACACAAGACGGAGAACTTGCCCTTACCGACGCCCCAGTGGGCCTCGCCCAGAGCATGAGCCTGCACGTCGCCTACAACGGCAACGGGAAGGCCGAGGTCCTCGCGCAGGCGCGGCCCCAACTGAACGCCGGACCAGCCGGGCATAATCTCATTGGCATACGCGATGGCGCCCGTCTTGGGGTCGACGACACCGGCAGCGCCGATGCCAACTCCGAGGACCTCGACATCGGGATTTGCTTCAAGAGCTGCCTTGATAGACGCCTCGATGCGCTGGAAGACCGCTTCGCCACCCTCCTGGGCCTCGGTGGGAACCTCAGCCTCAAAAACGGGATGGGGCACACCGCCGTCAGCCGGGTACTCCATGATGGCAGTCGCGATCTTAGTTCCGCCGATATCGACAGAGCAGACGTACTTGTTCTCCATGTTGTTCTCCTTCGGAGACAAAAACAACTACAGGAAATGCGCCGTCAGGCTAGCCGTCACAGCGCGGTAAAGGTTTTCCAGGTGCCCGAGATCGCCGAGAAACCGTGCGGCCATTGACCTAATGGGTCATGGCCGCACGGTTGAACGGCGAGGTCGGGTGCCTGGGAAAGCTTTAAAGGAGACCGTTGTCCTGGAGGACCTTGCGAATCGCCTCGACGTTTTCACCGGTCATGGCCTTCACCGGGCGCGGCATGGTCGGGCTGTCGAAGATGCCCATGAGGTTCATAGCGGTCTTGAAGGCGCCGACGCCACCGGCATAGCCCTGGACGCCCGAGGTGACATCCCAGATGTGCGAAATCTCATTGAGGCGATCCTGCTCGGCCTTGACGGTAGCCCAGTCACCAGCCTGAGCGGCCTTCCACTGACGAACGTAGCCCTCGGGCTCAACGTTGGCGAGGCCCGGGACGGAACCGTCGGCGCCACCGAGATAGGCACCGTCGACGACGACCTCATGGCCGGTAAGGATGCTCATCGGATGGCCGTTCTTCTCGTTCTCCTGAATGAGGTAGCGGAACGAGATGTCATCGCCCGAGGAATCCTTGACGCCAGCCAGGACGCCCTCGGCGCCGAGCTTAGCAAGGAGCTTCCAGGGGAGCTTGGTGTGAACGCACACGGGAATGTCATAGGCGAAGATGGGCAGGTCGAGCTCCTCGTGCAGGATGCGGAAATGCTCCTCAACCTCGGTCATGCCCTGCAGGGCATAGAACGGGCAGGTGGCGACGAGCGCATCGGCGCCCAGCTCCTGAGCGACCTTGCCGTGCTCGATCATGCGCTCGGTCTCGGTATCGATGATGCCGACCAAGACGGGCACGCGGTGGTCGACGATGCGGACGGCCTCGGCGATGATCTGGCGACGACGCTCGTCGGTGGAGAAAACGACCTCACCCGAAGAGCCCAAGAAGAACAGGCCATCGACGCCGGCGTCGATCATGCGGTTGATGCTGCGCTCAAAGGAGGCAACGTCGAGCTGGTGGTCTTCGGTATCGGGAACAACGACGGGAGGGATAACGCCGGTGAATTTCTGAGTTGCCACAAGAATCTCCTTAGTTGTCTGGCGGGCGGCCCTATGCCACCCACTCTTGTTGGCAGTGTCCAGGCCGTCTAGGCCAAAGAACACGGATAGAACGTTTGGTTAAAGAAGTCGACGACTTCGTTTTCGAACGCATTGATGCGCTCGTGAGCGTATTTGGCATAGATGATATGCCTCCGGTCACACTCAAGACCGTTGAATACGGCAAACTGACCCTTGGGATCACTCACGGTATCCATGAGCGATGTGCCCATGAGCACCGAGCCACGAACCCGAGGCGACAGCGTCTCGAGACCGCTGGGAAGCGGATTGGCAAGCGCCGTGCAGGCAAGGCCCCGCTCATCCAGAGCAGAAACCGCCAGCGCGACACCGCCGCCAAGGCCCTCGCCCCATGCAAAGATGCGGTCGGGATCCATGCCATCAAGGTTGCGCGCAACCTTCGCCAACGCGCAGCCCCAACGGACACGCTCGACAAAAGCAGGCGAGGTAATCCCCTGCTGCAGATCGTTGGATCCAATAGTCTCATCGTCCAGCGCGAGGACGGCATACCCCATGGCGGCAAATCTCGTCATGTGATGCCAGCCGCGCACAGGCCGATCGATGTCGTGGAACATCAGGCACAGCGGCACGCGCTTAGATACTCGGGCACGACCAACAGGCTCAATCAAGCGAGCGTGGACCGCATCGTCACCGAGCTCAAAGGAAATCTCCGAGTAACGAGCGCAGGGGTTAACAAAGTCAATCGCCGTAATGGCCTGGCCTTGAATCTCAAGATTCGAAGCGCATGTCTCTAAATCAGAAACATCTGCTTGGACATCGCCGTGCCAGTCCCGATATTCTGCGAGCCTTGATGAAACCGTTCCGGGAATTCCCACGAGCCCGGGGACTATCAGCTCGTCAACATTGCTCTCGCACTTAGACATGAGCCTCCCCTCCCTCACAGAAAAACGGAATGATCAGATCGTCAAAATCCTGAATCTCCTCGTGGCCAAAGCCCTCAAAGAACTCATGACGCTTATCGCAGGACAGGTTGTTGTACACCGCAAACTGCGTTGCCGGCGGACAGACGGTATCGGCCGTGCCCGTGCCAAACAGCACGGGGCACTTGACCATGGGGGCAAAATTCTTGGAATCGAAGTACGCCAGCTTGGCATAGGCTTCCTCGATACGAGTCGAGTCCTCGTCAAACCAACGCGACCAATAGCGCAGACCCTCGTAGGCAATATCGTCGGCGTCCAAATCCCAGACCAGGCGGAAATCCGACAGGAAGGGATAGAGGATGGCGGCGCGATTGATAAGCTCGCCGTTAAGCGCACAGGTCGCAATGCCCAAACCGCCGCCCTGCGACGCGCCGTTCACAAACACACGGGCAAGATCGATGCCCTCAAGCTCGCGAACGATGCGGCACAGGATGCGAATATCTTGGTGCAAGCGGACATAGTAGAGGTTGGCCGGGTCGCCGTCGATACCGGCGACGATATGGCCCGCGACCGTTGTGCCCTCAAATCCACCAATGTCCTCGGAGGGACCTCCTTGACCGGGGCAGTCGAGGGCGATGAGCGCCATGCCCATGCCCGCAAACGACGCCTGCTCAAACCAGCTGCGGCTTGCACCCGGATATCCATGGAACTGAAGTACCAATGGCACGGGCTCATCCGAGACGGGTTTAAGGTACTTAGCATGCAGGCGTGCGCCACACATGCCGGTATACCAGAGGTCGAAAAACCGACAGGTTGCGGAATCCGCAACCGAAGCCGCCTCAATCGCGTAGTCGAGCTCGACGGCGTCGGCCTCGGCCATGCGGTCCTTCCAAAAGAGATCGAAATCCGATGGGCGGGGCATAGCGCCTCGATATTCACCAAATTGCTGTTGTAGCTCCTGAGCACTTGGCATGGCTCGTGAACCCAACCTTTCGAAATCGCAACGGAGGTGCGCCCGGCAAGGGAACCGGGCGCACGGGAGGGAAAGCGAGACTACTCGCCGAGCTTGGGATGCAGCAGCGACGGCGCAGCGCCGAGCAGCATCTTGGTGTAGGGGTCCTGGGGGTGCTGGAAGACCTGCTTGGCCTCGCCCTGTTCGACGATCTTGCCGCCATTCATAACGATGATGTCGTCAGAGATATAGCGGACCGTCTGGATGTCATGGCTGATGAACACCATGGCCAGGCCGAGCTCCTTCTTAAGGTCGGTCAGCAGGTTCAGAATCTGCGCGCGGACCGAAACGTCCAGAGCCGAGGTGGGCTCGTCGGCGATGATGGCATCGGGGTTCAGCGACAGGGCACGGGCAATTGCGACGCGCTGGCGCTGGCCGCCCGAAAGCTGGCCGGGAAGAACCTCGGCGGCGGAGCTGGGCAGACCGGTGAGCTCCAAGAGCTCCTTGACGCGCTTCTCCTGCTCGGCCTCGGTACCCAGGTTGTGGACGCGCATGGGGTCGAGCAGTTGCTCGCGAACGACCATGCGGGGGTTGAGCGCCGTGGCCGGGTTCTGGAACACGACCGAGATGACGCGACCCATGTGGCGGCGGTCCTCGGCGGTACGTTTGGTAACGTCCTTGCCCTTAAAGTAGACCTTGCCGCTCGTGGGGGCCTGCAGGCCGCACATGACGTTGGCGGTGGTGGACTTACCGCAACCGGACTCGCCGACGATGCCGATCGTCTGACCGGGCATGAGCTTAATCGTTACACCCTGGACGGCGTGAACCAGGTTAGGGTGCAGAATCGAGCCGGTACGGGTCCTAAAGGTGACGTGGACGTCATCAAGGAAGATGATCGGCTCGACGCCGTTGACTGCGGTCTCGCTCATCTACATCACCTCCGCGTGAGGGGTCAAACCATTTGCCTTGAGCACCTCGTCGGGGAGCTCGGAATAGAAGTGCTCGGTGCCGGGCACGCGCTTGAAGACCGGACGGGTGTCCAGGCCAATACGCGGATGGCTCGAGCGGGGCGCGAAGCGATCGCCCTTGGGGAAATCGCGCGGGCTCGGAACGGCGCCGGGCACCTGGTGCAGGCGGCCCGAACCGCTCTCGATGGACAGAACGGAACCCAGAAGACCGCGGGTGTACTCGTGAATCGGGTTGGTGAGCAGCTCCTTGGTGGGCGCCTGCTCGATAACCTGACCGGCGTACATAACCGTGATGTTATGGGCGACCTCGGCGACCAGCGCCAGGTCATGCGAGACGAAGATCATGGCAAAGCCGAGCTTGGCCTGAAGGTCGTTGAGCAGCTTGATGACCTGCTTCTGGACGGTAACGTCCAGAGCGGTCGTGGGCTCGTCGCAGATGACCAGCTTGGGGTCGCGGGTAAGGGCCATAGCGATCAGAACGCGCTGGCGCTGACCACCGGAAAGCTCATGCGGATAGCTCTCGAGCGTACGCTTGGGGTCGAGGCCCACGAGCTCCAGGAGCTCCTCGGCGCTACGGGTGCCGCCACGCTTGGTGAGCTGCTTCATCTGGGCGGAAATAAGCATGGAGGGGTTGAGCGAGGACAGGGCGTCCTGATAGACCATGGCGATATCGGTACCGCGCAGGCCGAACCACTCCTTCTTGCTCATCTTGAGCAGGTCGCGGCCCTCCCAGAGAACCTCGCCGGAAAGATGCTCGTCATCGTCGGTCAGGCCCATGATGGCCAGCGTGGTGATGGACTTACCGCAGCCGGACTCACCGACCAGGCCCATGGTCTGGCCAGGACGGACATCAAAGTTGACGTGGTCGACGACGTTGATGTCACCGTGGTGCTCAAACTGGATGCAGAAATCGCGGACCGAAAGGATCGGCTCAACGGACTCATCGGGCACATGGCGGTCGTTACGCTTGAGTTCGACATCACGCAGAGCACCAAGACGGGCGGACAGGGACTGAGCCTGCTCCTTGTAGGCGCGAACGGGGTCGGAGACCAGCAGGTCGGCCTCGCGGCGCTTGGAGGAGTCGGTCGGATCCAGGGCGGCGGAGGGAGCAGCGGCCATAGCGTCGGTAATGCCCTCGGAGAGGATGTTGAGCGCCAGGCAGGTGACCATGATGGCCAGACCCGGGAACAGCGCCTGCCACCAACGGCCAGCGAGCACGCCGCCGCGGGCGTCGGCGAGGATGTTGCCCCAGGTAGCGGTGGGCTCCTGGATACCAGCGCCGATGAAGGTCAGCGAGGCCTCGAAGATGATGGCGTCGGCGACCAGGGTAACGGTGAAGACCATGATCGGGGCGATGCAGTTACGCAGAACATGCTTGATCAAAATCCACGGAGCCTTGGCGCCGGAAACGATGACCGCGCGGACATAGTCCTCTCCGTACTCGGACACGATGTTGGCGCGCACGATACGGGCAATCTGCGGAGTGTACATAAAGCCGATGGCGAAGATGATCGACGGCACGGAGTTGCCCAGGATGGAGACGAAGACGGCCGCGAGGGCGATGCCCGGGATAGACATGATGATGTCCAGGATACGCATGATCGTCTCGGAAACGGCCTTGCGCGAAACCGCCGCAAGGGCGCCCACGACCGAGCCGCAGACCAGAGCCATGGCAGTGGCGCCAAAGCCGATAATCAGCGAGTAACGACCACCGTAGAGCATGCGCGACAGAATGTCGCGACCCTTATCGTCGGTACCGAAGATAAATCCGTTGCCGGGAGCCTGGCGAGCCGTAAAGATCTCGACCGGGCTATAGGGGGCAAGAAGGGGCGCCAGAATCGCGGTCAGGGCGACCAGCGCCAGCACGACGGCGGCAATCTTAGAAGACAGCGTCATCTTCTTCCAGCCACCGAGCTTGAGCCCCTTGGAGGCAGCCTTCTCGAGCTGCTCGGTTTGCTTCTCTCGAATCTTTACCATAATCTACACCGTCCTGATGCGCGGGTTGATGAGCAGGTAGAGCATGTCAACCACGATGTTGATGATGATGAAGGCAAGAGCAACGACGATGACGACGCCCTGAACCAGGTTCGCCTCGTTGCCCTGAACGCCCTGCAGGATCGCGGTGCCCATGCCGGGGAGGTTGAAGATAACCTCGATGACGACGGCGCCGCCCATGAGGTAACCGATCTTAAGACCGAGGGTGGTGACCGGGGTGATCAGCGCATTGCGAAGTACGTTGATGCCGACGACGACCTTCTCGGGAACGCCGGCGCCGCGAGCCATACGGACATAGTCCTTGTCGAGCTCCTCGACCATGGCCGTACGCACGATACGAGTCATCTGACCCGTCAGCGGGAAGGCAAGAGCAATGGCGGGCATGATCATACGTCCCAGATAGCCAGCCGGGTTGGTGGTGAAGTGAGGCAGAGCACCGGACGCCGGAAGCACCTTAAGGTAGGAAGAGAACAGCAGAATCAACAGAACGGCAAGCCAGAACGACGGGGTTGCCAAGCCGGCGATGGAGAAGACGCGGATCACTTGGTCCGGCCATTTATCGCGATACAGTGCCGCGATGACGCCGAGTAAAAACGAAACGACCGCGCCGATGGCAAGACCGATGAAGGTCAGCTGCATCGTGACGGGCAGGGCAGTGGAGATGCGCTTGGCAACGGAGTTGCGAGCAGCACCATAGGTGCCCATGTCGCCATGGATC
Source organism: Collinsella aerofaciens (assembly GCF_001404695.1). Classification (GTDB taxonomy): domain Bacteria; phylum Actinomycetota; class Coriobacteriia; order Coriobacteriales; family Coriobacteriaceae; genus Collinsella; species Collinsella aerofaciens_E. Next base: position 23,989 of record NZ_CZAQ01000017.1, on the reverse strand, counting down.
AGATCGCCCATGTAGCGCACGTAGCGCACGGGCCAGGGGTCGTCCAGACCATACTTCTCATGGTACTCGGCAACCGCCTCGGGCGAGGCACCGTCACCCAACGCCGTATAGGCGGGGTCGGTCTTGGAGAACGACATAAGGAAGAACACCAGGACGGTGACGCCCAATGCCATGATCGGCAGCGCCACGAGACGCCTTCCAATCAAACGTAGCAAGTTGTTCACGTTCTCTCCCCTTTCTTTTGTCGGTAGGACCAACTGGTATATGAGTACGGATACTCATTACAAGACCCGAGCGACATCGTTGCCGCCCGGGTCTTTGTTTCAACTATGAGGATACGGTCCCAACGACCGACATCCTGCATACAGACTCAAGCGAGCCTTACGCCTTGACGGTCGCGACGCCCCTGAAGGACATGCTCGTCGTGCCGATGCCCTTGAAGCCATCGAGGGCCTCGCCGTTGGGCGCAGTGGACGGATCGTCCCAGGAAGCGGAGACGGTCTTGACGTGGACAACGGGGTACAGAACAGCGTTGTCGGCAATGATGTCGAAGCACTCGTTCCACTTCTTCTGCTGCTCGTCGCCCTCGGCGGCAAGAGCCTCGTCCATGAGACCGTGGAGCTTCTGCCACTCAGCGGACTCCTTCCACGGGCAACGGGTCTGCATCCAAACGTTGTCGCCGTACCACCAGTTAAGCAGCAGGTCGGGGTCGGCGCCGAAGCAGGAAGGATCGCCAGGAGCAAGGAGGATATCGTAGGCCTCGCCGCCGTCGATGGCAGCGTAGGTGGCCGGCGAGGTATCGGTCTGGATGGTCACATCGAAGCCGAGAGCGTCGAGGTCGTTCTTGACCTGGGCGGCCATGCCCTTAATCTGCTCGTTGTCGGTGGTGCGCAGGGTGATGGCACCCGGGGTGATGCCAGACTCCTCGATGAGCTTCTTAGCCTTCTTGGCGTCGGTCTTATACACCGTGGAAGCCTCATGATAGTTGGTGAAGCTCTTGGGCAGGTAGCAGCTGGCAGCGGTGGCAAGGCCGGCGAAGGTGTTGCTGACCATCTTCTCGGTGTCGAGTGCATACATGACAGCCTGACGGACCTTGACGTTGTTCCAAGGCTCCTTGGCGACGTTGAACATGATGAAGCGGGTGCCGAAACCCTGAACGTTATCGATCTTGCAGCCGGCGCTCTCGAGCTGGTCGACGGCGTCAGCGGTAACGAGCTCCATAACGAGCGTGGAGCCCTCCTGCTGAGCGGTAACGCGAGCGGTGGGGTCGGTCAGGATGCTGTACTGGATCTTCTTATCCTCGGCAGCATACTCACCGTTGTACTCGGGGTTGGGAACCAGGGTGATCTCGGTATCGGAGATAGAGTCGTACATCCAGGGGCCGGAGCCGATCGGCTGCTTGGCGCGATCCTCCTCGGTCTGGGTGGCCGGGGTAACGCGGACGATGGCCAGACGATCCTTGAGCAGGGAGAAGTTGGGGACCTTGGTCTTGACCGTCACGGTGCTGGCGTCCTTGGCCTCGATGGACTCGAAGGGCTGGAAGAACGGAGCATAGGTAGCGGAAGCGGCGCAAGCGGTGTAGGAGGCAACGACATCGTCAGCGGTGACCTCGGTGCCATCGGAGAACTTGGCGCCCTTGCGGATGGTGACCTCGAAAGTGGTGTCGTCCACAGACTTGGGATCGTCGGTGGCGAGCTCGTTGAAGGTGCTGTAGTCGTGGTAATCGATGCCGTAGAGGCCCTCGACGACGTGCCAGTTAGCACCCAGGCCCACAGCGGAGCCGGTGCTGGCGGGATCGAAGCTGGACGGAGCGTAAGCGGAACCAGCGGTGATCACGCCGCCGCCACGGTTGGCGGAATCGGTGGAACCGGAAGCGGAACCCTCGTCGCTAGAGCTGCCACCGCAGCCGGTGAGACCAAGCCCTGCGACAGCAGCAACGCTGCCGGTGAGGCCGAGGAACGAACGCCTGGACATACCCTTGTTGATGATGGCCATGTCTTCTCCTATCAATAGAGAATCTTACCCGGGAGCACCTAGACTTGCCCCCGCGCAACTTGCGGACGATATATACCTTACCTACCGACGAACCCAAGTGAGGTGCCGCGCTCGGCGACCGATACATACATCCGCTTGAACGGTATTTACTACCGTTCGCCGAATTCATTGACAAATGATTCGACAGACAGTATGTATCGACGAGGTGAGATATCAGTCTTCGTCAACCCGCAGGATAGCAGTGTTATTCACCATGTCGAGTCAAACGTTTTAGCGTTAATAAAACCCGAAATCTGCAGGTAATCGCCGCGAAACAAATGATTGAAAATCGGCCAATCATGTATATCAGTTGTTTAGAAGCACGTTTAGTTTTCGGAACGGTTGGCCGACGTCTGGGCACGCTCGGCATTCCATGCAACAAGTGCCTCGTGGACTGCTTTGGCGACATCGGCCGGAACGCCTCGAACTTCTGCAATCTCCTGCTCGCTTGCCGCGCGCAAACGCTTCATCGAGCCAAAATGGCGCATAATGGCACGTTTTCTGGTGGGTCCCACGCCTGGAACGTCGTCAAGCACCGAAACCGTCATAGCCTTATCGCGCAACTCGCGGTGGAACGTAATTGCAAATCGGTGGGATTCATCGCGAACCTGCTTGATTAGATAAAGCGAAGCGGAGCCGGTCGGCAGCACGACGGGAGTCTCGTCCCACGGCACGAAAACCTCCTCATCGGCCTTTGCTAAGCCACAAACTGGTATATCGAGGCCGAGCGCCTCAAGTTGCTTAATTGCAGCGGTCAATTGCGGCTTGCCGCCATCGACAACGAGTAAATCGGGGCGCGAGCCAAAGCGCTCGTCCGCCATGCGCTCAGGAGCATAGCGACGTCCCAGAACCTCGGACATCGATACGAAGTCGTTCGCCTCGTCCAATTCGGCCTGAATTTTAAAGCGACGATACTGGCCCTTGTCGGCACGGCCGTTGGTAAATACCACCATCGAAGCGACGGTAAAGGTGCCGTGCAACGTCGAGATATCGAAGCACTCGATGCGCAACGGCGGCGCAGGCAGCGCCAGCGCACTTTCGAGCTCCAGGAGCGCCTGATTGGTGCGATCGTCAGCATACCCCGTACGCATCATGTAGCGCATGAGGGCATGGCGCGCATTTTTGGAAGCCATATCGAGCAGGCGGTGCTTTTCGCCACGCTGCGGCCTATGGAGATGGCAAGAGCGCTCGCGCTTGCCCGCAAGCCACTCCCCCAACGCTTCGGCATCCTCAAGCTCGACAGAGAGATTGATCTCGGCTGGAATATCAGCCGTCTCGTCGTAATAGCGCTTAAGAAAGCCCGATTGAAGCTCTTCCTCGTCGACGTCTAGGCCTTTATCGAGGATGAACTCACAAGTTCGAACCGTTCGGCCCTCGCGAACGACAAAGACGCAGGCGGCAGAGATAGTCTCTTCGCGATAGAAGCCGATGACATCGATATCGACGCTTGATGGAAAAACGACCTGTTGGCGATCGTCCAGGCCTCTAATGACTTCCAGACGACGCTTGACGCGCGCTGCACGCTCAAAATCGAGCGTCTCGGCTGCCTCCGTCATCTCGGACGTAAGCTCGTCGACGACATCCTTGCGATGGCCCGACAAGAAACGTTCGACACGCTTGACGTTCTTGGCATAGTCGGCAGGGGAAATCGCGCCGACGCATGCGCCCGGCCCGCGCCCGACATGGTAGTCAAAGCAGGGACGCCCGTTTTGCGCGCAAATCATATTGACGATGTCTTCTTCGCCCTTATGAGATTCGACGATGCGGCGGCAGCGGCGCCATTCCGCACAGGATGCCGAGCAAATAGGAATAACCTTGCGTAGCGTATCGATGGTCTCACGTGCCGCACGGCTATCGGTATAGGGGCCAAAATAGCGCGTTCCCGGTTTATGACGCTCTCGCGTGTATTTAATAGCCGGAAACAGGTCGCCCTTGGTAATGGCGATAAAGGGATAGCTTTTATCGTCTTTGAGATCGACGTTAAAGTACGGATGGTACTGGCCAATCAGATTGCGCTCGAGCACCAGTGCCTCGTGCTCGGTCTCCACCACGATATAGTCGAAGCTCGCCACCAGCTGCATCATGAGCGGGATCTTTTGACGCTCGTCCTGCAGCGTCACGTATTGACGCATACGGGCACGCAAGTTTTTTGCCTTGCCCACATAGATGACATCGCCCTTGGCATCTTTCCAAAGGTAGCAGCCGGGTTGCGTGGGAACGCGCGAAACCTGTTCGGCAAGTGTTGGAATGTTGTCGTGACCTGCCACGCGCACCTACTTGCGACGAAGCAGCGCCGAGACCTCGGGCATCTTAAAGACGAAGGCAAGGCCAAAAGTTACAGCGAGCGAGACGACGCCTGCAACACAAACGTAGCCCAGGGTAATTAGGATCGAGCTGCCAAGCACTCCGAAAAAGTGCTCGAGTGCCCACATGACGCCGGCGCCCGCGGCAGCGCCCAAGCCACCGAACAGTAGGCCGAAGAAACCGCCGTGCAGGATAGACTTGACCTGAAGGCCATGCAGACGACGGCGCAGCCACCACAGTGAGCATCCGACCAAAACCACGTAGTCAACGACGTACGAAAGCGCAATTGCCGGCATACCGTAGCCCAGCACCACGCCAAACAACAGCACCGAACCGGCCTGACCGATAGCGGAGTACAGGCAATAGCGGCTATAAGGTTTCATATCGAGCAGGGCCGAGAAGCTCTTCTGCATCAGCACGACCACGCCGTAGAGCGGCAGGGAAAGTGCCAGATAGATAAGGAACTCCGACACCAGCGCCACACCGGATTCATCGAACTTGCCGGCGCAGTAGATCATGTTGAGCGGACGGGCGAAGACGATCAGGTACAGCGCAAACGGAATCAGGAAAAAGAGCATCTGGGCGACACCGCGCGAAATGCCCGTGCGGACGCTGTCGTAATCCTTCTCCTGTGCATCGTGAGACAGTTCGGTATAGAGCGCCGTCGAAAGCGAGGCGGCGATCAGCGCATAGGGCAATGTGTACCACAGGCGCGCATATGCGATGACGGAAGGGCCGGTCTCGGGCTGCACCACCAGCGCGGCGGCATTGGTAATGGAGGTCGAGACAAACATGCACACCGTGGCGAGCAGCGTCGGGATACCAAGCGCAATCGTCTGTCGCAGCGCGGGGTCCTTAAAGTCGATATGGATATGAGGATGTACGCCATGCTTGCCAAGCGCGGGAATCTGGCAGGCCATCTGGACAAAAACGCCGAGGGTCGTACCAGCTGCGATCAAGATAATACCGGCCTGCTCGCCAAATTGTGCAGACACGGGAGCAAAGCCCATAAAGCTGGCGATGACGATGACATTGTTGAGAACCGGGGCAAACGTCGACCAGAAGTAGTCGCGGTGTGCGTTGAGAACGCCCGAGAACACCGAGCCCAAGCCATAAAACAGAATTTGGATAGCAAAGAAGCGGAACATGAACGCAGCGGTATCCATGCTGCCCCCATCGCCCGAAAGGAACGACTGCGTCCAAATAAAGCCGGGAGCAAACACGGTGCCCAGCAGCGAGATGCCGCCCATCAGCAGAAGCAGAATACCGAGCAGGTTGCCGACATACTCGTTCGATGCCTCGCGGCCCTGCTCGCGCCTCACGCCCATATACACCGGCAAAAACGCCGTAACGAGCATGCCGCCCATCACGAGCTCGTAGAGCATGTTGGGCAGGTTGTTGGCAACCTGATAGGAGGACGAGAGCAGCGACATGCCGATGGCGGCCGCCATGGCCCACGTGCGGATAAACCCGGTGACGCGCGACACGATGGTCAGCACGGTCATGAGGCCAGCAGAACGACCAACCGTGGAGTAGTCCGACGAACCCATATCGTCTACGTCGTCCTGAGAGTCCTCATGAACCTCATCTTGTGGCAGTAAATCGTCCACGACGGCAAAGGAGCCGGTCATCGCAAAGGGGTCGTCAACCAAAACGGCGTCATCAGCAGGTGCGGCGTCATCGCTGTTCGGCATGTTGTTACCGGATACGGCATCATCATCGAATATGGCATGGTCGCCAAACACCGTGTCAACTTCATTGGCGGCGACGGTTCGGGCAGAAAACGACAGAGGGTCCCAGTCGTCATCACCGTCGATGGCCACGCCCTCGACGGGATCGGTCGAACCAAGCGGCGACCATTCGTCATCCGAAAGAAGCGGTTCGCCATCATCATGAGCCGCGGGTTTGGCGGAACGAACGGCAGGGGCGCTCTGCGGCGCGCTCTTTCCCTGGGCCGCCATCAAAAACACCGCCGTCTCATCGGGACGCGGCGCACGAGGAGCCTCGGAGGCGATCGGCATCACGCTGGCGCTCGATTGAGCGGCGGCCAAAAAGACAGCCGTCTCATCGGGACGAGCCGAAGAAAGAACCGTACGGGGAAGCGCCGTGCCGGCACCGGCGGCACGCAAGTACACGGCCGTCTCGCCCGGGTCAGCGGCAGCAGACCAGGCGCGTCGAATCTCGTTATCGAACGAAGCGGCCTCGGGCGCGGGCGCCTGAGGAGCCGACCCTTTTGCAAAGTGAGCTCCGGACTTTGATTCTTCCTGCGGCATCGCTCAGTCCTCTCTCGTGATCGGGGCAACCGTCGCCCCGCAAAATGCAACTAAGTCATCGGGAGCAAGCTCAAGCTGATAGCCGCGCTTGCCACCCGAGATAAAAATGGTATCCCAAAGGACGCATGTCTCATCGATAAGCGTCCGGAATCGTTTTTTCATACCGACCGGACTGCAACCGCCGCGGACATACCCCGTCGCGGCAAGCAAATCTTTGACATGCATCATGGTCAGCGACTTTTCGCCTGCGGCGCGCGCGGCGGCCTTGAGGTCGAGCTCGTCAACAACAGGAATGCAGCACACGACATGGTCGTTGGACGGCGTCGTGCAGACCAGAGTCTTAAATCCCTGACCGGGCTCCTCGCCGAGCTGCTCGGAAATCGCGACGCCCAGACCTGACGATTCATCGCCATCGTCTTCGTACGTATGGAGAACATAGGAGATGCCGGCGCTTTCCAGCTCGCGCATCGCATTGGTTTTTGGCGTCTTAACAGCCTTTGCCATGGCACATCCTTTCCCTTGCAGAGCGACGCAAAGATTAAGTATAGGGCCAATTCCGCCGCATATGCCATCTCGACACACAGAAGCGCCACCGAATCAGAAGGAATCGGTGGCGCGTCGGTACTACAACGTCTCTTTACTGCGCGTCGAGCTGCGCCTGACGCTCACGGTCACGCTTGAGCAGCGGCGCCAAGAACTTGCCCGTGTAGCTCTGCGAACATGCCGCGACTTGTTCCGGCGTGCCTGAAACCACGACGGTTCCGCCGCCATTGCCGCCCTCGGGGCCCATATCGATCAGGCGGTCGGCAACCTTGATGACATCAAGGTTGTGCTCGATCACCAGAACCGTGTTGCCCGCATCGACCAGGCGTTGCAACACGTCGAGCAGCTGGCGAACATCCTCAAAATGAAGGCCGGTTGTGGGCTCGTCCAAAATGTAGAACGTCTTGCCTGTCTGACGACGATGAAGCTCCTTGGCGAGCTTCACGCGCTGCGCCTCGCCGCCCGAAAGCGTCGTAGCGGGCTGGCCCAAGCTCACGTAGCCCAGACCCACGTCATATAGGGTCTGCAGCTTGCGCTTAATCTGCGGGATATTCCCAAAGAAAGCCAGTGCTTCGGTGACACTCATGTCGAGCACGTCCGAGATTGTCTTGCCGCGGTAGGTAACCTCGAGTGTCTCGCGGTTATAACGCTTACCGCCACATACCTCACAGGGGACATAGATATCGGGAAGGAAGTGCATCTCGATCTTGATCTGGCCATCGCCCTTGCACGCCTCGCAGCGACCGCCGCTTACGTTAAAGGAGAAACGTCCCGGCGAGTAGCCGCGCGCCTTCGACTCCGGCGTGCTTGCAAATAGCGCACGCAGATCATCCCACAGGCCAATATAGGTCGCAGGGTTCGAACGCGGCGTGCGACCGATCGGTGACTGGTCGATATCGATTACCTTATCGATGCACTCGATGCCCTCAATCTTCTTGTACGGCCCCACGGGACGCGTCGAACGATGAATGGCATTCGTAAGAGCGGGCGCAATCGTATCGGTGACCAGGGAGCTCTTGCCCGATCCCGAAACACCGGTAACGACCGTGAGCGTACCGAACTCAATCTTGGCGGTAACGTTTTTGAGGTTGTTAGCGCGGGCACCCGTGATCTTAAGACAGCCACGGCCGGGCTTGCGGCGCTCATCGGGCACGCGGATCATCCGCTTGCCGGTCAAATAGGCACCCGTCATGGAATCGGGGCACGCCATGATATCGGCAGGCGTTCCCGCGGCGACCACGTGTCCACCGTTAACGCCCGCACCGGGACCCATATCGATCACGTAGTCGGCAGCGCGAATTGTATCTTCGTCGTGCTCGACGACGATAACGGTATTACCGATATCGCGCAAGCGCTCGAGCGTCTTGATCAGGCGCTCGTTATCGCGTTGGTGAAGGCCGATCGACGGCTCGTCCAGAATGTACAGAACGCCCATGAGGCCGGCGCCGATCTGCGTTGCCAGGCGAATGCGCTGGGCCTCACCGCCGGAAAGCGTCGCCGAGGCACGATCGAGCGTCAGATAGTCGAGTCCGACGTCGACCAGAAAACGCAGGCGCTCCAGGATCTCCTTGACGATGCGCCCGCCGATAAACCGCTGACGCTCGGTAAGCTCCAGGCCCTCAAAAAACTCGAGCGACTCGCGACACGACAGGCAGCAGACATCGTAAATGGACTTGCCGCCTACGGTGACGGCAAGCATCTCGGGACGCAGGCGAGCACCGTGACAGCTCGAGCATGGCTCTTCGCGAATGTATTTCTCCAAGCGAGCCTTGGTGTTCTCGTTCGTCGTCTCGCTGTAGCGCTCGTACAGGATGTTGCGCACACCCGAGAACTTAGTGTCCCACTGGCTGCGACGCCCGTCGAGCTTTTGATAGTCGACCGAAATCTTCGTGTCGCCCATGCCATCCAAAAACGCACGACGCACCCGCGGGGGCAGGTCTTCCCATGGCGTATCGGCACTCACCTTAAAGTGTTTGCAGACCGCGGCAAAAATCTGCGGATAATAGTTGGAATTTCCGAACAGGCTGCCAAAGACTCCGTCGGCAATCGACTTTGAGGGGTCTTCAATCAGCGCCTCGGCATCGACTGTCTTTTTAAAGCCCAGGCCATCGCACTCGGGACATGCGCCATAGGGCGCGTTGAACGAGAAATCGCGCGGCTGCAGGTCGTCGATGGAATGCCCGTGCTCCGGGCACGCCAGTGCCAGCGAATACTCCAGCAGCTCGCCCTCGGTTCCCTCGGGAGCGTCGCGGTCGGGCAGCATGTACACGTTCACGTTACCGTGCGCCAGTGCCGTCGCCTGCTCAACGGACTCGGCAATGCGACCCAGGGAGTTCTGTCGAATCACGATACGGTCGACCACGACCTCAATGTCGTGTTTGAACTTCTTGTCCAGGTCGATAGGGTCGTCAAGCGAGCGCACCTCGCCGTCGACGCGCACGCGGCTAAAGCCCTCCGCACGCAGGTCCTCAAACAGCTTGGCATATTCGCCCTTGCGTCCACGAACCACCGGCGCCAACACAAACGCGCGACGGCCCTCCCCCGCCGCCAGCACCTTATCGGCGACCTGATCGGTCGTCTGACGTTCAATGACACGACCGCACTCAGGACAGTGCGGCGTTCCCACGCGAGCAAACAGCAGACGCAGATAGTCGTAAATCTCGGTTACGGTGCCCACCGTCGAGCGTGGGTTTTTGGACGTCGTCTTCTGATCGATCGACACAGCCGGCGACAGGCCGTCAATCGAGTCCAGATCGGGCTTGTCCATCTGGCCCAAAAACTGACGTGCATAGCTCGAAAGGCTCTCGACGTAACGGCGCTGGCCCTCGGCATAGATGGTATCGAACGCCAGCGAGCTCTTGCCCGATCCGGAAAGACCGGTTATGACCACGAGCTGGTCGCGCGGAATGGAAACATCGATATCGCGCAGGTTATGCTCGCGCGCGCCGCGAATAACGATAGAAGAATCAGACATGGAAGCTCCTTGCCTCCTACAACTTCAAATCACACTGACGATGAGTTTAGCGCACTCGACGCGCACAGATGTTCGTAATACAAGATTCGCAGACCTTTTGCGTTGCCTGACGCCGCAGGCTGCACGCTCGGACCGTACTTTCGAATACCGTCGATCACCTACCACGCATCATGAATGACTCCCGCTCGCAAACGAGGGTACAATGACGCTCGTGTCACATCGTGGGATCCTGGTCCCAATATCATTCATAAGGAGTCTTACATGGGTTGCGAGCACGCACAGGCAGCCGGCGGGCAAACGTCGCCGTCGCAATTTGAGGAGAATACGCTGTCCGAGGTCAAGCGCGTTATCGCCGTGCTTTCTGGCAAGGGCGGCGTCGGCAAGTCATTCGTCACCGGCGCCATCGCCACGGAGCTTTCCCGCCACGGCCACAAGGTCGGCGTCCTCGATGCCGATATCACCGGCCCCTCTATCCCCAAGATGTTCGGCATGAGCGGACGCCATGTCCATGCCCTCGGCAACCTTATGCTTCCCGAAATCTCCGAGCACGGCGTCAAGGTTATGAGTTCTAACCTGCTACTCCAAAACGAAACCGACCCCGTCCTCTGGCGCGGTCCGGTTATCGCGGGTGCCATCAGGCAGTTCTGGAGCGAAACCTCATGGGGCCCCATCGACTACCTGCTGGTCGACATGCCTCCGGGAACGGGCGACGTCGCCCTCACGGTCTTCCAGTCGCTGCCCGTCGATGGCATCGTCATCGTCACGAGCCCGCAGGATCTGGTCTCGATGATCGTCGCCAAGGCGGTCAACATGGCCGAGAAGATGAACGTCCCCATTCTGGGAATCGTCGAAAACATGAGCTATATCGAGTGCCCCGATTGCGGCAAGAAGATCGAAGTCTTTGGCAAGAGCAAGCTCCCCGAGGTCGCCGAGCGTTACAACCTCGAGATCCTAGGGCAGCTTCCCATCAATCCGGCACTCGCCGAGGCTTGCGATAAGGGCGAGGTTGAGACCGCACTGCCCGCACACATGCTGCCCCAGGCCGTCTCTGCCGTCGAGGCCATTGCCCCGCACGAGACCGCCGAGGCCTAAGTGAACACAAACGCCTCCTATAACGTCTTGGTAATCGGCGGCGGGGCCTCGGGTCTCGCCGCCGCCATTACGGCCGCACGCGCAGGCAAAAGCGTCTGCATCGTTGAGCGCGATGTTGCCTGCGGCCTTAAACTCCTTGCGACCGGCAACGGCCGCTGTAACCTTTCCAACGAATCAATTGATTTCCAGCGGTACAACCACCCCGAATTCGTCGAATCCATCATGGGTCCCCAGCCTGAGCAAGAGCTCGGCAGTTTCTTCTCCTCGCTGGGCATCATGACGACCTCCGAGGAGGGCCGGCTGTATCCGCGCTCCCTTCGTGCCGAATCGGTGCGCGATGCGCTTCTCAACGCTTGCAATCACCTGGGTATCACCTTGATCTGCGGAGCAAACGTTGCCTCGGCATTCAAAGCCCCCGAGGGCTGGGCGCTCCAAATAGACCGTCCCGCGCGAGCACTCAAGGCAAAAATGCACGACGACCGAAAATCGGAACTCCGCTCGCTTCGGAAGGCACTCGCCGACACCCCTCGCAAGAACGAGACGCTGCAGGCAAAGGCCGTAATTATCGCTACGGGCGGCAGCCCTGCCGACATCGCGAAGACGTTCAATCTTCCCCTCACCCCGCAGCACCCCGTCCTCTGCCCTGTGTCGGCATCGGTCTTCGGCGACCAGACTGCGCTCAAGACGCTGGATGGCCTGCGCGTCCGCGCCCGTTTGACGCTCACCCGCAATCACGAGGAGCTCTGGCGCGAAGACGGCGAAGTGCTCTTCCGAACCTTTGGCATCTCGGGCGTTGCCGCCTTTAACCTCTCCCGTCGCGTCCAGCGCGGCGACACGATTCTGCTCGACGTTTTCCCCGACCTCTCCAAAGACGAGTTGCTCGATATGCTCAACCAGCGAGTTGAGTTGCTCGGCGGCTTTTCACCCCGCGACCGCCGCTGGCTCGACGGCATGCTCGCCCCGCAGTTCTCTCACGTTGTCTGCACCGCATTCGAACAGTGCCACCCTGGGTCGTACGACGTCATCCATCTGGTCTCAATCCTCAAGCACTTTAAGCTGCTCGTCGAGGGAACGACAGAGGAGCGTTCGGCCCAGGTCACGCGCGGCGGCGTGCCCATCGAGAGCATCTCGGCTCCTAACCTCTGCGTGAGCAACGCGGCAGGCGCCCCACTTTACATCTGTGGCGAGGCGCTCGACATCGATGCCGATTGCGGCGGTTTCAACCTTGCGTGGGCTTGGATCTCGGGTATTCGCGCTGCAAGCAGCCTATAGCCGCGCAGTCTATAATCAAAACGCATTCGGGCCGTCTGGGACACCGGGCGGCCTCTTTCTTGCATCTAAGGAGACCTCGATGATCGAAATCACCCAAGTCCACGCGTCACTCGATGAGGCCGGCGATGAAACCGCCTGCCTTGCTATTGGCAGACGCGCCGTCAAACGAGCCCTGCGATGCGAGGGTTCCCAGATTAAAGCAATTGAGCTCCATCGCAAGTCAATCGACGCCCGTAAAAAGCTAGATGTTCATTTTATTTTGAGCTTTCGAGTTGAGCTGACAAGCTCCCGACTCGAGCAGGAGTTGGTCGGCCGCGTCGCCGAGCGCGACCGCTCGCGCATCCGCATGGTAGGCGGCGAGGCTCCTTCATTCCCCAACCCTGTCCCGAATGCACCCAAGGGGCGTCCCGTCGTTGTCGGCGCCGGCTGCGCCGGTCTCTTCGCCGCCCTGACCCTTGCCGAAGCGGGCCTTAAACCCCTGCTCATCGAGCGCGGCGACCCCGCACTTCGCCGCTCGGAAGCGATTGATCTCTTTCTTAAGGAGCGCACCCTCGACCCCGAAAGCAATATCCAATTTGGCCTGGGCGGCGCAGGGACCTTCTCGGACGGCAAGCTCAACACGGGAACCAAGAATCCCGCCCATCGACTGATTCTCGAGACCTTCGTCGATGCGGGATCACCTCGCGACATCCTGTGGGATGCCAAGCCGCACATTGGCTCCGACATCCTCCCCGCCGTCGTCACCAACATTTCTCAGCGCATCGAGCAACTCGGCGGAACCGTCCGCTATCGAACAAAGCTCGTCAATATTCGAACCGATGGATCTGGCGCCATTACCGGCGTCGATGTCCAAACGCCCCAAGAAACCGCAAGCGAGACAATCGCCACAAAGCACCTCATTCTCGCCTGCGGCCATTCCGCCCGCGACGTATTCGAGCTTCTCAAAAAACATAACGTTGCCCTCGCGCAAAAGACCTTTGCCATGGGTGTGCGCATCGAGCATCCACAGCGCGACATCGACCGTGCCCAATATGGCCCTTCGGCGGGGCACCCGGTACTCGGAGCAGCCCCCTACAAGCTTGTCGCCCATCTCCCCAACGGCCGCAGCGTGTTCTCGTTTTGTATGTGCCCCGGCGGACAGGTTGTCGCGGCTTCTTCCGAGCAGGGCCATCTGTGCGTCAACGGCGCCAGCCTCAATGCCCGCGACGGGCGCAACGCAAATGCCGCCCTACTCGTTAACGTCACACCTAACGACCTTCCCGGCGATGATCCGCTCGCGGGCATTGAGCTCCAGCGCGCCTGCGAGCGAGCCGCCTATCGCCTGGGTGGCTCCAACTGGAACGCGCCGGCACAGCTCGTCGGAGATTTCCTTGCGGGGCGCGCCAGCACGGCGCCCGGAAAGGTAAAACCAACCTATCCACTTGGCGTGACCTGGACGGCGATCGACGATACCCTCCCGCAGCATATCGTCGAATCGCTTCGTTTGGGAATCCCTCTGCTCGGCAAGAAACTGCGTGGCTATGACCGTCCCGATGCGGTTCTCACTGGCGTGGAGACGCGTTCGAGCTCCCCGGTCACCGTCACCCGCGATCGAACATGCCACGCCGCGTCGACCCCGGGTCTTTACCCTTGCGGCGAGGGTGCCGGATATGCCGGCGGCATCATGAGTGCCGCCACTGACGGCATCCGTTGCGCCGAGGCGCTGATAGCAGACCTCTAGTGCACGAACCCCCGCGTCCGAACGACACAGGCCCCGAGCTCCACAGGGAACTCGGGGCCTGTTCGCTACTTCCTGAATCGCGCACCCTGGCGTTTTCTGCCCGAAGCAAAGGTAGAGCCCTTGCGAGCCTGTGAACGCAAACGCTCGATCGTTTCGTCCTCAGATGCGCCCTCAAGCATCACCCGAATCTGAACGACGGCATCGCGCAGACGTGCCGCCTCCTCAAAGTCCATGGCGGCGGAAGCGTTACGCATGTCTTCCTCCATGGTCTCGACGATCCGTACGAGCTCGTCATGCGGTAGCCCTTCCAGCTGCTCGGCAAGCGTCTGCTCGGGTGCCACCGTCTCCGGCGCGGCGCCCTCGCCGTTTTCGTCGGGTGTATAGAACGCACCGTGACCCAGCGAATCGCCCCTAGAGCGTCCCTTCGAGCCCACAGTCTTTTCGGCCTCGGCAATAAAGCTCGAAATGTCGTTAATGGCCTTGCGGACCGTCTTGGGCACAATGCCATGCTCTTCGTTATATGCCATCTGAATCTCGCGACGGCGCTGCGTCTCCTCGATGGCTTCTTTCATCGAATCGGTCACAACGTCTGCATACATGATGACCTCGCCGTCGGCATTACGGGCCGCACGGCCAATCGTCTGAATCAACGAACGGCGATTGCGCAAGAAGCCTTCCTTGTCAGCGTCGAGAATTGCCACCAGCGAGACCTCGGGAAGGTCTAGACCCTCGCGGAGCAGGTTGATGCCAACGAGAACATCAATCTTTCCCTCGCGCAGCGTTCGCAGGATCTCGACACGGTCCATCGTCGCTGTATCGGAGTGCATGTAATTGACCTTAATGCCGGCATCAAGCAGATGGTCGGTCAGGTCCTCGGCCATGCGCTTGGTGAGCGTGGTCACCAGCACGCGCTCCTTGCGGGCAACGCGCTCGCGAATCTCGTCCTCAAGATCGTCAATCTGCCCACGAACCGGACGCACATCGATCTTGGGGTCGAGCAGGCCGGTCGGACGAATGATCTGCTCAACGTCGTTCTGGCTCACCCGCAGCTCATAGTCGCCCGGCGTGGCCGAAACGTAGATGAACTGGGGAATCCTCGCCTCAAACTCATCGAAACGAAGCGGGCGGTTATCGAGTGCCGAAGGCAGACGAAAGCCATGCTCCACCAGCGTCACCTTACGCGAGCGGTCGCCTTCGTGCATGCCGCGGATCTGCGGCACCGTTACATGGCTCTCGTCGATGATGCAGAGCATGTCCTTAGGAAAGTAATCGATCAGGGTAAACGGCGGCTCGCCCGGTTTTCGACCGTCCAGATGACGCGAGTAGTTCTCGATACCGTTACAAAAACCCATGGTCTCGAGCATCTCGAGATCATAGTCAGTGCGCTGCTGTAGACGCTGCGCCTCGAGCAGCTTATCAGTCGCCTTGAGCTCGGCCACACGCTTCTCGCACTCTTCACTGATTGATTTCAGAGCCGCTTTGACCTTAGGCTTTTCAGTCACGTAGTGCGAGGCCGGCCACACGGGAATGGCCTCGTACTCACGCAGCATCTCGCCGGTAACCTCGTCGATCTCGGCAATCAGCTCGACCTCGTCGCCAAAGAACTCAAACCGCAACGGGTGCTCGGCATAGGGCGGATACACGTCGACGACATCGCCGCGCACACGGAAGGTACCGCGTGCCAAATCATAGTCATTGCGATCGTACTGGATATCGATAAGCGCATGGATAAAGTCATCGCGCTCGAGCGGCACCTTCTTGTCGACGTTCGGAGCTAGGCCCGCATAGTCCTCGGGAGAACCGATGCCATAGATACACGAGACCGATGCGACGACGATCACGTCGCGTCGAGAAAGCAGCGATGCGGTCGCCTGATGTCGCAGCATCTCGACCTCTTCGTTAATCGAGGAATCCTTCTCGATATACGTATCACTCTGCGGTACATATGCCTCGGGCTGATAATAGTCGTAGTACGAGACGAAGTAGACCACGGCGTTGTTGGGAAAGAATTCCTTGAGCTCGCTCGCAAGCTGGGCGGCGAGGGTTTTATTGGGAGCCATGACCAGCGTCGGCTTCCCCAGGGCCTCAATAGTCTTAGCCATCGTGAAGGTCTTGCCCGAACCAGTCACGCCCAGCAAAACCTGATAGCGATCTCCGTCCCTCACGCCCTGCACAAGCGACTCAATGGCCTTAGGCTGGGAACCAGCGGGCTCGTATGGAGACACGACCTCAAACGGCACCTCAGAGCCCTCAACGCCAAAACGTTTGAGCTCTCCTCCAACACGCTCAACTTCAAATTCCGCCATGGATACTCCTAACTCATATATCTGCAGTATACGCAGGCGGCGGGCATAGTCCTATACGAACCGATCGGGATAGAGGGTCTTGTAGCGAACCCAGGCATTATTGACACGAATCAGATACGCCTGCGTCTCGGGAAAGGTGATTGCATTATGAAGCGACGTGCTCTGCTGCGCCCATCCGTCGACATTGCCCATGCCGGCGTTATAGGCGGCAATGGCACTGTCAGTCGACCCGTTAAAATACGTTAGAAGATACGAAAGATACGCACAGCCAAACTCGATGTTCGTAGCCGGATCGTTAAGGTTGTCGGCCGAATACTCGCCACCATCGACAAGACCCTTGGCAATCATATCCTGGGCAGTCTCGGGCATCAGCTGCATCAGCCCCCGAGCACCTTGATTCGACTCAGCCTCGGGATCCCAATTCGATTCCGACTTTATGACAGCACACACCAGATATGGATCAAGATTGTGCGAAATGCTCGATTGCTTTACATATGCCTCGTAGTCAATTGGATACAAAGGCTTAAAGAAGGCGGCAGGAGCATACGAGTAGACGAGCGAAATAAGGCCGAAGACGAACACAACAGCAAGTGGCGCCACGCGATACCACGTAAAGAAACGTGTCTTAGGCATCGTCCTCCTCCTTATCCACTACATCCGCGAAGCCATGGCGCGCAAGCCATGCGTCCAGTTGTTCAAAGAGCGAATTATCGCCTGCCGCATTATCGATTACCGTCGTAGCGAGATGGCAAAGCGAAGCCTCATCAGGTTGGCATGCAGAGCGAGCATCAAAATCAGAGGACTCCATACCACGATGGATGGCACGCTCGCGACGAACTGCTAAAGGAGCGCTGATAACCAGAATTTCATCAGCCAGCCCAAAAGCATCCTCAAACCCAGTCGGGGCAGAAACCTCGACAACCGCAAAGGGATAACGGGGGGACGAAACCGTGCAGCAAACCGGATCAAGAATCCTCAGTGACAGCTGTTCGATGAGAACCGGATGAACGATGCCGTTGAGCCGCGCAACTGTATCAGGAGAGGCGAAAGCTCGAACAGCGAGGACATCGCGGCGAATGCCGCCCTCCCCGTCTAGAATGTCCCAACCGAATTCTTCCGCGAGGGCATTGACGATATCGGAGCCTGGCACATACAGCGATTTGGCGAGCTCGTCCAGATCGATAAGCATGGCGCCATGAGATTCGAGATAGCGGCAGGCAGTAGACTTACCCGAAGCAATATTGCCCAAGACAAATACGGTAAACATCAAACCCTCCCCAACGCCAATGGGAGTTATTATCGCGCAAATAGAAAGCGACAGTTCAAAAAACAGCCAAACAGTAAGAGAGTCAAAGGAAGGACCCGTTCACAAGACACAGCTTATATATAACGCAAAAAAAGGGGGAGGCCGCGAGGCCTCCCCCTTCTTCAAGTCTTGCGACGGCTCGGTGCCGTCCACCGGTCAGCGGCGCCCTGGCCTCCCACGGGCTGGCCCCGCAGTACTCTCGGCGCGATGGGGCTTAGCTTCCGGGTTCGGAACGGGACCGGGCGTGCCCCCCATGCTCTGGCCGCTGACCGGTGGGCGGCGCCCACCGTTACGGTGTCCTGGGTCTCATCTACGTGCCCTGGGGGCCGCATGGCGCATAGGAGGAGTCGACTCGGGGGCATCCTCGTGCCCGGACCGCGCGCGTGAGCGCTCAGTCCCGCGGGCCGCGAGGTGCGGTTCCGGAAGAGCTCGGGCGATTAGTGCGGCTCGGCTGAGGACGTCGCCGTCCTTGCACCTGCCGTCTATCGACCAGGTAGTCTACCTGGGCCCTTACCGGAAGGAGAACTAATCCCTGGAACGGCTTCCCGCTTAGATGCCTTCAGCGGTTATCCGCGCCGCACGCGGCTACCCGGCCGTGCCGTTGGTCGACAACCGGTTCACCGGAGGTGCGTCCACCCCGGTCCTCTCGTACTGGGGGCAGCCTCCATCGATTCTCCTGCGCCCACGGAGGATAGGGACCGAACTGTCTCACGACGTTCTGAACCCAGCTCGCGTACCGCTTTAAACGGCGAACAGCCGTACCCTTGGGACCTGCTCCAGCCCCAGGATGCGATGAGCCGACATCGAGGTGCCAAACCTTGCCGTCGATGTGGACTCTTGGGCAAGATCAGCCTGTTATCCCCGGAGTACCTTTTATCCGTTGAGCGACGGCCCACCCACTCGGGGCCGCCGGATCACTAGAGCCTGCTTTCGCACCTGCTCGGCTTGTGGGCCTCGCAGTCAAGCCCGCTTGTACTCTTGCATTCAAAAGGACGGTTGCCGACCGTCCCGAGCGGACCTTCGCGCGCCTCCGTTACCCTTTAGGAGGCGACCGCCCCAGTCAAACTGCCCGCCTGGCACGGTCCCCGAGCCGGTTGACGGCCTCGGGTTAGGACGCCGGTCGCGCGAGGGCAGTATTCCAAGGGCGGCTCCCCGGGGGCTGGCGCCTCCGGATCGATGCCTCCTGCCTATCCTCTACACGCGGGACCAGCGGCCAATGCCAAGCTGCAGTGAAGGTTCACGGGGTCTTTCCGTCCTTCCGCGGGTAAGTCGCATCTTCACGACCAGTGCAATTTCACCGGGTCCATGGTCGAGACAGCGCCCAAGTCGTTGCGCCTTTCGTGCAGGTCGGAACTTACCCGACAAGGAATTTCGCTACCTTAGGACCGTTATAGTTACGGCCGCCGTTTACCGGGGCTTGGCTTCGGGGCTTCGCCTTGCGGCTAACTCCTCCGCGTGACCTTCCGGCACCGGGCAGGCGTCAGACCCTATACGTCGCCTTGCGGCTTCTGCAGAGTCCTGTGTTTTTGGTAAACAGTCGCTTGGGCCTCTCCACTGCGGCCCGCCTCCGCTCCCGGAGCAAGTCCGTTCACGTACGCGCGGGCACCCCTTCTCCCGAAGTTACGGGGCCATTGTGCCGAGTTCCTTGACCATGGTTGACCCGATCGCCTCGGTATGTTCTACCCACCCACCTGTGTCGGTTTGCGGTACGGGCGCGCACGCGCCTGCCTAGGGGTTTTTCTAGGGACCTCGGGCTCACTCGCTTCGCTCAGTCGCTTCGTCCGGAGCCTCGCCCTCGTGCGGACCGGATTTCCCTGGTCCGCGGGCCGCGCTCCATCACGGGGACGTCCAGAACCCCGCCGAGCCACCCCCATCCGTCGCCCCGTCGGTCGTAGCGCCGCGTGCGCGGTGCAGGAATGTCTGCCTGCTGCGCGTCGGCTACGCCTCCCGGCCTCGCCTTAGCCCCCGACTGACCCTGGGAGGATTAGCCTTGCCCAGGAAACCTCGGGTTCACGGCGGACGAGTTACTCTCTCGTCTCTCGCTACTCATGCCAGCATTCTCACTCCCATGCGCTCCACCGCCGGTCGCCCGGCGGCTTCACCGCCCATGGGAAGCTCCCCTACCGATTCTGAAAATCAAAATCCCGCCGCTTCGGTGTCCAGCTTAGCCCCGTGTATTGTCGGCGCATGTCCACTCGACCAGTGAGCTGTTACGCACTCTTTGAATGGATGGCTGCTTCTAAGCCAACATCCTGGTTGTCTGGGCGGACGCACATCCTTTGCCACTCGGCTGGAACTTGGGGACCTTAGCGGGCGGTCCGGGCTGTTTCCCTCTCGAGCACACAGCTTAGCCCACATGCTCTGACTGCCGCGCTCTGGGCCGCCGGCATTCGGAGTTCGGTTGGATTCGGTAGGCGGCGAAGCCCCCTCGTCCATCCGGTGCTCTACCTCCGGCGGTGAACGCGCGACGCTAGCCCTAAAGCTATTTCGGGGAGAACGAGATATCTCCGGGTTTGATTGGCCTTTCACCCCTATCCGCAGGTCATCGCCGCCGTTTTCAACCGACGTGCGTTCGGCCCTCCACGGGGTCTTACCCCCGCTTCAGCCTGCCCACGGATAGCTCACCCGGCTTCGCGTCCGCGGCGCGGGACTCAAGTCGCCCTGTTAAGGCTCGCTTTCGCTACGGCTCCCTTTCGGTTAACCTCGCCCCGCGCCAGCGACTCGCTGGCTCATTCTACAAAAGGCACGCCGTCACACCCCGAAGGGTGCTCCGACTGCTCGTGGGCGCACGGTTTCAGGTACTGTTTCACTCCCCTCCCGGGGTGCTTTTCACCTTTCCCTCACGGTACTGGTGCGCTATCGGTCACAGGGTAGTACTCAGGCTTGGATGGTGGTCCACCCAGGTTCGGACCGGGTTTCACGTGCCCGGCCCTACTCAGGGACCGCGTCGCGCCGTCCGGTCTGGGTTCGCGTACGGGGCTGTCACCCGCTGCGGCCGGCCCTCCCATGCCGTTCCGCTCCCCAGCCGGACCTGCGCCCGGGGGCGGCAGCCCCCGGATGCGCGGCCCTGCAACCCCGCCGGCGGAACCCCTGCCGGGTATGCCCGCTCGACGGTTTGGCCATCGGTCCCCTTTCGCTCGCCGCTACTCGGGGAGTCTCGAGATTGATTTCCTCTCCTCCGGGTACTTAGATGTTTCAGTTCCCCGGGTTGTCCTCCCGGCCCCTATGTGTTCGGGGTCGGGATATCCGTACTGCTACGGATGGGTTCGCCCATTCGGAGACCCCCGGGTCGAAGGATGTGTGCTCCTCGCCGGGGATTATCGCAGCTTGCCGCGTCCTTCATCGGCTCCCTGTGCCAAGGCATCCGCCGTGCGCCCGTGGTATCTTGCGGGACCGCACTCGGGCCCGCGGGATATCCACGTGTCGCTAAAATTAATTAATCGATATCATGAATAGCGCTCGTATGTCGCAATTCGGGTATCTCATACCGCGGCACAGTGTCCTCACTGTGCTCGCGATCAGATGCTCCTCACTCATTAATAAGTGAATTCTTCTTGTTTGGATCGGATGAATGATTGCTATCATTCTGTCTGATAAATCGCAGAAAAGAATCGAGTCTGGAAGAATGATCTTCCATCTCTCTCCTATCGCTATGCGGCTCTCAAGGTACGCGGGTGCGACCCCGGGGACCGGGTGCTGCGGGGACTTCCCCCGGGCGACATCCACCGGACGGGCTCCTGCCCTCTATTCGAGTTAAGTTGATCTCTCTAGAAGATTTATCTCCCTAGAAAGGAGGTGATCCAGCCGCACCTTCCGGTACGGCTACCTTGTTACGACTTCACCCCCCTCACCCTCCACACCTTCGGCGCCTCCCCCCTTGACGGTTGGGCCGGCGACTTCGGGTGCAGACGACTCGGGTGGTGTGACGGGCGGTGTGTACAAGGCCCGGGAACGCATTCACCGCGGCATGCTGATCCGCGATTACTAGCAACTCCGACTTCATGGGGGCGGGTTGCAGCCCCCAATCCGAACTGGGGCCGGCTTTCCGGGATCCGCTCCCCCTCGCGGGGTGGCATCCCTCTGTACCGGCCATTGTAGCACGTGTGCAGCCCAGGGCATAAGGGGCATGATGACTTGACGTCGTCCCCGCCCTCCTCCGCCTTGACGGCGGCGGTCCCGCGTGGGTTCCCGGCATCACCCGATGGCAACACGCGGCGGGGGTTGCGCTCGTTGCGGGACTTAACCCAACATCTCACGACACGAGCTGACGACAGCCATGCACCACCTGTATGGGCTCCTCTCGGCCACGGGGTCTCCCCCGCTTCACCCATATGTCAAGCCCTGGTAAGGTTCTCCGCGTTGCTTCGAATTAAGCCACATGCTCCGCTGCTTGTGCGGGCCCCCGTCAATTCCTTTGAGTTTTAGCCTTGCGGCCGTACTCCCCAGGCGGGACGCTTAATGCGTTGGCTGCGGCACGGGGGGATCGTCCCCCCACACCTAGCGTCCATCGTTTACGGCTGGGACTACCAGGGTATCTAATCCTGTTCGCTCCCCCAGCTTTCGCGCCTCAGCGTCGGTCTCGGCCCAGAGGGCCGCCTTCGCCACCGGTGTTCCACCCGATATCTGCGCATTCCACCGCTACACCGGGTGTTCCACCCTCCCCTACCGGACCCAAGCCGCGGAGGTTCCGGGGGCTTCGGGGGGTTGAGCCCCCCGCTTCGACCCCCGGCCTGCCGGGCCGCCTACGCGCGCTTTACGCCCAATGAATCCGGATAACGCTCGCCCCCTACGTATTACCGCGGCTGCTGGCACGTAGTTAGCCGGGGCTTCTTCTGCAGGTACAGTCTTGACTCTTCCCTGCTGAAAGCGGTTTACGACCCGAAGGCCTCCGTCCCGCACGCGGCGTCGCTGCGTCAGGGTTCCCCCCATTGCGCAAGATTCCCCACTGCTGCCTCCCGTAGGAGTCTGGGCCGTGTCTCAGTCCCAATCTGGCCGGTCGGTCTCTCAACCCGGCTACCCGTTGTCGGCACGGTGGGCCGTCACCCCGCCGTCTACCTGATGGGCCGCGGAGCCATCCCCTCCCGTCGGGGCTTTAGCCGGGGTGCCATGCGGCACCCCGGGGTATCCGGTATTACCCGTCCTTTCGGGCGGCTATCCCGGGGGAGGGGGCAGGTTCTCCACGTGTTACTCAGCCGTTCGCCACTCGCTTCCACCCGGAGGTGGGTGCCGTTCGACTTGCATGTGTTAGGCGCGCCGCCAGCGTTCATCCTGAGCCAGGATCGAACTCTCCGTCCAAAATATCTGGGCTTCGAGCCCGTCCGGTCCTCTCAGTCCATCGCTGATCGGTTCCGTTCGATTCATATGGTTCTGTATAGGAAAAGGAATTTCTCGGGGCCGCCTCTCGGCGGCCTTGCGAAAAACAAATCCAAGTTAGACCATTTCAAATGGTTCGATGTCTGCCCGGATGCGACACAACTGGTGTGTCCATCCTCGCAGTATCCGGTTCTCAAGGTGCACGCCTGGCGGCTGATCCGGTCCGACCGGGCCGCGCGGCAAGGAGATATATTGCCAGACCGGAGGGGCGCCGTGGGCGGGAATCGCGCACTCCATATTTTGTTCACAAATGAATTAGCTGGCTCCGAGTTGCTCAGAGTCACACATTTGGTCATAAACCATGGACAGACCGTATGACCTCGGGAATCTTGCTGTCCACTGTAGACATAGCATCTTTATACCCTCGTTGGTCTCCGCTAATTAACCCGTCATAAATTGAAGGACAACGTTAACAAACCTATAAAACGCCTGCGGGGGCTCTATCTAATTAGTGATAGAGCCCCCGCAGGCGGAGCGAATTTGATTGAAACAATGCCCCTTAATTGATTTACTGGAAATAAGGAGCAAAAGATCCGTCCGGATAAACGTGGCGACAGAACCCTGGAGCCGACTGAGCGCCACCAGAAAGCGACATAAGCAAAAAGATCGGATCTACCTCACCGCGGACGACAACGATGCCCTCGACTAAAGCCAATCCGAACACACCTAAAACAGATAGTGTAAATGTCGGTTTGTATATCGCAAAAAAGGGGGAGGCCGCGAGGCCTCCCCCTTCTTCAAGTCTTGCGACGGCTCGGTGCCGTCCACCGGTCAGCGGCGCCCTGGCCTCCC
>NZ_CZAQ01000016.1:11255-46972 GCF_001404695.1 Collinsella aerofaciens | reverse complement strand
CCCCCTTTTTTGCGTTTACGGGGCGTAAATGACTCAATTACACCAGACGATCTTGTTGTTTTCGGTATTGAGCCTTTATTTAAGGCTCTGTTAGACCAGAATTGACATCATGCCCAGTCATCTTTACTAATTGCAAAATATTCGCCCCTTTGCTGGATTAAAACCGGCAAAGGGGCGATACGCTCAGACTCGAACAAGTTAATCGTTAGGACTCTGTCGTCTCATCCCACTCGTCATCCGCATGCAAGATGGCATCAAGTTCGTTTTCGATATCGGAAACGCCAATATAGGCCTTTGCGATATTCTCCCGTGCATTTCGCACCTTTAAGGCAATCTCCTTCTGCTTCTCTATGGGAGGGTAATAGACGAGCACCTTCCCAAAGTCAGAAGACTGCGTTCTCCTTCGATTGCTGTGGCCGGTGTTGATGGCGCGGAATGCCTTTTGGAAGCGGCGGCTTCTCAAGAGTATCGACAGGAACTCCGGATCGATGACGTTTGGGTCTTTGACCCGCAAGATCGGATATTCTTGCGTTACGAGGGCATGATCGAATTCCTCGGTGACGAAGCATACGACACCCTTCCATAGGTCGATTCCAGAGTAGACGATGTCGGAGGTTCTTACTTCAAACCAGTCGCTGCTTGAGTCGTAGAAATACATCCCTCGCCATTCGGGAGGGTTGTTTCCGACACCTGGTTCCCTAAGCCTTGCAACACCAGTTTGGGAAAGAGTTAAGACCTTGTACTCCTTCATCGGCTCTTCCCCGAAGTCCACGTTCCTTCTCATCCGCTTCACAAGGTTCATCATGGGAGCAGATGACCAGCCCTGCGGCACGTAATCGCCCTTATGGGCCACGTAGACATGGTATTTCGGATCCACCCTATGACTCGAATGGCTTCTCCATACTGACGAAGCCCTCTCGACGACGCATCTCGGATCGGAAACCGCCCCGTTTTCTTCCCAGACATTCCACTCTCCCAATATCGAGCCAGTCTGATCGTTTGAAAGATAACCGTTCTCGTCGGCGACATAGAGGTCGTTTCGAGGATCAGGGCGACCAGATGGTGTGTATCCGATATGGGATGCCTCTCCAAAAAAGATGTTATAGTCCAGCCCGCTGTCCATGAGGGCGGCCGCAATATCTCCTTCACATGCTTCCAGTCGATTGTTCAATCTAGCCGATTCCAGGTCGGAAAACTTTTCAAAAATCAATATCGAAGTCTTGTTCGTAGCTCCTGACCTGCGAAAAGCGAAGTCTGGAAGGGAGATCACGGACAGTATCCTCCCCGATTTAAAGAGCCATTCACGAAGGGCCGGACAATTTGATTGAGACCCGCTGTTGTTGAGAACACCATCGGGCAGGACCATACCGAGCCTGCCGCCCGGCTTGAGCCAGGAAACGCTTTTCTCCAGGATGATTTGCTCTGACTGTATTGAGTGCTTTCCGCGGCCCAGGACGTAGTCATCCAGGCTTGCGCCGTCAAGCTGATCTTCATCTCCATCTGCGACCTTGGTTCCGAAGGGCGGATTACCCACGATCAGGTCGAACTGACGATCCTTCTGGAGTTTCGGCTTGCTCAGGTTCGGGCTGAGGCAGCTCTTGTCGGCCTCGATATTCGTGTGTCCATCGTGGTGCAGAAGCAAGCTGATTTTGCAGATTCTAGCCAGAGTCGGGTGAATTTCGATTCCGTAAACGTTCTGCGCGGCAAAATCTGATTTGATTCTCGCGAGGTTCCCCTGTCCGGCAAAGCCCGCATCGGTATCGTTCCATACCTGAAGGAGAGTTTCGAGCAAAAAGCCTCCCGAGCCACAAGTCGGATCTAGAACGTAATCTTCGCTCGTGGGATTGAGCATCCCGACTGTGAACCTCGCTATCTGTCTCATGGTGAAATACTGCCCGAGGCTTCCGCGGAAGACCGATCCGAAGAAATCCTCGAAGGCCGTTCCGATGACGTCAGAATCTGTATCGATGAACGAAATCTCCTGAATGACGCGAACGACCTGAGCGACCTTGCTGTCTGGAAGCTCGATTTTTTCATCACGCGGGAAAATGGCCTGATCTTGCTCTTTGGCGTCGCTGAATAGCTTGTGGACCCTCGTGGCGATAGCCGAGTCGGGCTCGTTGATGCCCGCTTGGAACGAGCGGGGGTGGCCGTTTCGCGTGTAGCGCTCGTCGCGGACTTTGGCGAACATCAGCTTGCTCCACTCATCGAAAGCCGATAGCGGATCGCGTTTTCCTCCAGCCCAAATGATGGAGTGCGCGCGCCTGATGGCGATGCTGATATCAAAGGCGCTCGCCGGCTTAATATCCATTTCCGTGCCCGCGTGAAACGGATACACCATATCCTGAGAGTAGTTCCTCGGAAGAAGTTCTCTATCGCCCAGCTTATTTCTCCTGCGCTCCCTAGCGCCGAAGCCCTCGAGCTGCCAGACGCACGACTCGTCGCCGTAGTCCTTCATGGAGTATTTTGCACCCAGCGCGATACCGTTGGCGAAGGCCTGCACTTCCCCTTCCGCCTTTTCAGCCGGAGTCGCACCCTCTTTTTTGTTCTCGACGACTAACCAGGGCTTCGTGCATCTGTCGTCTTCGTAGAGCACGATATCCGCGAAATCGTTGTGCGAGCCCTCCACCTCGGTATCGATCTTTCGCGAATCATAGCCTTTCGACAGGACCAGAAACGCAATGGTGTCGGCCCTGACTTTTTCTTCGGGATCGCCGATCTGATAGCTTTTCGTCCTGCGGAAGGAATACTTTATCTGAGTGCCGTCCAGCGAGAAGAGCCCGCGCATGATTGCAGTTTTCGATAGCTCCGACAATCCGAGCGAAGAGGCCAGTGTCAGCTGCGTTTCAAGTTGATTTGCCAACTATCTCACCGTTTTTCCGTCAGATGCCGGTGTCTTGACCTTCATCTCGAACGGCATCCCGCCCTCGCGGACGAGCGCCTTGAGGAACGCATTGACGGCGGTGGACATGGACAGGCCGAGCTCGTCAAGGATGACTGTGGCCTCTTTTTTGACCTCCGGTTCGATACGAATCGTCGTGGCCGGTATGTTCGACGGCATGGTTGTACCTTTCCTCGTATATCACGGTGCAACCATTTTATCGTCTCTATGCGGCGGATGCGACCCAGTAGTCCATATAGGGCGGCAATACGTTGAACATGTCGCGGATGCGGGTCGCGCAGGTGCCGTTGGCGAGCTGACGGGCGACCGTGGACTCCGCGGTGCGGGAGTCGGTCGCCATGAAGGTGCGGCACCAGCGGAACCAGTCGAGGTAGGCGGCGAGGTGCTTGGTGGACACGCCCTTGAAGCGTGCCATGAACGATTCGAGGAGCGAATGGACGGTATTGATGCGGTTGATGGTGCCCTCCGAGCGGTCCTTGGAGTCATAGGACTCATGCGAGGCGACCTTCAGGTCGTGCAACACGTCGATGTATGCGGTCGCCTTGTCCGTGGCGACGACCGCGCCCGCGCCGATGCGGTCGCGAAGGGCCTCAGCCGCACGCTTGCGCGAGACCACGCCGCGCCCCGAGACCTCGAAGAAGGTGGCGTTCGTGTCGCTGATGCCCGTCATGACGCAGATCTGCTCGCGGGAGAGGCCGCGCTTGTGGACCTGCTTGCCGCGGTGGCGAGCCTTTCTCGGCAGAGTGAAGGAGCCCTTTGAATGGTTGCCCTTGAAGGACTCGGGGAAGTATGTTTCGTCGAGTTCGCAGGCCTGCCCCTGCCCCACATGGAACGTGGGCGAATATTCCTTCAGGCACTCGATGAGCCTGTGGCGCATGGTGTAGGCGGTCTTGAGGCAGACACCGCAGCGGCCGGCGCACTCGCGGAGAGGGAGCATGAGGACGAAGCACTCGGCATAGGCCATCCAGGTCTCGCGGGGCAGCTTGCTCGTGCCGAGGATCCGGTCGGTGGAGCCTGAAAACGTCCTGCCGCAGTCGCGGCAGAGGTAGCGCTGCTCACCGTTCCTGGACTTGCCCTTTTTAACGATAGCGACCGAACCGCAACGTGGGCAACGCTGGATTTCGTAGCTAGTTCCCGCTGCATCGTCGAACATGGCGGCACGGATGACGTCGCGCACCGACTCGATTGCGCGGCGGCGCTCGGACTTGCTGAGCTTCGCCATGTTCTTCTTGAGGGTGATGACCAGATCCTCGGCGTTCATACCTGCTCCAATGCCGTGGTTAACAATTATATTATACCACGGTGGCATCACCTATATGTCAATTCTGGTCTAACAGAGCCTTATTTAAAGAAAATAAATCGTATAACAAGGGCAACTGCTATGGCCGCAATGGTCAAAAGCAGAATTGTCAGCTGATGCTGCTTGCGTCGTTTACTTGACGAAACGAAGATTGACTTTCCCTGTTTTGGCGTTTCGAGATAGCGAGCCGAATGCGTCAAGGTTTGCTTGGGTCGAGGCCCTCTTTGTTGATGGACGGCGGATGCTTTCATCGGCTCATCACTAGCTGCGCTGTTTTTAGATAATGGTGCGTCTTTCAGATATACAGGGTCTCCCGAGGCGACGCCCATATGTTTACGTCCCGTTTGGGCATCCTCGAGCGTTTGATATCGGTTTCTCGTCACATAATCGGGCTCTGGGTCATTGATGGGCTCTTGCGAGATGTGGGGGCGATGGAACCGTGGCGGCTGCGTAGATGTATCTTCGCCCTGCGTCGGCATAAACATATTGTTCTGGTTTTGGTCGTCCATGATGCCCTTTAGCTCGTTACCAACAACGTGTACGCGCTCATTGTAAGCCCCTTGTTATTTGTAGCTGCGAACATACTTGTTATTTAAGCTCTGGTTCAAAGAACCTTAACCTTACTAAAACCTGAGTCATACACACTTAGATATGCTTATAGTACTGGACTCAAAAAACTTTATAGTCGATGTATATATGGGCACTGGGTGGGCATATATAAGAGCGTCAAAAGAAGTCCCAGTCACCTAGAAGATGGCTCGGCAGTCCTTAAAAGGAGTGGTAAACATGGCAAGCATGGTTCCTTATCGTTCGGTTTTTGGCGTTCGTCCTTCTGCTAGCTCGCTGTTCGATCTGTTTGATGATATGACCGACCTTGCAAACAACTCGATTGCTTCCAAGGCGTTCCCCGTTGATGTCGAGGACAAGGGCGATGGTTATGAGGTCAAGGCGTATCTGACCGGCGTGGCTAAGGATGACATCGATGTTGAGCTTAATGAAGGCCGTCTTTCCATTAGCGTGAACGTTGTGGAGGACGAGGAGAACGAGGGCAAGAACTTCCTGCAGAAGGAGTTCAGCTCGTACAGCGCGACGCGTGGCGTGTATCTCAAGGACGCTTCGAGCGAGGGCCTCTCGGCTAAGTATGCTGACGGCATCCTGACCGTAACGGTTCCCAAGATCGTCGAGAAGAAGAACGTTACGAAGATCTCCATCGACTAACTTCGTTGGTGCTCCGCGCCATTAAAAGACAACAAAAGGGGCTGGGAAGCGATTCCCGGCCCCTTTTGCTGTCTAGGACAGACTATTGAATGGTTGCTGGTCGATGCTGGCTTGCGGGGCGTATCGAGAGTTTTCGCGATCCTTGGAGAAGGGTGGCGGAACTGCCGACCTCGTCATCCAGGGTTGCGGCTAGAGCTTTGGCATAGCCTTTGACGGTAAGGCTCGGGCGATTGTTATCTTGGCTGATATGCATCGCAATGAGCTGTTCGGTGCGATCGGTGACGAGCCCACGCGCCGCGTCGGCGGCTTGGTCGTTAGAGAGATGGCCTTTTGCAGATAAAATTCGCTCTTGGAGGAAGCGGGGGTAATCTCCTTGGCGAAGCATGGCCACATCGTGGTTGCTCTCGAGTGCAAGAACTCGGCAGTCTTCGAGGGTGTCTATAGCTTGTTTGGTTAGCTCTCCGGTGTCGGTGGCAAAGCCAATGGAGTCATCGAAAGTGTCGAATCGATAACCGACAGGATTGATGACATCATGCGATGTTGGGTAGGTTCGTACGCGGATGCCGGCAATGGGGAGCGTGTCGCCGGGGTCAAATTCCTCTACGGGCAGGCGCGCGAGGTTTTCTTTGCATGAAAGGGTGTCCCTGCTGGCAAAGAGGGGACCATGCCAGTGCTTGCACCATACATCGAGCCCCTTGATATGGTCACCATGCTCATGGGTGATTACAAGAGCGGCGACGTCGTCTGCCGAGAGGCCAAGCTCCGCCATGCGTTTAAGTGTCTCGCGGCGGGACAGGCCGTTGTCGATCATGATGAGCCCCTGAGGTCCCTCGACGAGTGCGCAGTTGCCTTTTGAGCCGCTGCCGAGGATATGAAGGTGCAGGCGAGACATAAGATTCCAAAGGATACAATGAGTGCGGACGAATAGAGGAGGAAGCGAATGCCAACGGTATCTCAGCACTATGGACATCATGCCGCGCCGAGGACGGATAAGAGCGCCCTGGCAACGCGGCAGGCCGCTGCCCCCGTAGTGCTTATGGTATCAGGCGGTGCGGACTCGACGGCGCTGCTCCTTATGGCTTGCACATCAAAGCTGGATATCCAGGACGGGCGCGGCGTCGCTCCCATTGCGCGCGAGCGATTGCACGTGCTGCATGTAAACCATCATCTGCGCGGGGAGGCATCCGATGGCGACGAGGCCTTTGTACGTGACCTGTGCGCACAATACGGTTTGCCGCTGTGTGTTGAGCATGCCTATTTTGATGACGAATCGGGCAATATCGAGGCTGCGGCTCGCGAGGTGCGCTATGCCGCGGCACGGAGATACGTTCGCGAACTTTGTGCCGAATCGGGCGCACCGCGGACGGCGGCTCGTATCTGTACCGCGCATACTTCGTCGGACCGCGCGGAAACATTTTTGATGAATGCCATTAAAGGGTCGGGTCCCGCGGGTCTATCGAGCATTCCGCGCCGTCGGAACATTGTGGTTCGCCCCTTGCTCGACCTCACGCACGATGAACTCGTGAGCTATCTGCAGGTGCACGGTCAGCCATGGCGGGAAGATGAAAGCAACGAGGACGTTTCGTACCTGCGCAACTATGTACGCCATCGGGTGATGCCGGTGGTGGCACAGAGCAACGCGAGCGTCTGTAAGACGATTGGCGCCGCTTGCGAAATTCTGGGCGACGAAGACGCCTTTCTTTCCCAGCTTTCGGCACAGGCGTT
Source organism: Collinsella aerofaciens (assembly GCF_001404695.1). Lineage (GTDB taxonomy): Bacteria > Actinomycetota > Coriobacteriia > Coriobacteriales > Coriobacteriaceae > Collinsella > Collinsella aerofaciens_E. Next base: position 39,827 of record NZ_CZAQ01000016.1, on the reverse strand, counting down.
TCGAAGCTGCCTGCGCAAGGAAGCGGCGGGCGCACTTGTGCTCGATGCGCGCCGTCTTGCCGCCGCTGAGGTTGTGATTGCACGGCGTATCGTGCGATTGGCGATTAAGCGCATCGATCCCGACGCGCGACCGGAGATGCGGCACGTGGAGCGCGTGCTCGCCTGCGTCGCTGCGGGCTCGGGCTCGGTTACGCTTCCTGCGGGAATTGATGCCCGTGTGGAGTTTGGCACGCTGGCGTTCAAGGCCCCGGCGGCGCGCGAGGGTTTAGTGGCCGATTGGATCTCCGTTCCCGGTCGTCTGCCGCTGGGGGCGGGGCATATGCTGACAGCGGAGCCGATGGCTGTGGAGCCGGGGTGCGATATCGTGCGCCGTGCCCGCGAGCTTGCTGCTGCCGGAAAGGTTGCGGCCTTGGTGGATGCGGCGGCCTTGGGGTTTGCCGACCGCGATAGCGAGCGGATGGTAGCCGGCTCGCGCGGGGAGATTCCCACCGAGGCACGATCGGCGCGCCTGTGGGTGGATAGCCCTGTGCCGGGAGACGTGATGTGCCCGTTGGGGATGAACGGCCGAAGCAAGAAAGTGTCAGACCTGTTAAACGAGGCGCGCATTCCTGTTTCAGACCGCTCTGGCGTACCCGTGGTAAGAACGGCTCCGGGAGGTGCCGTAGTATGGGTCGCGGGCGTTCGCGCGGACGAGCGTTTTAAATGCACGGCCGCAACGCGCGTGGCATATCTGCTTCGTGTGGTCGATGCGGAATAGCGCTTCGCGCCAGCTATTCTGTGCGACGTTGACGGTATTCCCGCGCTGATGGCGCACGTGCTGGTAAATATACCCCGTGCGCTGCTAGAATGTGTAGTTCGCGTCCATGCGGCGGTGCGTGGGCGATAAGCACAAGAAAGGGTTGTCATGGCTTCTCAACATCCGGATATCGAGAAGGTTCTGTTTACGCAGGAGGATATCGACGGTATCGTCTCTCGCCTAGGCGAGCAGATTACTCGCGACTACGCGGGTAAGGATCTGGTGCTGATTGCGGTCCTGCGCGGCGCCGTGGTCTTTATGGGCGACCTGATGCGCAAGATCGAGCTGCCGACCAACATCGATTTCATGGCTGTTTCGAGCTATGGCGACGGTGTGAAGTCCTCGGGCATCGTGCGTATCATTAAGGACCTGGATATCGACATCCGCGGTCGCGACGTGCTGATCGTCGAGGACATTCTGGACTCGGGCCTGACGCTCAAGTATCTGATGAAGAACCTCGAGAGCCGCAAGCCCGCCTCGCTGGAGGTTGCCGCCTTCCTGTGGAAGGACGTTGAGGACCGTACCTCGGCCGTCACGCCCAAGTATGTTGGAACCCATTGCCCCGATGCCTTTGTGGTGGGCTACGGCCTCGACTATGCCGAGCGCTATCGTAACCTTCCGTATCTGGGCATTTTGAAACCGGAGGTTTATTCGTAAGATGCCCGACGACCGTAACGATAACAATTCCCAGACTCCCCGGGAGCCTAAGATCCCGGGGATGCCCGGAGGCAAGAAGCCCACGCGTACGGGCTGGCTGTATTTTATTTTGGCTTGCGCGCTTCTGGGCTACGCCTTCTTTAACATGGGCTCCGGCTTCGCCAATTCCAGCAATACCGTAAAGCTCGCGACGAGCGAGATGGTCAACGCCATTAAGCAGGATCGCGTCGAAGATTTGACCTATACGGTTCAAGACGGAAGCGTGGCGGGTCATTACTGGAAGACGAAAAAGGACAAGGGTGACACGAGCGAGCTCAAGAGCTTCTCCTCGACCTATGTCGGCTCCGATTCGCTTGCCGAGCTTATGGCGGAGCACCCCGATACCAAGTACATCGTCAACACCAATGACCCCGATTTTTGGGGCGACTTGGCGATGAGCGTACTTCCGACGATCGCCCTGATCGCCATCATGTTCTACTTTATGCGCCAGATGATGGGCGCCAACAACAGGAACATGCAGTTTGGCAAGACCAACGCCAAGACCAACGAGGCAACGCGCCCCAAGGTCAAGTTTGAGGATGTTGCCGGTGTGGACGAGGCAGTCGAGGAGCTCGAGGAGATTCGCGACTTTTTGAGCGATCCGGACCGCTATCGCAAGCTGGGTGCCAAGATTCCGCGCGGCGTGTTGCTGGTTGGCCCTCCGGGTACCGGTAAAACCCTGCTGGCCAAGGCCGTTGCCGGCGAGGCGGGCGTGCCGTTCTTTAGCATCTCGGGTTCCGACTTTGTCGAGATGTTCGTGGGTGTCGGCGCCAGCCGCGTGCGCGACCTTTTTAAGGAGGCCAAGTCCCAGGCTCCGTCAATCATCTTTATTGACGAGATCGATGCCGTGGGACGTCAGCGCGGAGCTGGCTTGGGCGGCGGTCACGACGAGCGCGAGCAGACGCTCAACCAGCTGCTGGTCGAGATGGACGGCTTTGAGGAAAGCGAGTCGGTCATCCTGATCGCTGCGACCAACCGTCCTGACATCCTGGATCCGGCATTGCTGCGTCCCGGTCGTTTTGACCGTCAGGTTACGGTCGACCGTCCGGATGTGAAGGGCCGCGAGCAGATCTTGCGCGTGCATGCCGAGAACAAGCCGATGGACGAGGACGTGAAGTTTGAGAAGCTCGCCCAGATGACCGTTGGCTTCACCAGCGCCGATCTGGCAAATCTGCTCAACGAGTCTGCGCTGCTGGCTGCCCGCCGCCATCGTTCCGTGATCTCGATGGACGAGGTCGAGGAGTCGATGGAGCGCGTGATTGCCGGTCCGCAGCGCAAGGGTCGTGTGATGACCGAAGCCGAGCGCACCACGATTGCCTACCACGAGAGCGGTCACGCCCTGGTGGGCCACATCCTGGAGCATTCCGATCCGGTTCATAAGATCTCGATCGTCAGCCGCGGTCAGGCCCTGGGCTACACGCTGCAGCTTCCGCAGGAGGACCACTTCCTCAAGACCAAGAACGAGATGCTCGACGAGCTTGCCGTGTTTTTGGGCGGTCGCGTTGCCGAGGAACTCATGTGCGACGACATCACGTCGGGCGCGAGCAACGATCTGGAGCGCGCGACCAAGATGGCGCGCGAGATGGTCACGCGCCTGGGCATGAGCGAGGAACTGGGTACGCAAGTGTTTGGTGAGGCGCAGCATCAGGTATTCCTTGGTCGCGATTACGCCGATCACCAGGATTACTCCGAGGAGACGGCGCGCCGCATCGATATCGAGGTTCAGCGCATTATGCGTGAGGCCCATCGTCGTGCGGTCGAGATCCTGGATGCCCGTCGCGATCAGCTCGACCTGATGGCCAAGGTGCTGCTTGAGCGCGAGACCGTCGAAGGTGACGCCGTGAACGCCCTGCTCGACAACGAGTGGGATGCCTACCTTGAGCGCGAGGGCGATATCCTGGCGGCCAAGGAGGAGCGCAACGCCAAGGCGGCCGGCATGCCGACCAAGAAGCGCTCGCCTCGCATGAGCGAGGAGGAGCTGGCGGCTGATGCTGCGGCCTTTGCGCAGGCGGCCATGCAGGAGGATGCCGAAGCCGCATCCGATGATGCCGGTGATGGCAATGCTGTCAACGCTGACGGCAACACCGACGCCGACAAATAGTTCTTGTAGCGAAAGCCTCTGCGGGGAAACCTGTGGAGGCTCTTTCTTTTGAGCGATATGTTGATTGGGGACAGACTTAAATGAGCGTTTTCACGCATTTAAGTCTGTCCCCAATCAACATTGTGGCGCTCTAGTTGGCTAAAGCGTACAATAGCGCCTATGCGAAAGGGGAACAGATGATCAACGAAACTATGTATGCTCGCGGTGCGGAAAGCTCCATCATCCGTGAGATTTTTAGCTATGGCCTTGAGCGCAAGGCACAGATCGGTGCGGAGAACGTATTCGATTTTTCGCTGGGCAACCCGAGTGTTCCGGCGCCCGCTGCTGTTGCTGAGTCCATTAAGAAGGCATTGGAGCTGCCGAGCGACCAGCTGCATGGATACACGCCTGCGCCGGGTCTGCCGCAATGTCGAGCGGCCGTCGCCGACTCGCTCAACCGTCGCTTTGGCACGAGCTATGAGGGCAAGGACGTCTTTATGACGGTGGGTGCCGCGGCTTCGCTCACCTGCACGCTCAATGCCGTTACGAACCCGGGTGACGAGGTCATTGTTATCGCCCCGTACTTCCCGGAGTATCGCGTGTGGATCGAGAAAGCTGGTTGCACGTGCGTCGAGGCGCTCGCCGATGAAGATACGTTCCAGCTGAGCGTGGATAACGTGCTCAAGGCGATTACCGATAAGACCGCTGCCGTCATTATCGACTCACCCAACAACCCGACCGGTGCAGTGTATACGCGCGATACACTGACGCGACTGGCCAATGTTTTACGCGAGGTCAACGCCAAGCGCGATTCCGAGAACCCAATCACGCTCATCTCTGATGAGCCGTACCGCGAGATCGTGTACGGTGCCGGGGTGCCTTGGGTGCCCTCGATCTACGAGAACACCGTGGTGTGCTACTCGTATTCCAAGTCGCTTTCGCTGCCGGGCGAGCGCGTGGGCTGGATTTTGGTTCCCAATACCAATCCGCAGGCTGCTCGCCTGATGCCGGCCGTTGCCGGTGCCGCCCGCACGCTGGGCTTCGTGTGCGCACCGGCCCTCTTCCAGCGTGTAATCATCGACTGCATTGATGAACCGAGCGATGTCGAGGCCTATGCACGCAACCGCACCGCGCTTACCGATGCACTAGCGGAGTACGGCTACACCTATGTTGAGCCGGATGGCGCGTTCTACCTATGGGTGAAAGCGCTGGAGTCCGATGCGAATGCGTTCTGTGAGCGCGCGAAGAAGCATGAGCTGCTCGCGGTGCCTTCGGATAGCTTTGGCATGCCGGGCTGGTTCCGCCTGGGCTACTGCGCGAGCTATGAGACAATCGTCAACTCTCTGCCTGCCTGGAAGCAGCTGGCCGACGAATATCGTCGAAAGTAAAGCGCTCTGCTTACAATGTTTTACGTGAAACGGGGTTTGGTTTTAAGCCAGACCCCGTTGTCTATGCCGTTGTGTGATTGGGATGAAGCAGTTTTACGACTGCCGAAAGCTATGCGTACAATGAATATACGCGACGGCCATACTGGACAAGGAGACCCGATGCCCTACCTTCTTTCTTGTGATATTCATACTCATACGATGTTCTCTGCGCATGCGTACTCAACCATCGAGGAGAACATCTATTGGGCGGCGGAGCGCGGCCTTCAGGTGCTCGGTTCCGCCGATCATTTAAGCTCGATGGTTACGCCTTGTCCCAATGACCTGCGCAGTTTCCAATTCTTTATTAACCAGGATATCTGGCCGCGCATTTGGAGCGGCGTGCTGGTGCTGCGTGGTGCCGAGGCTGATATCGTTTCGCTGGACGGCAGCTTGTTTGGCGAAGACATTCCCGTTTCGCTCGATATCGCCGGCGATTCGTATAGTCGTGAGCATTTGCTGTTCGATTTGGTGACGCGTAATTTGGATTATTTGGTGGCAAGCGTGCATAACCCGCAGTTTGCCGAAGGCGCGACGCTCGCCCAAACGACCCAGATGTACATCAATGCCCTGGAGCACCCCAAGGTGTTCATGCTTGGGCATGCGGGTCGTTCGGGCGTGCCGTTCGATATCGATGAGGTGCTGTTGGCGGCCAAGGCCAAGCACAAGATCATCGAGATCAACAACCATAGTCTTGAACACGGTGTCGACACTGAGCATTGGGCCGTATGCCGCAAGATCGCCGAGCGCTGCGCCGAGCTGGGCGTGGGTATTGGCGTGTCGACCGATGCCCACATTGGCATGGCCATTGGCAAGCTCGATCACGCGCGCAAGATGCTCGACGAGATTCACTTCCCGCTGGATTTGATCGTGACGCGCGACCGCGAGACGCTGCTGCGCGAGATGGCGGCAGCCGGCGTGTGTGACCTGCGCAGGGGGATGTAGCGGAGTTCATAAACCAAGCGAAGGGGGCGGTCCAGACGGGCCGCCCCTTTCTTGTCTCGAAAATCTACCGGGGTGGATTAGCGGCGCTCGAGGACCGCTACGGTTTCGGTGTGGTCGGTATGGGGGAACATGTCGACGGGCGTGATCTTGAGCAGGCGATAGCCTCCGTCGAGGAGCTGGTGCAGGTCGCGCTCTTGGGTCACAGGGTTGCAGCTGATATAGGTGATGCGGCGCGGCTTGAGTGCGCAGGCGGCTTCGAGGAACTCGGGGGTGGAGCCGGCGCGCGGCGGGTCGATGGAAAGGACATCGATCCGCTCGTTGTTGTCGGCGGCGTCCAGGATGTAATCGGTGGCGTCGTCGGCCATAAACCAAGCGCTGCGGGTGAGGCCGTTGAGCTCGGCATTGCGACGTGCGTCGGCAATGCCCGCCGGGTTGCGCTCCACGCCGAGCAGCATAATGCCGATGCCCTTGTCCTGGGCATCCTTCGCGGCGCACAGGCCGATGGTTCCGCTGCCGCAGTAAGCGTCCATAAGAATATCACCCTGCTGCAGGTCCATGCCGTCAATGGCAAGTCGATAGAGCAGCTCGGTTTGCTGCGGATTGGTCTGATAGAACGCGGTGGGGGAGATATCGAACTCGCAGCCGAGCAGCTGGTCGCGCATGCATTCGGCGCCATAGACGATACGAGTCTCCTCACCCAAGATGGCATTGCCGGGGCGACCGTTGATGTTCTGAGCGACGGTGACGATATGCGGATCGAGTGCGGCGACAGCCTCAAAGAACTCCTGCGCATGCGGCAGGTCGCGCTGAGCGGTCACGAGGGTGACCATAATCTGGTCGGTGCGCCAGCCGCAGCGAACGACAGCATAGCGAAGCAGCCCCAGATGCTTGTCTTCGTTAAAGGCAGGAATATGCAGACGTTCGGCCTCGCGAGCGATGCCGTTGAGAATCTGACGAGTGCCCGGCGCCTCGACAGGGCATTCAGGAACAGCAACGATCCTGTGCGTCCCACGTTCAAAAAAGCCGCAGCGGACAGCGCCCTCTTTGCCGGGAGCAAACGGAGTGGCAGCCTTATGACGAAAACCACGCGGCGCAGGATACTTGCCCGGGTCGCCCAGGGTAACACCCATACCGCGAATGGGATCAACGGCAACACCCTCGCGCTCACAGAGCTCAGCAAACAGCTCCTCCATAGCAGCCTGCTTGGCCGCCAACTGCTTCTTATAAGGACGATTGAGCGCCGTGCACCCACCGCAAGCTTTCATGATCGAACAGGGAGACTTGGGGTCCACAGCCTTGCGCGCAGACGAAACCTGATCTTTATGCGAGCGCTTGGAACGAGTCCGAGGCGCCTTGTCCTTGCTCCGACGAGAGCTGGGACGCTTGGCCTTAGCCTTACCCTTGGCCGACTTACCCTTCGCGTCCTGAGACGACTTGGATTCCTTAGAAGATTTTTTCTCCTCCAACCCCTCAGCCGCCTCGATCAAAGCACGACGAGCCTTACGCTCCGCACGAGATTCTGCCATTAATAACTCCACTAATTCATGAATTTAAGCTGCAAGTATTGTACCGTGCCAAGCCAGCAGACGATATGCAAGCGGTTTATTCGTATCAGTGATAAGCCCAACGACGGTTGCCCGCCGCGTGAGGGGTGTGGGGGGTTAAGTTTATCGCGAGTTCCGCACGAACAGGAGGCCACTTAATGTGGCCTCCGTCGTGAGCAGGACTGTAGAGCAGGAAACTTAACCCCCCACACCCCTCACGCGGCGGGCAAACTCGCCTTGTGCTCTATCACGCTAAAGTGTATGATTCTGAACGTTACATGACCCACTTTACCTAACTAAAGTGCCATCAAGGGGGAATACCATGAATACCGATATGTCTCGTCGTCAGTTTGTTGGTCTCGCCGGCTCGCTTGCCACGGTGCTTGGCCTCGGCCTGGTAGGCTGCGGTGGTGGTGCCGGCAAGGGCTCCACTGCAGGCTCTGCCGCGGCCAAGGATGTGAAGGGCGCCGCGGAGTCCAAGAAACTCGTGGTGGGCTTTGACAAGTCCTATCCTCCGTACGGTTTTGTGGGCGACGATGGCGAGTACACTGGCTTTGATCTCGATTTGGCCAAGGCTGTTGCCGATAAGCAGGGCTGGGATGTCGATTACGAGGCCATCGATTGGGATGCCAAGGACACGCTGCTCAACTCCGGCGCCATCAACTGCATCTGGAACGGCTTTACTATGGAGGGTCGCGAGGACGACTACATGTTCTCCGAGCCGTACATGCTCAACGAGCAGGTACTGGTGGTCAAGAAGGACGCGGGTATCAAGAGCTGGGACGATCTTGCCGGCAAGACGGTGATCACCCAGACCGATTCCGCTGCTCAGGATGTGCTCGAGGGCGATCAGAAGGATCTGGCGGCGACGTTTGCCACGCTCGACACCATCGGCGAGTACAACACGGCCTTTATGCAGCTCGAGAGTGGTGCAGTCGATGCCGTGGCTTGCGACCTTTCGATTGCCCAGTATCAGCTTGCCGCCAAGCCCGATGCCTATACGCAGCTTGATAAGCCGCTGTCCAGCGAGCACTACGCCGTCGGCTTTAAGAAGGGCGACACCAAGTCGGCCGACGCCGTGACCGAGTCGCTCAAGGCGCTCTATGAGGACGATACGGTCAAGGACCTGTGCGATAAGTATTCAAGCTATGGTCTTTCCTTCGACAACTGGGTGCTCAAATAGCGGCTTTCCCAGGCACCCGATTTTGCCGTTCAAACCGTCGCTTGCGTACATTTAGTACGCGGCGCTCCTCTTTCACGGCAAACTCGGGCACCTGGAAAACCCGCTTTAGCATTGGGTTCGCTGTTCCGTTACTGTGAAAGAGAGCTTGGGTTGTCTATTCAGGTCATGATGCAGATGCTTGGCCAGGGATTCTTGGTCAGCTTGCAGCTGTTTGTGCTAACGCTGCTGGGGTCGATTCCGTTGGGAATCCCCGTGGCGTTTATGCGCATGAGCAAAATTACGCCGCTCCGCTGGATTGCGCGCATCTACATTTCGGTCATGCGCGGTACGCCGCTCATGCTGCAGATGTTTGCCATCTACTTTGCCCCGTACTACGTGTTTGGCATTTCGCTCACGCCCGATTCCAAGTGGACGGCGTGCGTCGTGGCGTTCATCATCAACTACGCCGGTTACTTTGCCGAGATCTATCGCTCGGGCCTGCAGTCCATTCCGCGCGGTCAATACGAGGCTGCCGAGGTGCTGGGCTACTCGCGCATGCAGACGTTTCTGTATATCGTGATGCCGCAGGTCGCCAAGCGCATTTTGCCGGCGATGGGCAACGAGATCATCACACTGGTCAAGGACACGTCGCTGGCGTTCGCCATCGGCGTGGGCGAGATGTTCTCGACGGCCAAGGCGCTGGTCGCCTCGCAGGTGAGCATGGTGCCGTTTGCAATTGCGGCGCTGATTTACTGGGTCTTTAACTTCGTCGTCGAGATGCTGCTTGGCGCTGCCGAAAAGCGACTTGACTACTACCACGACTAGCCTGTTCCGTCGTGCTTTTCAAACACATGGAGGTTCCCGTGTCCGGAACGGTAATGAATATATCGAACGCGCGCAAGGCGTTTGGCGGCAATGAGGTGCTCAAGGATATCTCGCTCGAGGTGAAGCGTGGCGAGGTCGTGGCGATTATCGGGCCTTCGGGTGGCGGCAAGTCAACGCTGTTGCGCTGCGCTACGCTACTCGAGACACTCGATGGTGGCTCGCTTTCGTTTGGCAACCTTGCCGTTGCGACGGACGCGGGATCGGGTGCGGTATATGCGAAAGGTGGCGTGCCCAAGCAGGCACGCTCGCGATTTGGCCTGGTGTTTCAGAACTACAATCTGTTTCCGCACTATACCGTGATGAAAAACATCATCGATGCTCCGATTCGCGTGCTTAAGCGTCCGCGCGAACAGGCGGAAGCCCGCGCTCACGAGCTGATCGCGCAGATGGGGCTTACGGGCAACGAGAACAAGGTGCCATGTGAGCTTTCGGGAGGTCAACAGCAGCGCGTGAGTATTGCCCGCGCCTTGGCGCTCGACCCGGAGATCTTGTTCTTTGATGAGCCGACCTCGGCGCTCGATCCCGAGCTAACGGCCGAGGTGCTGCGTGTCATTAAAGACCTTGCCGCGCAGAATATGACGATGGTGATCGTGACCCATGCAATGCAGTTTGCGCACGACGTTGCCGACCGCGTGGTCTTTATGGACGGAGGCCGCATTGTCGAGGAGGGTCCTGCCGAGCAGGTCATCGATCATCCGCGCGAGCAGCGTACCCGCGAGTTCTTGAGCCGTATCGAGGGGTAGGCTCAGCTATTTACTCAACTGTTAATTGAGGCGAAGCCGCCGCAGGTCTTACGGTCTGGGGCGGCATTTTATTTGCATCGGAGGGGTCCAATAATCGCCTTGCGCACGTTCTTCTTCCTCTCGCCGCTTGTATTCATACGTGCGCCGAAAGGTGTGCATGGGTAGTCGCCCGTGAGGGTAGGGTGGTGGCATAGGACATTTGGAGGGTGAGTCGGCTCGGCTGCCGACCATGCTGCTCCCGGGACGGCATCGACCGCGAACTCTCCCCGTTGGCGTCGCGCATCGCGCGCGACCCTGCAAGGAGGTCATCATGGGTGCTCCCAAGACCGGTAACGTAAGGAACGTGGTGCTCGTAGGCCAAGGCGGGGTGGGCAAGACTTCACTCGCCGAAGCCATGCTCCACCTTTCCGGCAAGACCGCCCGCCTGGGCGGCCACGACGGCACCAAGCCCACGCTCGACTATGACCCCGAAGAGGTCAAGCGTGCATTTTCCATCTCGACGACCATTGCGCCGATCGACTGGAAGGGCGCACGCATCAATGTGCTCGATGCCCCGTGCTATCCCGATTTTATCGGCGACGCCTTTGCCGCGATGAGCGTCTGCGAGACGGCTCTGTTTGTGGTCGACGCCGAGGCCGGCCCGCAGCCTACGACGGTTAAGCTCTGGTATGCCGCCGAGGACTTGCGCCTGGCGCGTGCGGTGTTCGTAAACCGCCTGTCGCGCTCCGAGGCCAGCTTTGCGACCACAATGAACCTGCTGCAGGAGCGTTTTGGCACGCGCCTGGGCGCCGTGACCCTTCCCTGGGGCGAGGGCGAGGACTTTGACGGCATCATCGACCTGGTGCGCATGAAGGCGCGCCATTGCAACGGCACCGAAGCCGTTGAGTCGGAGATTCCCGAAGAGTATCGTGCCCAGGCCGAGGAAGCCCATGACCATCTGTGCGAGCTGGTGGCCGAGGCTGACGACGAGCTGATGATGAAGTACTTGGAAGGCGAGGAGACGCTGACGCAGGAGGAGCTTGAAGGCCTGCTGTCGAAGGCGATCGCCGAGCGCATCTTTGTGCCGGTCTTTGCGGGCGATTGCATTAAGGAGCAGGGCGTCAACTCGCTGATGGACGACATCGCCACGTATTTCCCGGCGCCGACGGACTACGGCGAGATGCCGCTCATCGACGGCGATTCGCTCAAGATCTCGAGTGATGATGACCGCCCGGTGGCGTTTGTGTTTAAGACCCTGGCCGATCCGCAACAGGGTCGCATCAGCTTTATCAAGGTGCTGACGGGTACGCTTGAGCCCGGCCTTGAGCTGATCAACGCGCGCACGCGCAAGGGCGAGCGTCTGGCTCACCTGTATGTGATGTGCGGCCGCGACATGACTGAGGTCGGCCACGCTTATGCCGGCGATATCATCGTGGCGCCCAAGCTGGCGGCTGAGACGGGCGATACGCTCTCGATTACCGGCAAGGTCGAGGCTGCGGCGTTTAAGTTCCCCAACTCGCAGTACCGCATCGCCATTGAGGCCGAGAACCGCGGTGACGAGGAGAAGCTCTACACGTTTATCGAGAAGGCGTGCAAGGCCGATCCGACCATGAGCATCGACCGTGACGAGGAGACCGGCCAGACCATCATCTCAGCGGTGGGCGAGGCGCAGGTTTCGGTGCTGCTCAACCGTCTGGAGGACCGCACCAAGGTCGCCGCCAAGAGCGTGCCGATCCGCATTCCGTATCGCGAGACCATCCGCCGCACGGCGAGCGCCCAGGGTCGCCACAAGAAGCAGACCGGCGGCGCCGGTCAGTACGGCGACTGCTGGCTGCGCGTGGAGCCGCTCATTGGGCCCGACGGCACGAGCGACGGCTATGAGTTCGTGGACGAGGTCGTGGGCGGCCGCATCCCGCGCTCGCTGATTCCCGCCGTGGACAAGGGCGTCCAGGAGACCATGAAGGACGGTATTATTGCCGGCTACCCGCTCACGGGCATTCGCGTGGCTGTGTACGACGGCTCGTATCACAGCGTCGACTCCAACGAGATGGCGTTCCGCGCGGCGGCTCGCATCGGCCTGCGCAAGGCATGCGCCGATGCCGACCCCGTGGTGCTGGAGCCCATCGAGGAAATCACGGTGACGATCCCCGAGAGCTACGCCGGCGCCGTGATGGGCGACATCTCGGCCTCGCGCGGTCGCGTGACGGGCATGGAGACCGATGAGCGCGGAGACACCGTGGTCATCGCTCAAGCGCCGCTGGCCGAGCTGACGGATTACTCGACGCGTCTGCGCTCCATCACGCGCGGCACGGGTGACTTTACCATGAAGCCCGCCGGCTACGAGCAGGTTCCCTATGACGTTCAGGCCAAGCTGGTCGAGCGCTATGAGGAGGGTCGCGCCAAGTAGCGCGTGGCGTTGCCTGCAACATGCATGCCGGTGCAAGGGCCGCTCTGGGCAATCCAGGGCGGCCCTTTTTGATCCCTGGGGGACGGAGGAAAACGGATCATTTTAGGTTTTGGGGCAGCTTGGTCGGCTCTAGTCCCCCGAGGCCTGATTGCGGCCGGTGGCGTAGTCGATCTGCACGTGCGGCTGCAGATTGTAGCAATATACGTGGAAGCAGAGGGTCTTGCCGTGGTCCTCGACCGATTGCGCCTCAAGGCGCACGCCGCGGCAGACGAGCTCCTCTTCGTTATACATAGGCGTGACGCGGTAGAGCACATGGTTGCCTGTGTCGTGGATGTAGTCGAGGATCTGCTCTTCAAACGGCAGCATGCCCGTTTCGTTGAGATAGCGCGTGCCGGTGAGCAGATTCTTGCGGTTGGCGTTTTCGCCGCAGAGCGACCAGGCGATAAGGTGGCAGCGGTTGTAGAGGCTCTGACCCGGAATAAAGTCGTAGCGCTGCTGGTGCCACCCGGCGGGATGGATACGCGAGATATCGCCGCGCTTGCCCTGACCGAGCGATTCGGGACCCACGCAGGCGAGTGCCTTGCGGGTGCGGCCCAGGCTATCGAGCTTGGAGAACTTCTTAAAGCAGCCCTCTTCGGTGGCTCGCTCGTATTCGTCGAGCGTGAATGATGGCGTGCCCAACGGGTGCGTGCTGTCGGCGCGAAGGGCAACGTAGGGGTTGCCGGCGTAGTCGGGAATGCTGCTGAGATATACGCCGCGGGCGCGGTCGAGATCGGGGTTTTCGACCTCGTCGATGGGGGTGACGGAGCTGTCTGTGGAAGCGTCGTCACCGGTGTCGGTCGCGGTGGATTCGGAGCCATCGCCAGAGTCTTGGCTATTTTGAGAGTCCGAGGAGCTCGCTGTTCCTGATTCGAGCCGGGCAACCAGGTCCGCCTCGTCGTCGGTGCGGCTGGGACTCTCGTTTTGTTTTTCGGCCAGGGCCGCTGCCTGCTCATCGCTTTGCGGCGACAACAGCTTGGGCGCCCCGTCGAGCGATCCTGTGAACAGCGCAAACCCCAGCACCACGGCGGTGCCGATGGAAAGTACTTGCTTGTAAACGGACTTGCGCGACATGGAGGCTCCTGGATGGACGGTTGGGAATCTACCAGTCTAGCAGGAGCCGACAGGGGCCGTTCTGTCGAACAAATACTTAAGATTTGGGACAAACGCTACGGATCCATTTGCCTCATATTTGACGTATGGCTAGATCGAGGTGGAACCGAGCCAATTGAGTTTACATTCGAGAATGCGCTGCTCACCGGGCGCGCTGCTGCCATCGAGTAGCGCGAGGAGCATCTCGGCCGCCTCTCTGCCTTCCTGGTCGACGGGCTCGATGATGGTGGAGACGGTCGGCGTGGTGAGGTTGGTCCAGTCTTCGCAGTTGAGTCCCAAAAGGCCGATTTGCTGCGGAAGCAGATGGGCCATGGGCTGGAGTGCCTTGTAGACACGGGGGAGTGCCCACTGATTTTGCACGAAGATAAGGGTTCGCTTGGCGGGGTTGAGCTTGTATTTAAAGTAATCGGTGAGCTCGCTGATTGACGGCTTGTTGTGATCGATGGGGATGGCTTTGTAGAGCTGCCCATTCGCGGCCAATGCCTCGGCATATCCCTGAAAACGTTCCATGCGGGTGCGCATTTCGGTCATATTGGCGGCAATGGAGAAAAAGTCCTCGTAGCCGGCATCGAGAAGCGCCTGCGTGGCATTGTACACGCCGTCGTAGAGGTTGGTTTTGATCCAGCTGGTGCCTGGGCTGTAGATGGCCGCGTCAAAAAAGACGACGGGCTTGCCGGCGCGCTTGATGCGGTCGTGGACGGCCTTGAAATTTGCCGTGGGCTGGATGATAAAACCATCGACGCCCAGCGAGAGCATTTTGTCGACATACATGAGCTCGGTCTCGGGGTCGAAATTGCTGGTGCAAACGACCGTCTGGTAGCCCGCGGGGAGCATGACTTGTTCCATGCCGTTGAGGACGAGGCCCGCCCACTTGTTGGTGTTATCCAAAATGATGATGGCGATGACGTGGGTCTGCTTGCCGGTGAGCGTTTGCGCTTGGGCGTTGGGAACGTATCCGAGTTCCTTGATGACGCGCGCAATCTTTGCCTGCGTCTTCTCGCTAAGCTTTTCTCGTTTGTCGTTGAGGTAATACGAGACGCTTGCCGTCGAGGTTCCCGCCTCTCGAGCAACGTCTGCGATCGTAACGCGCTGTTTTGCCACAGCGACTCCTTCCGACAGATGAGCATTTTCCAACATGATGACTTTGAGTCTTGGTGAGGGATGCGCTCCGGTGAGCGACTTTTTCCTTTCATATGAGTATGCAACAAATGCGGTATACGGGTGGGGTCGAAATTTGTGACCGGCATGCGCATCCGCCGTCTACCGAGAAAATCAAATACTTCTTGACTTTTGAAATCGAGGGTAAAATCGCAGGATTCATTTTTGGTTAAACGCATAACCAAATAGCATAACCAACGCTCTGACCTGCGCGTTTACCGAAATAAGCTGGCATTAAGAAAAACGAGCACCTATATTGGTCTTGTCGAAAAGACAGCAAGTCCAAACGGCAGGGGATGCTCCGGAGGCCTCCGCAAACGGTGTCTTGCGCACGCAACTCTATGAAAAGAGGGAAGCAATGAAGATCGTAGGCGTTGCCGCCTGTACCGTGGGTATTGCCCACACGTATATGGCCCAGAAGGCGATTCAGGATGAATGCGCCGCCCGTGGCATCGAGTGCAAAGTCGAGGCTCAGGGTGGCCTGGGTATCGAGAACGAGCTGACGCAGGAAGACGTGGATTCCGCCGACCTGGTGCTCGAGTCCGTCGACGTGGGCGTCGAGAACGAGGATCGTTTTGAGCAGAAGATGGCCGAGGGCAAGTTCCTGAAGGTCGGCACCTCGGATGTAATCGCCGATCCGGTGAAGATCATCGACCAGGCCGTTGAGATCATTAAGGCGACGGGTGGCGCCGTTGACGCGCCCAAGGCCGAGGCCAAGGCAGAGAAGAAGGCCGTCTCCGCTGCCCCGCAGGCCCCGACACCGGCGTCCAAGCAGTCTATCTTTGCCGATCCTGGTAAGACGCTGCTCAATGCATTCAATACCGGCGTTTCCTATTTTATCCCCATCGTCGTTATCGGCGGCGTGTTTCTCGCCTTCTCGCTGGCATCCGGTACCGCCGGCGCCAACGGCATGGAGGTTACGAATCCGCTGATGGTGAGTCTTAACACCATCGGCATGGCCGGCATCTCCATGATGATCCCGGTGCTTGCGGCATATATCTCCTACTCGATGGCCGGCAAGCCCGCGCTCGCCCCCGGTTTTGTCCTGGGCTACCTGGTCAACAACGCAGTCGTTACCCCTAACGGCAACAGCGTTTCGACCGGCTTCTTGGGCGCCATGATCATGGCGGTTATCTGCGGCTACTTTGTCCGCTGGATGAAGACCTGGAAGGTCAACAACACCATCCAGACCATCATGCCCATCCTGATTATCCCGATTCTGACCTCGCTTGTCCTGGGTATGGCCTATATCTACATCCTGGCCACGCCGCTTGGCTTTGTGATGGACTGGCTTACCGGCGTGCTCGGCAGTCTGCAAGGCGGTTCCGCGGTTGTCCTGGGTCTGGTCATTGGCGTTATGACCGCCTTCGATATGGGTGGCCCCATCAACAAGACCGCCTCGACCTTCACCATGGCCATCATGGCCTCCGGCATCTACGGTCCTAATGGTATGTTCCGCGTCGCCGTCGCCGTTCCCCCGATCGCCTGTGGCCTCGCTGCGCTCATCGCCAAGAACAAGTTCGATGACGCCGACCGTCAGATGGGCATCTCCGCGCTGTTCATGGGCTGCATCGGTATTACCGAGGGCGCTATCCCCTTCGCGGTCAAGGACCTCGGTCACACCCTTCCCGGCATTTGCATCGGCTCTGCCGTGGGTGCGGCGCTTGCCGCCTTCCAGGGTATCGACTGCTACGTCCCGCACGGTGGCTTTATCGTCGCCCTTGCCACCAACAACGTCGCGCTGTTCTGTCTAGACATCGTGATTGGCTCCGTGGTCGCCGCTGCAATCCTGATTGCCATGAAGCCCACGCTCGACAAACAGGCCAAGTAAACCTTTAAGGACTCCGGTTGTGCGGAGGGATGGATTTGACTCCGCACAACCGCCCCTACACAACAAAATCCATCCGTACTGATAGGGCCCACATCTGGGTCCCAGGGAACTTTTGTCAAAAATCCTCTGGAGAAGGAGAGCAAAATGTCCAACCTCACCATCCGCCAAGCCGTTCAGGGCATGCTCAAGCTGCAGGATAGCGGCGATCACGCAACCATGGTCGGCATTGGTCCCATGAGCCCCAACCTGATTCAGGCCGTGTTCGAGCTTGCCAAGGACGAGGATTTCCCGCCCATGTTTATCGCCAGCCGCAACCAGGTCGATATGGACGAGATGGGCGCCGGCTACGTCAACGGGTGGGACCAGACGCGCTTTGCCGCCGACATCAAGAAGGTTGCCGACGAGGTGGGTTACACCGGTCCGTACTACCTGTGTCGCGATCACGGCGGCCCGTGGCAGCGCGACGAGGAGCGTAACGCCCACCTGCCCGAGGACGAGGCCATGGAGCTCGCCCGCAAGTCCTTCGTCGCCGACATGGAGGCAGGCTTTGACCTGCTGATGGTCGACCCCACCAAGGACCCCTATCAGATCGGCAAGGTTATTCCGCTCGACGTGGTGCTTCGCCGCACGATCGATCTTATCGACTACCTTGAGCAGTACCGTCGCGAGCATAACCTGCCCGAGGTTGCCTATGAGGTCGGTACCGAGGAGACCAATGGTGGCTTGACCTCTACCGATAAGTACGAGGAGTTCATTTCTCAGCTGCAGCCCGAACTCGAGAAGCGCGGCTGCCCCATGCCCACCTTTATCGTCGGTCAGACCGGTACGCTCACCCGTTGGACCGAGCAGGTCGGTCATTACAACTTTAAGAACGCCCGCGAGCTCGCCGACATGGCCAAGCGATACGGCGTGGGCCTGAAGGAGCACAACGCCGACTATCTGGATGACGCAACGCTGCTCGAGCACATCCCGGCTCACGTGACCGCCTCCAATGTCGCTCCTCAGTACGGCACCGAGGAGACCCGCGCTTACCTCAAGCTCTGCGCTACCGAGCAGATTCTGGTCGACAACGGCCTGTGCGACGATCCCTCCGACCTGTATCACACGCTGCTGGTCAAGGCTATCAAGACCGAGCGTTGGCGCAAGTGGATGACCGGCGACGACGTCAACCTGCAGGTTGACGACATTCTGGCCGACGACGAGCTCAGCCTGAAGATTCTGGATGTCTCCGGCCACTACGCCTTTAACGATCCCGAGGTCAAGGAGCAGGTCGAGAAGCTCTACCGCAACCTCGCTGCCCAGGACATCGACGGCAAGCGCTTTGTGATCGAGCACATCAAGCGCCCGATCAAGCAGTACGTCGTCGGCCTTAACCTCAAGGGTGTCACGAGCCGTATCGAGAAGGCTCTCTAAGTAGTTTTTCCTACACGACGCCGGGTCCGGGGCATGTCCCAGCTGCGGGCCCGGCACATAGGACAAAGGGACATCCCCTTTGTCCTATTTTTGAGTTTTGGATTCCTTAGAAGGAGTTTGCACCATGAAGTTCTTTATCGATACCGCCAACCTTGACGAGATCGCCGAGGCCAAGAGCTGGGGCTGCCTTGCTGGCGTCACCACCAACCCGTCCCTGTACGCCAAGACCGGCGGTAAGCTCGCCGATTTTGAGCCCCATATGCTCAAGATTGCCGAGCTCTGCGAGGGTTTGCCCGTGTCTGCCGAGTCTACCGCCACCACGGCCGAGGGCATGACCGAGGAGGGCAAGCGCCTTGCCGCCCTCGCCCCCAACATCGTGGTCAAGCTTCCCGTCTGCGAGGCCGGCCTCGCCGCCTGCCGCGCGCTGGCCGATGCGGGCGTGCGTGTCAACATGACGCTCGTCTTCTCGCCGACGCAGGCCCTTATGGCCGCCAATGCCGGCGCCCGCTACATCAGCCCGTTTGTCGGCCGCTTTGACGACATCGCCGAGGACGGCATCTCGCAGCTCGACAATGTCGTGACCTGCATCAAGAACTATGACTGGACCGGCAAGAACGTCGACGACACCGTCGAGATCATCACCGCTTCGGTCCGCACGCCCAACCACGTGACCCAGGCGGCGCTGCTCGGTGCCGATATTGCGACCGTCCCCATGGCTGCTCTTAAGAAATGTCTGCATCACCCGTTGACCGACCAGGGCCTTGCCTCGTTCGAGGCCGACTGGAAAAAGGTCGTCGAGGCACAGTAACGATGGTTCTGCCGGCCCAGCATTTGTTATGCCGGGTCGGCGTGCTCAAGAGAGGAAACTCCATGACCGATCAGGAACTGGCCAAGATTGCCAATGAGGTTCGCCGCGGTATTGTCACGGGTGTCCACGCTGCCAAGTCGGGGCATCCGGGCGGATCGCTTGGTGCCGCCGACATTATGACCTACCTCTACTTTGAGGAAATGGATGTCGACCCGGCGAATCCGAGCCGCGCCGAGCGCGATCGCTTTGTGCTCTCCAAGGGACATTGCGCTCCGGCACTCTATGCCGTGCTCGCCGAGCGCGGGTTCTTTCCCAAGGAGGAACTCGAGACGCTCCGCCATATCGGCAGCCGCCTGCAGGGCCATCCCAATATGAATGACACGCCGGGTGTCGACATGTCTACTGGATCGCTCGGTCAGGGTATCTCCGCCGCGGTTGGAATGGCACTCGCCGCAAAGCACTGGGGTGACAGCTGCCGCGTCTACACGCTGTTGGGCGACGGCGAGTGCGAGGAGGGCCAGGTGTGGGAGGCGGCCATGTTCGCCGGCAACCACGACTTGGATAACCTCGTCGCTATCGTCGATCACAATGGCCTGCAAATTGACGGCAGTATCGACGAAGTTAACTCTGCTATGCCGCTTGCCGACAAGTTCCGCGCCTTTAAGTGGCATGTGATCGAGCTTGCCGACGGTAACGACATGGCGCAGATTGCCGCCGCCTTTGCCGAGGCTCGCAAAGTGAGTGCCTCGCCCGTGGCTATTATCGCCGAGACGGTGAAGGGCAAGGGCGTCTCCTTTATGGAAAACCAGGTGGGCTGGCACGGCAAGGCGCCCAACGATGAACAGTTTGAGCAGGCCATGGCCGAGCTCGCGGCAGCAGGGGAGGAGCTCTAATG
The DNA here is from genome assembly GCF_001404695.1 of Collinsella aerofaciens. Taxonomy (GTDB): domain Bacteria; phylum Actinomycetota; class Coriobacteriia; order Coriobacteriales; family Coriobacteriaceae; genus Collinsella; species Collinsella aerofaciens_E. The sequence continues at coordinate 19,909 of NZ_CZAQ01000016.1, read as the reverse complement.
GCAGACGTCAAGAAAGTCGCCACGCGCGTTAGCTATGGCGAGGCACTTGTCGAGCTGGGCAATAAGCGCGATGACTTTGTGGTTCTCGATGCCGACCTGGCCGCCGCCACACAGACCGGTAAGTTTAAGGCTGCGCACCCTGAGCGCTTCTACGACGCCGGCATTGCCGAGAGCAACTTGATGGGGCTCGCCGCCGGCATTGCGACCACGGGTCACGTTGCCTTTGCGAGCACCTTTGCCATGTTTGCCGCCGGCCGCGCGTACGAGCAAGTGCGTAATTCCATCGGCTATCCGCACCTCAACGTCAAAATCGGCGCCACGCATGCGGGTATCTCGGTCGGTGAAGACGGCGCCACGCATCAGTGCTGCGAGGACATTGCGCTCATGCGCACGATCCCGGGTATGACGGTAATCGTTCCCGCCGATGACATCGAGGCTCGCGCTTGCGTGCGCGCCGCCTATGAGTTTGAGGGGCCGGTCTACATGCGCTTCGGCCGTCTGGCAACACCGGTCATCAACGACCGTGAGGACTATGAGTTCGAGATTGGTCGCGGCGTGGTCGTGCGCGAGGGGTCCGATGTGACCATCATCGCTTGTGGCCTTATGGTCGCTGAGGCGCTTGAGGCTGCCGAGGCGCTCGCTGCCGATGGTATCGATGCCGAGGTCATCAACATGCACACGATCAAGCCGCTTGATGAGCGCCTGGTGGTTGCCAGCGCCAAGAAGACTGGTCGCGTGGTCACCGCCGAGGAGCATTCGATTATCGGTGGTCTTGGCGAGGCCGTGGCCTCGGTGCTCGCGGAACAGCATCCGGTGCCGATGCGACGCGTCGGCGTGCGCGATGTGTACGGCGAGTCCGGCCCTGCGGTCGATTTGCTGCACAAGTACGGTTTGGACGCCGACGGCATCGAAGCTGCGGTCAGGTCCGTGTTGTAAGGAAGGTTTCCATGGGATTTGTATCTGCCAACCAAGTGACGATCGGGTATACCGCCGCCTCGCGTGAGGACGCCCTGCATTATTTGTCCGAGCAGGCCATCGAGCTCGGCTTTGCCGATGACGCATCTGCCGTAGAGGCCGCCTTCATTGCTCGCGAAAACGAGGCCGAGACCGGCCTTGTCGCCGGCTTTGCCGTTCCGCATGCCAAAAGCGACGCGATTCACACGCCGGGCGTTGCCGTGCTTAAACTGGCCGAGCCCGTTGAATGGCCGAGTTTCGATGGCGTGCCCGTCGATGTTGCGCTCGCGCTGTACGTGCCCGCCGGCGAAGCTGGAACCACGCACCTGCGTCTGCTCTCCAAGGCTGCCGTGATGCTGATGGACGCCGGCTTCCGTGACAAGGTGCGCGCGAGCATCGATCCCGTTGAGATTGCGGAGCTCATCAATAGCGGACTCGAAGACTAGAACAGTCATCCCGCTCAATCAATCGATCCTTCTCCAAGGAAAAGGGCCGCGACGCCATATAGGTGTCGCGGACCTGTTTGCGTTTCCCCAGATAAAACCTGCCAAAACAAACCTGTCCCTTATTGACAGGTCAGTTAACGCAGTCCAGGTTGAGCATGCGCGAGCGAGCAGGTTCCGGGTGCGGCAAGATGACGTGAAACAAGCGGGCGCTGGCCTTTTGGTCGCGCCCGTGCAGTTGAACGTCAGATTGCCGTGCCCGGGGCCTGTGCAGCGCCGAGCGGTTACGCCGTTTGTAAAACGGAGTAACTTAAAGATTCATGTTGCCGTGGATGTAGGGGGTGACCTTGGGGGAGATGTGGCCGCAGCCCAGCTCGCGCAGCGCGGACTCGATGGCGGCGGGCAACGGGGCCTTGCCCCCGTCGTTGACCGCGGTGTTGCCGAGGGCGGCAATCTTGGCAACGTCTGCCGGCGCGGCCTCGATATGCATGCAGCCGCCGACGAGGCGTGCGCGGACCTGGTTCAGGCCAAGGTCGTGCAGGTAGTCCTCGCAGGCGCGGATCACATCGACCTTCTCGCGTGTGAGCTCCTCGCCCGTGGGGACTCGCGTGGCCAGGCAGGCTCCTGCCGGCAGGTTCCAGACGGGATAGCCCCAGGCGCGTAGCAGCTCGCGCTCCTCGTCCTTGGTAAAGCCGACCTCCATAAGCGGCGAGCGCACGCCGAGCTCCTGGGCGGCGCGCATGCCGGGGCGGTAGTCGCCGCGGTCGCTTGCGTTGCTGCCGTCGATGACGGTGGGAAAACCCAGCGACCTGGCGTGGTTGACGATGGCGGTAAAGCCGGCGCGCTTGCAGTGGTAGCAGCGGTCAGCATCGTTGCAGGCTACCTGGGGAAGTTGCAGCTGGTCGACCGAAAGATTGAGCACGGGGAGCTTAAAATGCGGCCCCTCATCGGTTTGTCCGTCAACGGACCGCTCAAACGAAGCCTGCTCGGGTGTGCCGATGAGCGGCGTGGTGAGGTGAACGAGCAGCGTGTTGGCAGGCATGATGCGGGCGCAGACCGCGGCCAAAAAGCTGCTGTCGACGCCACCGGAAAAGCCGATGGCGACGCGTCCGTATGCCAAAAGCAGCTGCTCGAGCGCTGCGAGTTTGTCCTGAAGCTCCTCTGCAGGTGCGGTGGTGTCTGAAAACATGAAATGTTCCTTACCGTTGAGTACTCGATCGAAAACTATAATCCTACCGAGTAGCTCGCCATAAGACTTCTATCTATGTAACGAAAGTGCAATATGCTATATACGTTATATACAAGTTTGTAAAGTGCGGTAGAGTGCAGTAACGCAATCCGGTGAGGGGACCGATATGATCAAGGCTGTTATTTTTGACATGGACGGAACGCTGGTCGATACCGAGCGTTTGGGTATCAAGGCGTGGAAAGCGGGCGCGGTCGAGCTGGGAATCGCGATTGATGATGCGCTAATCCATCAGTTTATCGGTCGCACGCTGCCCGATGTCATGGACATTCTTGAGGCGCATTACGGCAGCAGAGAAACCGCTGAGGCGATCTATCATCGCCACAAGGAGATTCGCGACGAGATAGTCAAGACCGATTTGGAGCTTAAGGCCGGTGCCGCCGAGTGCATAGACGAGCTGCTGGCTGCGGGCTATCACGTGGGCCTGGCGACGTCGTCGCGTCTCGTTACGGCCGAGCGCAACCTTAAGATGGTCGGTCTTTTTGACAAGTTTGAGACGGTGACCTGCGGCGAGGACGTCGTGCACGGTAAGCCCGACCCCGAGATGTATCTGCTCGCCTGCGAGCGCGCGGGCTTCGCTCCCGAGGAATGTGCCGTGGTCGAGGATTCGCGCAACGGCTGCGCCTCGGGCATTACGGCCGGCTGCCATGTCTTTGCCGTCCCCGATATCGTGCCGCTGCCGCAGGACGTGGTGGATGGCTGCGAGGCCGTGCTCGATACGCTGTTCGATCTGACGGCGGCGGTCAAGGCCGTGTGCTAAAGGTAGGCGCCGAGGTTGATGGCGGTGGCTTCGGTGTGACTGCTTGCCTGGGTGCTGGCGCGCTCCAGTAAAAACGGGCGTACGAGCTCTTGGCGGTTGATGTCCTCGACGGCCGTGACCGCGGTGACGATGCGTGCGGCGGAACCGATACGGGCGTGCTTGGTCTTCGCCGGGGCTTTGTTTTCGATTTGCTCCATGAGCAATTGAATGCCCTTGCGGCCAATCTCGTAGCCTGGGGGTGCCACCGTGGTGAGTGGGACCGACCCGCTCCAGGCGAGCGGGTTGCCGTCGCAGCCAGCCACGCGGACCTGCTCGGGGACGGAGATGCCTTTATCGACCAGCGCCGAGATGACGCCCGACGCCAGTACGTCGGTCAGGCCGATGACAAAATCGGGGCGCTCATCGCCGGAGCGCCCGGCAATCTGAGCGCCAATGCTGTAGCCGTCGGCTGCGGTATTCCACTCTCCGGCGTCAATGACCTCAATTTTGATATCGGGATGCAGGGCGAGGGCCTTGTGGATGCCAAGTACGCGCAAGGTGAGCTGCATAAATGCCGCCCTTCCCACAACGGTGATATGGCGTGCGCCACGGGCAACGGCGAGCTCGGCGATAATGCGGCCTTGTGCCTCGTTGTCGGCAGCCACGTAGTAGCCGGGCTCGTAACAGTGGATGTCAAGATGGACGATCGGCACGGGCATCTTGGTCATGGCGGGGTGCCAGTCGGGAGACGCCATGGGCTGAACCATGACGCCGGACATCTGCGTGCCCATAAAATAGCGCAGGTAATGATCCTCGAGAATATCGTCGTTATCGGCATTGGCGATGAGTAAATCGTAGCCGTGCTTGCGGGCCTCGTTGTGGGCGCCGCTGGCAATTTGGAGCGAGAAGCCGTGGTCGAGGCGGGGGAGGACTAGGCCAAAGGACTTGGTGGCGCCGCCTGCGAGCTGACGGGCGCTTTGGTTGGGCAGGTAGCCCAGTCGATTGATGGTTTCGTTGATAAGTTTGAGGGTCTCGGGGCGCAGCTTTTCGGGATGGTTGAGCGCGTTGGAAACCGTGCCCAGCGAGACTCCCGCCTCGCGCGCGACATCGCTGATTTTTACCTTTGCCATAGCGGCCCCTTTGATGCGTTTCAAGTACAAGCCAGATTGTAGCATCGCCCGCCCCTAGGGTGTCAAAACCTGCCAATTAGGGACAGGTTTATTTTGGTAGGTTTTATCTGGGCAAACGCTGGAGCCCAAACCACCACAAAGGTGCCTGTCCCCATTGTGGTGGTTTGGACCGGCTGGGCATGTGTGCATCAGGTGGTATCTAAGTTGAGATACCACTTCTGGTATATCAGCTTACGCTTGCGTGAGTACAATACTCGAACGTTATACGTCTCAGCGCCCCCTGTGCGTGGACGTCTTGCAGTCACGCGAACGAAGGGATTTATCCTATGTGCGGAATTGTCGGCTATACCGGCTCTGATATTGCAAAGAACATCCTGGTCACAGGCCTTAAGCGCATGGAGTATCGCGGCTATGACTCCTCGGGCGTCGCGCTCGAGGTGGGCGAGGGCGCCGCGGCGCACCTCGACGTTATCCGCCGCGTGGGTAAGGTTGCGGGCCTGGAGAGCGAGCTTTCCAACATCGATAGCGACGCAACCTGCGGCATCGGTCACACCCGCTGGGCCACCCACGGCAAGCCTTCTGTCGTTAACGCTCACCCCCACACCAGCTGCGACGGTCGTATCGCCATCGTCCACAACGGCATCATCGAGAACTTCGCCGAGCTGCGCGAGGAGCTGGAGGGCCGCGGCCATCACTTTAAGAGCGAGACCGATACCGAGGTCTTCGCGCATCTGATCGAAGAGGCCTATGCCGAGACACACGACCTGATGGCCTCCGTGCGCGAGGCTTGCACCCACGTGGTGGGCGCCTATGGCTTGGCCGCCGTGTGCGCCGACGAGCCTGGCGTAATCGCCGTGGCCCGCAAGGATTCCCCGATCGTGGTCGGCATGGGCGAGACCGGCTCCTACGTTGCCTCCGACGTGATCGCGCTCATCGACGCCACCCGTGATGTCGTGGTGCTCGAGGACGGTCAGTTTGCCAAGCTCACGCCTGCGGGCGTCGAGTATACCGACGAGGCCGGCAATGTCATCGAGCCCAAGGTCACCCACATCGATTGGGATCTGGACATGGCCGAAAAGGGCGGTTATCCCGACTTTATGCTCAAGGAGATTCACGAGCAGCCTCGCGTCGTGCGCGACACGCTGGTGGGTCGCATGACCCCTGCCGGTGAGCTCGATATCGACGAGCTGGGCCTTTCGCTCGAGGAGCTCAACGATATCGACCGCGTGTATGTGATTGCCTGCGGCACCAGCTACCATGCCGGACTCATCGCTAAGAACCTTATTGAGGGCTGGGCTCGTATTCCTACCGAGGTCGAGGCGGCAAGCGAGTTCCGCTACCGCAACCCCATCATCACGCCGACGACGCTCGTCGTGGCCGTGTCCCAGTCGGGCGAGACGGCCGACACCCTTGCCGCCATTCGCGATGCGCGCATCAAGGGCGCCAAGGTCTTTGGCATCACTAACGTGGTGGGCAGCCCGGTGGCGCGCGAAAGCGATGGCGTCATCTACACCAAGGCCAACAAGGAGATCGCCGTCGCATCAACCAAGAGCTTTATCGGTCAGGTCGTGAGCCTCACGCTTTTGGCCCTGCTGCTGGCACAGGTCAAGTACCGCTTGACCACCAAGCAGACGCGCATGCTGTTCCGCGAGCTTTCCGATACGGCCGAGCAAATCCAGTGGATTTTGGACACGCAGACCGAGGCCGTGCACGAGGCCGCCCTGCTGTGCAGGGACGCGCAGTCGGCACTGTTTGTGGGCCGCGGTATGGGCGCTGCCATCTCCTACGAGGGCGCGCTCAAGCTCAAGGAGGTCAGCTACCTGCACGCCGAGGCGTATGCTGCCGGCGAGATGAAGCACGGCCCCATCGCGCTGATCGATCCGGGCTTCCCCGTCATCGCCGTGGCCACCAAGAGTGCCACCTACGACAAGACCGTGTCGAACCTCATGGAGTGCAAGGCGCGCGGCGCCAAGGTCATCGTCGTTGCCACCGAGGGCGACGAGGAGATCAACAAGATTGCCGACTGCATCATTCGCGTGCCGTCCGTCCGTGACGTGTTCAGCCCCATCACGGCGAGCGTTCCGCTGCAGCTGCTCGCCCGCGAGGTGGCCATCCTGCGCGGCTGCGACGTCGATCAGCCCCGTAACCTGGCAAAGAGTGTCACAGTCGAGTAGTTGGTTCCGCCGTTATAACGACCAAGGCCCGGCTCCGCGTCATCAAACAGAGCCGGGCCTTTTTGTACGGAGAAACCACCACAAAGGTGTCTGTCCCCTTTGTGGTGGTTTTGGCAGGTTAGCGGAGCTTGCTGGTCTCGAAGTACTTGGGATATTGGTCCAGGACCTCGGTCTGGTTGCGGAACATCATATGCAGGTGCTTGCTGACCAAAAAGCTCGCTTCGATGGGGTCGCGACCGGCGATAGCGCGGCGAATCTGCTTGTGCTCGTTCACGATGTCCTGATTGTCGAGAACCTGCGTGGCGGCGCGCAGCCAGCGGAAGCGCTCCAGGTCGGCATTGGTCTCCTCGAGCCACGACCACACGGTGCTGCGGCATGCGATGCTAAAAATCATGTGATGCATGAGGTTGTCGCTCAAAAAGAAGCCGATGCGATCCTCTTCGGCCATGGCCTTTTCCTGCAGCACGATGGCGCGGTCGAGCTGCTCGACGCCTGCCGAGGTGGCGCGCGCGCAGCACTCTACAATCACCTGTTTTTCCAGGTGCTCGCGAATGTAGCAGGCACTCTCGGCAAGGGTGAGGTTGATGGGCGAGACATAGGTGCCGCTTTGGGGCACGGTGCGCACCAGGCCTTCCTGCGCCAAGCGAACCAAAGCCTCGCGCACGGGCGTGCGACCCATGTCCAGGTCATCGCAAAGCTGCTTGACGCCCAGCTTTTCGCCCGGCTTATAGTCCAGGTAGACGATTTTGCGTCGAATGGTGTGGTAGGACTGGTCCTGTAGGCTCGTTTCCTGCTCGCCGACGTGCATCGATTCTTCCATAGCGCCTCGCAACTGTTCTATCAAACTCATATGTCAGTTGTTAATTATGCCGCGAATCAGCTCTCCGCGGAGGGTAATTCGGCTGTCGCCCGAGAACTATTGCGGCATCTTAGTCTGTATTTGCGCAAGGCTATGCCCAATGTTGCCGTATCATAAGCCGTCGCAAACGTGAAAGAGAAAGAAGGAATCCCATATGCAACTGGCGAATACCGTACGCGAGCGCTGGAAGGGCGTCTTGTTCTGCCTGGTCATCGCTATCCCCGCAACGCTGCTCGGCAAACAAATTGAGGTGGTCGGCGGGCCGGTATTTGCCATCCTCTTTGGCATGGTCCTGGCGCTCGTCTTTCCCAAGAATCGCCGCGAACAGCTCGGCGCCGGCGTCACCTACACGTCCAAAAAAGTCTTGCAGTACGCGGTTATCCTGCTTGGCTTTGGGATGAACCTCTCCCAGATTCTGTCCAAGGGCGCCCAGTCGCTGCCTATTATCGTGGCGACGATCTCGACCTCGCTTGTCATCGCCTTTGTGCTCTGCCGCGTTATGAACGTGCCGGGTAAGATCGCGACGCTTGTGGGTGTGGGTTCGTCGATTTGCGGCGGTTCTGCCATCGCCGCGACCGCACCCGTCATCGATGCCGACGATCGCGAGATTGCCCAGGCTATTTCGGTCATCTTCCTGTTTAACGTTATCGCGGCGCTCGTGTTTCCGACGCTCGGTGGTATGCTCGGGCTGACCAACGAGGGCTTTGGCCTGTTTGCCGGCACCGCCATCAACGACACCTCGTCCGTAACGGCTGCGGCGAGTGCTTGGGACAGCATGCATCCCGGCGCCAATGTGCTCGAGAGCGCCACGGTGGTCAAGCTCACCAGGACGCTGGCCATTATTCCCATTACGTTGGTTCTCGCATGCTGGCAGATGCATCTGGCGCGCAAGGCCGGCGGCGACGCCAAAAGCACGTTCTCGCTTAAACGCGCGTTTCCCATGTTTGTGCTGTTCTTTGTGCTGGCGAGCGTAATCACCACGGTGCTTCAGCTTCCCGCGTCCATTACGGCGCCCATCAAGGAGCTTTCGAAGTTCTTTATCGTGATGGCCATGGCGGCTATTGGCTTTAATACCGATATCGTCGAGCTGGTCAAAAAGGGCGGCAAGC
>NZ_CZAQ01000016.1:0-10955 GCF_001404695.1 Collinsella aerofaciens | reverse complement strand
GTTGCACGTCGCCGCGGACAGGGGCAAATCATGGATAGCGATGCCAAGCTGAACATCTTGACCGAGGCCCTGGCTGCTGCCGGGGCCTCGGCATTGGCAATCGATGCGCGTGGGGACGTCGCGATTTCGACCATGAATGACGCGGCGCTTGAGCGGGATGTGGCAGCTTTTGTTGCCGAACGCCTCGACCGTATAGGAGACGGCGCGCGTCTGGTTATGGGGCGTGCGGGTACGCGCCTGAGCCTGACCGTTCGCCCCGCCGACAAAGAGGGCGGGGGCCTTTGGGTCGTCGTGGTCCGCGAGGTGCGCGGCGCCGCGGCGCATGCGGGCATCGAGTGGCTCAACGCCGACGAAGTTGAGGCCCGCTACGAATCGAGCGCGTACGGCATCGTTGAGGGGGCTGCCTCGGTGGCTGCGCCGGTCGCCGAGAGCTACGCGCGCGGTGTGCCCCTTATGCTCGAGGGCGAGCTGGGCGCGGGTCAGGTCGAGATTGCCATGCGCCTCTATCTGGACGGTCCTTTTGTCGATCAGCCCTTTGTTGCCGTTGCGCTCGATGAGCTAACGGATCGCGGCTGGCGCCATCTGCTCAAAAGCGCCGAATCGCCGTTGTTCCAAACGGGGCTGACACTTTGCATTGAGGGCTGGAACACGGTTGGCCCCCAGCGTCTCCGCGAGCTCGTTTCCACGATGGCCGACACCGCGTTGGCGACGCGCTGCCATGTGGTGCTGACGGCGAATGACATGCCGGGCGGCAGCGAAAGTAATCAAGCCGCCTTTGTGACCGAGCGCTTTGCCTGTGCGGTGAGCGTGGCGCCGGCAATCGCCGAGCAGGGAGCCGCGTCGACGAAGGTTGCGCGCTATTTGGAATATCTCGCTGATGCATTTGGGACGGCAGCGCCCACGTTGTCTGCCGCGGCGGCAAAGACGCTCGATGCTTATCGCTGGCCGCGCAATTATCTGCAGCTCCGCGAGGTCTCGGAACGACTGTATATATTGGTGGGGGCGGGCACGGTGGACCGCGCTGTGGCGGAGGAAGTGCTAGCCCAAGAGGACGTGATTAAGACCGCAACCTTTGGCGCCCCGACACTCGAAAGCGACCTGTATATCCTGCGACCGCTGGCCGATACCGAGCGAGGTATCGCGCATCTGGTTGTAGATCATCTCCATGGCAACCGAACCCGTGCGGCGGAGGTGCTGGGCATAAGCCGAACAACGCTGTGGCGCTTGCTGAAGGACGATGACCGTTGAGCGAGGCGCCCGTGACCGCGCGCGACGCGTGTGCTACAGTCCAAAGCGTTATTGTTTCGATTTGGTTACGGCGTGCGGGGGCGTATGGCTGAGACTACAAAACCGAGCCGCAGAAGGCGGAGTGCCGCGCCGGTCAACCGACGCACAACATCGGTGACGTGGGGCAAACACGCCTCGGGGTTTGATGGTTCGTTCAAGCGCACTAAATACGGCTATCCTTCGGCAAGCGCCCGCTTGGCCATGCAGGCAGAGTCCTCGTTGTGGGGCCGCAAACGCGTGGTGGGCTCAAAGCTCAAGCACGACGGAACGCTCGGTTACATCAGCCGCGGGGCGGCTCGTCGCAGCGGACTCAATCCGGCTGGTTGGCATCGTTATGTTCCGATCGCGGTCGTCGTTGCAGTGATCGTCATCGCACTCGCTGCGCTTGGCTACGCCGGCGGCGGCGCCAACTTGGACGCAATGTTTAAATCGCCCGAGCTCGCGCATGTAGGTACAGAAGTTGTCGAGGGCGCACAGACCCAGACGGGCGTTGCGCCCCAGCGCGGTATCGTTGCGGCAGCCTCCACCATCGCCGACGCTCAAAAGGACGAGGGCGAACAGGGCGACGGCGCCGAAGCGACCCACACGGATGAAACGACGACAACTCCATCGGCAAGATAAGTTGCGAGCGGGTCCGCCGTTCGTTAGAACGGCGGAACTAATTACCTAACGTACACCACGTTGTCGCGGCGGGGTTTGGGCTCGGGTAGCGTGTCCTCGGCATAGCCCAGAATGCAGTGACCGACACCGCGCAGGCTGCCGTCGGCGGGCAGGCCCCAGCTGGCCAGCAGCTCCAGGCCCTCGGGCGAGTCAAAGACCTCATGCGCGCGGTGAATCCAGCACGAATCGACACCCAGTGCATAAGCCGCATTGAGCAGGTTGCCCATGGCGAGCGAGCCGTCTTCCAGATTCGTGGGCACGCTGCGGTCGACCAGCACCACCACAACGGTCTTGGCGCCATAGAAGGGGTCACTGTTGCTGCCCATGACCTGGGCGTTGAGCTGTGAGAGACGCTCGACGGTCGCGGGGTCGGTGACGGCGACAAACGTCACCGGCTGGCGGCCCATGCCGCTCGGTGCATATTGGCCGGCTTCGATAATACGTGCAAGTTTTTCGGCCTCGACGGGACGATCGCTGTATTTGCGGCAGCTGCGGCGGTGGATGAGCGCTTCGATAGTCTCCATGGTGTCTCCTTGTAGTGGCGTTGTAGATGCCCCGTTCATACCCGTCGGGCTCCAACGATAGACGGTCAATTGCCCGACCAAAAGGGTAGATTCCAATTGGGAAAGTAGGTTTGCATAAAAGTACCTTCAGAATGTGACAAACAAATGGGATGGTTAAACGTTTTATCCCGTCTACCCTGCGGTTTTTTACCACTTGCCTAAATGACGAACGCATAACCTCTGATAAAGGTTTTACTAAAGGAGTACCAACGTTTATCAATGCGCCGTGGTGGCGCCGGGCCAGGAGGTAACATCATGTTCCAGGCTGGAGATGTCGTCGAGACCGACTTCGAAGGATTTCTGAAGCTGCTGCGTTCCAAGACGCGCGCTTTTGTGACGATTGACGATCACGAGTACTACATCACGCACACCGATGGCTATTGGCGTGTTCAGGATTGCGAGGCCCTCAACGACAAGGGCCACTTTACTGACTGCTCCGAGCTGGTCAACACGGTCTGCGAGGTCGTCGAGCTGCCGTGGATTGCCGGCAAGAGCCTGCATGACAGCTTCTCGGGCGCTACGGTCTATGAGGCCGTCGCCGCTTAACAGGCAATAAAACCCGATTTTCATGTGACCGCTGGCGCCGCCCCCGCGCCGGCGGTCTTTTTCTGTCGATATGCCATGTAGAGCCGTCCATATTTAACGAGTCTATTGACGATAGTCAAAACTCGGACTAATCTAGAAAACAAAATTGGTCAAAAAACGGACAATCGAATGGTGGGATAGATGAATAGTGCGGTTACGCTGGTCGATTTCGACCGGTTGCTCAATGGACTCGACCATATCTATTCGGAGTTCTCGCGCGCCTGCGGTCTTTCGGACTGCGCTTACTGGATGCTCGTCGATACCAGCACGGCGGGCGGCAGTGTTGCCGTAAGCCGTCTGACAAGCGAATGGTTCTACAGCAAGCAGACTATCAACTCGGCAATTAAAACCCTGACGGCGCGGGGCTTCGCAACGTTGGAGTTTGCCGAAGGCAGCCGTAAGAACAAGGTTGTGAGCCTGACCGAAGAGGGCAGGCGATTTGCCGAGCGTTATGCACTGCCGGCACTCAAGGCCGAGCAGCGAGCCTTTGGCGCGCTTGAGCCGTGTGAGCAACGCGAGATTATGCGCCTGATCGGCAAGTTTTCCCGTGTACTAGGGGATGAGTGCGAGGCATTTAAGCAGCAGATGGCTGCCGAAAAGCAAAGTGAGGGGGAGTCGTGCGACTGTTAATGAGGTTTCTGAAGCCCTATCGAGGGCTTGTTGCAGTGACGCTGCTGGTGCTGCTGGTTGATAACGTCGGCACGCTGTTGGTTCCCACGATGCTGGCGAATATGGTCAACACCGGTATCACCACGGGCGATGTCGATTACATTTTGCGCAACGGCCTCTACATGCTTATCGCGACCGGCATGGCCAGCGGCGGCGCGGTGCTGGGCTGCTATCTTTCGGCGCGCCTGGCCGCCAACGTGGCCTGCGATATCCGCAATGCCGTGTACGATAAGTCGCTCGAGCTTGCGGCCAGCGACTTTGAGCGCTTTGGCACCGGATCGATGATCACGCGCTCGCTCAATGACATCAATGTGATTCAGCAGGCCATCCTGCAGACGATTCAGCTGGTGCTGCCGGTGCCGTTCTTGGCCGTCGCGGGCATCATTTTTGCTTGGCTCATCGATCCCGCCATGGGCACGCTGCTGGGCGTGGTGGTTGCGATCGTGCTGGTGGTGGCAGTCTTTACGGTGGCTAATGCCGCGCCGATTTTTATGCGCCTGCAGAGCTTTATCGACCGTATGAACGTGGTGTTGCGCGAGAACATCGTGGGCGTTCGCGTCATCCGCGCTTTTAATAAAGAGCGCCACGAGGAGCAGCGCCTGGACGAGGTGTTTAGCGATTATGCGGACAACGCCATTAAGGTCAACCACCTGTTTGTGGGCCTTGATAGCTCTACCTTCTTTTTGATGAACATTGCCGAGGTGGCGGTGCTGTGGGTGGGCGGCAACCGCGTTGGCGCCCATGCAATGCAGATTGCGAGCATCTCCGCGGTGCTGGAATATGCGCTCCTGATCCTGTTCTTTGTGATGATGGCGCAGATGGTGATGCTCACGCTGCCGCGCGCCGCGGCTTGCCTCAATCGCGCGCAACAGGTGCTGGAGATTGAGCCGAGCATCGTGGACGGCGAGCGTACGCTGGGCGCGGGCGCGTTCGACTCAAAGAACGGATCGGATGCGGTCGCCGTGTTCGACCACATGTCGTTTCGTTTTGACGATGCCGACGAGGACACGCTGTGCGACCTGAACTTTATCTGCCGCCGCGGTCAGACGACCGCGATTGTGGGCTCGACGGGCTCGGGTAAGTCGACAGTGGCAAAGCTCCTGCTGCGCTTCCACGATGCCACCAAGGGTGCCATTCGCCTGGACGGCGTCGACCTGCGCGAGCTTTCGCAAGGCGAGATTCGCGGGCACATCGCCTATGTGCCGCAGAAGGCATGGCTGTTCTCGGGCACCGTGGCGAGCAACCTGCGCTTTGGCAACGAAGACGCGACTGAGGCCGACATGCTTCATGTGCTCCAGGTTGCCCAGAGCACCTTTGTGCTCGATCAGCCGCAGGGGCTCGATACCCCGGTGGCGCAGGGCGGCACGAACTTCTCGGGCGGTCAGCGCCAGCGCCTGGCAATTGCCCGCGCACTCATGAAGCGTGCCGACCTATATATCTTCGACGATAGCTTTTCGGCCCTGGACTTTAAGACCGACGCGGCCCTGCGCCATGCGTTGCAGGACGAGACGCGCGACGCCGCAGTGCTTATCATCGCGCAGCGCATCTCGACGATTCTGCACGCCGACCAGATTGTCGTGCTCAAGGATGGCGAGGTCGTGGGCTTGGGCACGCATGGCGAGCTTATGGAAACCTGTGAGGTATACCGCGCCATCGCGGAATCGCAAATGAAGGGAGGTGAGTAGCATGACCGGAGAGCTCAAGAAGCGCAGCGACGCTATCGATGCCGTCGTTGTGGACGCGGTCGAAGCGGTCGAGCAGGCTGCCGCGTCGACCGAGCTGGATGACGTTGCCAAGGCCGCGGCCGAGCGTGAGGCTCGCCGCCAAGCGCTGTACGAGGAAAACGAGCGTGCCGAGGACGAGCGTGCCCGCGCGGAAGCAGAGCGCATGCGCGATGTGGACGACGAGGATGAGGACGAGAAACCCCGCGATACCTGGGCGACGGTACGCCGCTTGTGGGGCGAGGCCGCCGGCGACCATTGGCGCTTCTACATCGTGTTTGCGAGCATCGTGTTCTACGTCATCTTTAACACCGCCGCGCCGGCATATAGCGCCCATGTTATCGACGAGCTGTGGGGCCATATACAGGTGGCGTTTGCCAGCGGAACCACCTTCAACATCACCTGGGAGAACTGCGGCAAGACCATCTTCGTCTACTTTATGATCTGGACTGCCGCTGCCTCGTTCTATGCGCTCCAGAGCTTTTTGATGTCGAGCGTCGCCGAGCGACTCAACTTGCGTCTACGCAACCGCATCGCACAAAAGCTCAATCTTCTGCCGCTTGCCTTCTTTGACGCGCATCGTCCCGGTGAGGTCGTCAGCCGTGCGACCAACGACTTGGACAAGATGTCCGAGAGCATGCAGCGCGGATTGCTGCAGCTGCTTGTGTCGATCGGCACCGTGACGGGTGCCATCATCATGATGTTCGTCTATAGCGTTAAGCTCACGCTCGTCTTTTTGGGCTTCACGGCCCTGTCGCTGCTGGTGACCAAAGTGGTTTCGCGCCGCACGCATGATGTAACGGGCGAACGCCAGGAGTGGGTGTCCAAGATTACGAGCGCGGTCGAGGAGGGCTACTCGGGCCGTCTGGTGATTCGCGCGTTCAACCGCGAGCGCCAGAGTTCTGCCGAGGTACACGAGGCCTCGGGCGAGCTGGCGCGTGTGAGCGTCAAGGCCGACTTTATGATTAACGCTGTGGGCCCCGCGGTTCGCTTTATCGGTCGTCTGGCGCAGATCGTGATCGCGCTCGTGGGCTGCAACATGCTGGTGGCCGGTCAGATGACTGTCGGCGTGTTCCAGGCGTTCTTCCAGTTTATCTACGAGGCGTCCGAGCCCATGACGCAGCTCTCGTTTACCTTCAACTCGCTGCAGAGCGCGCTGGCGAGTGCGGAGCGCGTGTTCGACCTGCTCGATGAGCCCGAGATGGAGGCCGATCCGCAGCCGGGCGAGGCCGCCAAGCTGCCGGGTCGCGTGGAGGGCCGCGTCTCCTTTGAGCACGTGCGCTTTGGTTATTCGCCCGACAAGCCGCTCATGCGCGACGTGTCGTTTACCGCCGAGCCGGGCCAGAAGATTGCCGTGGTGGGAACCACGGGTGCGGGCAAGACCACGCTTATCAACCTGCTCATGCGCTTCTACGAGATCGACGGCGGGCGCATTACGCTCGACGGCGTGGATACGAGCCGCATGGATCGCGGCGAGCTACGTCAGCAGTTTGGCATGGTGCTGCAGGACGCCTGGCTGTTCGACGGCACGATTGCCGAGAACATCGCCTACGGCTGCCCCGAGGCAACGCGCGACGAGATCGTGGCTGCCGCCCGCGCCGCGCAGGTCGACTTCTTTGTGCGCACCATGCCGCAGGGCTACGACACGCATGTGGCCAACGATGCCGAAAGCATCAGCCAGGGCCAGCGCCAGCTGCTGACCATCGCGCGCGTGCTGCTCAACAACCCGGCGATTCTCATCCTGGACGAGGCGACGTCGAGCGTGGATACGCGCACCGAACTTGCCATCGGTCGCGCCATGGACGCACTGATGCGCGGGCGCACGAGCTTTGTGATCGCGCATCGCCTGTCGACGATCGTGGATGCCGACCTGATCTTGGTTATGGACCACGGCAATATTATCGAGCAGGGCACGCATAAGGAGCTACTGGCTGCCGAGGGTGCCTACGCCGACCTCTATCTGAGCCAGTTCGCATAAGGTGACATAGGGGCAGTCCCGCATGTCACATCAGGAATAAAGCGCGCCGGGGATGGATTCCCTGGCGCGCCTTTGCGTTGACGTCAATGTTGTTGGTGACCGCCCGTTTCTAGCGCTCGTCCACGAGCTTGGCGACGAGGGCTTTGAGCTCGGCCACTTCTCGCTCGAGTTCCTTGACGCGACGGGCGTTCTCGGTGATGCCCTGGCGGTTGAGGGCGCTTTGCTCGGCGGCATCATCGGGCATGTATTCGCGGTGCTGCTTGGCGTCGAAGCTTTCCTCGAATACGCGGCAGCCGTTGCGCTTGATGATGCGGCCCGGCACGCCCACGACGGTGCAGTTGTCGGGCACGTCTTTGACGACAACCGAGTTGCCGCCGATTTTGACGTTGTTGCCGATGCGAATGTTGCCGAGCACCTTGGCGCCCGTGCCCACGGTGACGTTGTTACCCAGGGTGGGGTGGCGCTTGCCGGTCTCGTTGCCGGTGCCGCCGAGCGTGACGCCCTGGTAGAGCACGCAGTTGTCGCCCACAATGGTGGTCTCGCCAATGACGACGCCCATGGCGTGGTCGATAAAGAAATGCTTGCCGATTTGTGCGGCAGGGTGGATCTCGACGCCAGTGATATGGCGGGTGATTTGCGAGAGCACGCGGGCGAGCGAGCGATGGCCATGTTCCCAGAGCCAGTGCTCGGGCACGTGGTTCCACTTGGCATGCAGGCCGGGGTAAGAAAGGAAGATGACTAGGCCGTTTTGCGCGGCGGGGTCCTGCGCCTGGACGGTCTTGATGTCCTCGCGAATGGTATTGATAAAGCTCACCGGCCGCCCTCCCTTAGCGCCGTGACAATGCAATTCAATAAAGTATAGCGATTCGCTAGGGATTAGGAAGAACAATCTTGTTCGGCTTTGCGTGACAGATGTCAATTATGCAAACTTGCTGGTAATGGAGTCACGCTTTTGTAAGGTCGTGTGCGCGGCGGCGTCGCAACCGTATACTGGTCAACTTGGACGTGTCCGCGCCCACAACTGAGAGGTTTAACTTCATGGGTTTCATCAATTTTATCGCCGAGCTGCTCAAAGACCCGCGCACCGCGATTGCCAGCTGGATCGCCGCCGGCCCGCTTATGGCCTACGGCTGCGTGTTCCTGATTATTTTTGTCGAGACGGGCGTGGTGTTCTTCCCGTTCCTTCCCGGCGACTCGCTGCTGTTCGCCTCGGGTTTCTTTGCCCACAACGGCGGCTTTAACATCGTGGCTCTGCTGGCCGTCGCATGGACGGCTGCCATCTTGGGCGATCAGTGCAACTTTATGATCGGTCACTTCTTTGGCCAAAAGATCATCGCCTCGGGCAAGGTGAAGGCCATGACGCCCGAGCGCATCAAAAAGTCCGAGGACTTCCTGGACAAGTGGGGCCACCTGGCCATCTTCCTGGGTCGCTTCTTCCCGTTTATCCGCACCTTTGTGCCTTTCATCGCCGGTATGGGCGGCATGCACTGGCGCAACTTTGTCATCTTTAACGTGCTGGGCGGCATTACCTGGTCGACGGTCTTTACGCTGCTGGGCTACTTCTTTGGCGGCATCCCCTTTGTGCAGGAGCACTTTGAGCTGCTGATTATCGGCATCGTTGCCGTGTCGATCATCCCGACCGTGGTCGGTCTGGTTAAGGCTAAGCTGGGCAAAAAGAACGCGTAGCTCGAGCCAGCGCGCAAGCCGTGCCGTTGAGGCCCGCCACCGCTTACGGTGACGGGCCTTTTTGCTTCGGTCAAATGAAAATACTTTAGTTAGTTAAAGAAAAACGTTATATCCGATGCGTGTGCGGAGTACAATCTCGTGCATGCGAATCGACGTGCCATCGGCTTCGATACCGTTCGCGTGTCCCGTCCGGCTCTACGCTCCGGGCGCGTGACGTTGCGACGCGGTCGGCCTCGGTCCTTGCGTGCGGGTTCGCGAGTTTGCAACTGTGTATGTAAGGAGCGACATATGACTGTCGAGAAGAAGGATATCGATTGGGGTAGCCTCGGCTTTGGCTACATGAAGACCGATTACAGCTACGAGGCTCATTGGAAGGATGGCGAGTGGGACGAGGGCGGTCTGACTACCGACCACACCCTGCATGTCTCCGAGTGCGGTGGCATCTTCCATTACTGCCAGGAGGTCTTTGAGGGTCTGAAGGCCTACACCGCCGAGGACGGCAGCATCGTCTGCTTCCGTCCCGACATGAACGCCGAGCGTATGTACAACTCTGCGCAGCGCCTCGAGATGCCCCCGTTCCCCAAGTACAAGTTCGTCGAGGCCGTCAAGCAGGTCGTTTCTGCCAACGCCGCCTGGGTTCCGCCCTTCGGCTCCGGCGCGACCCTGTACGTGCGTCCGTTTATGATCGGCTCTGGTGACGTAATCGGCGTGGCTCCCGCTCCTGAGTACACGTTCCGCATTCTCGTGACCCCGGTCGGTCCGTACTTTAAGGGTGGCCTTAAGCCCGTCAAGCTGCGCGTTTCCGAGTACGACCGCGCCGCACCGCACGGCACCGGCAATATCAAGGCCGGCCTCAACTACGCCATGTCCCTCAAGCCCACGATGGAGGCCCATCGCGAGGGCTATGCCGAGAACCTGTATCTCGACTCCGAGTCCCGCACCTATGTCGAGGAGACCGGCGGAGCCAACGTCCTGTTCGTGAAGGAGGACGGCACCCTCGTCGTTCCCCAGTCGCACACCGACTCCATCCTGCCCTCCATCACCCGTCGTTCGCTCGTTCAGGTCGCCAAGGACCTGGGCATCACCGTCGACGAGCGTCCCGTCGAGTGGGCCGAGGTCAAGGCCGGCACCTTTGTCGAGTGCGGCCTGTGCGGCACCGCTGCCGTCATCTCCCCGGTTGGCGAGATCGACAACAAGGTTTACGGCGCCGACGAGACCGTGACCTTCCCGGCTGGCTACACCGAGATCGGCCCTGTGATGAAGAAGCTCCGCGAGACTCTGACTGGTATCCAGTCTGGTGCTGTTGAGGATAAGCACGACTGGGTTTACACCGTCGCGTAAGCTGCCATAGCTGTTCGGCCCGAGGGCAACCTTCCTTTCCGGCGCGTCCTCGGACATGAAAGAACCTCCGCTGCGCACTTCGTGCGGCGGAGGTTCTTTCGTCCTGCGGAGTGCGCCGGAAAGGAAGGTTGCCCTCGGGCCTGCGTTACCTCGGCGCTGCCGTTACGGGCAATATAGATCTGAATTAAAGATGGCGAGCGGCCTTTTAGGCCGCGCTTTTGTTTTGGTTCGCGCCATGTGGGGGTGATGGCGACGTGCATTTTTGCGAGTATTCTGCAATCGAAGGCCCCTGCATACCGACCTCGGGCAAAAAATCGGGATTTCTCGATGTTTTCTACGAATGATGGGCGGGGTTATGATCGCGTGCGCGGACGTGGTGTAAGAGTGCCTTGAGGTCCGTCGCTGTGAACTCCAATGCTACTCCTTCTTGAGACCGTGCTTCTCGACTATCTCGTCCACGATCTC
>NZ_CZAQ01000015.1 GCF_001404695.1 Collinsella aerofaciens | reverse complement strand
CCCGACGTCGTACAAAGCGTTTCCAGCCATAAAAAGGCCTCCCATTTCTTGTGTCCAAGAAATGGGAGGCAGTTCAGACGACGCTAAAACGGGGGCTCTTTAGTAGATTTTTGGGACAAAAAGGGCGCCGCGGATGGATTTCCGCGGCGCCCAAGCCACACGCTAACAGCTTTAAGGAGTCAAAGCTGGTTTAGCCAAAAAAGCGCTTGATCTCGATCTCGGCGTTCTCCAGGCAGTCGGAGCCGTGGATCACGTTGGCGTTGACATCGACAGCAAAGTCGCCGCGAATGGTGCCGGGGGCAGCATCAAGCGGGTTGGTGGCGCCCATAAGGGTGCGCATCTTGGAGACAGCGGAGAGGCCGGAAACGACCATCTTGACGACCGGACCGCTCGTCATAAAGTCGCAGAGACCGCCAAAGAAGGGCTTGTCGGCCAGATGGGCGTAGTGCTCCTCGACGGTAGCGCGCTCGAGCGTGGTCATCTCCATGCGCTCGATGACAAGGCCGCTACGCTCAATACGAGCAACGATCTCGCCGATCTTGCGATCGCGCACCGCGTCGGGCTTAATCATGATGAAGGTCTTCTCGATAGCCATAAGGTAGCCTTTCAAGTAGGTTCGCGCGTGCCCAAGTCCCATTCCGGCACCCGCCTGGACTGCATCGTAACAGAGTTTTAGCTGCAGTTAAACAAAAAGCTGTTTATTGAAACGCTGCAATTTATTAAAGCGCTCCATATGTGTCACTTCTGTTTCGAAGCCCGATTAGAGTACCATCCGACCGCTCATCAACCACATCGAACAGAGCGGGCGGTCGGTTGCCACCCGCGAACGTGCCCCCTTCACAACCTGCCCAAAGGTCCTACAGAAGTTCTCGACAAGCTCCTTCCTTCTCTATAACAAAACGGGCGCCCACCGTAGCAGGCACCCGTAAAGGCAAGATATAATGAACGCACCAGACAGACGCATCCAATAAGCTAATTAGCTCCGTGGCCCATCTCGACGACCTTGGTCAACGAGCCAAACACGCCCTCATCGGCCGCAAGCTGCGTCTCGGCGCGCCCCAACTGCACGGCAACGGCGGCAGGAGCGGTGCCGCCCTCGGTCGTGCGCGCGGCAACGATCGACGGGATGTCGAGCGCCTCGGTAATATCGCGCTCAAAGAGCGGGCTTGCCTCCTGGAACACCTCAAACGGCAGGTCCTCAAGATTGCAGCCGTGCTTCTCACACATCAGGACCAGATGGCCCACCACGGCATGTGCCTCACGGAACGGCAGACCACGCTTAGCCAGGTAATCGGCAACATCGGTGGCGGCAAGATGCCCCACGCCGCACTCGCGCGCCATGGCATCCTCGTTGACGGTCCAGGTCGAAATCATTCCGGCCATAACGGACAGGCACTGCATGAGCGTGTGAGCGGTATCGAGCGCGCCCTCCTTGTCCTCCTGCAAGTCCTTGTTATAAGCGAGCGGCAGGCCCTTCATGGTTACCAGCAGCTGCACCAGGTTGCCGTACACGCGACCGCTCTTACCGCGGATAAGCTCGGCAAAGTCGGGATTCTTCTTCTGCGGCATGATGGACGAGCCAGTGGAGTAGGAGTCTGAAAGCGTGATAAAGCCAAATTCGGAGCTCGACCACAGCACGATCTCCTCGGAAAGACGCGACAGGTGCATCGCCATGACGGATCCGGCGTAATGCAAATCGAGCAGGAAATCACGGTCGGAAACCGCATCGAGCGAGTTGGGAATCACGCCCGCAAAGCCAAGTTCGGCAGCCGTCATCTGGCGATCGAGCGGATAGCTCGTACCGGCAAGCGCGGCAGCACCCAGCGGGCAGTTGTCGGCGGCATCAAAGGCGGCCTTCAGACGTGTAAAGTCGCGCGCGAACATCCAGGAATACGCCAGCAGATGATGTGACAGCAGCACGGGCTGAGCATGCTGCATGTGCGTGTAACCCGGCAGAATCACCTTGTCGTACTTCTTGGCCGCATCCACCAGCACGTGGCGCAACTGCAGGTTGGCCTCCATGAGCTCCTTGGCCAACGCCTTGACGCCCAGGCGCGTATCGGTCGCCACCTGGTCGTTGCGCGAACGTCCGGTATGCAAGCGCTTGCCGGCCTCGCCGATGCGACGCGTCAGCTCGCTCTCGATGGACATATGGATGTCCTCGTCGTTGATATCGAAGGTGAAGTTGCCGGCATCGATATCCTGTTCGATTCCGGTCAGGCCCTCGGCAATCGCCTGCTCATCCTCGGCACTGATGATGCCCTGGGCCGCCAGCATCTTGGCATGCGCCTTAGAACCGGCGATATCCTGCTTATAGAGATGTTTGTCGACCGGCAGCGACGCGCCAAACTCCTGCGTGACCTCGGCCACTCCCGCCTCAAAACGACCGCCCCAAAGAGCCATGGAACCGTCCCCTTTCTCCAAATACCAAAACAAGCGCCCAAAGCAATGCGCCATGTCGCTAAAGCGATTTTTCAACCGCTAGTTTTACACAATCCCCACCGTGCGCGGGACCATGTTGCTAATTTGCAAAGAAGTGACGCACCAAGCACTTGGCGCCCAACGTCTCCCTCCGGATGTTGCCTTGCGAACCATCGATCCAGGCCTTCAGGCTCACAGGAACGTCCTCGACCTTTGCAGCATCGAACTCGGGCGCGAGGGCAAGTAAGGCATGCGCGACAGCGTTGAACATAATGGATACTCCCCATATATATAGGCACAGAGCCGCCAAATTGATAGAAGGAGCCCCGCCGGACAACCCCGGCGGGGCTCGGACTCAGCCGCAGGCGCAGCGTCATATATGCGGGCGGAACGTAGGGGCCACCGATGTTAAGAAGTGTCAGCAAGCATAACGAAAGGTAGGGACCCCGTGCGCCCGTTTTGTATCACGCGGATGGGCCGCGCGGATACCAAGGAAAGGAGGCGTTAGGCCTGGGCGGCAGCGGAGCTGGGACCCTGGACCTTTGCCCACGTCTTGAGCGACAGCGTATCGATCTCGATAAAGCCGGCGCTGGCCTTCTCGTCAAACGTGGTGTCGCGGTCGTAGGTAGCCAGACCGTAGTCGTAGAGGCTGAAGGGGCTCTTGCGGCCGACGACATGACAGTTGCCCTTAAAGAACTTCAGACGGACGGTACCGGTCACGAACTTCTGGGTGTCGGCCATAAAGGCGTCGAGCGCGTTCTTGAGCGGGCTGTACCACTGGCCGTTGTACACGGCAGTGGCCCAATCCTGCTCGAGCTTAATCTTGGTCTTGAGCAGGTCGCCCTCGACGCAGATATCCTCGAGTGCCTTGTGGGCGGTGATGAGCGTCAGGGCGCCGGGAACCTCATAGCACTCGCGGCTCTTGAGGCCCACCAGACGATCCTCGACCAGGTCGAGACGGCCAAAGCCGTTGTCACCAGAGATCTTGTTGAGGGCGATGACGATCTCGGAGAGCTTCATCTTCTTGCCGTCGACGGCGACGGGCTTGCCGGCCTCAAACTCAATCTCGGTATACGTCGGGGTGTCGGGCGCGTCCTCGGGGTTCTTGGTCATAACCCAGGCGTCATCGAGCGGCTCGTTCCAGGGATCCTCCAGGTGACCGCACTCGATGGCGCGACCCCACAGGTTGTCGTCGATGGAGTAGGGGTTGTCGTTGGCACCCTCGGGAACCGGCACGTTGTGGGCGTGGGCGTAGGCGACCTCGTCGGGACGGCACTTCAGGTCCCACTCGCGAACCGGGGCGATCACCTTGAGCTCGGGGTCGAGGGCCTTGACGGCGGCCTCAAAACGGACCTGGTCGTTACCCTTGCCGGTGCAGCCGTGGGCGACGTAGGTCGCGCCAAACTCGTGGGCGACCTCAACAAGCTTCTTGGCAAGCAGCGGGCGAGACAGGGCGGAGAGCAGCGGGTACTTGTTCTCGTACATGGAGTTTGCGGCGATGGCCTTAGTCAGGAACTCATCGGAGAACTCGTCGCGCAGGTCGAGCACCTGGCAATCGAGAACGCCCAGGTCAAGCGCCTTCTGCTTCTTGGCATCCAAGCCGGTCTCCTCCTGGCCCACGTTGCCGCAGACGCAAACGACATCGAGATTCTTCTCGTCCTGGAGCCACTTGACACATACGGATGTATCAAGACCACCGGAATATGCGAGAACGACTTTTTCCTTGCTCATGGCTGTTTCCTTTCGCCCTTGGTAGCTAGTTAGAACATCGGTCAGTTGCAAGTCATTTCGAGGTCAAAAAACCGTGCAATATCAGGTTAAATAGCAAAAAGCAGCACAGCATGCCCTAGAAACATGCGTTTATATCGTGCTAAAACCCAACGACCTCAAAATGACTCTGTTGGGGCATTTCACCCCATACGAACAGAGACGATTGTTATCGTCGTCGGGAAATTGCGCGCTGGCGTCGGATGGCATTATCTGCAGTGGTGATGATCTTTACGAACTGCATCTGCCTCTCCTTTCACCTATCGCCGGGCGCAATTCTAATATCGTAAACGGTACCTTTTCTTCGGTAAGCGGTTGTATTTCCGTCTCCGTTTTCGATGGTCGCTATATTACGCTAAAGTGCCCGCAGCACAAGCGACAAATTCAAATTTCTGAAAAGTTTTTTCATTACTTTGTGAAGCGTGGTGCAAATACGCTCCGTTCCTGCGACAATACGCTCAGTTACTGGTTGATGGTTATAACGTCTGAAACAATTTCGAAACGAAAGGCGCGCTTTTATGCAAACTTACGAATCGGACACCAATATCGGAAGCATTAAGATTCTCGCCGTCGACATGGACAAGACGCTGCTCACCGACAAGCGCGTGTTGCCGCAGGGTCTTGATGAGCGCCTGGACAAGCTCGCCGACGCAGGCATTGTATTCTGCCCCGCCAGCGGACGCCCTGCCCCCAAGCTCGAGGAGATGTTCGAGGGTATTAAGAACCGCCTTGCTTTTTGTCCCGACAACGGAGCCTGCGTCATCTATCGCGGCAGCTATATCTATAAGAGCAACATCGATGTGGCGCTGTATCAGCAGGTGCTCGCTCGCGCCTCGGAGGACCCGCGCGCCGTTCCCGTCCTGTGCTGCTACGACGAGTTCTATGTGCTCGCCCGCGACCATCAGTACCACGACGAGATCAGCGTCTACTACAACACGATCAACTACGTCGATAGCTTTGAGGGCCTTGATATCGAGTCCAACAAGATTTCGATCTTCTTCCCCGCCTACGATGCCGAGCCAGCGTTTCGCGAGGACTACAGCCCCGAGTTCTCGGACAAACTCTACGTCACCAATGCGGGCCGCGAGTGGATCGACTTTATGAATCTGGGCGTCGACAAGGGGTCGGGCGTAGCACATCTCTGCGAGCGCCTGGGCATCGATATCGCCGACGCCGCTGCCGTGGGCGATACGTACAACGACATCCCCATGCTTGAGCGCGTCGGTCACAGCTTTATCGTGGACAATGCCGAGGAGCATATGAACGCGCATGCCAAGTGGCGTATTCCGAGCAACAACGACGGGGGCGTACTGACGCTCATCGACGCTATCTTGGCGGCTCGGTAACGTGGCACGTCGGACCTGGCCGGGCGGCGCGGATTAGTTTTTCGTTCGGTCAGGTCCTGGGCTCGCTCGGAAAGCACATTAAGTGCTTTCCGGCTCGTGCGGAATCTACGAAAAACTAATCCGCGCCGCCCGGCCAGGTCCTAGGTTTACTTTCCTGCCGCCAAGATGGCGTCTTGAGTGTCTAGATACTTAGCTGAAATGATTTGAGCAGAGGGGAGCCCCTTGTTGGAAGGGGCTCCCCTCTGTTTTGGTTACTGTGGGACAAATTAATCAGTAGTGTTTGTCCCAAATCTTAAGTATGTGGGGGCTTGCGTCTTGGGCGAGCTTGCCTTACGGAGTGCTTCCCTATTTCGCGTCGGCCCAGGTTATGCCGGTGCTGGCTTCGGCGATCAACGGTACGCGGAGGTCTACTACGTGTTCCATGACGTCGCGGACCATGGCGGTGAGGCGCTCGACTTCGTTGACGGGGCACTCAAAGTCCAGTTCGTCGTGTACCTGCAGAATCATGTGGGCGGCAAAGCCCTCTTCTTCCAGACGGCGGCTCACGCGGGCCATCGCGATCTTGATGATGTCGGCCGCAGTGCCCTGCATGGGGTGGTTCATGGCCGTGCGCTCGCCAAAGCCGCGGAGTTGCGGGTTTTTGGCCTTGAGCTCGGGAATATGGCGTCTGCGGCCATACATGGTCTCGGCATAGCCCGTCTGCTTGGCACGTGCCACCACGTTGTCGAGGAACGTGCGCACGCCCGGGTAGGCCTCGTAGTAGCGATCGATCATGTCGCGCGCCTCGGCCATCGAGATGTGCAGCGACTGTGACAGGCCATAGGCCTGCTGGCCGTACACAATGCCAAAGTTCACGGCCTTGGCGCGGCTGCGCAGGTCGGGCGTCACCTCGGACACCGGCACGCCAAACACGCGCGCGGCCGTCTCGGCATGGAAGTCCTCGCCCTCGTTAAAGGCGCGCACCAGATGCTCGTCACCCGAGAGATGCGCCAGCAGACGCAGCTCGATCTGCGAGTAGTCCACCGCCAAAAAGACGCTTCCCTCGCCTGCCGAAAACGCCGTCTTGACAGTACGGCCCAACTCCGAGCGCGTCGGGATGTTCTGAAGGTTCGGGTCACTCGAGGACAGACGACCCGTCGCCGTGATGGTCTGGTTGTACGTGGTGTGCACGCGACCGTCACCACGACGCAACGGGCCCAGCGTGTCCAGATAGGTCGACTTAATCTTGGACTTCTCGCGCCAGTCCAAAATCAGACGCACGATTTCGTGGTCACGGGCAAGGTCGCTCAGCACCTTGGCGTTGGTCGAATAATAGCCGCGCTTGGTCTTTTTGAGACCCTTGGTCGGAAGGCCCATCACGTCAAAGAGCACGTGCGAGAGCTGCATGGGACTGCCGATGTTAAAGGTCTCGTCGCCGGCCAGATCGCGAATGCTCCGCTCGACCTCGGCAATCTGGGTCGCCAGACCCTCGGACAGACTATGCAGGCGGTCGGGGTCCACGAGCATGCCCGCGCGCTCCATCTTGGCAAGCACCGGCACGAGCGGCATCTCGATGCCATCGAACACGTTGGCGGCGTTCTCGCGGGCCATGCGGTCGCGCAGCGGCGCCACGAGCGCCAGCGTCAGGGCCGCAGTGCGGGCAGCAGGGGCAGGAGCGTCCTCGCCAGCACCCTCCGCGCCGCGCGCCGCAGGCAGCGTCATCTGCAGATAGGTATCGGCCAGATACGCCTCATCAAACTCGGAGCGGTCGGAATCCAACAGATAGGCGGCGACCACAGTATCGAAGATGCGCGTGGAATCGACGGCCAGCGGATCCATGAGCTCGGGCTCAGAGGAATCGATGGGCGAAAGCTCGTGCAACAGCGCCTTCATGTCCGGGCTCGCCACGCGGCCCTCCATAAACAGACGCGCGAGCACGCCGGCAATCGCGCCGTGGACGAGGTTGAAGCCCTCAACCTCAGCCGCCGCACCGCCGTCGCCCTCCTCGAGCGCGAACAGGCCCTTGGACGTCGCCAACCACAGCGTGCGGGTCAGTCCAAAGAGCGCGCCCTCTTCCTTATCGTCGTCCACCACGGCGGCGACCCACTCGCCGGCATCAATCGCGCGGGAGACCTCAGCTGCAACGGCACCAAGCGCGTCAGCATCGCCGGCGGCAGCACGCAAAACGGCGGGCATCTCAAACGTGCTGGCAGTGGCAGCAGCGCCACCCTCGCCGCCGATCAGCGCCAAGAAACGGTTCTGCATGGCGGTAATACCAAGCGTACCCAGCGCCGCGGAAACCTCATCGGCAGAAAACGCCGGGAAAGACGTCGCCTCAAAATCGAGCTCAACGGGCGCATCGGTGCGGATGGTCGCCACCTTACGGCTCAGCAGCGCGTCGTCGATGTGTGCGCGCAGGTTTTCGCCCATCTTGCCCTTGACCTCATCGGCGTGTGCGATGACCTCGTCCAGGCTACCGTACTGCGCAATGAGCGCGCTCGCCTTTTTGGGGCCGATGCCCGGCACGCCGGGGATGTTATCGGACGTATCGCCCTTCAGACCATAAAAGTCGGGCACGAGCGCCGGCGTGATGCCGTGATACAGATCGTCCACGCTCTCGGGCGTCATGATCGCCACGTCGGACAGGCCCTTGCGGGTCGAGACCACGTTGACGTGCTCGGTCACGAGCTGATACATATCGCGATCACCGGTCACCAGCAGCATGTCACAGCCGGCCTGCTCGCCCAGGCGCGCCATAGTGCCCAGGATGTCATCGCCTTCCCAGCCCTCGGACTGCAAAATTGGCACGTTAAGCGCGGCGAGCAGCTCCTTAATCATGGGAAACTGTGCGTGCAGATCGGGGTCCATGGGCGGGCGCTGAGCCTTGTACTGCGGCAGCATCTCCATGCGCACGCGCGGCTTGCCCTTATCAAATGCCACGACCACACCGTCGGGGTTAAAGGCATCGATCATCTTGAGGAACATATTCAAAAAGCCAAAGATCGCGTTGGTGGGACGACCGTCCGGCGCGTTCATGGTGGGCGGCACGGCGTGGAAGGCGCGGTGCATGAGCGAGTTGCCGTCGATGACGGCAAAGGTACGGCGCTTGTCAGACATATTGAATACCTCGCTTTGGGCTGGGCACGGTTTGCTCTCTCCAGTTTACACGCTCCCCGCCCCACGGCCACCGCACATCAGGCTTCCCTGCCGTCGCGGGCCCGAGCGTGATACGATGGCTCACGGTACATCAACCAGCACGATCGATCCGAAAGGAGCCTGCGTCATGGAGCGTCCCTGCGCATGGAAAAAGTACACGCCACAGCAGATCGAGGAGCTCGAGGAGCTTTGCCGCGGCTATAAGCAGTTTTTGAGCGAGAACAAGACCGAGCGCCTGTGCGTCAAGACCGGTATCAAGATGGCCGAGGAGGCGGGCTACGTCAATCTGGAGACCGTGATTGCCGAGGGCCGCGCGCTCAAGGCCGGCGACAAGGTGTACGCCGCCAATCACGGCAAGGACCTCATGCTCGTCAACCTGGGCACCGCCCCGCTCGAGCAGGGCTTTAACATCCTGGGCGCCCACGTGGACTCGCCGCGCCTGGACCTCAAGCAGAACCCCGCCTTCGAGGCCGGCGACATGGCTTATCTCGACACGCACTACTATGGCGGCGTCAAGAGCTACCACTGGGTCGCTTCCCCGCTCGCACTCGTAGGCGTCATCTGCAAAAAGGACGGCACCACCGTCGACATCAACATCGGTGACAAGGCCGACGACCCGGTCTTTACCATCTCCGACCTGCTGATCCACCTCTCGAGCGAGCAGATGGCCAAGCCCGCCAAGGACGCCGTCGACGCCGAGATCCTCGACGTGATCGTGGGCGGCCGCCCCGTCAAGTTTGACGAGGACGACAAGGACGCCCCCAAGGAGCCCGTCAAGCAGATGTTCTTGGATATCCTCAAGGAACAGTACGATGTCGAGGAGGAGGACTTCCTCTCCGCCGAGATCGAGGTCGTGCCCGCCGGCCCCGCCCGCGACATGGGTCTCGACCGCTCCATGATTTTGGGCTATGGCCACGACGACCGTGTCTGCGCCTATCCGTCCATGCTCGCCCAGATCAACGTCGCCAACGTGGAGCGCACGAGCATCACACTCATCGTCGACAAGGAGGAGATCGGTTCCGTGGGTGCCACCGGCATGACGAGCCGTTTCTTCGAGAACACCGTCGCCGAGATCATGACGCTCGCCGGCGAGGATAGCCCGCTGGCCCTGCGCCGTGCACTCGCCCACAGCCGTATGCTCTCCTCTGACGTGTCCGCCGGCTTCGACCCGGGCTACGCCGGCAAGTTCGAAACCAAGAACGCAGCCTTTATGGGTCGCGGCCTGTGCTTTAACAAGTACACGGGCAGCCGCGGCAAGGGCGGCTCTAACGACGCCGACGCCGAGTATGTGGCCCTCATCCGCGACATCATGGACGAGGCCGGCGTGGACTTCCAGACCTGTGAGCTCGGCCGCGTCAACGCGGGCGGCGGCGGCACCATCGCCTACATCATGGCCAAGTACGGCATGAACGTCATCGACTCCGGTGTTGCCGTCCTGTCCATGCACGCCCTGTGGGAGGTCGCCAACAAGGCCGACATCTACGAGGCCTATCGCGGCTACAAGGCCTTCATCGAGCGCGCCTAACCAACCCTTCATCAGTTGCGGTGAGATACGGACTAAACTGGCCCATAAACGGCCAAAACAGACCGTATTCCACCGCAACTTCCTTTTGGCAGAGGAGAGTCCATGCTGCAGGCCATCATTTCGCCCGCCAAGCAGATGCGTGCGGCCCAAGATGCTTTTGAAGTCCTGGGCATTCCACCTTTTGCGCACGAGACGGCTCGCCTCCACCGCGCACTGCTAGATATCGAGCGGAATGAAGGCAGCGGAGGTCTGCAGGCGCTCTGGAACGTGAGTGACAAACTGCTGGGGCCTTGCCTCAACACCCTGCATGAGTTTGGGCCCATCCTGAAAAACGGCGATCTCGACAATCCCGCACTCGCCCGTCACCTCTCCCCTGCCGTCATGTCCTATCACGGCATTCAATACCAGAGCATGGCACCCGAGGTGATGGATTCCGCGCAGCTCGCATGGCTGCAAGACCATCTGTGGATCCTATCGGGCCTTTACGGATGCGTACGCCCCTTTCATGCCGTTGAACCGTATCGGCTGGAGATGGGCGCGAAGCTTGCCGTCGACGATGCCCGAGACCTCTATGCGTTTTGGGGCGACAAGCTCGCACGGGCCATCGCTCCGGCAGGCTCCAACGCTACGATCGTCAACCTCGCCAGCGCGGAATACGCCAAAGCCGTTCTGCCCCGCCTCACCACCGATGCCACGGTCGTCACATGCCTCTTTGGCGAAGGCATCCGCAACGGCAAGCCCATCCAGCGCTCGACCGCCAGCAAAAAGGCACGCGGCTCCATGGTGCGCTGGATGGCAGAAAACAAGCTCGAGGATGTAAGCGGGCTCACCGCGTTCGACGTTGGTTATCGCCACTTTCCCGAGCTTTCAAATAAAAACACTTTGGTCTTCCTGAACGAACAGGCCTTGTAGGATCACCGCTACTTTTGAATGTGCCGCCTAGGCACGGCGTCTATTCCGCCAAGCCGTCGGCTTTGGCAATTTCATTTGTCGAGCCGTCCTGATAGGTAATCTTGACATGCTCAACCTCGGACACCGCAACACCCGTCGGAGGCTCCAGGCGCCATTCCGTCAGCGCAATGTCCATGGTCGTGGGAACGTCCCCCTGATCTTTGAGCTCGACCGACAGCGTCTTAAGCGACGCATCGAAGGTCACGCGCTCGATCTCTTCACCAGGAATGGAGCCACCGCTCAGCTGCAGCTGCACAAACTCGTCGCGCGGATACCAATAGTCGCCCGGCGCGGCCACCGTGTTACCACCAGCGACCTTCACCGTCATGATCGGCAGGGCATCGTCGGCCTCAAACTCCCAGGCAGCGCCGCCGCGACCACCATACGTCCAGATACAAAAGGCAATCACCAGCACGGCAAGCACCGCAAAGCCAATCGCGACAAGGCCATGGTGCGCACGGCTTTCCTCGGCCGATACATCCCATTGCGTCTCTCGATATAGATGCTTGTCTTCCATGTTCGCCTCCCCACAGGCACGCTCGTTGGCCCAATCGTACCCATTCAGGCTATACTTGAGCCCATGACATAACGGGGAGCTTGCAGGACAAGACGACAGGCTGAGATTGGGCGCGCCCGCCCTGACCCGCAAACCTGATATGGGTAATGCCAACGAAGGGAGCCGTGCCAATGAGCACACAGACCGAGCCCAAGCTCGTCACGCAAATCGACTTCGCCCGCGCCGGGCAGATCACACCGCAGATGAAGGAGGTTGCCGAGCGCGAGCATCGCGACCCCGAGTACATCCGCGAGCGCGTGGCAGACGGCCGCATCGCCATTCCCGCCAACATCGTGCATATCAAAAAGGGCATGCGCGCCTTTGGTGTCGGCGAGGGCCTGTCCACCAAGGTCAACGTCAACCTGGGCATCTCGGGCGACAAGGCCGATGCCGCCGAGGAGTGGAAGAAGGTCAAGATCGCTGAGGACTACGGCGCCGACGCCATCATGGACCTCTCCAACTCGGGCAAGACGCGCCAGTTCCGCCAGCAGCTCATCGACGAGACGCCGCTCATGGTGGGCACGGTGCCGATGTACGACGCCATCGGCTACATGGAAAAGCCGCTGGTCAAGCTTACCAAGGACGACCTGCTCGAGGTCGTGCGCGCACACGCCGAGGACGGCGTGGACTTTATGACCATCCACTGCGGCATCAACAAATCGGTCATCAAGACCTTTAAGGAGACCGGCCGCCTGATGAACATCGTCAGCCGCGGCGGCTCGCTGCTGTTTGGCTGGATGGAGGTCACCGGCAACGAGAACCCCTTCTACGAGTTTTACGACGAGGTGCTCGAGATCTGCCACGAGTACGATGTGACGATCTCGCTCGGCGACTCCTGCCGCCCGGGCTGTCTCTACGACTCCAACGACGCCACCGAGACCGCCGAGATGATCGAGCTGGGCAAGCTGTGCAAGCGCGCATGGGCAGCCGGCGTCCAGGTCATGGTCGAGGGTCCGGGTCACATGGCACTCGACGAGATCGCCGCCAATATGAAACTGCAGAAGCGCCTGTGCCACAACGCCCCGTTCTATGTGCTCGGGCCGCTGGTGACCGATATCGGCGTGGGCTACGACCACATCACCGCCGCCATCGGCGGCGCCATCTCCGCCAGCTCCGGCGCCGACTTCCTGTGCTACGTGACACCGGCCGAGCACTTGTGCCTGCCCAACGCCCAGGACGTGCTCGATGGCCTCATGGCCACCAAGATCGCCGCACACGCCGCCGACATCGCCAAGAAGGTGCCACACGCCCGCGACATGGATGACAAGATGGGCCAGGCACGCCGCAAGCTCGACTGGGACGCCATGTGGAAGTGCGCGCTCGATCCGGTCACCGGTAAGAAGCGCTACGAGGAATCCCCCGCCGCCACCGAGGGCACCTGCACCATGTGTGGCAAGATGTGCGCCGTCCGTACCGTCAACAAGGTGTTCGAGGGCACGACGATCGATCTTGGCATGGAGGATTAACGCGTCACTGGAGCCACAATCGGCAACAAGGTGCTCGTCAATTGTTGACATGTGAACATTTGCTTACATTTGCGTAAAGATTGCATCACCCGCCCGGGTTCGGAATACAGCCGGCCCGGGCATATTTATAATGCCTAGAAGACCCATTTGAATCCGACCGAACAAGGGAGCGAACATGGATCGCAGTAAGGTACCCGCCGTCCTGTCCATCGCAGGATCCGATTCCAGCGGCGGCGCCGGCATTCAGGCCGACATCAAGACCATCACAGCGCACCGCCTGTATGCCGAGACAGCCATCACGGCCATCACCGCACAGAATACCCTAGGCGTCACCGCCGTGCAGAATATCTCCCCCGACATTGTCGCGGCACAAATCGATGCCGTCTTTGACGATATCCGCCCCAGCGCCGTCAAGATCGGCATGGTCTCCTCTGCCGAGATTATCGAAGTCATCGCAGACCGCTTGAGCGCATGGGATGCGCAAAACATCGTTGTCGACCCCGTCATGGTCGCCACCTCGGGCGCCCGTCTCATTGCCGAGGATGCCGCCGAGGCGCTTACTCGTTGCCTGTTCCCACTGGCGACCGTTATCACGCCCAATATTCCCGAGGCCATGGCGCTGCTCGATTACGAGATCGATTCCGAGCGCACGCAGCAAAATGCCGCCATGCTCCTTACCCGCCGCTTTGGATGCGCGTCTCTGGTTAAGGGCGGACACCTTGTCAACGAGGCCAACGATGTGCTGGCAGAGCCCGCGCCACTCGATGACGAGGGCAACCACCTGGGCGATCCACTCACCACGTGGTTCCGTCACAAGCGCATCGAGACCGACAACACGCACGGCACCGGCTGCACACTCTCGTCCGCCATCGCCTGCGCGCTGGCCCAGGGCATGGATCTTGCCGATGCCGTCAACGCCGGCAAGGCCTACTTAACGGGCGCTCTGGCCGCCGGCTTTGACATGGGCAAAGGCTCCGGCCCCGTCAACCACATGTGGCAGTACTAAATAGCCAGCAACCTGCCAAAAAGAGACAGGCTACCTTGCACCAAAAACCGTCGCAACATTCGATGAAAATCGTGCAAACGCGAAAAATCATTAAATGTTGCGACGGTTTGATTTTAGATAGCGGTCGAGCAAAGGACCAGAGCGCCTATTCGTCGGCGAGTTGAATTCCCAACAAACCCGAGAGTGCCAGCGCCTGCTCGGCATTGACCGTCAAGCCACGCAACTCATGGTAATCGCCCGAAACAACGGGCGCTGCAAATGTACAGCGCGACACATCAACGCCGGAAAGCGACGTCTTGAACACATCAACACGCGTCAGGTCACAGCCATCCAGGCGTATCTGACCCAGCTTGGCACCCTGAAACGCAGCCTCTCTCAGACGTGTATCGCATGCTGTCATAGGGCCAATGCGTCCCTCCGAAAGGTTCGCATAGCTCAAATCGCACGATCCAAACGACACGCTCGACAGGCGCGCCTTGAGCAAGTTGAGTCCCGGTGCCGAGCAGTCAACGAAGTCGCAGCGGCTGAGCCAGCAGCCTTCCATGTTGCAGCGGATAAAGCGGCAACCGCGAAACACCACGTCGCGAAACGTCGAGCCGCTCCAGTCAACGCTATCGAACTCGCAAGATCGGAACACAACGCCATCGAAGGTCGCGCCGTTCGCCACGTCGTAGGCAAGATCCAAATCCTCAAAAGCGGTATTGGAGACGAGCTCATCGCCCTCGGCAAAGAGGTCGATGAGCTCGTCCATGCCCATATGGCAGCCAATCCGTTCGTTTACCCGGGCAAAACCACCGCAAAGGTGCCTGTCCCCTTTGCGGTGGCTTGGGGTCGCGCTACTCACCGAGCATCTCTTGGAGCTTGGCTGCCACGGCATGTCCCAAGCTCTCGTGGCTCTCGGGCATCATATGCAGATAGTCGATATCGCCCGGCTCGGCAAAGTCGGCGGCATTCAAAAAGTCGCAACCAAACTGCTCAGCCACATGCGCGTAGTACTCACCAAAATGCTCAGATGCCTCAACGGAATGATCGTCAAAGTCGGTCATATACACATCGGCGATCTGCGGCTTAATCTTGATAGGAGCCATCAACAGAATGCGCGGACAAGGCGCAGCGTCGGTCCACGGAAACGCGCGGACGGCGCGAATCAGCGCCATGGCGCCGCGGGCAATATCGGAGGCCGTCACGCCAAAGACCGTCTTGCAGTCGTTGGTGCCCAGCATGATCACGATCGCATCCAGCGGCTTATGGGCCTCGAGCAGCATCGGAAGCGCGCGAATGCCGTTGAGGTTGGTGTCCAGATGGCACATATCGTCGCGCACCGTCGTGCGACCATTTAGACCTTCCTCAATCACATGCCAGCCCTCACCCAGGTCACGCTGCACCACGCCGCACCAGCGCACATCCTGCGCATAGCGCACTGCGGTACCGTCGCGCATACCCGCCGGATCATAGCCATAGGTGTTGCTGTCACCAAAGCACAGAACGTTTTTCATCTTGAGCTCCTCATTCAGTAAAAAGCCGACGGGGGCAACCCCTCCCGTCGGCTTGGCATATCACATCGCGCGCACCGCTTACAGGTACTTGCGCCAGTCATCCTCGTCCTCATCATCCTCGACTGCTGTCTGGGCCTGCTCGGCGGCGCGAGCGGCTGCGGCGCGGGCGGCAACCTGGGCATAGGACTCCTCGTTGCGCTCAGGGAAGTTTGCCAGCACGTGCTCGAACTTGGCAAAGTCCTGGTCCCAGCGCGTAGAGGGCACGGCAAAGAAGACCTGCTTGACCTTGAAGTCGCCCGACGCGAGCTCCTTGCGGAAGAGCTCGGCCACGGCCTCGGCATCAAAGCCGTTGTTCTCGCAGCCCCAAGCACCCAGCACGAGCTTCTCGCGACCAAGCTCATCGCAGATGGCGAGCACAAAGCGAATGCGGTCGCGCAGGGCATCCAGCAGAGCATCGTCGCTCACGCGATACTCCTGGCGGGCGCGCCTAACGTTGGGCGCGGCGGCCACGATCACGTCGGCGTATGCATGCACGTGGTTGCGGTCGAAGCGCACCGCAGGCACCACCAGGGCGCGGTTACGATAGAGCTCGCAGTTGATGTTGCGGCGACGGTTCTCGCCGTACCACTTACGCTGCTTATCGAGAACGTTGTACAGATACGAATCGGCGCACAGCGTGGCCTCCTGGCCCAGATAACCCTGAATATATCCACCGCCCGGATTGGTAAACGAGGCAAAGGCGAGCACGGCCATGTCGCAGAACTGCGCATAGCCGCGACCGTTATCGAGGATTGCCTGCGTGGCGGAGGCATCAAGCACAGTGACCTCGGGCAGGACCGGAGCGGGCTCCTCAGCAGGCGCGGACTCAGCTTCGGCGATTTCCTCGGCAGGCTCCTCGACGGGCTCGGGCGCCGCCTCGGTCTCGGCAGTCTCCGCGTTCTCGACGTCCTCGGCGACCTGCTCTTCGGCGGCCACAGCACTCTGAACCTTGGCCTTCATCGCCGCGACAAAGCCGGCAGGCATACCGTCAAACTCGCGAACACCGGCGAGCGAACGCTCGATATCCTTGGCGCACGCTTCGGACACAGTTGCCACGTGACGCTCGGCGGCCTTGGCACGGGCCTCGCGCTTGGGATTGGGCTGACCCGCTCGGTTGGACCTGCGGTTACGGTTCCTGTTGTCGACGTCTGCCATACGTGGCCACCTTTCCTGTCGCTGCCGCTATCGGCTTTTTCCCATCCATGATACCCCGCCGCGCACAAAAAAGACGGCCCCGCAGGACCGCCTTTCGCATCGTTTTACCGCATCCGACAAGAAACGCCGTAATGCCCCGCGCTAGTCGCGACGACCAAGGATGTTCAGGATGCGCAGGAACACGTTGATAATGTCCACGAACAGGTTGGACGCCATGAGCACCGCATTGGGCAGCGTGGGCGGCACCGTCGTGGCAACATAGGTGTCGTAGCCAATAAAGCCGGCGAACACCACGATCACGATCAGGTCGGTGATGGTCTGCGAGACGCCCATGAACATCAGCACGATCTCAACCAGAATAGTGGCGAGCAGAATGCCAAAACCGATGCCATATACGCGCTGGAAAAACTTGGGGAACGTCACGCCCAAGGCGCCAAAGACAAAGGTGATGGCGGCCGTGGCGATAAAGGCAGTGTTGATGGTGGGCAGGTCGTAGTTGGCAAGGCCAAACGACGCGGTCAGGCCAAAGGTACTCGCAAAGATTACGTAGCCCACAAGGGACAGGCCCACGGACTGCTTGCTGGCGGCGGCTGACATCATGACGATGCCGACAATGGTCAGGATAAACGAGCCAAAAACCAGCGGCAGGGCGGCCCCGCTCATCATCATGCGCGCAAACGACATGGTGCTCGTAAAGTAAGCACCGGCGCCCATGGCGCAAAAGCCCAAAAAGATGAGGGCAGACATGACAAGGTTGTACGCGCGCGGCGACATCTCCTTGGCGCGACTTGCGCCGGTCTCGACGGGGCCGTTCTGATAGCCCTGGATATCGTTCATAATTTCGTCCTTTCAAAAAGCACCGCGACGGCGCCGTAGCTGACAAGTTTCCTGCCATTGTACCCGAACGCCACGCGTTCTTACCTGCGGCGCTCGCTCTCGAGTGTTCGGTCGAACGCCCACACCCACCAACGCATCAGATGAGTCTGCGAGCCATCCGGTCGCTCGCGTGCCTGTTCTTCCAGATACAGTTCGGTCGCATGTCCGCCAAAACGCACCTTATAGGTTGCCGTACGAATGCCGTGAACCGTCAGGCCAAACCCAGTGGTCGAGACAATCTCGTCAATCGTAAAGCAACGACCGTCGACCCAGCAGACGGTGACCGGCACGACCTGTCCGCCCGCGAGGATGCGAGCCACGACGTCCACATACTGCTTGTGCACGCGCCGAGTTTTGCCATCTGTCTGTCGATATTCCATGCCTCCTATTATCGAACGCATGTTTGCATGTTGTAAAGCGAACAGGCTGTGGTTTTGGGGTGTTGGGGCGCGCGTACGTGTCCTCATGGTGTGTTAGCAAAAAGAACACCCACGGTCAACAGGGCTAATATTCATTTTTAGTGCCAAAAAATTCACTGCTCCCATCAGAACTCGGTAAAGAAACCCGCAGGAGGTGATACGATTTATCATGTTTCTGTAACGTGCCTGCAAACTTCGAGAAAGCCCATATATGGACGTAACGTTCTCAACCTTCCTCGGCCAACTTGTGTCGAACCCAGTCCTTGCCGTCACCGTGATCCTCGCGCTCGGCGCCATCTTCGTCAATGGATGGACCGACGCACCCAACGCCATCGCGACCTGCGTCACTACGCGTTGCATGCCCGCCCGCGCCGCTATTCTCATGAGTGCCGCATTCAACTTCCTTGGCGTGCTCATCATGACGCACTTTAACGCGAGCGTCGCCAACACCATCTCCCATATTGTCGACTTTGGCGGAAACAGCACCATGGCGCTCGCCTGTCTGTGCGCGGCGCTGTTCTCCATCGTCGTCTACGGCGCCACAGCGTCGCGTTTTGGCATCCCCACCTCGCAAAGCCACAGCCTTATCGCCGGCCTGACCGGTGCCGCCATCGCCCTCGGCGGTGCGAGCAGCGTCAACGTCCACGAGTGGATGAAGGTCATCTACGGCCTGGCGCTCTCCATCGGTCTGGGCTTTGTCATGGGCTGGGTCCTGTGCAAGCTCGTCTCGATTCTTTTCGCCGCCGCCAACAGGCGACGTGCCAATGTCTTCTTTAAATACGCTCAGATCGCGAGCGCTGCGGCCATGAGCTTTATGCACGGCGCGCAGGATGGACAGAAGTTCATCGGCGTGCTCTTTTTAGGCGTGGCCTTTGCCAGCGGCCAGACGAGCGTCGGCGATGCCGGCATCCCCATCTGGATTATGCTGCTATGCTCGGCCACCATGGGCATCGGCACCAGCGTGGGCGGCGAGCGCATCATCAAGTCCGTTGGCCAGAGCATGGTCAAGCTCGAAAAGTACCAGGGCTTCTCCGCCGACCTGGCGGGCGCCGCGAACCTGCTGCTTGCCACCCTTACCGGCATCCCCGTGTCCTCCACGCACATCAAGACCTGCGCCATCATGGGCGTCGGTGCCGTCAAACGCCTCTCGGCCATCAACTTCGGCGTCGTCAAGGACATGATGTTCACCTGGTTCTTCACCTTCCCCGCCTGCGGACTCATCAGCTTTGTCATGGCCAAGCTGTTCATGATGTTCATCTAGTCAAACCGAACGTCCATCCGGACCGTAACACCTCGCCCACCCGTCTTCGCCTCGAAAGGAC
The DNA here is from genome assembly GCF_001404695.1 of Collinsella aerofaciens. GTDB lineage: Bacteria > Actinomycetota > Coriobacteriia > Coriobacteriales > Coriobacteriaceae > Collinsella > Collinsella aerofaciens_E. Next base: position 30,852 of record NZ_CZAQ01000015.1, on the reverse strand, counting down.
CCACTCATGGCAAAGAAACCCGATTCGTTCTACTTTGACAACTACGTCGCCTGCGCCGACCTCGCCGTCCAGGCCGCCGAGCTGCTTACCAAGATTTTCGAGAACTTCGATCCTGCAAAGATTCACGATATGCTCGACAAGATGCACGCGATCGAGCATGCGGCCGACAAGAAGCACCACGAGCTCGAAGACGCCCTGCTCACCGCCTTTATCACCCCGCTCGAGCGCGAGGATCTGGATCTGATGAGCTGCTCACTCGACACCGTGCTCGACCGTATCGAGGGCGTCGTGCAGCGCGTCTACTTCACCAACATCCAGAGCATCCATCCCGACGCCATCGTCATCGCCCACAAGGTGACCGACGCCTGCCGCGCCATGAAGGACCTTATGGTCGAGCTGCCTAACTACCGCAAGTCCAAAACGCTGCGCGAGCTCGTCATCCAGATCAACACCATCGAGTCCGAGGCCGACGAGCTCTATATCAACGCCATGCGTAACCTGCACGTTAACGGCAAGGACCCGCTCGAGGTCATCGCCTGGCGTGACGTGTACGCCTTCCTGGAGTACTGCGCCGACTGCTGCGAGAATGTGGCCGATGTCGTGGATTCGATTGTCATGAAGAACAGTTAATTGGGGGTACGTGTCCCGGCGGCGAAGGGCCGGCCACGGTTTGCTTTCTCACTCCGGCTGCTTTGCAGAGTCGTTCGAAAGTAAACCGTGGCCGGCCCTTCGCCTTACGTACCACCATTGGGAACTTTGGCTGATAGATTTAGCGCGACGGGGGTTTGGCTGAAGGGACCTTTGGTATCCGTTCGGACACTTTGGCCCTTGATGAGCGTTTGGCTGATTGCTGCTTTGGGTACTCTTTGGGTTACTTTTGGTTTGTTTGATTTTTAATTTTAGGAGGGCTTGTATGTCTTATTTGGATCTGGCTCGTGGTCGGTATTCTTGTCGTTCTTTTGAGGACCGTCCTGTTGAGCAGTCGGCAGTGGATGCCATTGTTGAGGCGGGGCGGATTGCTCCTTCTGCTTGTAATAATCATCCAGCCCGTGTGATGGTGCTGGATACGCCTGAGCTGTTGGAGAAGGCTGCTGCTTGTCAGCCTCGGTTTGCTCGTGATGGGTCTATCTTTGGAGCTCCGCTTGTCTTCCTTATTTGCAGCGTTACCGATGATGCTTGGGTGCGCCCGTATGACCAGATGAATTCCAGTGAAATCGATACGTCCATCGTGTGCGACCAGATGATGATGGAGGCCACCGAGCAGGGCCTGGGAACGTGCTGGGTATGCCATTTTAAGCCTGAGGTGGCACAGGAGCAGTTCAATCTGCCCAAGGGTGTCTATCCCTATCACATGCTCGTCTGTGGCTATCCTGCCGACCACATCGCAGACCCCGAGCATCGCGAGGCCCGCACCATTCCCCTCTCCGACTTCCTCCTCAAGTAGATTTTTGGGACATGCCTTAAAACCTACCCTTGACCGCTCACCCGTTCGCCGAGTTCTGCGCCACTATGTGCAGGGCTCGGTTTTTTATGTTACGCACCCCGGCACAGTCATAAAAAAGGACCCGCAAGCTGCGGGTCCTTTCTAGGCACTAAATTGTAGGCCGAATGTTAGTCCAGGTCGTCGGCGGCAAAGTTGTCGATCGGGGCGAAGGGATCGGCCACGGGGACAACCGGGTCAGCGACGGGCAGCGGCTCGGCGGGAACAGTCACCGCAGGAGAAGCGGCAGAACCGACCGGCGTGGAGGCCATGAGGTCGGCCGGGAAGGAGTTCTGGGCATCGTCCATGAAGTGCTGGATGAGCTTGAGGTACTCGGCCTTGAACTCCTCGCGGGAAGCCTTGAGACGATCGATTTCCTCGAGCTCGGCCTGCTTCTCGGTCAGAGCCTGGCGGATAACCTCGCGTGCCTTAGCGTCAGCCTCGTTGCGGATACGCTCAGCGTTCTCGTTGGCATCGTTGACGATGGTCTCAGCGGTCTGCTGGGCAGCGATCAGGGCAGCGGAAATCTGGCGCTCCTGAGCGGAGAAGTCAGGGGCGGGAGCAGCCACGGGGGCGGCAGGAACGGCTTGGGCGGTGGCATCCTGAGCCTGGGCAAGCTGAGCCTGCGCATCGGCAAGCTGCTGCTCGGTAGCAGTCAGGCGACCCTTAAGGTCGACGATCTTAGCGAGCATAGCGTCAACCTCGGAGGACAGCGTCTCCAAGAAGACGTCGACCTCGGCGGGATCGTAGCCACGCTTGGCCTCAGAGAAAGTCTGAGCCTGGATGTCTGCAGGGGTAATAGCCATAACAAGTCTCCTTTTTCATCGCCTCGGCGCTACACGCCCGACGTAAGTTACTAAGTCAGTTCTATACGAGTATACCTATAAGAAGCTGCAGAACCAGCCTCTGCACCAACTGCAACGCAATAATCGCAACGACCGGCGAAAAATCGATACCGCCCATCGGCGGGATGAAACGACGGAACAGGTTGAGCCACGGACCGCACACGCTATCGAGCACCGCAGCAATATCCTGAAGCAAACCACCCTGCTTCATGGGAATCCACGTCATAAAGCAGTAGACGACAATGAGCGTGGAATAGAAGTTGAACAGCGTGTTGACCAGCTGGACGATAGTGTAGATGTTGATGGGAATCTCCTCGTCTTGTCTTTACTTAAGGTAGCCGTCGGCACGAAGCTTCTTGAGATCGGAATCTTTGACCTCGCAGCCGGCGGGCAGCACCATGAACACGCGGTCGCCCACCTCCTTGACCGTGGCACCCAGACCGCAGGCAAAGCCGTAAGAGAAGTCCAAGACGCGCTTAGCAACTTCGGTGCGTACGCCCACAAAAATCAGTGCGACAGGCTGCTTGGTGCGAACGCGGCGCACCACGGTCTCCACGTCGTCATAGCTCTCGGGGCGCAGGACATAGGCCGGCAGCTGCGGCGTGGCGTTGATGATATTGCTCGCATAGGCCGAGGCATCACTCGGTGCAGGCGCGGGCGCAGCGGCGGCACGGGCGCGGGTGTTCTCGGCGTAGCTCGACGGCGTGTCATAGGCACCAGGACGATAACCGCTCGCAACGCTGTCCTGCGAGCGCGAAGGCGGGTTATACGTCGTGGCATGACGGGAGTCATCGCCGACAAGCTGACCGGAGCGCGTATACACGGCAACCGACTCAGCTTCACCGCGGCGCGTCTGGCCAAGCAGGCCGTTGCTCGGCTCGTCTTGGGTGTAGAAGCCCTCGCCCGAAGCACCGCTGTAGCCGTTGCCCTGATAACTATCGTCATAGCCGTCATCGTAGCCGTAGTCGTCGTCCTGGCCATAACCCTGGTCGTAACCCTGCTGGCCGCCCAGGTGCATCTTATTTTTAATCTCGTCAAGGAAGCCCATGGTTGTGTCCTCTCGCGGTTTAGTGCAGGCACCCCGATAATCAGTGCGCACTTCAGGGCCTTATTTTACTGCAAACTCCGGGCTAAATACTACCCTGCCCAGGCGAACGAGCGTAGAGCCCTCCTCAAGGGCAGGCTCAAAGTCCTCGCTCATGCCGCAGGAAAGCTCAGGCAGGTTCAAATCGGGATGCGCCGCCTCCAGCTCATCCCTCAGCTCACGAAGCCCCGCAAAGGTGCGGCGTGCCACATCCTTATTCCCCCGGGGCGCCATAGTCATAAGCCCCTGTACGCAAATTCCCTCAAGTTCCGCAAGCTCACCCGCGGCGGCGCGAATCTCATCGGGCGAAAAGCCTCCCTTCGACTCCTCACCACTCACATTGACCTCGATGAGCACACACTGGGGGCCGGCGAGCTCGCCTGCCTCAATCTTGCGGACAGCACGGCTCGAGATCGCCTGCGCCAGATGCAGCGAACCCACCGAGTGAATCAGCTCGGCTGAGCCCAGCACCGCATTGATCTTATTGGTCTGCAGGTTGCCGATCATATCGAAGCGCACCTCGGGCAGCTCCGGATGCTCCGCCAGACCCGTGAGCTTGCGAACCAGCTCCTGCGGGCGGTTCTCGGCAAAATTGCGATACCCCGTCTGGATGGCGGCAACGGTCTCATCGACACCAACGGTCTTGGACACGGCAATGAGGCGCGCGGCGTCGTGGGGGCGGCCCGCGCGATCGAGCGCCGCATAAAAACGTTCCAGAATCTGCTCGCGGCGAGCGCGCATCAAGTCCAAATAGTTATCCATTGCCAATCGCCTCCGCTGACAGCCAAACAAGTAGTCCCATGCTAACGCAAGAGCGCGGCCCCGCATGTGCAAGGCCGCGCTCACTTAGGTATTTACAATCTTTCGACGAACGGGGTCACTTACTCCTCGTCGTCCTCGCCATCGTCCTCGTCCTCAAGATGATCGAGCAGGTAGCGAAGACCCTCGCTGACCTCGTTAGCGGGCACCTTGGCAACGTAGCGAGCGTCGACGGCGGGCCTCATGATAACACCCTCGCCCGAAGGCACGCGCATGCTCTCGAGCTCATCCTCGTCCACACGGGCGATATCGCCGGCGTTCATACGCTGACCAGTCAACAGGAAGGTCAGACGGCAAGCGGCATCGATGGAAATCGAAGCGATGCGATCGAGGTAGCGCGAAACCATGATAGCGCGGCGCAGGTCGTCATAGTTGCTGTCGTCGTCCATAAAGTCGCCCGTATCCATACGGTTAAAGGTGCGGAAGAACTTCTCGTAGGCGGCGTGCACCGGCTCGTCCTCGACGGCCAAGTTGCAGATGATGGACATGTCATTGGTGACGAGCGCAGAAAGCGAAGAGCCCAGCACCTGGTAAACAGCTTCGGCCTCGGCCTCAACCGTACCGACGAGCTCCTGGGGCAGCGAGATGTCGGCCTTGACCATGTGACGCGTGGCGCGGCAGATCTGGCGAACCTTATCGGTCATGCGCTGCAGGTTAAAGTCGACGTAGATAATCGTCTGCAGCAAGCGGAAGTCGGAGGCGACCGGCGACTGCGTGGCGATCAGGTTGTAGCACACGGCCTCCAAGTTGGCGCAGCGCGCGTCAATCGAAAGCGTGCGCTTCTTGGTCTTGGTGGCGAGCTTGCGGTCGTCGGTCACATAGGCCTTAACGGCATCGTGGAGTGCCAGATCGACGGCCTCGTAGATGCTCAGCATCTCGTGGCGGGCCTCGATGAGCTGACGGGAAAACAGTTTGCGCATGGTTCACTCCAATCAGTTGGGTGCGGTCATGCCGCCCGCACAGTGAATACGCACCGGACCAGGTCCGATCGGCTTGGGGCTAGTCGCACCGATCAGCCAAAGCGGCCGCTGATATAGTCTTCCGTCCGCGAGTCCACCGGGCTGGTGAAGATCGCGTCGGTTTGACCATACTCGATGAGCGTGGCAGGTTCACCGGCAACTTCCTGCAAGAAGAATGCGGTGTAGTCGCTGATACGAGCTGCCTGCTGCATTGAATGCGTGACGATGATGATCGTCATCTCGGGCGCCAGCTCGGCCATCAAATCCTCGACCTTAGAGACGGACGTGGGGTCGATGGCGGAGCAGGGCTCGTCCATCAGGAGGACATCGGGTTGCACCGCAAGCACGCGCGCGATGCACAGACGCTGCTGCTGACCGCCCGAGAGCGCCAAACCATCCTTGTTGAGCTGATTGGATACCTCTTTCCAGAGGTTGGCGCGCTTGAGCGATTCTTCCACGATGTCATCGAGGTCGCTTTTGCTAGTCACGCCCTGCAGACGAGGGCCAAAGGCGACATTCTCGTAGATGGATTTGGGAAACGGGTTGGGCTGCTGAAAGATCATGCCCACGCGACGACGGAGGTCGACCGGGTCGACGCCCTCGGCATAGATATCATTGCCGTCGAGCGTCATGGTGCCCTCGACGCGCGTACCCTCGATCAGGTCATTCATGCGGTTGATGCAGCGCAAAAACGTCGATTTACCGCAGCCCGAAGGGCCGATAAACGAGGTGATGGCGTTTTTGGCGATGTTGAGGTCGAGCCCCGTCAGCGCATGAAAGTCACTGTACCAAAAGTTGAAATCCTTGGCCGTGATGGCCGCTTGCTCCAGCGTGGGAGCGGACTGATAAACGGACATGGGACTCCTTAACTAGCGACGCTTGCGCGACAGGAAGCGCGCAAACAGGTTGAAGGCCAGAATGATCACCATCAGCAAGAGCGCGGTGCCGTAGGCTGCGTTCATGTTGATGCCGTCGTTGGCAAGCAGGTACAGGTGAACGGTCATGGGGCGGCCGGAATCGAGCGGCGAGATAGGTAGATTGATGGCCTGGCCCATGGTGTAGAGCACCACGGCGGTCTCGCCAATGGCACGGCCGATGGCAAGGACAATGCCCGTGGCAATACGGCCAAAGGCAGAAGGAAGCACGATCTTGGAGACAACCTGCCACTTGGTGGCGCCCAGGCCATACGCGCCCCAACGGATATAGCGCGGAACGGCGCGAATGGCCTCTTCGGTGGTGCGCATGACGATGGGAAGCATCAAGAGCGCGAGCGCCAGAGCGGCCGAGACCATCGAAAGGCCCAGACCCATAGCCTCGACAAACAAGGCGTAGCCAAACAGGCCCATAACGATGGAGGGCACCGAGGCCAAAGCGTCAGCAGCGTAGCGAATGAGCTCGACGATCTTGCCCTGCTTGGCGTACTCGGCCAGATAGACGGCTGCCAGCACAGCGATCGGCGTGCAGATAAGCATGGCGAGCGCCGTCACATAGACGGTCGAGACGATCGTGGGCCAAATACCGCCCTCGGCGTTGACGCCCTGGGGCCAACCGAAGATAAAGTCGAGCGAGATGTGTGGCAGGCCGTTGATGACCACGTAGGCGATGATAGCGACCAGCACCAGCGTGGTGATGTATGCCGCGGCACGGAACACGCCAAGCATGATCTTGTTGGACAGGTCCTTGTTGATGCGGCCCTTCTTGCCGTGGGAAAGGGCACGCTTGATGCGCTCGCGCGACGAGGTCGTATCGACCGTCGTGTCAACGGAATCGGACATAGCCTACCCCCTCTTCTTCTTGGAAATCAGACGGACGATGCCCACCAGCGTGGCGGAAATGATAAACAGGACCACGCCCATGCCGAACAGCGCCGAGCGATGCAGACCCGAGGAATAGCTCATGTCGAGCGCAATCTGGCTCGTGAGCGTCGAGATGGGGCTCGCAATGCTGTCGGGAATAACCGGGGCGTTACCCGCGACCATGAGCACGGCCATGGTCTCGCCGATGGCACGGCCCATACCCAGCACGATGGCATCCACGATACCCAGCTTGGCGGCAGGTAACACGACCTTATAGATGGTCTGCCACTTGGTGGCGCCCATGGCATACGATGCCTCGCGAATGCCCATGGGAATGGAATTGAGGGCATCGATGGTGAGCGTGGTGATGGTAGGGACGATCATGATGGCAAGCACGAACCACGCCGTCAGCGCACCAAAACCAAGACCACCGGTCAGCTGCGCGATAAATGGACGGATGATGATCATGCCAAAGAAGCCATAGATGATAGAAGGGATGCCGGCCAACAGGTCAACGGCAGGGCTGATGAGCTTGCGCACGCGCTTGCTGGCGATCTCGACCAGATACACGGCCGTGCCCACGCCTAGGGGCACACCCATGGCGAGCGCACCGACGGTCACCAGACCCGAGCCGGCAAGCAGCGACACGATGCCGTAGTGACCCTCAGAGGGCGCCCACGTAAAGCTAAAGAAGTCCGCCAGACCGATGTCGGTAAAGACGGGCAGCGCCGAGTACGTGGTAAAGACAAAAATCAGGATGACGGTAACGACCGCCAAGAACGCGCAGGCAAAGAAGATCCACTGCAGCGCCTTCTCCTTGATATAGGTACTGCGCGATACGAGCGCCAGCTCGCGCTTCTTGGGCGTCTGAACATTCCGCTCAGTCTGGGAGTTTTCCTGTGCTTCCATGCTACTCACTCCCCTTCTCGTCGTTGGTGACGGGGATAAAGCCCGCCTCGCGAATCTGCTTGTCCATCTTTTCGGACGTCACGTAGTCGATGTAATCCTGCGCCTGCTGCGAAGGCGCACCCTTCACAAAGAAGTAAAGGTCGCGTGAGATGGGATAGCCGCCGCTCGCGACCGTCTTCTCGGACGCCTCAACATGATTGACCGAGACGGCCTTGACCGAGGTCTTGGCGTTGAGGCTATCGACGAAGCCCAGCGAAATGTAGCCAATGGCACCGCGCGAACGAGATACCACGTCGCGCACCTGGCCCGTGCCCGAAAGAACGGCCGAGCGGCGATCGAACGGGGTGCCGTCCATCACGATGGTGCGAAAGGCCTCACGCGTGCCGGACGCCTCATCTCGGTTGATGACCTGAATCCTCAGGTCCTCGCCACCGACTTCTTTCCAGTTGGTGATCTTGCCGGCGTAAATATCGCGGAGCTGCTCGGTCGAGAGGTTATCGACCGGGTTATCGTCGTTCACGATGACCGCGATACCGTCGTGGGCAATGACGATGGGAGTCAGGCCCAAATCCTGTTCGTCGGCATTGAGTCCACGGGAGGAGCTGGCGATATCGGCCGTGCCAGCGCTGACGGCTTCGATGCCAGCGGAAGAACCCAAACCGGAAACGAGCACGTCGATGCCGGTCTCTTCCTTAAAGCCCTCTGCAGCAATCTCGGCGATAGGAAGGCAGGTCGTGGAGCCGGCCACGGTAATGGAAGAGGTAGAAGATCCCGAAGAACAGGCGCACAGCGTAAGCGTAAGCACAGCGGCGCTCAGGACCGATACGATCTTTCTCATAACATCACGCCGATCGCAGCATGGCGCCCACAGGTGCCGTCCTCGTTACGGTAGGAATAAAAGCGGTCGTTCTGGCGCACAGTCGAAAGCTGGGTATCCACGATATTATCCGCGTCGACACCGACATCTACCAGCGCCTCACAAATGGCAGCGGAAAGATCGAGCATGCGAGAAGCGCCCGCATCGATGCACGAAAACTCGGCGGCAAAGCGGTCCATGAGTTCCTGGGATACCTCATATTCGTCAGCCAAGATATGGGGGCCGATATAGGCGGAAACGTCGCTCGCATCGCAGCCGGCAGCATCGCAAAGCGCCTGGCACGCCTTGGCAGAAATACGTGCAATCGTGCCCTTCCAACCGGAGTGCACCACGGCAAATCCGCCGGGGGCCACCAGCACCACGGGAACGCAGTCGGCAAAGCAGAGCAGCACGGGCACGTCATGGGCCGTACAGACGATGGCATCGCAGCCCTCGGCAATCTGCTCGCGAACAGCCTCAAGATCGTCGGCGCCGTTCGAAGTCACCGTAACGATATGGTCACCATGTACCTGATTGGGCACGAGCAGATTATGCTCGCACTCAGTGGCGCCCATAGCTTCGAGCGCTCGACGACGATTTTCTTGAACTGCAAAGGGGTCATCGCCTACATGCGAGCCCAGGTTGAGCGAGGAGTACGCATCTTCGGAAACACCACCGGTGCGCTCGGTAAAGGCAAAGCGGACATCGGATGTCGCGCCCTCCACCAACGTAACTCCATCATGGTCGACACGCGAAACCCTGTCCGCACGTGCTGCCATACTAAAGCCTCCTAATAACACAAGTACCGCGGCGTCGCCGCGCAGTCCGCGTTTATACGGCTGTCATACTTCCTTAAAAGGATACCCGCAGCGGTAGGGACCAAACGTAAAGGGAACGTAAGGAGATTGGAGGCTTTCGTTTACAAACGAGAAACAAAACGGGGTGCATCCAAATGGACACACCCCGTGCAGGTCGTTGAGAAAAACGAACTAGAAGCTACCGCGCTTCAGGAAGTCGGGAAGCTCGAACTGGTCGTTGCCAAAGTTGGGCAGCTCGGTACCACCGACGTTGCGGGTCGGAGCGGCCTGAGCCGGGCTGGCAGCCGGAGCGGTGCGCTGCGGCTCAGCGGAGGCAGCGGCCTTGCTCTGAGACTGCTGAGCAGCAAAGAGCTCATCCTGACGGTTGACGTTGGAGTCGGAGAAGCCCGTAGCGATGACGGTGATACGCACCTGATCGCCCAGGGACTCGTCGACAACGGTACCGAAGATGATGTTGGCCTCGGGGTCGACGGCGTTGGCGACAACGTCGGCGGCGTCGCTGATCTCCTGGATGCCCAGGTCCTTGGAACCGGCGATGGAGAGCAGCACGCGCGTGGCACCATCGATGGAGCTCTCGAGCAGCGGGCTGGAGATGGCCTGCTGGGCAGCGTCGACGGCACGAGTATCCCCAGAAGAGGTACCGATACCCATCATGGCGGTACCGGCCTGCTTCATGATGGTCTTAACATCGGCGAAGTCCAGGTTGATGATACCGGGGACGGTGATGAGGTCGGTGATGCCCTGGGTGCCCTGGGAAAGGACGCCATCGGCAATCGCGAAGGCCTCGAGCATGGTGGTCTTCTTCTCGGCGATGTCGAGCAGCTTATCGTTAGGGATGACGATCATGGTGTCGACGCAATCGGAGAGGGTCTTGATGCCCTCCTCGGCGCTCTTCTTGCGCTTGCGGCCCTCGAAGGTGAAGGGCTTGGTCACGACGGCGACGGTCAGTGCGCCGACCTCGTTCATCGCGATATCGGCAACGATGGGAGCAGCGCCGGTACCGGTGCCACCGCCCTCACCGCAGGTGATAAACACCATGTCGGCGCCAGCAAGCGCCTCGGCAATGTCGTCGCGGGACTCATCGGCAGCCTTGCGGCCAACCTCGGGGTTGGCGCCGGCGCCCAAGCCGCGGGTAAGGTCGGTGCCGATGTGCACCTTGATATCGGCATCAGAGATCGCGAGTGCCTGAGCATCGGTGTTGATGGCAACAAACTCGACGCCGCGGATGCCCTCTTCGATCATTCGATTGACCGCGTTGGTACCGCCGCCGCCGACGCCGACCACCTTAATGACGGCAAGGTAGTTGTTGATCTCTGTCTCGTGCATGTCGGTCCTCCGAACAAAGGTTATAGCCATAGCATGGGTCGACCCCTGCGCACATTAACCTTCAGGTTGAAAGTAAATGCAAAGGTAAACCGTATTATGTTTGCACATTATGAACGTATCAGTCAAATAATTGACCGTGAAAACCAAACAAACCAGATAAACGGCGTGGTATGGCCCCTCAACAAAGCATCAACCAGCGCTACGAGGTCGGAGCATTCCTAAATGTGTAGTTGCCCGGAGAGCGCACATTGATATACGTTACGCCCTCTACCTGCGAAAGCAACTTGGTGACTACGCGTTCCTTCTTGGCGATATCGTCCGAATCGCCCAGCGACACCTCAATGCCGTTATTGAGGTTTGCCGAGATGGCTTCGACCGAAGGCGTGGAAATATCCTTGACTTGTCCCAAGAACTCGCTCGAAAAACCACGCACATAATCCAGGCCGGCCTTAACGGCTTTGGAGTTCACCGCCTGGCCGGAAACCGGAGCGACATCCGCCGAGACATCAGTCAACAACACCGCGCCATAATGCTTGGCGAGCGCCAGCGCGGCATCGATTCCGGTCAAGGTATTTGAGCCCTGCCCTGTCGTGATGACGTTGCCCTGGTCGTCCACTTCGACCGACGTCGACAGCGGGGCGATCCAGGTGTCATCGTCTCCGATAGCCCAGGCAAGGTCGTCGGAGCTGATATACGCAATGGCGATAACTTTACGCTCCGTCGGCGTGATGATAAGCGTATGGGGAAACTGGCGCTGGACATCCACGCCCGAAACCCACGGGTTCTGCTTGAGATCCTCGGTAATCTGGTCGGGATCGACGTTAAAAAGCGACGTTCCCTCGGGCAAGTCGATCAGCTGGATAGCATCGTGCTTCGTCACATGCTCGCTGCCTTGAATCTGAATATCAGTGGCAGTAAACAGTCCAGAGTTGATCACCACGATGGCAACGACGACGAGCACGGCCAAGACGGCCAGAACGCCGCCCACGATTTTGCCTTTGCCTGTAACGACAGAAGCGGCGTCTGATGTTTTATTTGCCATCGCTCCAAGTGAAGATAACGGGTTGAAACCTTTTTTACTCGAAGGCTTCTTGGCGGTAGCCGGCACCGATGTCAGCGAGCGCGGTTTCGATGCGCCCGGCGTGCGACCTGGACGCGCCGCTTTAGTTCCCGTCGAGGGCTTGGGAGCTGCCATGGGACGGGCAGTTTTGGCGCCCATAACAGGCTTTGACGTCACCGAGGGACGCGAGGACTTTTTTGCGGCCGGACGATTACCGAGCTGCGAGCCGACGACCGGACGACTGGCCTGTCGAGCATGCCCGACAGACTTAGAGTGCGCGACGGTATTGCGTTGAGGTTTGGCAGGCGCGCCGGAACGCCCTCCGGCGCGGCGGAAGGTGGGTTTCGATGCTCTAGAAGCCGAGGAATTTAACTTCCGGTCTGAGCTCGATGCCATACGCCTCCCTCACCTTTCCGTGCACATGTCTAATAACCGCGGCAACGTCATCGGCCGAGGCAGTTCCGTTATTAACGATAAAATTAGCGTGAACGGGCGAAACTTCCGCGCCGCCAATCGAAAAACCCTTTAATCCACAATCCTCGATAAGCTTGCCCACACTCGCATCGGGCGGGTTGCGAAAGACAGACCCGCAGGATGCGCGACCCATGGGCTGCGTACGCTTGCGCCTTGTAAGGTACCGCTCCATGCGCTCGCGAATGTCGGCCTTGGGCGCCGGTTTAAGCTTGAACACGCACTCGAGGATGATCTCATTGCGGGGAAGGCTACATTCGCGGTAGCCCCAAGTGATCTCGGACCCCGCATAATGCTTGATACCGGATGCCGGGTCAAACGTTACGACATCCTCAACCAGCGAGCCAATCCACTCGGTCCGTGTGCCGGCATTCATAGATATCGCACCGCCGACCGAACCAGGAATGCCAACGGCAAACTCAAGGCCCGAGAGGCTACGCGACAGGGCATCGTTGACCAGGCGCGCAAACATCACGCCCGCACCGACCGTCAGCGTACAACCGTCATCGGCAACAACCGTGCGCTGAAACTCACGTCCGAGCGAAATGACGGCACCGCGATAACCGCCATCGGCAACCAACAGGTTGGACCCCTTGCCGATAATCACCCACGGCACCTGTTCGCGGTCAAGCACCGCCACGGCGCGACGCAGGGCATGGTAGCTATGGCACGTCACAAAGAGGTCGGCCTTGCCGCCGATTCGATAGCTTGTATGGCGTGCAAGACGTTCGTCCTCGACCACGTCCGTGTCGATCATGCCCGAAAGCGCCATGACGGCGTTAAACAGACCCATAGGGGTTAAGCGTCTTTCTTGGCAGTCAGATACTCGATGAACTCGGGACCGACGGTCGTAACGTCGCCGGCACCCATGGTGAGCAGCAGGTCGCCCTCGCCCACGAGCTTCTCAAGCTCCTGGTTGAGCTCAAGACGGCTGGAGCAGTACACGACCTCTTTGCCGGGGTGCTTGGCGCGAACGGCATCTGCGAGCATCTTGGAGGTAACGCCCGGAATCGGCATCTCGCCGGCGGAGAACACATCGATCAGCAGCAGCTTGTCGGCGTTGGCAAAGGCATCGGCAAAGTCATCGCACAGAGCCTGCAGGCGCGAATAGCGGTGCGGCTGGAACACGACGTCGACATGCTTGTAGCCCAGCGAAGACGCAGCAGCGAGCGTCGCCTTGATCTCGGTGGGATGATGGCCGTAATCGTCAACCACCGTGATGCCGTCGATATCGCCCACGTGGGTAAAGCGGCGGCGGACGCCCTCAAAACTCGAAAGTGCCTTAGCGGCGGCGTCGATATCGAGGCCCAGGACATGGGCGACGGTCAAGACGGCCGTGGCGTTGAGCATGTTGTGACGACCAGGGTTGCTCTTAATCTCGACAGCGTGCTCGGTGCCGTCCTCAAAGCGAACGATAAAGTCGCTCTGGATGCCCTTGACATCCGGGTGCATGCAGACGATGTCGTTGTTCTCGGCAAAGCCGTAGGAAAGCACGTGACGGCCCGTCGACTTGGCGAGCTCGACCAGATGCGGGTCCTCACCGCAGACGATGACGGTGCCGTCCTCGCCCACCAGGCTCATGAATTTGGCGAAAGTTGCCTCGATCTCCTCGATACCCGAGTAGTGATCGAGGTGGTCGGCCTCGACGTTGGTCACAATGACTACGTTGGGGTTCAGGAACAGGAAGGAGCTGTCGGACTCGTCGGCCTCGGCGACAAAGTAGTCGCCCGAGCCGTTCTTGCCGTTCGTGTCATAGCCCTCGACGATGCCACCGATCAGGAAGCTCGGATCCAGACCCATGCGGTCGAGCATGGTGGCACACATCGAAGACGTGGTGGTCTTGCCATGCGTGCCGGCAACAGCGACGGTGGTGTAGCCGTGGCCCAAAGCAGAGAGCATCTTGGCACGGGGCCACACGGGAATACCAAGCTCGCGAGCGCGCACGAGTTCAGGGTTGGACTCCGGAATAGCGGTGGAGACAACAACCACGTCGGGCTTGACCTCGTCGATCGTGGCGGCCTCATGGCCCACATGCACCTTCACACCAGCGCGGGTAAGCTGGCGGATATAACGTGACGTCTTAAGGTCGGAGCCGGTAACGGCATAACCGCGCTCGTGCAGAACGAGGGCGATGCCGCTCATGCCGGCGCCGCCGATACCGATAAAGTGGGCGCTCTTAAACTCGGGCGCGGAGGTTGCAGTCTGGGAATCAGCCATGTGCTCGTGTACTCCTTGCGTAAACACTGCCTGTAACCCGTTAACTGTACCGCACCTACCGCATCAGCGCGAGGGCGACCGAAGATATCCCGTCTAACTAACGCAAACCCTCTACCGCATCCGCCAGAAGAGCGGCGGCTCTATCCTGAGCCAGACCACGCGCCGCCTGACGCATGGCGTCGCGCGCCGCCGCGTCATCGACCAGGTGCAGCAGCTCATCGGCAAAGGCAGAACCGTCGATATCGGCATCGGCGCAGAGCACGCCGGCCCCAGCGTCGACCAGATAACGAGCATTGGTGGTTTGGTGGTCGGCCGTCGCATGCGGATACGGCACGAGCACCGAGGGCACGGCGAGCGCAGCGATCTCGGCCACGCTCGATGCACCCGAACGCGAGAGCACCAAATCGGCAGCAGCCAGCATATCGCCCATGTTGTCGATGTAAGGCTGGACGCGGTAACGCTTCGCCTCCTCGGGCGTCAGCGCCAAAGCGCGCTCGGTCTCCTCAAAGCCGTCGGCACCCGTCGAATGCAACACATAGAGGTTCTTGCGCGAAAGCAGCTCGTTTTTGAGCGAAGTCACGCGCTCGTTGAGGTGCCGGGCGCCAAGTGAACCGCCAAAGACGAGCAGCAGCGTAGCGTCCTCGAGAACGCCAAGTGCCTTGCGGCCGCGAGCGCGATCGCCCTCGATTACCGAGCGACGTACGGGGTTGCCGGTCATGAGCACGTGGTCAGGGTCACCTTCGCGCTCAAAGACCGAGCGCGCTGCCGGCACCGAGATGCACACGCGAGCGGCGTGGGAGTTCATCATCTTGTTGGCCAGGCCCGGAACAGAGTTCTGCTCATGTAGCAGATACGGAACGCCTGCGCCCTTGCACCACCCCAGCAGCGGAACCTCGACATAGGCACCAAAACCGATGGCAGCATCGGGCTTGCCGACCTTTGAGAAATGACTGGCGAGCGCACGCTTGGCCTTGTTGACACGCCACAGCGAGGTCAGCGCCGTCCAGGGACGGGAGCGGTCGAAGCCCGTGACCGTAATGGGCACAAAATCAAACCCAGCCTCGGGGACCAGACGACCCTCGAGCTTGCGCGACTGGCCCACGAACACAACGTGGTGGCCACGGTCATGCAGCTCCTCGGCCAAAGCGAGCGCGGGGTTAATGTGTCCTGCCGTGCCGCCGGCTGCAATAGCAACGGTCATCTTATCGGTCATGGTAGTCCCTTCGTACACGCGGTCCCTGGTCGTCGGTGCGCAAACGCGCCGACGGGTCCGAGTTCAAATCGATTCGATTATATCCGCCGCCCGCGCTGCGAGGGCTGGGGCGCTGCGGACGACCTTGCGGCGCCGTTCGCTGACGCGGACGGGCTGCCGGCTCGGTCGCAGAGCCATCCAGAACGGTAAAGCCGTTACGCGAAGATCGCTCGCCGCGTACGTGGGGCACGCCGGCGGTACTCTCATCCATAACGGCAAAGCTCTCGCGGCGACGGTCGTACTCATCGCGACGGGCGCTCTCGTACGAAACGCGCAGGATCAGACCGGCAAGCATAAGCGACACAATAATCGACGAACCGCCGTAGCTAATAAACGGCAACGGTTTGCCCGTCATGGGAAACACGTTGAGGATGCCCAGCGCATTGATCAAAAACTGCACCGCGAGAATGACCGCGGAGCCAGACGCCATGAGCGCGCCCCGACGATCGGTCGCCTGCTCGGCAATGCGAAACGCCGAGTAGATCAGCATCGCAAACACCAAGAAGAACAGCACGGTTCCGACAAAACCGACTTCCTCGCCAATGATGGCCAGGATGTAGTCATTGTGCGCCTCGGGCAGATACGAGTACTTCATGGTTGAGTTGCCGATGCCACGGCCGAACAGACCGCCCGAGGCAAAGGCCATGATGGCAAGCGTGGCCTGATAGCCGTCACCATACTCGTCGGCCCAAGGGTTCAAGGCAACCTGAATACGCACCATACGGTACGGCTCTGCAACAAGCGCAATCACGATCACGAGAATGCCGAAGATTATCACGCCGATGATAAATTTGGGGTCGAGACCCGCAAACAACGCCATGCACATGAGGGTCAGCAGGATGATCAGGACGGTACCGAAATCGGGCTGGATAAAGATCAGAAAGAGCGGAATGCCCAGGTAGATGCCCATCTTGCGAAGGAATTCGTTGATGTTGCCACCGGGCGAAAAGAAGCGATCAAGCATGATGGCCGAATACGCAATGGCAAATGGCTTTAAAAACTCGGAAGGCTGGAACTGAATGCCGGCGATGTTGAGCCAGCGCGTGGCGCCACGGCTGCCGCTGCCAACCAAGAACACCAGAAACAGTAGCCCTATCATGCCTATGAGGAAGATCCTGAGCACATCCTCCCCAAACCAGCTGTCCGGCAAAACGCGCACGATGGCAATCAGCGCCAGAACACCGACCACGGCAAACGCAGCCTGTCGACCCAGAAAAAACGTCGCTGAGCCATTCTCGTGCAGCGCCTCGACCGAAGACGCCGAGTACACCATCAGCAGGCCAAAACACACCAAGATAAACAGACAGGCCATGAATATCAGACGGGGGCGCATGATGCGGGCGGGAACGCCGGCAATATAGCGTTCGCTAAACGACTGCCCGCCGCGACCGGAACGCGGTGTGCTACGCCGCGAGGAAGCACGGTCCGAGTCGGGCCTCCTCATACCTTGTCGGGGGCTCTCCTCTCTCACCGGCAACCCCTATTCCATTTGCGATTTCGCTGCAGCGGCAAGCTGGGCCACATAGTCCTTAAACACGCGGCCGCGCTCCTCATAGCCCGAGAACTCATCGAACGAAGAGCAGGCAGGAGAAAGTAAGATCACGTCGCCACGGCTCGACAGCGAACGGGCAACGTCCACGGCATCGCGTAGGTCATCCGCCTGGGCGATATCCACATCGCCATCGACATCGGCCTCGTCCATAGCGGCGGTGAAGCGCTCGCGCGCATCGCCAAAGCAGACGACCGAGCGCACGTTATCCATAACAACGCGCGCGAAGTCCGTGAGCGGCGTGCCCTTATCGTGGCCGCCGAGCAGCAAGATCACGTCGTCATCGGGAAATGCCGTCAGCGCCTTCTCGACCGCGTCGGTGTTGGTCGCCTTGGAATCGTTGACGTAGCGCACACCGTCAATCTCGCCGCACGGCTCCACGCGATGCTCGAGCGGCTGGAACGAGGCCAGACCGCGGCGGACACCATCGACATCGGCACCGACGGCCAGAGCAGCCGTGGCGGCACATAAGGCATTGATGACATTGTGATGGCCCGAGATCTTGAGCTCGGACGTGGCGACAAGCTGAGTCTCGACGCCCTTCAGGCGCACGACCATTTTGCCGTCGCGCACAAAGGCGGCATCTGCACCCTCGGGCTCGTCAAAAGCGACCTTGCAGATGCGGCGACCCGGCGTATAGATGTACTCATCGAACTCGTGAATGCCGGCGTCTTCGACGTCGACAACCACCAGATCGTCATCGACCATATTGTCAAACAGTTTGATCTTGGCAAGCGCATAGTTCTTGTGGCTCTTGTGCCAGCCCAGGTGGTCGGGCGTGATGTTGAGCAGCACCGCCACGCGAGGATGGAGCTCGGCGGTCGTAGCAATCTGATAACTCGACAGCTCGGCCACAAACCACTCATTATGTCCGCGGCCGTCGATCTCGTTCACCGGCGGCTCACCGATATTGCCGACGGCCACGCTGGCTTCACCGGCGGCCTTGAGCAGATAATCGGTCAGCGACGTTGTAGTTGTCTTGCCGTTGGTGCCCGTGATGGCGATCCAATTTTGGGGAGACAGACGATAGGCAAACTCGGGCTCGCCCATAATCTGGGCGGCATGCTCACGCCCAGCCTTAAAGAAGGCCGAGAACTCCGAGATACCCGGGCATGTCACGCACACGTCATAGGCACCCTCGACCTGCTCGGTGCCGTAAACAAACGACGCGCCCTGCGCCTCGAGCGCACGTGTGGCGTCATTGGGCTCGGAGGTACCGCCGCCATACACGGTCGTGGCGCGCACGCGCTCGGGGTGAGCCAACGCCCAACGGGCGACATCGAGACCGGATTTACCCTGCCCCAAAACAAGCAGGCTAAAGACATCAGCAAGAGGCATGAAAGACCACTATCCCAACTGGAAGAACAGGGCGAGGCCAACGGCGCCAAAGGCCGCGGCGATAATCCAAAAACGGATAACGACCTTGGTCTCGGCCCAGCCCTTCTTTTCGAAATGATGATGAATGGGTGCCATAAGGAAGACGCGCTTGTGCGTAAAGTGGAAATAGACGACCTGGATCATGACCGACAGAGTCTCGACGATAAACAGACCGCCGATGATGAGGGAAACGACTTCGGTGTTGGTCATGATGGAGGTGCAGGCAAACGCGGCACCCAGGGCAAGCGAGCCGGTATCGCCCATAAAGATGCTCGCCGGGTAGCAATTGAACCACAAAAAGCCCAGGCAGGCACCGGCGCACGCCGTGCAGAAGATGGACAGGTTCACGTCACCGTGCAAAAACGCCATGGCGGCCATGGCGAGCATGGCGATCATGGAAGTGCCGCCGGCAAGACCGTCCAGACCATCGGTCAGGTTCACGGCATTGGAAAGACCGGCGATCATCAGCCAGCAAAATACAATGTAGAGCCACGGGAACGAAAGGCCGCAGATGGTGGTCGAAAGAACACCGAGGTCAATCGTCAGGCCGCCGGGAAAACGAATCTCGGGGGCGACGCCGCACCAATTGACGGCGAGCACGGTAAAAGTGACGCAGATGATGGTCAGACCGATCATCTTGGCGTGAGGCGTCAGACCGAGCGAGCGACCATGCGTGACGGAGGTCAGGTCGTCGATGAGACCCAGAACGCCGGTGGCCAGCGTGGCAAGCAGCACGAGCACGAGCTCGGTGGTGAGCTTGCCCATCAGCAGGCAGGTCAGCGAGATCGCGACAAGGATGATGACGCCGCCCATGGTGGGCGTACCCTGTTTAATCAAATGACGCTTGGGGCCGTCGGCTCGGACCTGTTGGCCGATACCCTCGACCTTCAGCAGCTTGATCCACCACGGCATAAGCAGCAACCCAATGGCAGCAGCGATGCCAAGTCCCAAAAAGGCCTGATACGTAGGATACGAGGGATTGCCGAACATGGGCTAGCACACACCTTCCACAAAGCGGTCGAGCTCAACAAAACGGGAACCCTTGACCAATACAACATCATGTTTTTCAAGCGCGCCGCCCATGCGGTCGAGCACCTGCTGATAATCGGAGAACACCTGGATGCGGTCCTCGTCCATGCCCATCATGCGCGCGGCATCGGCCATAAGCTGGGCCAGCTCACCACCCACGCACGCCAGCATGTCGAGCTTCTTGGCGGCGGCATAGGCGCCCACGAGCTCATGCATGCGAGGAGCCTCATCGCCCATCTCGCCCATCTCGCCCAGGATCGCCATGCGAGACCCCGTGCATGAAAGCGAGCACAGCAGATCGAGGCCGGCTGCCATCGATTCGGCGCTGGCGTTATAGGAATCGTCGATGACGCGGGCACCGCTCTTGGCGCGCTTGATCTCCTGGCGGTGACCGGTGATCGTGAGGCCCCTAAAGGCAGCATCGATCTGCCCGGGCGTCACGCCCAGGCGATAGGCAACCGCGGCGGCCTTAACGGCATTAGGAACGGACTGCACGCCGGGGATGGCAAGCATGGTATCGATTGTCTCGCCCTGGCCAAAATCGAGCGTAAAGACCGGACGGCCCTCGTCATCAACACGAATGTCGCGGGCACGGACCTCATCATCGTCCGAGACGCCGGCCAGCATCACGTCGATACCAGCAGGCTGGGCGAACGCATCGCGAATGAACGGCGTAAAGTCGTCCTCGCCGCCCAAAACCAGCAGCGGCAAGAAGTCGCCGGCGGCGCACATGCCCTGTACAATCTCGGCCTTAGCGCGGGCGATGTTCTCGCGGCTACCCAAAATGCCGATATGAGAGGTACCGATCTTGCTCACGATGGCAAGGTTGGGATTGGCGGACTGGGACAGGCGCTCGATCTCGTGGAAATGGTTCATGCCCATCTCGAGCACCAGGACCTCGGTATCGGCCGGAGCGGAAAGCACCGTGAGCGGCATGCCGATCAGGTTATTGAAATTGCCCTTGGTGGCCCAGACACGATAGCGCTTGGCGAGCACAGCGGCGAGCACGTCCTTGGTCGTCGTCTTGCCGATGGAACCGGTAATGCCAACGACCAGGCAGCCAAGCTCCAGGCGATACGCGTGCGCCAAACGCAGCAGAAACTCCTCGGGATCATCGGTCAGCAAGATGGCACAGCCCTTGTCCTGCGCCAGCGAGACCAGCTCGGCCTCGGGCTCACGCGTCATCACGACGGCGCCGGCACCCGACTGGACGGCACGGGAAGCAAAATCATTGCCGTCGACGTTTTCACCGGGAAAGGCGACGAAAATCGTCCCTTCCTCGACCTGGCGCGAGTCGATAACGCACCCGCGGCATGCCCGATCGGCTTCTCCCGTCACGGTTCGGGCCCCTGTTGCGGCCGCGAGATTGTTGACGGCGATCTCTATCATTGCAGCTCCCCTGTAAACCTAATAATGCTATCGGCGTATTGTATCCCAGCGCCGCGCATGCGTGGTGCAGGGCATGTGAACACCCCTCATATGGGACAACAAACCACGCCCCAAAGATTGTAACCCCCTACTTCGTGTGCGGGATACCCAGCACGTCGAGCGCGTTGGCCATAATGGACTGGAACGGCACCGCAGCGGCATCTGAGCCGCTCGGCGTTCCGTCGAGCGTGATATAGCACAGCACCTTGGGCGATTGTGCCGGTGCAAAGCCCATAAAGGACGACATGTAGTTCTCCTTGAGGTAGCCGCCGTTCTCGTCGGCTCGTTCGGCCGTACCGGTCTTACCCGCCACGTCATAGCCGTCAACCGCGCCGCCAACGCCCGTTCCCTCGGACACGACCGTCTGCATGCACGATGTCACCTGGGATGCGGCGTCCTCCGAAATCGCGCGCTCGCCTTCGCCCCAGTCCTTCTCGTCGCCTTTGCTGGACTTATAGAAGTGCGGGGTCATCATCACGCCGCCGTTGGCGATGCCGCCCACGGCACGTGCGATCTCAATCGGCGAGACAGACAGCGCCTGTCCAAAGCTCATCGAGCCCAGCGTGGCGCCGTCATACTGGTCACGCTCCTTGACGATGCCCAGGCTCTCGCCCGGAAAATCGACACCTGAGCTGTGACCGATGCCCCACTTGTCCACATAGGCGGCAAAGTCGTCGGCACCGATTTTGCGCCCCACCAGGACAAAGCCCACGTTGGACGAACGGCGCATCATCTCGCGCACATCCATGGTCATGGCGTAGTCGCGCTTGTCGGCATCGGTGACGGTATCGTCGCCCACCTTGATGCTCGCCGGCACCTCAAACGACGTACTCGACCGCACGACACCCAAGTCGAAGCCGGCGCCCGCCACGAGCGTCTTAAAGACCGAGCCGGGCTCGTAGGCGTCGGTGACCAGGCGCAGATTCATATCCTCGGTCTTGGCGTTTTCCAAATCGGTCTGGTCGTAGGTCGGATACGAGCAGGCTGCCAAGATCTCGCCTGTCGTAGGATCGGTGACCAGCGCCGAGCCGTTCTTGGCCTTAGTCTTCTCAACTGCCTCTGCCAGGGCATCCTCGGCTGCACGCTGGATATTGACGTCGAGCGTCGTCACGATATCAACGCCGTCGACCGCAGCCACCTTTTTATAGGCTCCGCCCGCGATATAGCTGCCATCCCTCGCGCGCTCGCGTACGAGAGAACCGTTCGTGCCGGTCAGAAGCTTGTTGTATTGCTTTTCGAGACCCGTCAAGCCGTCGTTGTCTACATTCACTACACCCAGCACCTGCGATGCCAGATTGCCGTATGGATATACGCGCTTCATGGCCTGCTCAAAAAGCACGCCGGGCAGGTTCTTCTTCTCCAGTGCCGCAGCATCGTCTTCGTCCACCTGGCGCTTGATATACACCCAGGTTCCATCGGACTCAACGAGCTTGCGGCAGGTCTTTTTATCGATTCCAGTTGCCTTGACCAGCGCCGACACCGTCTTGTCAACATCCTCGACAAGCTGGGGGTTCACGGCGATGTTGCGACATTCGACCGACGACGCCAGCACGTTACCGTTGCGGTCGTAGATGGTGCCGCGTTTGGCATAGAGGGTCTGCGCAAGCAGGCGGCGCGCATCGGCACGCTCGCGCAGTTTATCGGCTTCGACAATTTGATAGTCGGCAAGGCGAAAGACGCCCAAGCCCAAGCCAAGCCCAATGAAGCCCATGACGGCCTTGCGGCGAGGCAGCGGCGTGCCTGTGAGCCATTCGGTCGACGAGCTCTTGCGCGACCTGGTGTTATGCACTTGAGGGCCGCCCGAGCCGCGAAGTCGCGACGCCGGGTCGTTGCCACGGGACCGCCCGGCGTTGTAAGATTGCCGACCCGTTCCTTGATAACCAGAACGTCCCCGCGACGAGGGACGTCCAGAACCGCGGCCCCCATCGGAACCGCGGCGATAGTCATTTGTCATACTCAGCTACCGTCTTGCTACTGAGCGGTCGCGGTCGCGTTGGCGCCCGCGGCTGCATCCTGCGAAAAGTCAAGTGTAACGCTCTCGCTGGGCTCCACCATGCCATAGGCGCCCGCAAGGTCGCGAATGCGCGTGTC
Source organism: Collinsella aerofaciens (assembly GCF_001404695.1). Taxonomy (GTDB): domain Bacteria; phylum Actinomycetota; class Coriobacteriia; order Coriobacteriales; family Coriobacteriaceae; genus Collinsella; species Collinsella aerofaciens_E. The sequence continues at coordinate 7,486 of NZ_CZAQ01000015.1, read as the reverse complement.
GGCGCCATAGACCGAATGCATGACCTCCAGGTCGGAGCTCTCATCGGTCGCTTTTTCGAGCGTGTTGGTAAGCTCGGCGTTGCTGTTGAGCACCTGGGCCGTAACGCCGGCGAGCGCCACGCGGGCGACGCCGATCGTCATGAAGATAGCCGCAATGATGCAAAACGTTTTAAGAACGCTCATGAAAACCGGGCTTACCGCCTGGTTTGCCTGACGGCCCGCGCCCGTGTAGACATCAAAGCGCGGCGTGCGCTGCTCACGGGGAGCAACGGGGGCCTGCGCCGTCTCACGATAGGCGGGCATGGCGTTCATATCATAGGCGAGTGCTGCGCTTGAAGTGTTGTAGCCCATGATATGCCGCCTCCCATCCCGAGTACGTTGGTAGTGTGTTTAAGCTTCGTTTATGGTGCGAGCGGGAGGTCCAATATCGCGCGGTCGCGCCTACAGACGCTGCGCCACGCGGATTTTGGCTGATCTCGCCCGAGGGTTGCGCTCAACCTCATCAGGCTGTGCAACCAAGGGTTTGCGGGTGATGACCTTGAGTATCGGCACGTTGCCGCACACGCACACCGGAATCTCCGGCGGACACGTGCACCCCTGGCTCATCTCCTTAAAGTGGTTCTTTACGATACGGTCCTCGAGCGAGTGATATGAGATGACGCAGATACGTCCGCCCGGGTTGAGCCACCTGGTGGCGGCATCAAGCCCTCGTTCGAGCACATCGAGCTCGTGATTGACCTCGATGCGAATGGCCTGGAAACTTTTCTTGGCCGGGTGTCCGCCATGCCGACGAGCGGCAGCCGGGATACCCGCCTTGATGATCTCGACAAATTGGCCGGTGGTTTCGATCGGTTCTTGCTCGCGGCGGCGCACGATCTCGCGCGCGATCTGCGAGGCGAACTTCTCTTCGCCGTAGACGCGTAGAATCCGAGCGAGGTCGTGTTCGTTATAGGTGTTGATGACCTCAGCTGCGTTTAAGGTGTTATTACCCGGATCCATCCGCATGTCCAATGGGGCGTCCTCGTTATACGAAAAGCCCCTTCCAGGGATATCGAGTTGCGGTGACGAAACGCCCAAATCGAACAGGAAGCCATCGACCCCGGGCACCTCGGCCGAGCAAAGCAGCTCGTCCAAGTCGCCGAAGTTGCCCTTCAGCAGCTGGTGCGGAACGCCGGGAACCTCGCGGTCCAGACGGGCGCCAGCGGCCTCGAGGGCCATGTCGTCCTGATCGACGCCGAGCAAAAGACCCGTCTCCCCCACCTGCGCAGCCATCTTTACCGAATGGCCGGCACCGCCAAGGGTGCAATCGCAGACAACGGAGCCGCTCTTTAGCCGCAGCGACTCAAGCACTTCGCCGAGCATGACAGGTTCATGCCGATATTCTTGTGTCAAGATCCCACGCTCCATCCGTTACCCGTGCCTTGCCCTTACGAGAAGAAGAGGTCCAGCAGGGCCTCATCGTCATCGTCCTCATCGGCCGCGGCGCGATCCCAAACCTCAAGGTGGTCGTAGTTGCCCACAACCGTGACCTCGCGGTCGAGGTTCGCCTGCTTGCGGAGAGACTCGGAAAGACCGATACGACCGGCGCTGTCCACGTCCATCGACGTGGTGCGCTTGTTGATCGCCCTCATGAGCTTCTGGTCATTAATGTCACGCGGGTTAAAACCCTCGTGGCCCTCACGACCCGCGAAGAGTCCTTCGACCCACTTATCGAAGGCCTCGGCAGAGAACACGTACAGAGCATCGACATCCAGGGCTTTGAACACGCGAACGTGCTCTCCAAGCTCCTCGCGAAGGGGTGCAGGCAGGGACAGACGACCTTTTGCATCGAGATTGCGCTCGTATGCACCAGTCATTCCCATGTGCGCCCTCCCCTCGGTTACTCAGATGGCACGTACGCGGGGAACCACCCCGCCTGTCGACGTCATTAATAATATGGGGAACCGCCCCATTTTTCAACACCTTTCCCCACCCCTTCCCCCACCCCGCCCCACCACTCCACCCACCATATATTGCAAAACACCCCCAATCATATGTTCGAAAACACAATATGTTGTGTTTACAGCAACGGCGGGATGCCACCTGTGGCACCCCGCCTTTCAACCTCAACCTTCAAGTTGACCTTGAGGCGATTTTTGCGTCCCTTTACATGCCGTTCACATCGCCCCCAAACTCCCCCACCCAAGGCACATGCGGCCCGCCACCGCGACGACAAGTGGCAAAAAATGGGACGGACCCCAGATTGCCCATGCGCGCGCAAAAGCACGCCGGGGACTGCGGACGATTTCTTGGACCGTCACGCGGCCCTTCCCAGCGCGGCGCGGAACTCGGCCGGCGTGCGGCCGCCGAGCGCGTCGCTGCGCCTCTCCGTATTGTAGCGGCCGATCCAGCCCCCGAGCTCCTCGATGAAGCGGGCGGGGGTCCAGCCCGACCAGTCCCTGCCGTGCCAGAACTCCTTCTTGAGCAGGCCGAAGAAGCCCTCCATCGCGGCGTTGTCCGGGCTGCAGCCCTTGGCGGACATGCTCCTGGCGAGGCCGTTGCCCTCGCAGATCGAGATCCAGCCGGGCCAGCGGTAGTGGCCGCCGCGGTCGGAGTGGATGACGGGGCGCTCGCCGGGCGCCAGCCGGGCGCAGGCGTCCTCGAGCGTCGAGTTGGCGAGCGCGGCGTCCGGGCGCTCGCCGGCCCTCCACGCCACGACCGAGGAGTCGAAGCAGTCCCTGATGGCCGACAGGTAGACCTTCCTGCCGGAGGGCAGCCTGAACTCGGTGATGTCGGTGAGCCACAGGAAGTTCGGCAGGGCCGAGCGGAAGTCGCGCCGCACGAGGTTCGGCGGGGCCGGCGTCGGCTCGCCCGCGTAGGAGCTGTAGGCCCTCCTCTTCCCCCTCATCCACCTGGGGACCAGGCCCTCCTCGCGCATGATGCGGCGGACGACCTTCTCCGAGGCGCGGACGGGCTCGTCGAGCTCGCGGAGCCTGCGCACCACGAAGCGGTAGCCGCGCGCGCCGTCGCCGTCCTCCAGGAACACGCGCCGCACGAGGGCCCTCAGCGGCGCCAGGCGGTCCGGCCTCGCGATCGCGCGCCGCTGGTAGTCATAGGAGCTCCTCGATATCCTCAAGAAAGCGGTGAGTTCTCTCAAGGACCACTTCCCCGCAGGCCTCAGGCGGTCTATCACCAGGGTCTTCTCCCTGTTCGACATCCCGTCGAGGCTCGCGGCTTTTAAAACGTCGTTCACCGCCCTGAGGACGGCGTTCTCCAGGACGAGGCGCTCTATCAGGGCGTCCTTGTCGTCCGGGTCGATGTCGGGGTACACCGGACCGTCCCCGACGACCTTCGGCAGATCCATCTTCGCGACCGCCCTTCCGACGGTTCCGCCCGCGGCCACGGACCTCGTCCAGCGCGCGACGGCGCTCTTGCTCGGACCGTCGAGCTCCCGGGCTATCTCCCTGCACGAGAGCCCGGAGCGGCGGAGCTCCCCGGCCCTCTCTACTACGGCTCTACTGTATGTCATGCGGACTCCAAACCGGACCTTGACGGTCCAACTTTTTGTCCGCAGTCCCCGGCCTCAAAGTGGGAGATTATCCACTCTCGTTCGATACGTGTCCAAAAATCCACTCTCACCCTTCGGATTAGTAAATAACCTATGCGTACCGGCTGGGCTTTGTACATGCAATCCATATCGTTGTTCGATAAACTATTCCGATAACGATAGATTCGATGAGGGTGAGTATATGTCCAACAGCGTTCAGCGTATGGCCAAGGCGGGCGAGACTGTAAGGAAGCTTGGCTTTTGCATGGCGGTCGTTTTTGCGGGAATGCTCGTCGCTTTCGCCGCGTTGGTTGTTTACGTGATCTGGTATGCGGTTGCAAACGCTGCTTCTGTCGATTCTTTCGGTGTTGTGACGCTTCTCAATGGCGGGTGCATCGTTATCCCAAGCGGACTGTGCATGGCGCTTGTCATGGGTATTTCGCTTGTCGTTTTGTGCGGAATCAGCCGTGACATTTCGCGGGGCGTATCGCCCTTTACCAGGGCGCATGTGCGGCTTATCCGTGTTCTCGCGCTTGCCTTTGCTGTTAACGCCGCGGTTTCGCTTGTTGGTGCCTATGGATCGGTCAATCTTACCATTGGTGGGCTGGAGCTTTGCGTCGTGCCTCATTCCTTCGTTATCGCGATTTGCCAGGGCGTTGCCTTTGACGCGGGGTCGCTTATCGGCGCGGCCGTCTGTTTGTTTGTCTCGGTGATCTGGAGCTATGCCTCGCTGCTCCAAGAGCAGTCTGACGAGCTTGTGTAGGAGGAAACATGAGCTATCTCATCATCGAGCTTGAGACGCAGCTGCTTAAGACCGGAAAGACCAGCTCTGATCTGATTCGTGCCACGGGGCATACTCCGGCTAATATTTCTAAGCTAAGAAACGGAAAAATTAAAGCTATTCGTCTTAAGACGCTTCTTGAAATCTGTGATGAGCTTGATTGTCAACCGGGAGATATTATTCAGCGCGTGAGCGAGAAGGAGCTCGAGGAACTTATTGTCGAGCGCGCGAAGAATGCCGTGAGGCAGATGCGGGATGGCAGAGGCAATGAGGTGTCGCTTCCGACATCGGTCTTCGCTGTAGATTTGAGCGACGAGTAGCATAAAAAGAACAACTATAACGAAATATCAGTGTAACGGAACCCGTGTCTAACACGGGTTCTTTGTTTATTAATTATCTTGACAAATATAAGTTATCGGCAAACAATAACATCAAGAACGAACGATAAAAGAAAGGAGGAACGATATGAGCTGGATTGTAAAGCCGAGTTATGTGGACCCCGGTGGTGGGTGCAACGGTTACTGCAAGGCATTCTGTGGAGCACGCGTCTGCGTCAATAACTGCAGCAAAAACTTGTGTGTTGTTAATTTCTAGCAGTTGCGGCTGCTGCCAGGCGACAGTCTGGCAGCAGCGGTTTTGTTATCAAGCAGAATAGGAGGCCAATGAGCGCATCAGCGATAAAGCTATCAAAGGTGTCAAAGCGCTATGGAAAACGGCGTGTGTTGCATGACGTTTCCTTCGAGGTGAATCAGTCTGAACTTTGCGCCCTTGTTGGTGCAAACGGGGCGGGCAAAAGCACGCTTATTAAAATAGTGCTGGGCCTCTGTGAGCCATCGTCGGGGAGCGTGGAGCTCTTTGGAGGCAAGTCGAAAAAAGAGCTGAGCCTGATGCGGACGCGTGTCGGCTATGTGCCAGATTCCAGCGGAGCATACCAATCCCTCAGTGCGGTGGAGAATCTTCGGATCCGATGTGCGGAATGGGGGCTCGATGAGACACGTGAGGTTCCTCGCGTCTTGGGCCTAGTCGGGCTGGACGTCGATGAGAAAAAGAGCGTGAGCAGTTTTTCTCTGGGAATGAAACGGCGACTGGATATAGCTACGGCTTTGTTGGGCGACACCGACGTACTAATTGTCGATGAGCCGGCAAATGGGTTGGACCCGCTGGGCATCGAGAGTATATGGGCCCTTATCGGCCGATTGAATCGAGAACAGGGTAAGACCATGCTCATCTCTAGCCATGATTTGGATGAGTTGGCATCGGTTGCAACAAGTTGCGTGTTTATTCATGACGGTGAACTGCTGAAAAAGGAATCGATGGATGTCATAAGGGATGAGGCGTCGTCCCTAAAAGAATATTACAGGCGCTTGATGAACGCGGTCTCGCTATGAAGCGGGCGATCCATCCCATAAAGGCAGATATGATGCGTCTACACAGGATGTTTCCGGCGCAGTTTGGTCTTACGCTTATGTTGGCGTGCGGTCTTCTCTTCGGTGTTTTTTTAAATAACGGAGCAACGTTGCTAGGCTTTGGCTATGGCGTTTGTGGGGAGGATATTGGTTTCCTCTGGAATGCAATCGATCCTTCTGCGCCTGATGAGTCCCTTGCGCGCAGCGCTTTTGCCGGTACATCCCTGTTCGTTCCACTCATCGTTTGTTTGGTGCTTTTACAGGAGCATGGCTATAAAGAGGGATACCGAATTTCTTCAGCAAGAGGTCTCGCCCGCTTTAATGGGGCTCTGGCACATGTGCTTTCGTCTGCTTTAATAGTCGGTGCAGCATATAGCGCACTTTGCCTTCTTTTGTTTGCAATAGCCATAATGCGTGGGGAGCAAAACTACACGCACGGCATGCTGGCTGCATTTTTTCCTGCGATGATAATCAACGCCGTATTGGTGATATCGGTTGCGTTGGAGACGATGACCATCTATCGGATTACAGGCAGCGCTGTATTGAGCGGGGCTGTAATAATAATTGGATTTGTCATGAGCTTGACGCTCTACGGAACCTTCCTTCAGGCACCTATACCATCCTTGCGATGGATCTTCTTCCTTCCTGGGCCGTACCTAGGGGTCGGATGTGCCCTTGGGTATAGCGATATGGGGCACCTGGCGCTTCTGGGCTATGGCGTGGCAGCCAGCTGTCTATCGGTATTGATTTACGCTCTCGTGACCTGTCGTGTCGGAGGTGTGCTCAATGGCTCGTCAGATTAAAAGGTTCCTCCATTCAGAATTGAAGCATGTGAGCAAATGGACGTACGTCTTAATCCTGGCAATTTATGCGTGTATGGTGATATTGCAGCTTAATTCTTTCCCGATGTGGTTCTGTAGCCTCCGCGAGGGCAGTTTCTTGGGCTTTTTCCCAGACCCGACGCTTAAACTGTCGGCAGAGGACGCCCTTCTATTTGGTAATGCAGAGGTTTTTCGCGGCTTGCTGTTCAACGTGGCCCCGTTGGCTCATGCATTGTTCTTTCCGTTCATCGCGGCTTGTATTGTGCCGCGCTTTGTTAGTTCGGGCTTTGTCGAGGAACCGTGGGGGCTGTCGGAGGCTCGGGGAGGGAAGCGGGCGTGCGTTACCGTTGCGCGAACGGTGCTGTCTTCTTTCGCCCTATTGGGCGCGTTTGTCCTGTCAAGTGTCGTTTTGTACTGTCTTAACTGTGCAATCGTTTTGGATGCTCAACAGTGTTTCAACCTGAATATGTTTTGCGATCGACTTCTTCTGGCGAGTGCCGTCTGCCTTGCATATGTGGTCTCTTGCGTGATCGTTGTTTCCTATTTTGGGTCCGGCTTCGGTCCTATTGGCATGCTGCTGCTTGTCAACGTCGTAACGATCTACATACAGGTCGGAGCCAATTCCATGCTTCCGTTTCCGTCCTCGATGCTCATGTGGATTTGCGGCGTGACCCCGTTGGAGGATAGTCAATGCACCTCGATTTTAATTGACTGCCTCATAAACGTAACAAGCGTTCTTGCCATCTGCTTTACCGTCGACCGATTGCGGTCGAGATTTCTTTGATTGTTTGTGAGGGATGAACATACCGAGCATATCAAATACAGGGGGGCGGGCACCGTAGTTGGTGTCCGCCCATTACAGTCTGAAGTGGGCCACCGATAAATTTCGATGGCGAGCATTCGGCGCATTGCCTACGATACGGGCAAGCCCCGAGGGGCCGCCGATCGGGCG
>NZ_CZAQ01000014.1 GCF_001404695.1 Collinsella aerofaciens | reverse complement strand
GGACTGACCCCGGAGGAATTCCGGAATCAGTCCCTATGTGCGGCGTAGGCCGCTTATTAGCCCGTCCAAGAATTGGGGCGCAGTTCATGTTCCGGGCGGGGGCTTTCGTCAGCGTATGGCGTTGTAGGCCTTTAGGCCTCGTCGACGACCTTGAGGCCGCGGGTCTGGTCGATCTCGTTGAGGAGATTGACGCGGCGCTCGTGGCGGCCGCCCTCAAACTCGGCGTCGAGCCACTCGTCGACAATCATCTTGGCGAGCTCGGAGCCAACGACGCGGGCGCCAAAGGCGAGCACGTTGGTGTTGTTGTGCATGCGCGAGAGCTTGGCGCTGAAGGGCTCGGAGCACACGACGGCGCGTACGCCCTCGACCTTGTTGGCAGCCAGGCTGATCCCGACGCCGGTGCCGCAGATCAGGATACCCAGGTCAACGTCGCCGTTGGCAACGGCCTTGCCCACTTTGTAACCGGCGATGGGGTAGTCGAAGCTCTCGGAGGTGTCGGTGCCAAAGTTCACGACCTCGCAGCCGCGCTCCTTCAGGTGCTCGGAAATGATGTTCTTGAGCTCGACGGCGGCGTGGTCGTTACCGATACCGATCTTCATGGATGGTTCCTCTCTGGTCTGTGCGGCGCAAATGCTAAAGGTGTTTACCGCGTTCGACTGCATGATAGCGCGACTTTTGCGTAAACGCTCGGGCGTTTTTTGGTCAAACGCTTTAGCAGGCAACAAGACTAGCTTTTCATGAATGAATGCCGTCAGATTGCGCTTGAACGCCGTCCGCCGGAACCGTGGTTGCGGTTTTTGATGCATTGTTATCAAATAAAGGAGCTAACTTTTTTGAGAGTCCAGCCCGTTATGCAAGCAGGAGATACCTATGCCTACCGATTCCATCCGTGATGCCGCGTTTTGCGATGTTTTGAACCGCGAGCTTGTCTGTGCACTCGGCTGCACCGAGCCCATTGCCGTTGCCTATGCAGCGGCGCTGGCGAGCCAGACGCTCGGTTGCGAACCCGATCATATGAATGTTGCCTGCTCGGGTAACATAATCAAGAACGTTAAGAGCGTGACCGTGCCCAACTCGGGCGGTATGCACGGTATTGAGGCCGCGGCCGTGCTGGGTGCCGTGGGCGGCGACGCTAAGAGCGCGCTTGAGGTGCTCGAGAGCGTTAACGATGAAGACCGCGCTCGTGTGGCCGAGCTCCTCGCCGACGCCGGCTACTGCGATGTGTCGCTTGTCGAGGGTGTGCCCAACCTCTACATCAAGGTGACTGCGACGGCCGGGGGCCATACCGCGGTCGTCGAGATTACCGATCACCACACCAATGTCACGTGCCATACGCTCGACGGTATTCCGGTGTGCGGCAAGTCGGCGGGGGAGTGCGCCGCCTGCGCCGAGCGCGTGGTGGCCGAGCGTGCGGCAGATAACGCCGATACGCCCATGTCGATCGAGTCCATCATCGACTTTATCGAGGGCGGCGACATTGAGGGCGCCCGCGCTGCCGTTGAGCGTCAGATTGAGCTGAACGGCGCGATCAGCGCCGAGGGTCTGGCGCACGCTTGGGGTGCCGAGGTTGGCCGTACGCTGCTGGGTGCTCGTGCCGATGACGTTGCCTGCCGGGCCCGTGCCCGTGCGGCCGCCGGGTCCGACGCCCGCATGAACGGCTGTGCGCTGCCGGTCGCCATTGTGTGCGGCTCTGGCAATCAGGGCATTACCTGTGCACTGCCCGTCATGGAGTATGCCGAGTACCTGCGCTGCGACCACGAGCGCCTGGTGCGTGCCGTGATGCTGTCCGATCTCATTGCCGTGCATATCAAGAGCTACATTGGTGCGCTCTCGGCGTTTTGCGGTGCTATTTGCGCCGCGTGCGGCGCCGGCGCTGCGATTACCTGGCTGTGCGGTGGCACGCGCGAGCAAATCGGTGCGACGGTCTCCAATACGCTCGGCAATGTGGGCGGCATCGTGTGCGATGGCGCCAAGGCGAGCTGCGCCGCCAAGATTTCCGCTGCCGTTGATGCGGCGATTCTGGGTCACGATATGGCCATGCAGGGTCGCGGTTTCCGCGCCGGTGAGGGCCTGATTCAGGATACCGTCGAGGAGACCATCGCCAGCATGGGCTATGTGGGGCGCGTGGGCATGAAGGACACCGACGTCGAGATCCTCAACATCATGATCGGCAAAACCCAAGTGTGCTAGGACAGTTCGTCGGCTACTTGGTGTTCGTAGAAGGCTTCTACTACGGCGTTAAAGTCGCGGGCGAAGCCTTCCATGGTTCCGCGCCAGGTGACTCGGTTGGGCTTGCCCTGGCCTACATAGGCAGTCTGAATGCCGCAGGCGGGGCTAGGGAAGTCGCGTTTGGGATCGTTGCCCACCATAAGGACCTCGTGCGGTTCGAGCCCCATCACCTGAAGTTGCTCTAGATAGTAGGTGGCATCGGGCTTGCAGCGGGTGGCGTTTCCCATGTGCGTCACGAGCTCAAAGGGGGCGTCGGCCAGGTCGCCCCAACCCATGCGGCATTCGATGGCCCCCTGCGGAAAGCTGGGGTTGGTAAAGAGCGCGCAGCGCAGCCCCGCGTCCTGCACGGCCTGAAGTGCGGCGTGTGCGCCCGGCATAGCATGGGCGTTGATGAGTTCGTCATTCTTGTACGGAAGAACTTCGCGGTCGTAGTAGGTAAACGCCTCGTAGATAAGTGGGTCCGAGAGGCAAATGCCGCATCGGCGCTCGACCTCTTCTTGGTAAAACTCAAGATTGGTGCGATTGTCCGTGCTGCTGCGGCGATTGGCGTTGAGGTCGACCAGGATGGTGCCGAGGCGTGCCATCGTGCCACCGCGGCTGCGGCGCCCGATATCCGCGAGCATCGAAGAGACATCCTTAAAATATCGAAGGATGAACGCGTTGAGGTTGATGCTAAGAAGCGTTTCGTCCATATCGAAAACGACTGCTTTGAGCACGCGGGCACCTTTCTCGAAAAATCGATCTAGAATCGTTGGCTCCGGATACTTTACCCCAAAGCCGAATGCCTGGCTGGTTATCGTCAAGTTGCGGAGACGTGTGTTCATAAGATTACGAAAAAGTCTCCACACGAGTAAAAAATCGCAGTTCACGCTTGAAATCGAACTCATTTCCCCGTAACCTATACGAACGTGATTGCATAAGCGTCACATTAGTATCTGTCGGCTCCCGAGTGTTCCTAAACGTTGTGTGCTTGTCGCACCCTTCTGTAGGTCCTAGCAATCGGGGCCCCGTAGTTCGAAAGGGGTCCACCTTTGAGTGAGATTCAGAACTCGTCCATTTTCTCTCTTGACGATGTCAACGAGGAGGAGATGAACAACCTCATCGACGGTACGATTACCGACTTTGATGAGGGCGATCTCGTTAACGGCACTGTCGTTAAGATCGAGCATGACGAGGTGCTCGTTGACATCGGATTCAAGTCCGAGGGCGTTATCCCGGTCCGCGAGCTGTCCATCCGCAAGGACGCTAACCCTGCAGACATCGTTGCACTCGGTGATCCCATCGAGGCTTTGGTTCTCCAGAAGGAGGACAAGGACGGTCGTCTGGTCCTGTCCAAGAAGCGTGCCGAGTACGAGCGTGCTTGGAACCGCATCGAGGAGAAGTTCAACTCCGGCGAGAACGTCGAGGGCGAGGTTATCGAGGTTGTCAAGGGCGGCCTGATCCTCGACATCGGCCTGCGTGGCTTCCTGCCCGCTTCCCTCGTCGACCTCCGTCGCGTCAAGGACCTCACCTCCTACATGGGCACCCGCATCGAGGCCCGCGTCATCGAGATGGACCGCAACCGCAACAACGTTGTCCTCTCCCGTCGCGTCGTGCTCGAGGAGTCCCGTAAGGCCGAGCGCTCCGAGATCCTGTCCAAGCTCAAGTCTGGTATGCGTCTCCAGGGCACCGTTTCCTCCATCGTCGACTTCGGCGCCTTCGTCGACCTCGGCGGTATCGACGGCCTCATCCACATCTCCGAGCTCTCCTGGAACCACGTCAACCATCCTTCCGAGGTTGTCAAGGTCGGCCAGGAGGTCGAGGTCGAGGTTCTCGACGTCGATCTCAACCGCGAGCGCATCTCCCTGGGTCTCAAGCAGACCACCGAGGATCCGTGGCGCGCACTGGTCAAGAAGTACCCCGTCGGCGCCATCGTCGAGGGCACTGTGACCAAGCTTGTCCCGTTCGGCGCTTTCGTCGACCTGGGCGAGGGCATCGAGGGCCTGGTGCACATCTCCGAGATGGCCAACAAGCACGTCGATCAGCCTTCTCAGGTCACCCATGTGGGCGACAAGGTTCAGGTCAAGGTCATGGAGATCGACCTCGACCGTCGTCGTATCTCCCTGTCCATGAAGTCTGCTGCTGAGACTCTGGGCGTCGAGATCGAGGTTACCCCGCTGCCTTCCGAGAAGAAGGACGAGGAGACCGACGCCGAGTAAATCGGTTTGACGATCACTTGTTTAAGGGATCCGTCCGTAATGGACGGATCCCTTTTTGCATTTGGCGCCGAGATGCGCAATGCTGCCGGGCTGTCCACAGGCTATTGGGTTGTCGGTGCATGAAAAATGCCGACATCCCGCCTCGGGGAGGAGGCGGGAACACACCGAGTAGACGGAGGGGTGCGGAGCGCGGTCGCGTCTCGACTGACGACGTTGCCCATCGACAGGACCATTGTAACGCATGGCGGTTCTTGGTTTATCGTGTCGAGCGTTTGCGTTGTGCCATTGCCTGCGGCAACGGTGTGTTACACTCTTGCACTGCTGAGTGGGCCAGACGGTCGCGCGATGTGCTGCTTGCAGTACGCGTGAGGAAAGTCCGGGCTCCAGAGGGCGGGATGCCGGCTAACGGCCGGGCGGAGTGATCCGACGGAAAGCGCCGCAGAAAAGAAGACTCCCACCTGCGCCGTAAGGCGTAAAGGGAAAAGCTGAAACGGTGGTGTAAGAGACCACCAGCGTCGTGGCAACACGGCGGCTTGGCAAACCCCATCCGGAGCAAGCGCGAATAGGAACGCTATGGGCCGGCCCGGTCCGCGTTCGGGTAGCGTGCGTGGAGCTGCACGGTAACGTGCAGACAAGATAAATGACCGTTCACGACAGAACCCGGCTTACAAGCCCACTCAGCTATCTTGTTGACGCTGCGACGGTGTCAGCTGGCCGATTTGGCGCTCATTCGTCGGTCGCCGCCATAAGGCGTGCTCCCTCCTCTTTCGGGCCAAATCGACTCAGCTGACGCCGTCTCGCTGTTTTTGCCCGGTCATCGGCGGCTCCATTTTTGTTGCGGTCTCGGCTTTCAAGGCGCCTTGCTCGCGCTGACGGGTTCTCGCTTTCGTTGACGGAATCATCGGCGTTGTCATTCTTTTTACTAGGGTTATCGTATTATTGAGGCTGTTTGTTGCTCGCTTTATTCTGTTGAGGGGCTTCGTTGGACAGCTATTTTACTCTGCAATCGAATATTGAGGCTTCGGGCGAGTTTGTGGACCACAAGAGCCGGTTTATTGCCCAGCTGGTCCATATTGAGTCCGAGGATGAGGCGAATGCCTTCATCGAGATGGTTCGCAAGCGTCATTACGACGCTCGACATAATGTACCCGCGTGGATTTTGGTCGATGGACGCGAGCGCCAGAGCGATGACGGTGAGCCGAGCCGCACGAGCGGTATGCCGACGCTCGAGGTGTTGCGCGGTGCGGGACTCAAAAATGTTTGCTGCGTAGTGACGCGCTATTTTGGTGGCACGTTGTTGGGGCCTGGTGGCTTGGTACGCGCCTATACCGCGGCGACGCAGACGGCGGTGGCCGCTGCTCAGGAGGCCGGGCAGATCGTCGAGATGACGAGCGTCGTGCCTGTTGACGTGCATGTGGCCTATCCGCAGTATGAGCAGGTGCTTCGCTTGGCGCAGGATTCGGGTGCCAAGGTTTCGGATACCGATTACGCGGATGCCGTGACACTTCATTTGGTGTTTAAAGCGGGGGAGCAGGAGCCGTTTTGCGCTAAGATGCGCGAGCTTATGGCGGGGCGCGAGGAGATTGAGGTCGGCGCTCCTGAATTTGCCGAGTTCTAACGGCGACGGCCGGCGTGCTTTTGGATGAATCCCAAGTGCGCCGGCCGTCGTTTTATGTTGGTGCCGTTTACTCGGCGAGCTGCTTTAGCACATCGCAGGCGATCTCGACGGCATCGTCGATGCAGCCGGGGCAGCTGCGGAGCGGACCCTTGTCCGATCCGATGCCCTTGAGCGTGCCGCAGACAGTCGTCGTGTTCTTCTCGCCAAAACGCTTGGCAATCTCGCGCGACAGCTTGTAGGTCTGGCCCTTGGTCTTGGGGTTTTCCATGCCGTCGCTCATCACGAAGCCCATGATGGCCACGGCGCCCGAGATGGCGCCGCAGGTCTCGGTCATGCCGCCCATGCCGGCGCCAAAGCCCTCGGTGAGGGTAAAGGCGACCTGGGGGTCGAGTCCGACGGCAGGTGCGAGCGTGCAGGCGACGGCCTGGGCGCAGTTGAAGCCACGGGCATGGTATTCGGCAGCCTGAGCCTGACAGGCGGTGATGTCGAGCTGGGCCGTATCGATTTGCTTCATCGTTGTCTCCTTAGTCACGGTGTACCCGCCTATGGTACCCATGACGGTGCGTGTAATCATCGAGAGCTTCATGGATGCCTCATTTTTATCTATCGAGCAAATGCCCAAGGCTTGAGATAAATACCCCTGATCAATTTGTCCCATAACCTACCTTGGGGATGGGTTGAGAGGGGTGCAGGGTAGCGGTATTGTGAACCGAATAAAAACAAAACCCAAGTAAGGGAGTTGGATATGAGCGAGCAGACCATCGGTACGACATGTGTTCAGGGCGGGTATCACCCGGGAGATGCGGAGCCGCGCCAGGTGCCCATCTACCAGTCCACCACGTGGAAGTACGACACGTCCGAGCACATGGGCAAGCTGTTTGACCTGGAGGAGTCGGGCTATTTCTACAGCCGTCTGCAGAATCCCACGTGCGATTTGGTTGCCGCCAAGATCTGCGAGATGGAGGGCGGCACCGCAGCGATGCTCACGAGCTCGGGCATGGCCGCGAACTTCCTCGCGATCTTTAACGTTGCCGGCGCCGGCGATCACGTGGTCGCGAGCTCCGCCATCTACGGCGGTACCTACAACCTGTTGGCTCACACCATGGGTCGTATGGGCTTGACCTGCACGTTCGTTGCCCCCGACTGCACCGACGAGGAGCTCGAGGCAGCCTTCCAGCCCAACACCAAGCTTGTCTTTGGCGAGACGATTGCTAACCCCGCCCTTGCCGTGCTCGATATTGAGCGCTTTGCCAAGGCCGCGCACGACCACGGCGTACCGCTGATGGTCGACAACACCTTCCCGACGCCCGTGATGTGCCGTCCCTTTGAGTGGGGCGCCGACATCGTCACGCACTCCACCACTAAGTACATGGATGGCCATGCGGCCTACCTGGGTGGCGTGATCGTCGACCACGGCCAGTTTGACTGGATGGCCCATGCGGACAAGTTCCCGGGTCTCACCACGCCTGACGAGAGCTACCACGGCGTGACCTATGCCGAGAAGTTCGGTCGCGAGGGCGCCTTTATTACCAAGGCCACTGCGCAGCTTATGCGCGACCTCGGCCCCATGCAGAACCCGCAGGCGGCGTTCTTCCTGAACAGCTCGCTCGAGAGCCTGCACGTGCGCATGCCGCGCCATTGTGAGAATGGTCTGGCGGTCGCCAAGTTCCTGCAGAGCCACCCCAAGGTACGCTTCGTGAGCTATCCGGGCCTGGAGGGCGACAAGTACTATGACATCGCTCAGAAGTACATGCCCAACGGTACTTGCGGCGTCGTGAGCTTTGGCTTTAACGGTGGTCGCGCGGCGGCCGAGACCTTTATGAAGAGCCTTAAGCTCGCCCAGATCGCCACGCACGTGGCCGACGCCCGCACCTGCTGCTTGCATCCGGCAAACGCCACCCATCGCCAAATGAACGATGAGGAGCTCATCGCCTGCGGCATCTCTGCCGACATGGTACGCCTGTCGTGCGGTCTCGAGGACACGGCCGATCTGATTGCCGACCTTGAGCAGGCGCTCGAGCAGTGCTAGGCTAGCGTTCGCACGAGGCGCCGATGCTGGCAGAAAGCTTCGACGACCTTTCGTTCCGATTCCGTAGGCGGGACCCCAATCGCGACTGTTTGCAGGCGATCGGGGTCCCGTTTTTGCGTTGCGCCACTCGAAAGGATGGATATGGAGAAAACCGCAGAGCAGCTGCGCCGCGAGCACATTGCCCTTGAGGGCGACACCCATGGCAAGAACAAGTGGGCGATTCTGTTTACCGTGCTCATCATGACGTTTATGGTGTGCCTGGATTCGACCGTCGTGACCGTGGCGTTGCCCGTGATGCAAAAGGAACTGGGCGTGGGCCTCGATCGCATTCAGCTGGTGAGTTCGGTGTACCTGCTTGCGACATGCGTGGCTATGCTGCCGTTTGGCCGCCTGGGCGACGTGCGCGGCAAGGTGAATGTGTTCCAGCTGGGCGTCATCGTCTTTACGGTTGGCTCGCTGCTTTGTGGCCTTTCGGCCTCGCTCGAGGTTCTTATTCTGGCACGTATTGTTCAGGGCGTCGGTTGCGCGGCGGCCATGGCCAACAACATGGGTATCATCACCGAGTCGTTTCCGGCGCGCGAACGCGGTCGTGCTATGGGTATTCTCGCGACCTTCGTGGCCCTCGGCATGATGTGTGGCCCCGTGCTCGGTGGCATGCTGGTGGCAAGCTTTCCCTGGGAGAGTATCTTCCTCATCAACCTGCCCATTGGCGTCATCTCGTTTATCGTGGGGCTCTATACGCTGCCGCATGTTAAGCCGGAGGCCGGCGAGCGTCCCATGTCCCTGATCGAGGCTGCTCGCTGCTGCTTTGCAAATTCGGCCTTTACCATCAACCTTGCCTGCATGCTCATCGTGTTCGTTGGCATTGGCGCATCCGAGTTTATTCTGCCGTTCTATTTTCAGGACGCCCATGGCTTTAGCTCCGATATTTCCGGACTGCTCTTTTTGGCACTGCCGATGGTGAATGCCTTTATCGGCCCGCTTTCGGGAACGGTTTCGGACCGTGTTGGCTGCGAGGGCCCCACGGCGGTCGGCCTGGGCGTGTACGTGTGCGGTCTCTTTGCGGTAAGCACGCTCGACGAGCACTCTTCTATCCCTGTGATCGTGTGCTGTGCCGCGTTTATGTCGTGCGGCACGTCGATTTTCCAGAGCCCCAACAACTCGCTGTATATGGGTTCGGCCCCGCGCGAGGCGCTCGGTTTTGCAGGCAGCTTGGGTAGTCTAGCGCGCTATGCGGGTATGGCGGTGGGCATTACGGCGGCGTCGCATATCCTGTATGGGCAGATGAGCGTGGCGATGGGCGAGGCCGTGACCAGTTTTGTTGCAGGCCGTCCGGATGTGTTCCTGTTTGGTTTCCGTTCGGTGTTCTACGTGCTCATGGCTGTGGCCGCCGTGGGCTTTGCGCTTGCCATGGTGCGTTTGGTGAGGGTGCGCGCCCGCCATTAGCTTGTGGAGGCAGGCTTGCCACGAATCGGCCCATCTACTGGTCTTGCGGCTTTATGGTGCGATGCGGCTTGTGGGACGGGCGGGGGTCGGTCCGTGGTAGACTATCGAACAACGTTTATTAATCGCGCGGTATCGTTGCCGCGAGAAGGGGTTGCGCCATGCAGGAGCTTGAGGATCGTATTCGCCATGACGGCATCGTAAAGGCCGGTAACGTCCTTAAGGTTGACGCCTTCCTCAACCACCAGTGCGACGTTGAGCTGTTCGACCACATGGGTGCCGAGTGGGCCCGTCTGTTCGAGGGTGTCGAGATCAACAAGATCCTGACGATCGAGGCTTCGGGCATTGGCATGGCTTGCATCGCGGCTCAGCATTTTGGCGGCGTGCCGGTGGTCTTTGCCAAGAAGGCGCAGTCTATCAACCTTGACGGCGAGCAGTATGCCACGACCATCTACTCCTTTACCAAGCAGAAGGAGTACCCGGTCATCGTCGGCAAGCGCTTCCTGTCCGAGGGCGACAAGGTCCTGATTATCGACGACTTCCTGGCCAACGGCTGCGCGCTCGAGGGTCTCATCAAGATCTGCGAGGCTGCGGGTGCCGAGGTGTCCGGTATTGGCATTGCAGTGGAGAAGGGCTTCCAGGGCGGCGGCGATAAGCTCCGCGAGCGCGGCTTCCGCGTCGAGAGCCTGGCCCGCATCGCCGATATGGACTGCGAGACCGGCGAGATCACCTTCGCCTAAGCGCGCAACACAAGCGATTGGTATGCGATGTGACAAAGGGACCGTCCCTTTGTCACATTTTTTGTATGAGGGGAGGTGTTGATATGGATGAGAACAAGATGGGCTGGCGCGAGTATGCGCGCTATGCCGAGATGTCGGCCGAAGAGTTGGCGCGCGATTGCGAGGTGCAGGTGTTTCGCGCGACGGGTCCGGGTGGACAGGGCGTGAACACGACGGATTCAGCGGTGCGCATGAAACATATCCCTTCGGGGATTACCGTGACGGCGCGCGAGAGCCGCAGCCAGTTCCAAAATCGTAGCAGCTGCCTGCGTAAGCTGCGCGCCGAGCTGGGGCGTCGCGGGCGTCCACCGCGCCGACGCGTAAAGACCAAGGTGCCTCAGCGCTCTCGCCAGCGCAGGCTCAACGACAAACACTTCAACGCCATTAAAAAGGCCAACCGACGCAAACCGGGCAGGGAGGAATGATCTTCTCAATAAGTTGCGGTGAAATAGGGACTGTTTTGCGGCTTTAGCTGCATAAACAGTCCCTATTTCACCGCAACTTAGGTTGGGTTAGCGGGTGGGGCGCCAGACATGGAGGGCGCCGGCGATGATGTCGACCTCGATGCGCGAGGCGACGATGGGCTCGCCGTCGGCCTGGATGGGGTAGTCGGGCTCCTCGAACGTGAGCTCGGCATGACGGCAACGACGCATGCGAACCGGCGGCAACTTGGTATGGTGGCCGTCCTTGGCCGAAAGAAACATAGGCAGGGCGACCGCACGGGGGGCGGGACCGCAGGCGTAGCAGACGTCGAGCATGCCGTCACAGGGATCGGCATCGGGACAGATGCGATAGCCCGAGCCATACGTGGGGCCCAGCTGAATCGCCATGATGATCGCCCTCACGCGCTCGGCGGGCGCCCCGTCAAAGCTGACTGCCATGGGGTAGTTGCGATAGCGCAGGCCAAACTGCTCAAGTCCCGAGAGGGTGTAGAGCGGAGCGCCGGCGAGGCCCGTCTTTTTGCGCAGCTCGGTGGTGCCAAGGCCGATGGCGGCATCGATGCCGACCGAAAGCGTCTGGTCGTAGTACTCAACGGCAGCCTCGCCGCTGCCGCACGCAGGGCTCCACGAGCGAATGCGCCCGATGTCCTGACGCTGCAGCTCGCAGGTGAGCAGCGCGCCAAAATCCTTGCCGGAGAAATCGTCGATGCCGAGGGTCTGGGCAAAATCATTGCCGGAGCCTACGGGCAGGACGGCAAGCGCTGGTCGATCCGCCTCTTCTTGCGCCATCAAGCCATTGACGACCTCGTGAATTACGCCGTCGCCGCCAAGGGCGATAACGGTGCGATAGCCCTCGACCTGTGCGGCAAGCACCTTGGCGTGCCCCGCGCGTTCGGTCAGCACCAAGTCAAACTGGGATGCGCACGCGGTCATGTCCAAAAAGCGCTGCAGGCGCTCAGCGACCTCGCGCGCCGCACCCGACTGGGCGGCGGGGTTGGCGATGATGAGCGTACGACCAAAATCAGTTGCGTGCATGGGGCGACTCCCGGCGTATGGCGTGACGGTGCGGTCGCGCTCAGGTCGAATTGCCCCCGATTGTGGCTGCACAGCGATTATTACATCTACTCTATCAGGTCGTTGTGGCGCTCGATAGCATCCGCTACCGTACCGCCCTCATCCACAATAAGCGAACGGCGTTTAGGCGAGACAATGCGCTGCGCGGGATATACGCCGCGGTGGCCGCCGACGAGATAGCTGATAAACGCCACGATCACGAAGAAGCCGGCTACCGTGCCGTGGAACAGGTCGATGGCCATCATGCAGGTGGTGATGGGCACGTTGAGGCCGGCGCAGAACACGCCGAGCATGCCGAGAGCCGCCAGAAAGCTGGGGTCGATTCCGACGAGGCAACCGATCCAGCCGCCGAGCGCCGCACCGATGCCAAACAGGGGTGTGACCTCGCCGCCTTGGAAGCCGGCGCCCAGAGTGAGCGCCGTCACCACGAGCTTGATGACTGCGTCGGCAAGGGTCGTGGTACCGGCGAACCCGGCGCCCGAGAGCCAGGTGGCAAGGCCGGCATAGTCCCAGGCGTCGAGAAGGGCATAGGCGGCCAAAACCACGAGCGCGCCCACGAGTGCGCGAGTAAGGTAGTTGGTGATAAAGCGACCGTACAGGCTCTTGACGGTTCGAACCGACCAGGCAAAGAGGCGTGCCGTCAAACCGAAGATAATGGCGCTGATAACAACGATGACAACCGTCCGTGGTGTCATGTTGGGAACGCTGGTGATGACATTCGCCTCGTACTCGGTTCCCAAGGCAAGCGACGTAAAGTAGCCGGTAAACGAGGCGACCAGGCAGTAGATGCCCGCGGTGTAGTCGATCTTGCCGATAAAGCACATCTCCATGCCAAAGAAAGCTCCGGCAAGGGGCGAACCGAATACGGCGCCAAAGGCCGACGAGATGCCGGCGAGCATGAGGTCGTGATGGTCATGCTTTTCGAGGTGGGCGAGGCTCGAGATGTTGCTGGCGATAGTGCCGCCAATCTGCACCGCGGCTCCCTCGCGACCGGCCGACCCGCCCGTTAGGTGCGTGAGCGTGGAGCAGACGAAGGTGAGGACGGCCATGCGCATATGGATGAGGCGTGTGCCCAGGGCGGAGTCAATGACCAGGTTGTTGCCACGCTTGGCGGCGAGACCGTGGTTTTTGTACACCCATGTGGTGGCAACGCCCACAACGGGAAGCAGCGCGTAAATCCACGCATGGTGCTCACGATAATCGGTCGCGATATTCAGCGAGGCCAAAAACGCCCAAGCGGCAACGCCCATGGCGAGAGAGACGATGACGACAAGTATGAGCAACTTGGCGCTCGCGAATAGGTTGCGGACGTTGCGGCGCGTGTCGACAGCCAAGAGATGCTCGGAGCGGGTGAGCTGATGCCTGCCTGCCATGATGACGTCGTTCAGGGAGAAAAAACCGCCATCGTCGAGCGGCTGGGGATGATCCTGCGCTTCGTTTGCGCTTTCGGGTTTGTCGTTATGAGCCATACGTTCCTCTTTTAGGTTGCAACGCAAGCATTATAAAACGTGGTAAACGCGACGAGCCGGTGAGTTGGTTTCCATTCTGTTTCGCGGCCTGCAACCGACAGGTGTATTTGCGGGTGCAGGCCGAGTCGCGGTCGTGCATCGGGGGATTATACTGAGACAAGAATAAAGAATCGGCGCCCCTGTTGTGCGCCGTGGCATTAAGAGGTGCATATGGCAGAGAAACTCATTCCGCTGGAGGACGCGCAGTCGATTGTTCTGTCGCATGTTGTTCCGACGGATCTCATCGAGATTCCCGTGTGGCAGGCCGCCGGTCTTCCCTTGGCCGAGGACGCGGTGGCCGATATTGACATCTCGCCGTTTGCCAACAGCGCTATGGACGGATATGCCGTGCGCTCGGCGGACTTGGTGCAGGCGTCTGGCGAGGCGCCGGTGACGCTCGACGTTATCGGACACGAGGCCGCGGGCCATGTGTTTGAGGGCGCAATCGCCCCGGGCGAGACCGTCCGCATCATGACGGGCGCGCCGGTTCCCGAGGGTGCGGATGCCGTGGTGAAATACGAGATTGTCGAGGTGCTTGACGGCAATGGCAACGAGGGCTCACGCGTGAGCTTCTCGGCGCCTGCCAAGGTGGGGGAGAACGTTCGCTCTGCCGCCGAGGAGGCTCATGCCGGCGATGTTGTGATGCACGCCGGCGAGGTTGTGGCTCCGGCCGGCGCCGGCCTGCTGGCGAGCGCAGGGTATGCGAGCGTGAAGGTGCATGCCGCCCCGCGCGTGGGCATTATCTCGCTGGGCACGGAGCTGGTCGCGCCGAGCGAGCTGCCGGCACGCGGGCAGATTCGCGATTCCAACTCCTCGGCGTTGATGGCCGAAGCGCTCGATGCCGGCGCCGAGCCGGTGTTCTATGGCATCGCTCCTGATGATGAGCAGGTGATTGCCGAGCTGGTACATCGTGCCGTGCAGGAGTGCGATTTTGTCATTACGAGCGGTGGCGCCTCGGCAGGCGACTACGACTACGTGACGGCGCTCGTCCGGCGCGAGGGCGAGGTGCTGTTCGATCGCATCTCGATGCGTCCGGGCAAGGCCATTACGTTTGGCTTGCTTGGGGGTAAGCCCTACCTGGGACTTTCAGGCAATCCGGCCGCGGCGTATGTAGGCTTTGAGATGCTTGCGCGTCCGGCGATCCGCAAGATGCGCGGCTTTGCCGAGGGTACGCGTCCCGTGCAGCAGGCGACGCTCACGCACGGCGTGAAAAAGCGACAGCATCGCCGCTTCTTCGATCGCGCCACGGTTTTGCGCGACCCCGAGACCGGTGAGCTGTTGGTGACCGAGGCCAAGACGCAGAATTCGGCGCTGCTCGGCACGATGCAGCGGGCCAACTGTCTGCTGCGTATTGACGAAGGGCCGTGTGAGCTCAAGGCGGGAGATGCCGTGGACGTTGTGCGCGTCGATCTGCCTGAGGGAACGGTGCTATAGGAGGAATGCCATGGAGCTGAAGATATCGATCGTGACGTGCTCGGACACGCGCGATCTTGCCCAGGACGAGGCGGGTGCTGCGCTCGAGGAACTTATCGAGGCGCAGGGATGGACGGTCGCCTCACATGTGGTCGTGCGCGACGACGTCAGCGAAATCGGTGATGCCATTGTGGATGCAGCCGATGAGTGCCACGCCAATGTCGTGCTCACCTGCGGTGGCACGGGACTTTCGATGCGCGATGTGACGCCCGAGGCGACGCGTGCCGTCTGCGACCGCGACGTGCCGGGTATTGCGGAGGCGATCCGTGCGTACTCCATGACCAAGACGCGCCGCGCTATGCTCTCGCGCGCTATTTGCATGCAACGAGGTCATACACTTGTCGTAAACTTTCCCGGTTCTACGAAGGCCGCCCGCGAAAGCTGGGAGGCCATTGCAGACCAGCTGGAGCATGCGGCTCAGATGACAGCGGGCGGCGGACATACCAACTAAGCGGTTTACCTGCGGCGGGGCGACTTGAACGGCTGCTCCGCCTTTTATTTGCGCCCAAAGGGACGGCATTCTGTAGGCATGCCTGAAACTATATTCTCAGACGGGGTTAGTTTCTCTTAATCATTATTCGCACTAAAGTATAATCTAATTACAGAATAAAGCCCGCGGCGGGGTGTCCGGGCGTAGCATTCGAAAGGATTGAACATGTTCGATATGGTTTCTCGCCGCGGATTCGTCTCACTCTCCGCTGTCGCTGCTGCCGGCCTTGGCCTTGCCGGCTGCTCCGGAAACAAGGAGCCTGAGTCGACCGGTTCCGATGCCGGCTCCGCCAAGATTTCGTCCAAGAAGGCTGTCGAGCTGCAGGTCTTTGCCGCCAACTCGCTCGAGAAGGCTCTGCCCGAGGTTCAGAAGCTCTACACCGACCAGACTGGCACCGCCTTTTCCGACACGCAGTTTAAGGCTTCTGGCGACCTCGTTGAGCAGATGCGTGCTGGCGCCACGGTCGACGTGCTCATCACCGCCTCCAAGGGCACCATGGACGACGCCGAGGCCGCCGAGCTCGTCGATGCCGGCACACGAGAGGATATGTTCGTCAACGA
The DNA here is from genome assembly GCF_001404695.1 of Collinsella aerofaciens. GTDB lineage: Bacteria > Actinomycetota > Coriobacteriia > Coriobacteriales > Coriobacteriaceae > Collinsella > Collinsella aerofaciens_E. The sequence continues at coordinate 35,653 of NZ_CZAQ01000014.1, read as the reverse complement.
CCTTGTGATCATTCGTGCTGAGGGTTCCGACACCAAGATTGAGGCCATCGCCGACGTCGCGAATCTGGACGGCAAGATCGCCATCGGCGACGCCAAGACCGTCCCCGCCGGCAAGTACGCCAACCAGGCCTTAGCTTCTGTGGGTCTCTACACCGGCACCGAGGGCGACGACGGCGAGTATGCACCCGAGCTTGCCGACAAGGTGGCCCTGGCCGACAAGGTCGGCACCGCTGCGTCTTACGTCTCTACGGGCGACTGCGTGGCCGGTTTTGTCTACAGCTCCGATATCTTCCGCTATGACGGCATCGAGGAGGCCTTCGTGTGCCCCGAGGATTCGCACAAGCCCATCGTGTACCCGGGCGCCGTTGCCGAGAGCTCCGAGCACGCCGACGAGGCCAAGGCGTTCGTCGACTTTTGTCTGTCCAACAAGAAGGCTCAGAAGATTTGGGCGAAGTACGGCTTTGAGCTTTCCGAGTAGTGCGGCTTGGCGCGATAATTCCATCGTTTTGTGTTTCACTCCGTCCTTGTATTCGCTTGGAGCTTTTCGTGCTTAATAGATTCCGCATGCTTGTCGCCTGTGCTTTGACCTTCGCGCTTTGCTGGGCGCCGGGATTTGCGTTTGCTGGGGTCGCTGAGGACGGGGCCCAGGTTGTTGCGACCGCTCATGGGCTTTCCTATGGGATCGAGGGTTTTGAGCGGTTGGCCAAGGGGACCGCTCGTGCTATGGAGGGCCAGCCTGAGGGCTACCGGTTTCCCGTTGACGAGGACGTGGACCTTGTAGTGGCGCCTGCTGCCGATCGCATTGTGGTGTGGATATCGCCCAAGGCGGCCGAGAAGTATGGATTGGATCCGCAGGACAACGAGTGCGTATCGGGTCTCAAGGCCCTTGTCTGTGAGCTCGACAGCGCAAACTCCATGGGAGGTGCGCAGCTAGGGGACGTTGATCTTCCTTGGTATGTTACGGCGGAAACAACGTTTGATGCCGGCGGGTATACCTATGGCTTTGATGTGCGTGGTGCGGATGGGGACCGCTATGTGGTGATTGCATCGGCCTCGGGTGATGCCAAGGGCGGCGCGCGTTGGCTTGATAGCGCTCAAATGGTAGAAGCATCGTCTGTCGTATTGCGGGATGAGCAGGGGCCCTTGACCTCGCTGACCTCCATTTTAGGCGGCATCGACTACCGCCCGTTTTGGGTGTCCATAAAAACGAGCGGCCTTGCCCTGCTGATCTCTTTTGCGCTGGGCCTGTTTGACGCGTGGAAGACTATGGGTACCTCGAGTCGCATCAAAGGCCTGCTCGATTCGGTCTTTACGATTCCTATGGTGCTGCCGCCCACGGTTTGTGGCTTTCTGCTCCTCATGCTGTTTGGCCGCTCGACCGGGGTGGGCCAGTGGCTCATCGCGCATGGCATCTCGATTGTCTTTACGTGGCCTGCGGCGGTGATCTCTGCCGTGGTGGTGTCGTTCCCGCTCGTCTATCGTACGGCACTCGGAGCCTTCGAGAGCCTCGACACGCAGATGCTCGATGCGGCGCGCACGCTGGGCTGGTCCGAGCGTCGCATCTTTACCAGGCTCATGATGCCGCTCGGCTGGCCCTCGATTGCCGCCGGCGCGGTGCTTGCCTTCGCGCGTGCCATGGGCGAGTTTGGCTGCACTCTGTTCTTTGCGGGCAACTACGCCGGCATTACCCAGACCATCCCCATCGCCATCTACTTTGAGTGGATGGGCGGCAACACGTCGGTGGCCCTCTTTTGGGTCGCCGTCGTGATCGTGTTTAGTTTCCTGGTCATCCTGTTCATCAACATGTACACGGCGCATTCGCAACAGTATCGCGAGCGTGGTCTCTCCCGTGCAGAGCGCAAACAGGCCAAGCAGCTGGATAGCCAGATCGATTCGCTCGACCCAGTCGGCGGCGATGCGCTGCGTATCGATCGCGAGGCGCTGGCCGAGCTCATGCGCGATGACGCCGTCTCGAAGGGAGGTCGATAGACCATGTCGCTTGTCCTGGATATCAAAAAGCGCTATCCCGGGTTTATGCTCGACATGCAGCTCGATGCCGGCGAGGAGCGTGTGGCGCTGCTCGGCGCCTCCGGATGCGGCAAGAGCTGCACCTTGCGCTGTATTGCCGGCGTGGAGACGCCCGACGAGGGCAAGATCATCGTCAACGGCGTGACCTTTTTTGACTCGGCCGCGGGCATCAACCTGTCACCTCAGGAGCGAAAATGCGCCCTGCTGTTCCAAAACTATCAGCTGTTTCCCAACATGACGGTGGCCGATAACGTATGTGCCGGTGTAAAGGACGCGGGCGACGCCGCGGCGCGCAGACAACTTGCCGAGCGCTATCTGGGCATCTTTGGACTGGCCGATTTTGCCGACCGCTATCCCGTGCGTCTCTCGGGCGGCCAGCAGCAGCGTGTGGCGCTTGCTCGCATGGTGGCGGCACACCCGGGCATTTTTATGTTCGACGAGCCCATGAGCGCGCTCGACGCGTATCTCAAGAGCGCGCTTGAGCAGAACATGCTCGACCTGTTCGATGTGTGCAACCGTACCGTGCTCTACGTGAGCCACGATATTGACGAGGCATGCCGCCTGTGCGAACGTATTTGCGTGATGCATAACGGGCATGTGGAGGAGATCGGCTCCGTCGATAAGGTGGTCTGCCGGCCGCAAACCTTGGCTGCGCTGCGCCTGACGGGCTGCAAGAATACGAGCCGCGCGCGCAAGATGGGCGACGAAGAAGTTGAGGCCCTCGACTGGGGCATGACCTTTAACGTGGGTCGCGAGGTTCCCGATAGTGTGGCGTACCTGGGCATTCGTGCAAGCTACTTCCATGTGGACAATCGCGCTGAGCGGGGCCGCAACAGCTATGATTTGCATGTGGCCCGAGTGAGCGATTCGCGCTTTGAGCGCCTGGTGCTGCTGGACGCGCCGCGTGCCGATGCGCCCACGCGTCTGCAGTGGAAGGTCAACAAAGTGGGCATGCCTGTCGACGAGCTGCCGCAAGCAGGCGAGACGCTGCGCATGCATTTTGATGCCAGCAGGATCCATTTGGTTTGTCGATAATGTGACAAAGGGACAGTCCCTTTGTCACATGCGAGGGGGGACGCCGAGGTTGGCATTGGTATCGACATCGGTTCGACGGCCACGAAGGCCGCGGTGGCGAAAAACGGATGGCGCCATTGCGTGGACCTGTGTCATGCCGTCGGGCTGGTCGTCGGTCGGTGCGGCCATTCGCGCACTGGCGCTCGCGTAGAGGGCCGGTGCGATAAGTCACCCGCTCTCGGCGCCGCCATGCGTATACTGGGAGGAACTGATTGACCTATGAGAGGAGGAATCGATGGCTGACGATTTCATCAAGCTCACGCAGATGACCGCTGCCTCTGGTTGAGCCGCTAAGTTGGCTCCTGGAGCCCTCGCCCAGGTCCTGGGCGACTTACCCAATGTGCATAACGACAACCTGCTCGTGGGGTTTGATACCTCCGACGATGCGAGTGTCTTCCGTGTTGGCGAAAACCTGGGCCTCGTGCAGTCCATCGACTTCTTCCCGCCGATGGTCGACGACCCGTTCCTGTTTGGCCAGATCGCCGCGGCTAACTCGCTGTCGGACATCTACGCCATGGGCGGTCGGCCGAGCCATGCCATGAACCTCCTGTGCATTTCCAGTTGCCTGGGCGTTGAGGTTGCCGGGCAGATTCTGGCGGGCGGCGCCGACAAGTGCGTCGAGGCGGGTTGCTCCATCGCGGGCGGCCACACCATCAACGACGAGGAGCCCAAGTACGGCCTGTCCGTGAGCGGCTTTGTCGCGCTCGACCGCATGCTCGCCAACAGCGGCGCGCGCGTGGGCGATGCGTTACTGCTGACCAAGGCGGTTGGTTCGGGCATCATCACCACGGCCATCAAGGGCGAGCTCATCGAGCAGGACGAGGCCGCAGCCATGTTTGACTCGATGCGCACCCTCAACGAGGCGCCGATTCGTCTGGCCGAGGAACTTGAGCTTCACGGCTGCACCGATGTCACGGGCTTTGGCCTGATCGGACACGCGTGCGAGATGGCCGAGGGCTCGGGTGTGCAGATTGAGCTTGTGTCGGGGGCGGTGCCGCTCTTTGACCAGGTGCTCGACATGGCGCGTCTGGGCATTATCCCCGCCGGCGCCTACAGCAACCAGGACTTCTTTGGTTCGCGCGTGGCGGCAGACGATGACCTGGAACCGGGCATGCTGGATGCGCTGTACGATCCGCAGACCTCGGGCGGCCTGCTCATCGCGGCGCCTGCTGCCGATGTGGATGAGCTCGCGCGTCGTCTGCATGCCGAGGATCGCATCGCCGCCGTTATTGGTCGCGTGTGCGAGGCGGTGCCGGGCGGTCCTGCCGTTCGCGTTGTGCGCTAAAGAAAACCGTTTATGCGACCGCCCGTCGTTTTGGGCGGCCGCATTCGAAAGGAATTTGCTATGTCTACCAAGATTGAAGTCAATGCCATGGGCGATGCCTGCCCGTTGCCCGTCGTCAAGACGCTCAAGGCTCTGAAATCACTCGGTGGCGAGGGCGTTGTGGTGACCTCGGTCGACAACGAGACCGCCGTCAAGAACATCTCCAAGATGGCGCAGGAAAAGAGCTGTACGGCCTCGGTCGAGAAGGTTGCAGATGCCGAGTGGCACGTGACCGTGGCGACCGCCGGCGCCGTTGCCGTGGACGTGCCCGAGCAGGACGGTGCCGCTTTCTGTGGCGCCGGCGCCGGTAAGGGCAAGCTGGTCGTTGCCGTCTACACCGATTGCATGGGCCGCGGCGACGATGAGTTGGGCCACAAGCTCATGAAGGCCTTTATTTTCGCCGTGACGCAGCAGGAGGAGCTGCCCGCCACGATGCTCTTCTACAACGGCGGCGCCAAGCTCACCGTCGAGGGCTCACCGGTGCTCGACGACCTGAAGGGTTTGACCGAGCAGGGTGTCGAGGTTCTCACCTGTGGTACCTGCCTCGACCACTATGGCATTAAAGACCAGCTTGCGGTGGGCGATGTCACGAACATGTACGTGATCGTCGAAAAGATGGAGCAGGCCGGCCGCGTCGTGCGTCCGTAGCGCCTGGGTGGGATTGCCATGAGGGAGAAGCGCCCGGCGCTTGTCATCACGTTTCCCACTACGGCGGCCGCTATGGGGTGCGAAGCCCTGTGCATCGAGCGCGGTCTTCCCGGGCGAACGATTCCCGTGCCCGGGGAGGTTGCTGCCGGTTGCGGTCTGGCGTGGAAGGCGTCGCCTGCCGATGAGGAGTTGCTGCGCGCCGAGCTTGCCGCTGCGGGCATTCCCACCGAGGGCTATACCGTGATTGATATGTGGGAGGTCGTGCGATGATCTATCTGGATAACGCGGCGACGACCATGCACAAGCCGCAGGCGGTCATCGATGCCGTGACGCAGGCGATGTGCTCGCTCGGCAATGCCGGGCGCGGCGCCACGTCGGGTGCCCTCGATGCGGCGCGTACCATCCACGGCTGCCGCGCCAAGCTTGCGCGCTTGCTGGGCTGTCCGCGTGCTGACCACGTGTGCTTTACGGCCAACTCCACCGCGGCGCTCAACACCGTTATCAATGGCGTGGTGCGCCCCGGCGACCGTGTGGTCACGACGGTGCTCGAGCACAACTCCGTGCTGCGTCCGCTCAACCGCCTGTCGGCAGAGCAGGGCGTGACCGTTGAGCATGCGGGCTGCGACGCGAACGGCGTGCTCGACTACGACGAGCTCGAGCAGCTGGTCACGCTGGGCACGCGTGTCGTGGTGGTGACGCACGCCTCCAATGTGACCGGCAACGCGGTCGACATTGCACGCGTGGCCGCCATGGCCCATGCGGCCGGCGCTCTCGTGATCGTCGATGCCTCGCAGTCTGCCGGCACGGCGCATATCGATATGCGGGCCATGGGGCTCGACGTGGTGTGCTTTACCGGCCACAAAGGGCTCATGGGTCCGCAGGGGACCGGCGGCCTGGCCGTGGCTGAGGGCATCGATGTGGCTCCGTGGGCTATGGGTGGCACGGGCGTGCACAGCTTCGATGCGCTGCAGCCGCTTGATTGGCCCACGCGCCTCGAGGCGGGCACACTCAACGGCCACGGTATCGCCGGTCTTTCCGCCGGCCTCGACTTTATCGAGGCCCAGGGTGGGGTCGAGGCGATTGCTGCCCACGAGCGTGCGCTCGCTGATCGTTTCCTTGCCGGTGTGCGCGAGATTCCGGGGATTAAGCTCTATGGTGCCTTTGACCAGCCGACGCGTTCGGCGATCGTGTCGCTTAACTTGGGCGATATCGATTCGGCTGAGATCTCGGACGCGCTCATGCAGGGGTGGGGGATTGCGACCCGTCCCGGTGCCCATTGTGCCCCGCTCATGCACCGCGCGTTGGGGACCGAGCGCCAGGGTGTCGTCCGCTTCTCGTTTGGGTATTTCAACACGACCGAAGAAGTCGACACGGCTATCGATGCTCTGCGCGATTTAGCCTGCTAAAGCTGCTGGACCGTTTATACTTGCGGGACGGGTGTTTTTGCCCGTCCCGTTTTTGTTTCGACCCGAAAGGTGTGCCTATGGCCTCATCCGCCCCGCGCGGTTTGCGCTCCGACCATGTCGTTACCGTCGGCATTGCGCTGTTCTCGATGCTCTTTGGCGCTGGTAACCTCATTATTCCGCCGCTGCTGGCGCTGCAGGCAGGTTCTGCCACGCCGGTTGCCATGATCGGCTTTTTGATTGCCGCTATCGGCCTGCCCGTCATGGGCTTTATCGCCGTGGCGCTTGCCGGAACGGCACGCGAGCTTGCGGGCCGCGTGCACCCCAAGTTCGGCGAGTTCTTTGTCGCGGCGGTGTATCTGGCCATCGGTCCGTGCCTGGCTATTCCGCGCACGAGCTCCACGGCCTTCGAGATGCTCGTGCCGCTGCTGCCCGAGGGCGTCTCGCTCGGCACGGCACGTCTGGTGTTTGCCATCGGGTTCTTCGTCGTCGCGTTTGTGCTCACGCTGCGCCCGGGCGTCATCACACGCGTGCTCGGCCGTATTACGGGTCCCGCGCTCATTGCGCTCATCGTGCTGGTCGTGGGTGCCGCCGTGATCTCGCCGCTGGGTCCCGCTGCCGCGCCTCAGGCTCCCTACGATGCCGGTGCTGCCGTGCAGGGCTTTCTGACTGGCTATCAGACCATGGACCTGCTCGCGTCGCTTGCCTTTGGCATTATCATCGCCGAGACCATCCACGAGTTGGGTGTTACCGATGACAAGCGCGTGGCCTTCGAGATCTCGCGTTCCGGTGTGATTGCCGGCGTGCTCATGGCTATCATCTACTGCGGCTTGGGTCTTGCCGGTATGCAGCTCGGCACCGTGATGCCCGACGCTACCAACGGCGCCGCCATCCTCGCCCGTTCGGCCTCCATGCATTTTGGGCTTGCCGGTACGGTCGTGGTCTTCGCCATCTTCTTCCTTGCCTGCATGAACGTGTGCATCGGCCTCATCAGCTGCTGCTCGCGTTACTTTTGTGAGACGTATGTGGTCGAAGGGGGAGCGGAGGCCTCCGAGGAGGACATGCGCCGTCCCTTTGCGGTTCTCGCCTTTGTGTTCGCAGCGTTTTCGTGCGTGCTCTCCAACGTGGGTCTCGACGTGATCCTCATGTTCTCGGTGCCCATGCTCAATGCCTTGTATCCCGTTGCCATCGTGTTGGTGCTTATGGGCCTGGTGCACGGCTTTTGCGACGCTCATCCGCAGGTGTGGGTCTGGGTCGGCGGCGTGGTTGCCGTGCAGAGTGTGATCACCTCGGTCCGCGACGCGTTCTTTGCGGGCGCGTGGCTACCGTTTGATGTGCTGCCGCTGGCGGATATCGGTGCCGCGTGGGCGCCGGTCGCCGTAGTTGCCTTTGTGATTGGCCTTCTCCATAGTCGTTTTGTTGCACATTCGAGGAGCTAAGGCATCAATGCTTGCACAGGCGGGGAGTCTCCCCTATAATTTCCCTCGCTTTGGGACACGCAAGGTTTAGACCTTAGCTGCTCAACACCTTCGGGACGTGGCGCAGTTTGGTAGCGCGCCTGCTTTGGGAGCAGGATGTCGCAGGTTCAAATCCTGTCGTCCCGACCATATCTTGCGGGCGTAGTTCAATGGTAGAACCCCAGCCTTCCAAGCTGATGACGCGGGTTCGATTCCCGTCGCCCGCTCCATAAGAATTGTTTTAACGGCTTTGGTTTCCTTTGGGGACCAGAGCCGTTTTCGTTTACGCGCCGGGCGACGGGAATCGAACCCGCCAGGGTGCGGAGCTGAGAAAATGCGTGAGCATTTTCCAGCGCAGCACGCAAGGGCCGAAGGCCCGCAGCGAAACAAGGATTTGCGAAGCAAATCCTTGGACTTCCCGTCGCCCGCTCCAAGCTATATAATCGCAGGCCAATATGCTAATTTGGCTTGCGTTTATTTTTATACCGTCCGACCTCGCGGGGCAAATGAACCAGGAGCGTTTGCCCCAAATTGTAAGAAAGTAGTGATTGCCATGGCACAGAGCAAGGCAGAATATTCCACCCCCGATTGCCTGGCGCCCGCCGCGATCGAGGCCAAGACCGAGGCTGCCGGTGTTACCAAGGCCAACCTACCGACCTCGAAGGCCTTTATGCTTGCCATGTTCGCCGGCGCGTTCATCTCCTTTGGCGGCCTGTTCTTCACGGTCTTTTTGAGCGATCCCACGCTTGGCTGGGGCGCCCAGCGCTTCGTGGGCGGTCTTGCTTTTTGCCTGGGACTGGTGCTCGTGCTCATTTGCGGCGCGGAGCTGTTTACCGGCAACTCGCTTATGGTCTGCGCGCTCAAGAGCAAAAAGATCACGCTCGCCCAGATGCTCAAGGCTTGGGTCGTTGTGTGGATCGGCAACTTTGCCGGCGCGCTGTTCGTCGTCTTTTTGGTTTACATGGCAGCTATTTACAAGCTCAACGGCGAGGCCGTCGCCAACACCATGGTGAGCGTCGCCGCCGGTAAGGTTTCGATTGACGCCGTCACCATCTTCTTCCGCGGCATTCTGTGCAACATCTTTGTGTGCCTGGCCGTATGGATCGGTACCGCCGGCAGGACCGTGGTCGACAAGGTCGTGGGCATTCTGCTGCCCATTGCCGCGTTTGTGGCCTGCGGTTTTGAGCACTGCGTTGCCAACATGTACTTTTTGACCATGGGTGCCGTGATGCACGCGTGCGGCTATGGGGCCGATGTCGCCGGCGCCGATGCCCTCAACGCCGCTGGGTTGGCGCTCAACCTTTCGGTCGCCACGCTGGGTAATATCGTAGGTGGCGCCCTGATCGTGGCGCTGGGCTACTGGTTTATCTACGCCAACAGGGAGGCCTAAAGGCCCCAAGCCATAACCGACCAAAAAGGGACAGGTTTATTTTGGCGGGTTTGGACGAGGCGCTGCGCCGTCTTGCCGCGAGCTGCCATAATGGACCTGTCCCTTTTGCGTACGCGTCGCCATTGTTTGACAAATGACGACCATGGGGGACCTGCTTTTTATTGCATATGTCGAAAGGCTTTCCATGAGCGACTGCGAATCCATGCCCGCCGAGGTGCGCGACCGCCTGCGCTCCATTCCCGCTGTCCACGAGTTGCTGGCCGAGTGGCCGGTCATGAAGGCTGCCGGCGATGCGGGCGATACGATCGTGCGCGAGGCGATTGATGCCGAGCTCGATGCCGAGCGCGCGGCGATTCGCTCCGGCGCCCCCGCAAGGAACAAACGTGAGCTTGCCTTAGCTATCGAGCGGCGGTGCCACCGCCTGTCGCTACCGACCCTGCGCCCCGCCGTCAACGCGACGGGCGTTGTGATTCACACCAATCTGGGCCGTGCTCCGCTCGCTCCCGCAGCGGTGCGGGCGGTGACCGATGTCGCTCGCGGCTACAGCACGCTCGAGTACGACGTCGCGACCTGTACTCGCGGGGGCCGCAAGGAGCATGCCGCGCGTCTGCTGCGCACGCTCACGGGGGTGCAGGACGCCCTGGTCGTCAACAATAATGCCGCGGCGGTGCTGCTGGTGCTTGCCGCGCACGCGGCTGGCAAAGAGGTCATCGTGAGCCGCGGCGAGCTTGTCGAGGTGGGCGGCAGCTTCCGCATCCCCGACATCATGGCGGCCTCGGGCGCCAAGCTTGTCGAGGTGGGCTCTACCAACCGCACGCATCTGGATGATTATCGAAGCGCCATTACGCCCAACACGGCGATGATCCTGAAAGTTCATCCTTCAAACTACCGTATCGAGGGCTTTCACGAGGAGGTCTCGGCGGCGGAGCTTTCTGCGCTGGCGCATGAACATGGCCTTTTGCTTTACGAGGACCAAGGCTCGGGCGCTTTGCTTGCAGACGGGGTGCTCGCCGATGCGGGGGAAAAGCCCACGTCCGCCTCGCTTTGCGCCGGCGCCGACGTTGTCTCGTGCTCGGGGGACAAGCTGCTCGGCGCTTCGCAGGCAGGCATTATTCTCGGCAGCGCCCAGGCGATTGCCGCCTGCGCCTCTCATCCGCTTATGCGCGCGCTTCGCCCCGGCAAGCTCACGCTCGCGGCGCTCGAGGCCACCCTGCGCCTGTATGTGGCCGGCTCCGATACGGCGCATCGGGAGATCCCGGTGCTCAACATGCTTTCCGGTGCGCCGGCTCCGCTCGAGCGTCAGGCAAAGCGCCTGCATGACCGCATGCTGCGCAAGCTTCGCGAGACCCAGTGCGAGGACGCGGTGGAGCTGCAGGTTGTCGAGGGAGCCTCTGCCCCGGGCGGCGGGTCGCTGCCGACCGTCGAGCTTCCGACGTTTTGCGTTGCCGTTTGCCCCGTCGATGGGCGCCTATCTGCCGATGGCCTGAAGCGCGCCATGGTTCAGGAACCCGACACGCCGGTCGTCACGCGCGTGCGGCACGAACAGGTACTGTTTGACGTCCGCACGCTTTTGCACGATACCGATCTTGATCTGTGCGCGTCTGCGTTGGCCGATGCCGTGCGGGCGGGTTTGCATCGATGAGTGCGTGCGAGCTTGTCGAATGTCCCGTTGTCGTTGGAACGGCGGGGCACGTCGACCACGGAAAGTCGGCGCTCATCGAAGCGCTGACCGGCAAAAACCCCGATCGCCTGGAGGTCGAACGGCGCCGAGGCATGACCACGGAGCTCGGTTTTGGCGAGCTGGTGCTGCCGAGCGGCAAGCTTGTCGGCTTGGTCGACGTGCCCGGGCATGCGCACTACCTGCGCGCGATGGTGCAGGGCGCCACCGGCGTGGACGTTGCGTTGCTGGTGGTTTCTGCCGTTGAGGGCGTGATGCCGCAGACCCGCGAGCATGTTCGCGTGCTGGAGCTTTTGGGTGTGACGCACATGGTTGTCGCGCTCACGATGCGCGATCTGGCCGATGACGAGACGGCGGAGCTCGCCGAGCTCGATGTGATGGACTTTCTCGGCGATACCGTCTTTGCCGATGCGCCTGTGGTGTCCGTTTCTTCGCGCACAGGTGCGGGTATCGAGGACGTTCGCCTTGCCCTCGATACCGCTATCGACTCTTTCCTGGCCGATGCCGCATCCCGCCCGGTGCGCCCCAGTCTGGCCCCGCGACTGCCCATCGACCGCTGCTTTATCATCAAGGGATCCGGGACGATCGTCACGGGCACGCTTCACGATGCCCCCGTAGCGGTGGGCGACGAGCTCGTCACGAGTCCCGCGGGCGTGCGCTGTCGCGTGCGCGCGATTCAGGTGCATGGCGATACTCTTCGGGCGTTGCCCGGACAGCGCGTGGCGCTCAACATCGTGGGCGATGGTGCGGCCGACCTTCCGCGCGGCGAGGCCCTCTGCGGGTCTGGTGCCGAGGGTTCGACGCTCAGGCTCATCGCGCGCTTCACGTATCTGGGGCGCGAGGGCACCAAGCCCGCGCCCTTCGAGTCCGGCGCGCGCGTGCACGTGATGGCGGGCACGGCGGAGGTCCTCGGCCGTATCATGCTCATGGAGGGTGAGGGACCCATTGAGGCTGGCGAGACCCGCATCGTGCAGGTTCGTCTGGAGGAGCGCCTTCCCGTGCGATCGGGCGACGGCCTCATCGTGCTTGCGTTCTCGCCGGTGGCGCTTATCGGCGGCGGTCGCGTTCTTCTTTCGCGGTGCCGCCGCTCGCGCGACCTCTCCGCGGGCGAGTGCGCGTTGCTTGGGGCTCTGGATGCTGGCGACCGTGCCGCCGCCGTTGTCGCATGGTTGGGGCTGCAGTGCCTGCCCGTGCCCGCCGCGGCCGTAACCCGTGCTCTCGATCTTTCGGGCGCCGAGGCGGCAGCGCTCCTGCACGGGACGGTTTCCTCGGGTGACGCTGTGGCGCTTCATGCCGAGCGCTCGACCGAGGAGCTCTATGCCACTCCCGCCGTCCTCGATGTCGCCCTCGTCGCGCTCTCCGACACGTTGGCCGCCATGCACAGGGTCGCGCCCAAGCAGACGGGTTTCACGCTGGGCGAGGTCGCGCATGCCGCCTGGCCGACAGCGGGCGAAGACGTCGCGTCCGTGCTCGTCCTCGAGGGCTGTTCGCGCGGCGTGTGTGCCGTGGACGGTGCCAAGGTGTTCGACCCGCATTCCGCCGCTGCAGCGATGCGCGTGGTACGCGAGGCTAGTCAGCGCATTGTGACCCTGCTGGACGAGGCGGGTCTCGATGCGCCGACGCTTTCCGAGGTGGGCGAGCAGCTGCACCTTGATCGCGACACCATGACGCGTGCCCTGCGCGAGCTTTCGTTCAACCGTTCGATCGTTAAGATCGAACGCGACGTTGCCTTGTCCGCTGTCGCCGAGGCACATGCGCGTGAGGTCGTTACAGCGGCTATCGAGGCTGCCGGTGGCGCTGCCACTACGAGCGTACTGCGCGAGGCCCTGGGCGTGTCGCGCAAACGAGCCATTAGCATCCTGGAGCACCTGGATGCGGTGCGCTTTACGACGCTCGACAAGGATGCCGGCGGCCTAAGATCGCTGCGCTAGGGGTCGTCGTATTGCTAGTTTGGTAAAATACCGCCATGTTTGGGAGCGGATGGGCTCCGGTGGGCCCCGCGGTCCTCAAAACCGTTGCGAGGCGTGCAAAACGTCTTGGATGTGTTCGATTCACATACGTTCCCGCCAACGCATCTTGCCAAAACCACCACAAAGGTGCCTGTCCCCTTTGTGGTGGTATGGACCATATGGACGAAACAGGTTTGAAACACGGGTTTTGCACGTCAGGCACTCAAAAACGCTTCTACCTGCATCGTAATCAAAACGAAACATCTACTCGTCGGCTTATGCGAAACTTTGTTGCAACAGTGCGATATTATCCATACTCGATAAAGTTCGTGGCGCATAGGGTGCCGCGACCGACATTTTTCGTTTCCCATCATTGGAGGAAGCATGAGCTACACGCAGAAAGTTCTCGACGAGCTCAAGGCCCGTTATCCCGAGCAGCCTGAGTTCATCCAGGCCGCGACCGAGATCCTCGGCACTATCCAGCCGGCGCTCGACGCCCACCCCGAGTACGAGGAGGCCGCCCTGCTTGAGCGCCTCGTCGAGCCCGAGCGCATCGTTATGTTCCGTGTTCCCTGGGTCGACGACCAGGGCAAGGTCCAGGTCAACCGCGGTTACCGCGTCGAGTTCAACTCTGCCATTGGACCCTACAAGGGCGGCCTGCGCTTTAACCCGACGGTCACCCTGGGTATGCTCAAGTTCCTGGGCCTGGAGCAGATCCTCAAGAACAGCCTGACCACCCTTCCCATGGGCGGCGGCAAGGGCGGTTCCGACTTTGACCCCAAGGGCAAGTCTAACAACGAGATCATGCACTTCTGCCAGTCCTTCATGACCGAGCTCTATCGCCACATTGGCCCCAACACCGACGTTCCCGCCGGCGACCTGGGCGTTGGCGGCCGCGAGGTTGCCTACATGTTCGGTCAGTACAAGCGCCTGACCAACGAGTGGACCGGCGTCCTCACCGGCAAGGGCCTCTCCTTTGGAGGCTCGCTCGCCCGTACCGAGGCCACCGGCTACGGCCTGGTCTACTTTGTGGACGAGTACCTCAAGAGCCGTGGCGACTCCTTCGAGGGCAAGAACGTTGTGGTTCACGGTTCCGGCAACGTCGCCATCTACGCTGTCCAGAAGGTCTCCCAGCTCGGCGGCAAGGTGCTGGCCTGCTCCGACACCCACGGCTGGGTCGAGGATCCCGACGGCATCGACTACACCGTGCTCGAGCATGTCTACAACAAGAAGCGCTCCGGCCACGACAAGGGCGTCACGCTCGCCATGTACGTCGACGAGAAGCCCAACGCCGTGTGGCACGAGGGCGACGGCCGCGGCGTGTGGCAGCTGCCCTGCGATATCGCGCTGCCCTGCGCTCGCGAGAACACGCTGCTGCTCGAGGACGCCCAGGCGCTCGTCGCCAACGGCTGCAAGGTGGTCGGCGAGGGCGCAAACATGCCCACGACCATCGAGGCCACGAACTACTTCCAGGAGAACGGCGTCGCCTTTATGCCCGGCAAGGCTGCCAACGCCGGCGGCGTGCTCGTGTCCGGCCTGGAGATGAGCCAGAACGCCGAGCACCTGTCCTGGACCTTTGAGGAGGTCGACGGCAAGCTCGAGCAGCTCATGCGCGGCATGTTCCACAATGTGGACGACACCGCCAAGGAGTATGGCCAGGAGGGCAACTTTGTCATGGGCGCCAACATCGCCGGCTTCCTGAAGGTCGCCGACGCCATGCTCGCCCAAGGCGTCTGCTAAATCCAGCTTGACATAGCTCCGTACAGCGCCAGCTGATGCGCTAAGGCTCCCGGCAATTCCTGCCGGGAGCCTTTTTCTATGGTGGCGAGGGTCGTGCGCCCTCGTTTGGTACACTTAGGGGTACTGGACAAGTAAAGAGATGGGGGAGAACGTGCTCAAGTTCGGTACCTACGTCCGTGTTGGAAACGCGGCCGAAGCCTATGAGCTCTTGCAGAAGAACCGCAACAACAAGATTGTGGGCGGCGGTATCTGGATGCGCCTGGGTTCGCGTCGTGTGGCGACGGCGATTGACCTTTCGGCCTGCGGACTCGATCAGATCGAGGAGACCGAGACCGAGTTTCGCATCGGTGCCATGTGCACCCTGCGCCAGCTCGAGCGCCATGCCGAGCTCAACGCGCTCGTCAACAATGTCTTTGAGTTTGCCGTCCACGACATCGTGGGTGTGCAGCTGCGCAATACCGCCACGGTGGGCGGCAGCATCTACGGCCGCTTTGGTTTCTCGGACGTGCTCTCGGCCTTTTTGGCGCTCGATTCGTACGTTGAGCTGACGGGTGCCGGACGTGTGCCGCTCGCCGAGTTTGTGAACATGGGCTACGTGCGCGACGTGATCGAGCATGTTGTGGTCGTTAAGCATGATTACCGTGCAAGTTACGAGGCCGTGCGCAAGGCCGCGACCGACTTTCCCTCGCTCAATGTCACCGCCGCCTGGTGGGATAACAGTTGGCATGTCACCGTGGGCGCCCGCCCGCTGCGCGCGACCCTGCTGCAGGGCGAGGCATGCGGCCTGGTGAACGAGCAGCCTTCCGAGGACGAGCTGCGCGCCCTGGCCGCGTCCGTACGCGCGCTGAGCTACGGCACCAACCTGTGGGGCTCGGCCGACTACCGCCGCCGCATCTCGGCGCCGCTGGCGATCCAGGCCGTGTGCCGCGCCGCCGGCATCGAGCTTTCGGCTGCGCTTGCCCGCGAGCTCGAGGGCGTGCAGATTCCTAAGTTTGCCACGGACGAGTATTCCTGCCGCCGCGTGCCCGGCGTCGATTCTAGCGAGGTGCGCTAATGGCTGCCAAACTCATCGATCTTTCCTTTACGCTCAACGGCCGCAAGGTCAAGGTTCAGATTGCCCCCGATACCATGCTCTTTTCGCTGCTGCGTGAGCAGGGCTGCGCGTCGGTGCGCTGCGCCTGCGAGACCACCAACTGCGGTCTGTGCACGGTGTGGCTCGACGGCGACCCGGTGCTGAGCTGCTCGGTTCCCGCCGCGCGCGTTGAGGGCCGCTCCATCACCACGCTCGAGGGTCTCAAGGCCGAGTCCGAGGCGCTTGCCCGCGCCATGGCCGCCGAAGGCGCTGAGCAGTGCGGTTTTTGCGCCCCCGGCCTCATCATGAACGTGCTGTCGCTTGCCCGCGCCGCCAAGGAGGACCCGAGCCTCGTTGCCACGCGCGAGGAGCTCTCGCGCCAGCTTGCCGGCAATCTCTGCCGTTGCAGCGGCTACGAGAGCCAGCTGCGCGCCATCGTGCGCTTCCTTAACGAGTCTGGCGTACAGGTGGGCTTTGAGATGCCCGAGCTGCCGGTCAACGACACCAGCTGCGACGGCGTCACCTACAAGCAGATCACCCACAAGCAGCCCAAGAAGGACTCTAAGGCCCTGCTCGAGGGCCGTCCCGTCTACACGGGCGATATGGTGCCCGCCGGCGCGCTCATCGTTAAGCTCAAGCGCAGCCCGTATGCCCGCGCCAAGATCCGCTCCATCGACACGTCGCGTGCCCTGAAGGTGCCCGGCGTGGTGGGCGTCTACACCTACGAGGACGTGCCCAAGCGCCGCTTTACCATTGCCGGTCAGAGCTATCCGCAGCCGAGTCCCTACGACCGCCTGATCCTCGAGAACCTCGTCCGTTACCAAAACGAGGAGGTGGCGATTGTCGCCGCCGAGACCGAGGAGGCCGCCGACAAGGCGCTCAAGCTCATCAAGGTCGACTACGAGGTGCTCGAGCCCCTACTCGACTTTACCCAGGCGCTCGATAACGACATCGTGGTTCACCCCGAGGGCGACGTGACCTTTATGTTCCCGCAGGGCGGCGATGTGCCCCGCAACCTGGTGTGCAGCGGTACCAGCGACTTTGGCGACCTGGACGAGGCATTCGCCCAGAGCGACATCGTCTTTGAGCGCACTTACACCAGCCAGGCCACGCAGACCGCGCCCATGGAGACCTTCCGCGCCTTTGCGACGACCGACGCGTTCGGGCGCATCTCGGTGACCACCTCTACGCAGGTGCCCTTCCACGTGCGCCGCATGGTCGCGCAGTCGCTCGACATTCCGCAGTCGCAGGTGCAAGTTATTAAACCGCGCATCGGCGGCGGCTTTGGCTCCAAGCAGACGGGCTGCTGCGAGATCTTCGTGGCGTTTGTGACGCAGCAGACCGGCCGTCCGAGCTACTGCTGCTACACCCGCGAGGAGACCATCACCGCGGGCAACTCGCGTCACCAGATGCAGATGACCGTTAAGCTGGGCGCCATGAACGACGGCACCATCACGGCCATCGATCTGCACACGCTTTCCAACGCCGGCGCGTACGGCGAGCACGCCACCACGACGATCGGGCTTTCGGGCCACAAGAGCCTGCCGATTTACAACCATGTGAAGGCGAGCCGCTTTAGCTGGGACGCCGTCTACACCAATACCAACCGCGGCGGCGCGTATCGTGGCTACGGTGCCACCCAGGGCCAGTTTGCCGTGGAGAGCGCCGTCAACGAGCTCGCCGACATGCTGCACATGGACCCCGCCGACCTGCGCCTTAAGAACATTGTGCGCGAGGGCGAGGTCATGCCGCAGTACTACAACGAGAAGCTCAACGCCTGCGCGCTCGACCGCTGCCTGCTGCGCGCGATGGACATGATCGGCTGGCGCGACAAGCCGCTGGCCGTGGACCTGGGCGATCGCGTGCGCGCCCTGGGCTGCGCGCTCACCATGCAGGGCTCGGGCATCTCCAACGTGGATATCGCCGGCATCGACATGCGCCTGGAAGAGGATGGTTTCATTACCATCGGCACCGGCGCCACCGATAACGGCATGGGCGTCGACACGATTCTGGCGCAGATTGCCGCCGAGGAGCTGGGCGTGGAGAGCTCGCTCATTGTGGTGCGCGGCGTGGACACCGATGTGTCGCCGTTCGACGCCGGCTCGTACGCGAGCTCGGGTACGTACGTGACGGGCCTGGCCGCCAAGAACGCCGCGACCGAGCTGCGCGAGAAGATTTGCGCCAAGGCAGCCCAGATGTGGGATGTGGACGCCGCCGACGTGGTTTTTGATGGCCAGTACGTGCGCCTGTCCGACGAGCGCGCCGCCCGTGAGCGCGGCCACTACCTCACGCTGCGCGACTTTGCCAACCTGTGCGTCAAGAACATTTCGGGCGGTGACGCGCTGACCTCGCACGCCTCTGCCTGCCTGCCCGTTTCGCCTCCGCCGTTTATGGCCGGCATTGCCGAGGTCGAGGTCGACAAGGCCACCGGCAAGGTGACTGTGGTGGACTATGCAGCGGCCGTTGACTGCGGCACCGTGATCAACGAGGCGCTCGCGCGCGTCCAGGCCGAGGGCGGCATTGCCCAGGGTATCGGTCACGCGCTCTACGAGATTGTCGAGCACGATGACCGCGGCCGTCTGCGCACCGGCAACTTTATGAGCTACAAGCTGCCCACGCGCTTGGATATCGGCAGCATTCGCGTGGCCTTTGAGCCGAGCTACGAGCCGACGGGTCCGTTTGGCGCCAAGTCGATCGGCGAGGTCGTCATCAACACGCCGCTCGCCGCCGTTGCCTCGGCCGTGG
Source organism: Collinsella aerofaciens (assembly GCF_001404695.1). Lineage (GTDB taxonomy): Bacteria > Actinomycetota > Coriobacteriia > Coriobacteriales > Coriobacteriaceae > Collinsella > Collinsella aerofaciens_E. Next base: position 17,145 of record NZ_CZAQ01000014.1, on the reverse strand, counting down.
CGCACGCCACCGGACATCAGGTTCGCTCGCTGCCGATCACGCCCGAGAAGGCCCTGCTGGGGGAGTAGCGGGTCAGCGAACAAGTCGTAATTGGCGGGGCGGGGCGACTCGTCCCGCCTTTTGCACTCGTGGTGAGGTCGTGAGCCTGTAAAACGTGTGCGTGCGCTTATCGCTCGTATCTGCTATCATTCCTAGTCTGTGCGCTCATGCGGGCGTGGCGGAATTGGTAGACGCGCCAGATTTAGGTTCTGGTGGGATTCCCGTGAAGGTTCGAGTCCTTTCGCCCGCACCAACGCACCCGCGTCGGCTTATGCCCTCGCGACGCTTGTTGCATAAAGGTACCAGCACCTCAGATAAGCTGGGCAGTATGAGGAGGAACGTGTTGAACATCACCGCTTCTGACGTCAAGGACGCCAAGCTCACCGCTACGGTCACCATCCCGGCCGCCGACGTCGACGCCGCGATCAAGAAGGCCTACAAGGACACCGCCAAGAAGTACCGCTTCCCGGGCTTCCGCGCCGGTAAGGCCCCCCGTCCGGTTATCGACTCTGCTCTTGGCGCCGAGGCTACCCTCGCTCAGGCCACCAACGACCTGATCGCCGCCAACGAGCCTGCCGTCCTCAACGAGCTGGACATCGTCCCCACCAAGAGCGGTGACTACAAGGAGCTCGACCTCGCCAAGGATCACGAGGACTACACCTACACTGTCGAGTTCTCCCTGCGTCCTGCCGCTGAGCTCTCCTCCTTCGACGCTGTCGAGATCGAGATGCCCCCTGCGGAGGTCACCGAGTCCGAGATCAACAATCAGGTCGAGATGCTCCTCAACTACCGTGCCACCTTCGAGGATGTCGAGGGTCGCGCCGTCGAGGCCGAGGACTACGTCACCGTCGACCTCAAGGCCGTCGAGAACGCCGACAACTTTGCCGCCGAGGGCCGCATGCTCATCGCCGGTAGCGACAGCAACCCCAAGGAGTTCAACGGGGCCCTGATCGGCGCCAACGTTGACGACGTCAAGACCGTCACTTGGACCGACGAGGCCGAGGAGGGCGAGGAGGCCGAGACCCACACCGTCGAGGTTACCGTCAAGGGCATCAAGGTCCGCAACACCCCCGAGCTCACCGACGAGCTCGTCAAGTCCGACTTTGGCTTCGACAGCATCGACGCCATGCGCGACGCCATCAAGATCGAGATCGAGCAGGACAAGGCTTCCCGCCTCCCGGCCGAGAAGGAGAACCGTTGCGTCTCCGCTCTTGCCGAGCGCCTGCAGCTCGAGGAGATGGACGCCGACTACGAGCAGTCCGTCTTTGAGGAGCTTGGCCAGAACTTCCTGTCCAACCTCGCTGCCCGCGGCATGACGCTGGACACCTGGCTGCCCGCTTCCGGCCTGACCATGGAGCAGTTCATCGGCGACCTGCACAAGCAGGCCAACGACGTTGCCCGTGAGTCCCTGGCGCTCGACGCCCTCGCCCGCGAGCTCAAGATCGAGGTCACTGAGGACGACGTCAACGCCGAGTTCGAGAAGGCTGGCGTCAAGGACGTCGAGGCTTCCAAGGCCGAGTTCATCGCCGACGGCCGCATGCCTGCCGTCCGCGAGTCCATCCGTCGCTCCAAGGCCGTCGACCACCTGGTCGAGAACGCCAAGGTGACCGAGGTCGACGAGACCGCCAAGGACGCCGAGTAATTCTCGCCACCTTGCCCATGAGCGCATGCGTGCGCCCGTGATGGGGTAAAGTTATACACCGGTTATCCGGTTGCTTCGTACGGTGTCAGCCAATGCATAGCATGCGGGCACCGTACGTTTATCTAGAACCAATTTGGTCCGTAAGAGAGAAATGGAGATGCGTATGATCGCTAAGTTCGATTCCGCCCTCGTGCCATACGTTATCGAGCAGACGCCGCGCGGCGAGCGCAGCTACGATATCTATTCGCGCCTGCTCAACGACCGCATCATCTTCTTGGGCGAGGAGATCAACTCCGTCAGCGCCAACCTGGTCGTTGCCCAGCTGCTGCATCTTGAGAGCCAGGATGCCGAGAAGGATATCTCGCTCTACATCAATTCGCCTGGTGGCGAGGTCTACTCCGGCCTGGCGATTCTTGACACCATGAACTTCATTAAGCCGCAGGTCTCCACCATCTGCGTGGGTATGGCCGCGTCTATGGCCGCCGTGCTGCTTTCGGCCGGCGCCAAGGGCAAGCGCTTCTGCCTGCCGCACTCCAAGGTCATGATTCACCAGCCCAGTGGCGGTGCCCAGGGCCAGCAGACCGAGATCGAGATCGTGGCCGAAGAGATCAAAAAGACCCGCCGCGAGCTCAACCAGATCCTGTCCGACGCCTCGGGCCAGCCCATCGAGAAGGTCCAGGCCGATACCGAGCGCGACAACTACCTGACCGCTGCCGAGGCCCTCGACTACGGTCTGATTGACCGTATCGTCACCTCGCGCGACCTTGCTGCGAAGGACGCCTAGGATGGCCGGTAACATGCAGGACAACTTTGACGAGAACGGCAACCCCATCCGCTGCTCCTTCTGCGGAAAAGAACAGGGGCAGGTTCGCCGTCTTGTAAAGGGCCCTACCAACATCTTTATCTGCGACGAGTGCGTCGCCGCCTGCTCCGAGATCCTTGAGGAGTCGCTGGCTTCGGACTTTATGGATGCTGCCCGCAACGGCAAGCTGCCGGGCTTCCTCAACGACCACGGCCAGGCTGCGTCCCAGCCTGCCATGGACCCCGAGGCCGAGGGCTTTGAGCTCGAGGACGACGCTCGCCAGGTCATTACGCATGTGCCGACGCCGCATGAGATCTATGACGAGCTTTCGGCCTATGTCATGGGTCAGGAGGACGCCAAGCGCGCCATGTCGGTTGCCGTGTACAACCATTACCGCCGCGTGATCGAGGGCGGTGCTGCGCTTTCGGCCTTTGATGACGGCTTGGATTCGCAGCTCGACGATGATATGGACGAGGTGGAGCTCGCCAAGTCCAACATTTTGCTGCTCGGTCCCACCGGTACCGGTAAGACCCTGCTCGCCCAGACGCTTGCGCGCATCCTCGAGGTGCCGTTTGCCATCGCCGACGCCACCGCGCTCACCGAGGCTGGCTACGTTGGCGAGGATGTGGAGAACATCCTGCTCAAGCTCATCAACGCCGCCGATGGCGATATTGAGCGTGCGCAGGTTGGCATTATCTACGTGGACGAGATCGACAAGATTGCCCGCAAGGCCGAGAACCTCTCCATTACCCGCGACGTTTCGGGCGAGGGCGTTCAGCAGGCGCTGCTTAAAATTCTTGAGGGCACGGTGGCAAGCGTTCCGCCCACCGGCGGCCGCAAACATCCCCAGCAGGAGCTGCTGCAGATCGACACGACCAACATCCTGTTTATCTGCGGTGGTGCCTTTGTGGGTCTGGACAAGATCATCGCCGACCGCGTGGGCAACAAGGGCGTGGGCTTTAACTCCGAGATCGCCGGCCCCACCTCGGTCGACGAGAATGACCTGCTGCGCCAGGTGCTCCCGCAGGACCTCAACGCCTTTGGCATGATCCCCGAGTTTGTGGGACGTACGCCCGTCGTCACCCAGACGCAGGCGCTCGACGAGGACGACCTGGTGTCGATCCTAACCGAGCCCAAGAACGCCGTGGTGCGTCAGTACCGCAAGATGTTCCAGCTCGAGGACGTCGAGCTTGAGTTTGAGGACGCGGCCCTGCACGAGATCGCCCGCATGGCGCTTGCTCGCAAGACCGGCGCCCGCGGCCTGCGCGCCATCTGCGAAGACGTGCTTCAGCAGACGATGTTCGACCTTCCCAGCGAGGAGGGCGTCGCTAAGGTCGTCGTAACCGAAGCGGCGGTTAAGGGCGAAGAACAGCCCCAACGCATCTACGGGTAAACCAGCCAAAAACGTGCTTGCAAATAGCCTCCGACCATCCGCGGTCGGAGGCTATTTTATATATACGCAATAACCCCAACTACCTGTGTTATTCTGTGTGTTTGTTTAAGCCTCAGCGAAGTCATATCAGACTGAAGTAATCGATACCTAAGGGGAGGAATGCAGACCCTAGCGGGCCTACATTCCTCCCCGGCGGGACAGGGAGAGATATATGGAAGAAATGCCCAAGAATTACGATCCGTCGACCAACGAGCCGGCGATCCTGCAGAAGTGGCTCGACGGCGGCTACTATAAGCGCCGCGAGGGCGTGGGCGACTGCACCGTCACCATTCCGCCTCCCAACGTGACCGGCAAGCTCCACATGGGCCACGCTACCGACGACTCCATCCAGGACGCCATCGTCCGTATGGCTCGCATGCGCGGCAAGTCCACGCGCTGGGTGTTGGGCACCGATCACGCCGGTATCGCCACGCAGACCAAGGTCGACAAGAAGCTCAAGAGCGAGGGCATCAGCCGCCTGGAGATCGGTCGCGACAAGTTTGTCGACGCCTGCTGGGACTGGACCCACGAGTACGGCGGCATCATCGTCGAGCAGATCAAGCGCATGGGCTGCTCCGTCGACTTTGACAACGAGCGCTTCACCATGGACGAGGATTACGCCCAGGCCGTGCGTAAGGTCTTCTGCGACTGGTACCACGACGGCCTGATCTATCGTGGTAAGCGCATCGTCAACTGGTGCCCCAACTGCACCACCGCCATCTCGGATGACGAGGCCGAGTACAAGGACGAGAAGGGCCACCTGTGGCACCTGCGCTACCCGCTGACCGAGCCGGTCAACGGCCAGGACTACATCGTCGTCGCCACCACGCGCCCCGAGACCATGCTCGGCGACACGGGCGTTGCCGTCTCCCCGAAGGACCCCGAGAAGGCCGCCTTCGTGGGTAAGACCGTCAAGCTCCCCATCGTCGACCGTGAGATCCCTATCTTTGAGGATTGGCATGTCGACGCCAACTTTGGCTCCGGCTTCGTTAAGGTCACCCCGGCCCACGACCCCAACGACTATGCCATGGGTCAGGCTCACGACCTGCCGCAGATCAACATCTTCGACGAGCACGCGGTGGTCGTCGAGGGTTACGGCGAGTTCACTGGCATGAACCGCGACGAGTGCCGCGAGGCCGTCATCAAGTGGTTCGAGGAGCACGACCTGCTCGATCACGTCGAGGACCTCGATCACTCCGTCATGCACTGCTACCGTTGCGACTCCGCGCTGGAGCCGTGGCTGTCCGAGCAGTGGTTCGTGGCCGTCGACAAGCTCAAGGGGCCGGCGCTCGACGCCGTCAACTCCGGCAGGGTCACCTTCCACCCCGCGCGCTGGACGCAGACCTACACCACCTGGATGGAGAACCTCAAGGACTGGTGCATCAGCCGCCAGCTTTGGTGGGGCCACCGTATCCCCGTGTTCTACTGCGAGGACTGCGGCTGGGAGGACGCCCTCACCGAGGACACCGACGTGTGCCCCAAGTGCGGCGGCCATCACATTCATCAGGACGAGAACGTACTGGATACCTGGTTTAGCTCTCAGCTGTGGACCTTCGCCACGCAGGGCTGGCCGCAAAAGCCGGAGCTGCTCGAGGGCCATCACCCCACGACAGCGCTCGTCACCGCGCGCGACATCATCGCGCTGTGGGTCGCCCGCATGGTTATGAGCTCGCTGTACTTCCTGGACGAGGTGCCGTTTAAGGACGTCGTCATCTACCCGACGATCCTGGCCAAGGACGGCAGCCGCATGTCCAAGTCTAAGGGCAACGGCGTTGATCCCATGGACCTCATTGGTATGTACGGCGCCGACGCCATGCGCTACAACCTGCTGACGCTGTGCACCAACAACCAGGACGTCAAGTTCGACGCGAACATCGACAAGAAGACCAAGCAGCTCATCGATAGCCCGCGCACCGAGCAGGCCAAGTCGTTTGTGACCAAGATCTGGAACGCCAGCCGCTTCCTGCTCATGAACATGGAGGGCTACACGCCCGGTGAGCCCGTCGTGGAGACGCCTGCCGACGCCTGGATGTTCAGCCGCCTGGCCAAGGCCGTCAAGATGGTCACCGAGGGCATCGAGAACTACACCTTTGGCGACATGGCCCGCGGCGTGCAGCAGTTCTTCTGGAACGAGGTCTGCGACTGGTACGTCGAGGTCACCAAGGCCCGCCTGAAGGGCGAGGGTCGTCTGCAGGCGCAGCGCAACCTGATCTTTGTGCTCGACACCTCCATTCGCCTGATGCACCCGCTCATGCCGTTCGTGACCGAGGAGATCTGGGACAACATGCCGGCGAGCGTGCTCGATCTGGACGCCGAGGGCAACGTGGACCGCGCCGAGGCGCTCATGATCGCCAAGTGGCCCGAGCCCGCCGACTACGCCAAGTATGTTGACGAGGACGCCGAGCGCGCGTTTGAGCTGTGCCGTGCCGTCGTTTCCGCCGCCCGTGCCACCCGTTCGCGTTATCGCTTAAGCCCCAAGGCGGAGCTCGACGTGGTCGTGCGCGCCGGTGCCGAGGACATCGAGAAGCTCGAGAGCCTGCGTTCGACCATTGAGCCGCTGGCAAACACCGCCTCGCTGGTCATGGACACCGATGTCGAGAAGCCGGCCGCGAGCATCGCCGTTGTTGACAGCGGCGTCGAGGTCTTTGTGGTGCTCGAGGGCAAGGTTGACCTTTCGGCCGAGAAGGCACGCCTGGAGAAGGAGATCGCCGCGGCCCAGAAGGAGCTCGCTGGCTGCGAGAAGACGCTGGCCAACGAGGGCTTTGTGGCCAAGGCCGCGCCCGCGGTGGTCCAGAAGAAGAGGGACCGTGCAGCTGAGCTCAAGGAGATCCTGGCGGCGCTGACTGCTCAGGTTGCTGACTTCTCGTAAGGTTTACTCGGGGGCGCGTCCCGATGCTTTGCTCGCTACTGCGAACAGTCCTGCGCAAGACGGACAGCACATTTAGTGCTGTCCTTTGCGTGCGGAACTTGTATCGAGCAAAGCGTCGGGCCGCTCCCAGTTCGTTTACGTGGTCGTTTGCATCTGGTTGGTCAGGGCCACCGGCTTGTGGCCTTGATTCCGCTGCAATCGGGTAAAGGCTGATATTGTCAACGCGAGGGGCTCATTCTTTTTGATGGGCCTCTTTTTCTGTTATGGGGGACTTTGGGTTATGGCTAAGCGTTCGGGGTCGTATTCTGTGCCGTTCTCGTTTGAGTTGCTTTCGTTTGATGAGGCTGTTGGGCTGGCTGCTGATACGGGGCGGATTTCTGGGGATGCTGGGCCTCTGCTTGAGACGGTTGTCGATATGCTCGATGAGCTGGGACGACCGGACGAGTATTTCGATTGCATTCAGGTTGCCGGTACTAATGGCAAGACTTCGACCACGCGTTTTTCGGCTGCCATCCTTCGTGGTGAGGGGTTAAAGACCGCGCTGTATACGTCGCCGCAGCTGGTGCGCTATCCCGAGCGCATGGAGGTCGATGGGCGCGTCGTGAGCGATGAGGCCTTTGCCCGTGGCGTTTCCGCCGCTGTTGAGGCGGGACATCGCGTGAATGCCCGTCGTGTGGCGGCGGGGGAGCGTGCCTATGCCATCACACCGTTTGACCTGCTGACGGCTGCCGCACTTGTCGTGTTTGCCGAGGATGCGGTTGATGTTGCTGTGCTCGAGGTCGGCATGGGCGGACGCTGGGACGCCACGAGCGCGACCGATCCCGTGGCCGTCGCCATTACGGGCATTGGGCTCGATCACACACGTATTTTGGGCGATACGCTCGAGGCCATTGCGGGGGAGAAGGCTGCGGTCATTAAGCCCGGACGCCTGGTTGTGCTGGGCGAGGGCACGCACGAGGCGAGCGTTCAGCGCGTGATGGATGCACGTTGCCGCGAGTGCGGCATAGTGCCGCTGGTGGTGAACCATGCCACGACCAAGGTGCCGGCACATGTGGGCGACACGGTGGAGTTCAGCTGCACCACGCCGCGTGCCATCTATACGTCGAGCATGGTCAAGCCGGCGTATCAGCCGCAGAATGCCGCGTGTGCGATCATGCTGTGCGAGGGGTATCTGGGTCGCGAGCTCGATCATGACAAGCTCGATGCGTCGCTTATGGGCTGTCCCACGCCTGGTCGCTTTGATGTGCTGGGAACCGATCCGCTCAAGCTGATCGACGCCTGTCATAACCCCCAGAGCTGCGAGAACTTTGTGAGCGCGCTGGACGAGATCGATCCGTGCGTGGAGAACCGCCCCACGTTGCTGTGCGCCGCGCTGGCCGATAAGGACGTGGCGGGTATCGTCGACGTGCTGATCCCGGCCTTCCAACGCGTGGTCGTGACGCAGACCGATTCCGATCGTGCCTTGCCCGCGCAGGAGCTTGCCGCCCTGGTGGATGCCGACAAGCTTGCGGGCGTGTATCCGAGCGTACCCGAGGCCCTCGCTGCCTTCGATACCGCGGGCGAGTCCTTCGTAGCAGCCGGTACCATCACCCTAGCCGGCGAAGTAGCGGGGCTGCTCCGTTAACCCATCCCCTCATCAGTTGCGGTGATATACGGACTGTTGTACAAGTCAGAAGCCTCAAACAGTCCGTATATCACCGCAACTCAAAAGCAGTCAATTTGGGACGGGGCTTTTTTGGCTGCCCTGCGCCTCGAGTTGACTTGCTCGCCACGAAATGGGCCTATTTACTACGTTTGACCGGTAACCCTCGACCATACCGAGAATTGCGAAATCAAAACCGCAGGTAAAGGGCTTGCCATTTTTAAAAAAAGACCCGCATGGTCGACCCATGCGGGTTAAACGTAGTAGATGGCCCGTTTTCGTGGCACTGCGTTAACGGGATGTGCCAAAGGGACTGTCCCTTTGGCACATTGGCTAGTCTAGGCGGACCGGATCGTGGGGGTAGGCGTTGAGAATCTCGACGCCGGACTCGGTAACTAGGGCCAAGTCCTCGATGCGGACGCCGGTGCGACCGGGGAGGTAGATGCCCGGTTCAATGGAGAACGTCATGCCTGGCTCTACGACCTGCTCGTTGACCAGCGAGACATCGCCCGGCTCGTGGTCCTGCAGGCCGATTGAGTGGCCCAGGCGATGTGTAAAGTATTTGCCATAGCCTGCGTCCTCAATCACTTCGCGCGCGGCACGGTCCAGGTCGCACATGCGCACGCCCGGTGCGATTTGAGCCTCGGCGGCCTCGTTGGCGCGGCGCACGATGTCGTAGACGTGCGCGGTCTCCTCGTCCGGCTCGCCCCAAAAGAACGTGCGTGTCATGTCCGAGCAGTAGTTGCGATGGCGTCCGCCAATGTCGAATAGCACCACGTCGCCATGCTTGAGCACGGTATCGTCGGGTTCGTGATGCGGGTCGCCGGCGTTGGCGCCAAAGCTCACGATCGGCGGAAAGCTAAAGCCCTCGCAGCTGTGCTTGCGATACAGGCCGAGCATCTGGTCAGCAATTTCGCGCTCCGTCACGCCCTCGTGAACGAGCTTGATGGCGTCGGCCATCACGGCGTCGTTGGCGGCCGAGGACGCGCGCATGAGTTCCTGCTCGGCTTCGTCCTTGTGGGTGCGTGCGGCGGTGACGGCAAAGTCGCCCAGGAAAAACTCGCTGGCGGCGTGGCGCTCCATGAGCGGCATCAAAAAGCCGGAGCGCATGACGGTATCGATGCCGAGGGGCTTGACAGGATTGACCTCGCGTGTGATGGCGTTGGCCACGACATCGGTGTCGGTGTGGTAGGCAACGCGGGCATTGTCATACTCGGGCAGCTGGTGCAGGGCGTTGACCAGGATTACCGGCTCGCTGCCGCGCGTGAGCAGCACGCCACAAAAACGCTCGAACATATCGGCATAAAAGCCGGTCAGGTAATAGATCGACCACGGGTCGTTTACGAGGAGCTGCGCGCCGGGGTGCTGAGCCTCGAGCGAATCGAGCACGCGCGCCACACGCTGGTCATCGACATGTGCCATGAAACATCCTTTCGCTAGGCTGCCACTATGGTATCCCAAGCCCGGCAGTTAGGGACGTTCCTTTTATGCCGGCACCTGGGGCACTCCTTGCAAAAGCAGCTAAAAGAGCCCGTCCCAAATGAGCTACTTAGGCTCGGTCGATGTCCATGCTGGCGACTAAGTCAATGTTGGTGCCGAGAAGATTTTCCAGCACGACGTCGCCCATGCGGATGGGGGTGTTGACGACTAGACCTCGGATGAGGTCCATGGCTTGGGCGTGGAGTGCCAGCGGGATGGCTTCGGCCGTGCGCACGGGGAGCAGGGCTTCGTCGCCGCCGGAGACGGCCACGGTCGTCGTGAGCACGCGCATGGGGCAGGTGAGCTCCTGATGTGCGAACTTATCGCCGCGCGGGCAGTTGTTGCCGGTCACGGAGCGCACTTCCACCACGGCGCCATTGGCGTCGCGCTCCACCTCTACGGTCAGAAGGCATTCGGATGGGCAGGTCGTGCAGTTGAACTGCAATGTCTCGGTCACATTCGTGCTCATGGCCTTACGCCTCCTCAACGGGATCGACAGATAGGATAATCTCGCTAGCACCTAGGTCGAGCGCATGCTGAATCACCTTTGCCGGTAGCGGGAAGCTTTCCATAACGCTCGGCTTAAACGCGCGGACCTTGCCGGCGAACAGTTCCTCGCCGTCGGCCAAGATCCTCACGCGAGCGGCATCGACGGGTCGGCGCACGCGGAAGTTGAGCTTGGTGAATGCCACGGCCGTAATGCGTCCCGGCAGCGCGTATCCTGCAATGCCGGCAGGGGAGACGGTGAGCTCGCAGTCCGGAACGGCGCCCCCGCCGCTCCCCAGCGCGTATGCCGCCGCAGCCTCACCGGCGCGCTCGGACTCGGTCGTTACGTTGTCGGCCAGGTCGTGCACGTGCAGCACGTTGCCGCAGGCAAAGATGCCCGGTACGCCCGTCTGCAGGCTCTGGTTCACCACGGCGCCGCGCGTGCGCGGATCAAGCTCTACACCCGCGGCAACCGAAAGCTCGTTCTCGGGAATCAGGCCCACCGAAAGCAGCAACGTGTCGCACGGAACAATGCGCTCGGTCCCCTGAATGGGCGCTAGGCGTTCGTCGACTTGGCTCACCTCGACGGCTTCCACGCGGTCGTGCCCGATCACGCGCGTTACCGTGGTGGATAGATGTAGCGGAATGCCAAAGTCATCCAGGCAGTTCTTCACATTGCGGCGCAGACCGTTGGCGTATGGCATGAGCTCGTACACGCCCTCGACCGAAATCCCCTCGAGCGTGCAGCGACGTGCCATGATCAGCCCGATGTCGCCCGAACCCAAAATGACGGCGCGCGAGCCGGGTTTGAGGTTTTCGATATTGATGTATCGCTGCGCCAGGCCGGCCGTAAACACGCCGGCGGGACGACTGCCGGGGATCTTGATCTCGCTGCGGGTGCGCTCACGGCAGCCCATGGCAAGGACGATCGCGCGACCGGTGAGCTGCAGCATGCCGGCAGGGCTCATGAGCGTGACGGTGTGGACCGCGGTGTCTTCCGCAGGCTCGCCTGAATCAATCCCAAGCACCATGCTGTTCAGGAACAGCGCAATATCGGTTGCATGCACCTGGTCGATAAAGCGCTGCGCGTACTCGGGACCGGTGAGCTCCTGTTTAAAGTGCGACAGGCCAAAGCCGGGGTGGATGCACTGGCGGAGGATGCCGCCCAGGTGCTGCTCGCGCTCCACGATGGCCACGCGTGCGCCTGCCTTATGCGCGGCCAGCGCGGCCGCCATGCCGGCAGGTCCGCCGCCGATAACGACCACGTCGAAGGCCTGCGTTGCCACGGCCTCAACGACGCCGCAATCAATCGCACTCGATTTGAATTCCGCCATCCTAGCGCACCCCCTTCAAAGGTCCCTCGACCAGCCAAGATCCGGCATCCTCCAACAGCACTTCGCTGGGGTCGCAGCCCAGCTCGCGCGCCAGGATCGCCACCACGCGGCTCTGGCAAAAACCGCTTTGGCACCGACCCATGCCGGCGCGGCAGCGGCGCTTGACGCCCTCGACCGAAATCGCGCCCGGACGGCGTCGGATCGCGGCCACAATCTCGGCCTCGGGCACCGTTTCGCAGCGGCAGACGATCTGCCCCCACGCGGGATCGGACTCAATGAGTTCTTCCTTGCGAGCCAGCGGTGCGCGGTCAAAGTCGTCCGGCGCGCGGCGAATTGGATTCCAGTCCGCCCGCTCGTGCAGCTCCACGCCCGCCTCACGCATCACAAGCTCCATGCGCTCGGCAATGGCCGGCGCGCTCGCCACGCCCGGCGACTGGATGCCCGCCGCCTGGAACAGCCCCGGCACCACGGCCGACTGCCCAATAAAGAAGTCGTTCGTTCCCTGAATGACCGGACGCCCGCCGGCAAATGCGCGCACCACGCGGCGCGTGTCCAGATCGGGCACCAGCTTGCGCGCGCCGGTCAGGAGCGCGTTGACGTCGTCCGCATAGGTCTGCGTGTCGCCCGGCTCGCGCACGGCGGCGGTCGCGGTGATCACGGTGTTGCCGTGTACGGTACCCGTGACGATAACGCCCTTGGACACCGGCGTGGGAACGGGGTAGAGCGGCATGAGTGCACGCGGTTCCTTGTCCAGCACCACGATGTTGCCCTGACGCCAGACCATCTGGAACTCCTCGGCGCCCGCCATATGCGAGATGTCGGCGGCGCCGTTGCCCGCGGCGTTGATCAGATAGCGGCAGCGCACGTTGCCAGCGGGGGTCGCCAGCGTAAAGCGCGCGTCGTCGCCCGAGCCCGCAACTTCAATCGCCTCTACGGGTGCGGAGCGCATAAACGTCACCCCGTTGGCCACGGCGTTCTCCAGCGCGGCGATGGCAACCTCAAACGGATCGACAAAACCGGTCGAAGGGCACCACAACGCGCACGCTGCATCGGCACTGGCGCGCGGCTCTAATTCGTGGATGCGGTCGGGTCCGACGATCGACAGCCTGGGCACGCCGTTGGCAAGGCCGTTGCGCCGCAGCTGCTCCAGATGCGCGCGGTCCTCGTCGTTAAACCCCAGCACCATCGAACCGGTGCGGCAGAACAGAAATCCCAGCTCCTGCGCCCACGTACCGTATAACTCGCAGCCACGGGCGTTGACGTGCGCCTTAACCGTGCCCGGCACCGGATCGTAGCCAGCGTGCACTAGGCCGCCGTTGGCCTTCGACGCGCCCAGCGCAATATCGTTAGCCGCCTCGACCACGCAAATGGACAGGTCATAGCGCGCTAGCTGCCGCGCGATGGCGCATCCGGTAATGCCCGCGCCGACAATCGCGATATCAAACGTTTCTGTCACAGTGCCTCCCAGACGAGTTGACAGGCTGTCAATAAGACTATCCTACGGTCTACACACCCCCAGCGCGGCGGCAATGCGGCGAACAGCCCCGCAATACCCGCCAACGGCAGACGAGGTGAGACCCGGCACGGATGTTGGCCTCGTCTGCCGACAGCTACGGCAACCGTTCGTTTCAATCTGTAACAGTTAGCTGATGATTTGGGTTCTAGATGTTACAGATCAAGACAAACCTTCCGGCGGATTTTGAATGTCTCGATCTGTAACAGTAAGAGGGGAAATTTGGTCCCAGATGTTACAGATTGAGACGTTAGTCTGGCGCCCCTTCCGTTCGTCTCAATCTGTAACACCTAGACCCGGATCCCGCTCCCACCTGTTACAGATTGAGATGTTTGTGTCCGCGCCAGCCCCGCCCCTAGCCGTGGTCCCATATAAACAAACCCCGTGGTAAACTTGACCGGACTGTTAATATCCCGAAAGGTACCCGTAATGTCCAAGTACATCTCCGAGCTCATGTCGCCGCAGCTTATGGGCGTCGTCTATGCCTTCGTTGGCTTTATCATTGCCCTGTATGTGCTGTCGGTCGTCTATGTGTTCATCGACGCTCGCCGCCGCGGCGCCAGCGCCTACGTGGCATGGGGCATCATCGCCCTCATCCCGTTTGTGGGCCTTATCGCCTATCTGGTCCTGCGCCCGCACTCCTACGCGTCCGACCGCGAGGAGCAGGAGCTGGACATGGCTCTGCGCGAGCGCCAGCTTGCCCAGTACGGCACCTGCCCGCAGTGCGGCGCGCCCATCGAGAAGGACTTCGTCGTCTGCCCGGTGTGCGACACCCAGGTTCGAAACGTCTGCCCCAGCTGCCATCGCCCGCTCGATGCGCACTGGAAGGTCTGCCCCTACTGCCGAACTCGCATCCAGTAACGCATCCATCGCCGGGCCGGCCGCAAGCCACGGGCAGCGCGCGTCCCGCGCAAGCCACACGCGCACCCCGCCCCACACGATGAAGCATGCGTAGAAAATCGCCCGCCGTGCCATTAAGGTGCGGCGGGCGCTTGTATACCAAGGCAACCTGCCTATAATGATGCAAGTTAAAACGCCGAGCGCATCGCACGCACTTGCATCAGGCATCCGAGAGGAGAAAACATACCCATGAAGGCACTCTACAATGACGGTTCGGTGGCCGAGCTCCCGCAGGACGAGGTCACGCACGTCATCCGCCACTCCGCCGCGCACATCATGGCACAGGCCATCAAGCGCCTGTACCCCGAGGCCGACTTTGCCTACGGCCCCGCGACCGACAACGGCTTCTACTACGACGTCGACCTGCCCGAGGGCGTCAAAATCAGCGAGGACGACTTCCCCGCGATCGAGGCCGAGATGAAGAAGATCGTCAAGGAGAACCTCAAGTTTTCCGTGTACGAGAAACCCCGCGCCGAGGCCATCGCTCTTATGGAGGAGCGCGGCGAGAAGTACAAGGTCGAGCACATCGGCGACCTGGACGACGACGCCCGCATCACCTTCTACCAGCAGGGCGACTACATCGACATGTGCGTCGGCCCCCACATCTGCTACACCAAGGCGCTGAAGGCCTTTAAGCTCACCGGCGTCTCGGGCGCTTACTGGAAGGGCGACAAGGACAACAAGATGCTCACCCGCATCAACGGCGTCGCCTTTGCCACCAAGGAAGAGCTCGACGAGCACATGCACATGCTGGAGGAGGCCAAGAAGCGCGACCACCGCAAGATCGGCCGCGAGATGGACCTCTTTATGATGCGCGACGAGGCCCCCGGCTTCCCGTTCTTCCTGCCCAACGGCATGATCCTTAAGAACACGCTGCTGGACTACTGGCGCGAGATCCACCACAAGGCCGGCTACGTGGAGATCTCCACGCCGCTCATCATGAACAAGCAGCTGTGGAAGACCTCGGGCCACTGGGACCACTACAAGGACAACATGTACTCCACCGTCATCGACGACGAAGAGTATTGCATTAAGCCCATGAACTGCCCGGGCGGCGTGCTGGTGTACGCCTCCAAGCCGCACTCCTATCGCGAGCTGCCCATTCGCGCCGGCGAGATTGGCCTGGTGCACCGCCACGAGCTGCGCGGCGCCTTGCACGGCCTGTTCCGCGTGCGCTGCTTTAACCAGGACGACGCCCACCTGTTTGTGCGCCCCGACCAGCTGACCGACGAGATCGTGGGCGTGGTCAACCTCATCGACTCCGTATACCAGAAGTTTGGCTTTAAGTATCACGTTGAGCTTTCCACCCGCCCCGAGGACTCCATGGGTTCCGATGAGGACTGGGCTCGCGCCGAGGAGGGCCTGCGCACCGCTCTGGAGAAGCTGGGCATGGACTACGAGGTCAACGAGGGCGACGGCGCCTTCTATGGCCCCAAGATCGACTTCCACCTGGAGGACTCGCTCGGCCGTACCTGGCAGTGCGGTACCGTGCAGCTCGACTTCCAGATGCCGCTCAACTTTGATCTGGAGTACGTGGATGCCGACGGCACCAAGAAGCGCCCCATCATGCTGCACCGCGTGTGCTTTGGCTCCATCGAGCGCTTCATTGGCATTCTGATTGAGCACTTTGCGGGCAAGTTCCCCACTTGGTTGGCTCCCGTGCAGGTCAAGGCGCTTCCCGTCTCTGAGAAGAGCCGCGACTACGCCCACGAGGTGTGCGCCAAGCTGGAGGAGGCCGGCATTCGCGTGGTCTGCGACGACCGCGACGAGAAGATCGGCTACAAGATCCGTGAGGCTCGCAGCATCGACCGCGTGCCCTACATGCTCATCTTGGGCGAGAAGGAGGTCGAGGCCGGCAACATCTCCGTCCGCGATCGCTCCAACGAGACCGTCCAGATGAGCGTTGACGAGTTTGTTGCAAAGGTGACCGAGGAGATCAAGACCCGCGCCTAAGGCAAACTTCACATCAAGTAACAAAGGCGACCGTCCACAAAGGGCGGTCGCCTTTTTTCATACCCAAAAAAGAAAAGCCGCTGGTTGAGCGGCTTTTTTTGTTGCACAAAAAGGTACAGGTTTTTGTAGAGGGGTATGGAGATGTATCTACCGGCAGAACATTTTGCGTAATCTGGGCAATCGTTGATTAATTGCTCGTATAATTGCCTATGTCGAAAGATACAAAAACCTGTACTTTTGCGACTGCGCCTAGCTGCGAGCGAGAAGCCTGTTCTAAACGCCCCTGCATTTGCGTGCATCGCAAAGCCAAAAGAGGGGGCGAGAACATGGAACAGACGGCACGGCGCCAAGAGCAGCTGCCAGGCGCTTTTAACGGCGCCACCACCAGCAGCCAGCACGGCCGCGTTCGCTGGTATCTGGTTCACACCCCCCATGGAAAAGAGCGCGAGACCTGCGAAAAGGTCCGCTGCATTATCCCACACGAGTTGATGCAGGACGCTTTTGTGATGCAAAAGGAGTTCTGGTTTAAGCGGGACGGCGTCTGGTCGATCCAAACCAAACCCATGTACAAGGAATACTTCTTCGTCGCCACGCACGATGCCGCCGCGCTCGATAGGGCTTTGGCCCAATTGAGCTTTGGCTGTCGCATCGCCGGCAGTAGGGAGCGGGCGTACATGCCCATGCCGGACGATGCGCAGGATTGGTACCGCAGCGTGTTGGATGACGACGGTGTGGTGCGCAACAGCGTGGCGCGCATAGAAGACGGCGTGTTGCACATAGAGCAGGGTCCCTTGGTGGGGCAAGAGGCCCGTGTAAAGAAGATCGATCGTCATAAGCGCTGGTGCCTGGTGGACGTGGGCGATGGTGGCTCCACATTTAGGGAGCTGCTACCGCTTGACGTGCCCAGCAAAACGTAAGGGAGACGTTGCACCGGCAAATTACTTGGTTTTTGGATTCATAGATGGGGGGTGTTCCTATAGTTTTGTCAACTGGGAAATGCTCTCCGTGCGACCGAATCGCGGCATGCTGACGCCAAGCCATTAGGCCGGTGGGC